>NZ_JACHIR010000002.1 GCF_014203355.1 Kutzneria kofuensis
ACCCGGCGGCGAGCCAGGTGTTGCCCGGCTGGCTGGCCGCCGCGGGCCGGCCGGCGGAAGGCGGCGGCGCGCTCACCGCCCAGGTGGAATCGTGGCTGCACCGGGCTTCCCGCGAACTGGACCGGGGACGCACCGACCTGGCCAGGCAGGCCCTCGGCCGCGCGCTGCACCTGGCCGCGCCGGAGAACCTGCGCCGGCCGATCGTCGAGGCCCCGCCCCGGTTGCGGCGATTCCTGTTGCAGGACCAGCAACTGCTGCGCCGGCACCAGTGGCTGGACGGTGCCCTCGCCGTCGTGTCGACGACCCGGCCGCAGGGCGACACGCGGCCGCCCGCGCTCGTCGAACCGCTCACCGACCGCGAATACGAGGTGCTGTGCAACATGGCCGCGCTGCTGTCCACCGACGAGATCGCGCACACGATGTTCGTGTCGGTCAACACGGTGAAGACGCACATCCGCGGCATCCTGCGCAAGCTGTCCGCCAACCGGCGCAACGACGCCATCCGGCGCGCCCGCGAACTCGGCCTGCTCGGCACGCCGGGCGACGGATCGCCCGGCGCCCCGCCCTGACCCGGCCGGCGCTCGTCATCCGGCGCGGAGGAGGCCGACCAGTCCGGGACGGCCCAGCGTGGTTCCTGACCGGACTTCGCGGCGCGACTCCCAGGCGGTGGACCGAATGGGTTCTGTGACGGGCATGACGACCCGCCGCGGGCGGCGGCGATGACCCGCACCGGCGCGGCCGAACTGGTGCTGCCGCTCGCGCTCGCCCAGTTCGTCGCCAGCTACGCCGCGACCAACATGAACGTGGCCATCAGCACGATCGCGTCGGACATCGGCACGACGGTGATCGGCATCCAGACCACGATCACGCTGTTCACCCTGACCATGGCGTCGCTGATGATCCCGGGCAGCAAGCTGACCGACATCTGGGGCCGCAAGGTGTGCTTCATCGGCGGCCTGGCCGTGTACGGCGTCGGTGCGGTGCTCGCTTCCCAGGCCGGGGGCCTCGGCTTGATGATCCTGGGCTACTCGCTCCTGGAAGGCATCGGGTCGGCGTTGCTGATCCCGCCCATCTACATCCTGATCACGGTGTCGTTCGACGACATCGGGACGCGAGCCCGAAACTTCGGCGTGGTCAGCGGCGCCGCCGGGCTCGGGGCCGCGGCCGGTCCGCTGATCGGCGGGCTGGTCACCAGCTTCGTCAGCTGGCGCGCGTCGTTCCTGCTCCAGGCGCTGGTGGTGTTGTCGATCGTCGTTCTCGCCCGCCACCTCGCCGATCCGCCCAGGCCCGAGCCGCCGCCGCGGTTCGACCTGCTCGGCGCCGTGCTGTCCGCGGCCGGTCTCTTCCTCGTCGTGTTCGGGATCCTGCGCACCGGCACCTACGGCTGGTTCGTCGCTCGGACGGACTTCACGGTCGCCGGCACCGTGATCATCCCGGCCGGTGGCCCGTCGCCGGTGTGGATCTACATCGGGATCGGTGTCGCGGTGCTCGCGCTGCTGGTCGCGCACCTGCGCGCGCGGGAGCGAGCGGGACGCGACCCGCTGTTCTCCGTCACGCTGTTCCGCGACCGCACCACCTGCCTCGGCCTGACGACCCAGCATCTGCAGTGGCTGGTGCTGCAGGGCTCGTTCTTCGTGATCTCCGTCTTCCTGCAGCAGGTCCGCGGCTTCGACGCCATCGGGACCGGCCTGATGCTGCTGCCCGCGACGGTGGGCATCCTGCTGTCCTCCGCGGCGGCGGAACGGCTGGCCCGTCGCCACTCCCAGCGGCGGCTGGTCCGTGGTGGCTTCGTGACCACGATCGCCGGCATGGCGCTGCTGCTCGCGTTGGTCAGGGACGACTCGGGCGTGCTCACCTTCGTGCCCGGCCTGTTCCTGACCGGCGCGGGCATCGGGATCATGCTGACCGCGTCCGTGAACGTGGTGCAGTCCAACTCCCCGGCCGAACTGCAGGGCGACATCTCGGGTCTGTCGCGCAGCGTGTCCAATCTCGGTTCGTCGATGGGCACCGCGCTCGCCGGCTCGGTCCTCGTGGGCGCGGCGCATCCGGGTGGCGGCCCGTTCGCGCTCGCGCTGGGCGTTCTCGGCGTCGTCGCGGTCGTCGGCCTCGTGGCCGCGATCCTGCTGCCCCGCCCGGCCGCTCGGGACTGAGCCGAACCACCCGGCCGGGATGACGTCGTCTCCGCGGGCCACGTACATGCTGGCGACACAACGGATCCGGCATCGAGTGGAGGTAGGACACCATGTCCGAGGACACCATGTCCGACACGGAGCGCGATCGCCCCGGCGGCGGAGTCGCCTGCGCCGATCACGACGGTGGCGCGACCAGTGGGTGGCCCGAGCAGCCCGTGATCTACGAAGTCAACACGGCGGTGTGGCTGGACGCCGTCTCCCGCGCCGTCGGCCGCCGCACGACGCTGGCCGACGTGTCGGACGACGACTGGGACGCGGTCACGCCGACCGGGGTCGACGCGGTCTGGCTGATGGGCGTGTGGCGGCGCAGCCCGGCCGGTCTCGCCCTGGCCAACGCGGATCCCATGGTGCGTAGGACGTTTCGCGCGGCCCTGCCGGACCTGCGCCCCACGGACGTGTTCGGCTCGCCGTACTGCGTGCGGCAGTACGTGGTCGACGACGCGTTCGGCGGGCCCGACGCGCTGGCTGTCGCCCGGAAGGCGCTGGCCGAGCGTGGTGTCCGCCTGATCCTGGACTACGTGCCCAACCACGTCGCCCCCGACCATCCGTGGGTGACCGAGAGGCCGGAGCTGTTCATCCGCGGCGAGCCGCGCGACCTGTGGGCGGACGCGACGGCATGGCTGGATCTGTCCGGGCACGTCCTGGCCCGGGGGCGGGACCCGCACTTCCCGGCGTGGACCGACGTCGTGCAGCTCGACGCGTTCTCCCCCGCGCTGCGGACGGCGACCGCGGCCACCCTCTCCGAGATCGCCGACCAGTGCGACGGGATCCGCTGCGACATGGCCATGCTCGTGACGAACACGGTGTTCGCGGCGACCTGGGGCGATCGGGTCGGACCGGAACCGGCCGGGGAGTTCTGGCCGGAGGTCATCGGCCGGTTGCGCGAGCGGCACCCGGAGACGGTGCTACTCGCCGAGGCGTACTGGGACCTCGAACCGAGCCTGCAGCAGCAGGGCTTCTCGTTCTGCTACGACAAGCGGCTGCACGACCACATCGTCGAGCAGGACCCGGCGGCCATCCGCGAGCACCTGCGCGCCGGCCGGAACCACCAGTCGCGGCTGGTGCGGTACCTGGAGGACCACGACGAGCCCAGGATCGCCGGCCAGCTGGATCCGGCCGCCGAGGTCGCCGCGGCTGTCGCCATCGCCACCCTGCCGGGCGCGACCCTGTGGCACGAAGGGCAGTTCGAGGGCCGCAAGGTCCGCCCGTCGGTGTTCGTGTCGCGGCGCCCCGACGAACCGCCGGACCGCGGCCTCGCCGCGTGGCACGCCCGCCTGCTCGCCACCGTCGCCAACCACCGCGTCCGCCGGGGCGCCTGGCAGCTGTTGGAACCGGCCGGCTGGCCCGACAACCAGTCCTGCCGCAACCTCATGGCCTGGTGCTGGCTGCCCGCCGACGGCGAGACCCGGCACCTGGTCGTGATCAATTTCTCGGCGCAGCCGGCGCAGGCCCGGATCCCGCTGGGCTGGCCCGACCTGCCCGGTCGCCGCTGGCGTCTCACGAACCTGCTCGGCGACGACGTGTTCGGGCGGGACGGCGACGACCTGGCCGGTTCCGGCCTGTACGTCTGCCTGGGCCCCTGGCAGGCGCACCTGCTGTCGGTCGAGTCGTTCGACGAGGACCGAGGACTGCTCATGCGGTAGCGCGGTCTCACCCGCCTCCCGAACGGAAGTCGCGCGGTAACGCCTCTCGTCGCGCGGGCGAAGAACTGGTCCCCGGAGGTGGACGCCATGAACGATCCGGATCGATCCTCGCTCCATTCGCGACGGTGGTGGATTCTCGCCGTCATGACCGTGGTGGTCGCCGCCGCCGCGGCCGTCGTCGTCACGCAGCTGCCGGCCAACACCGTCGCGCCGGGCACGACAACCGTCCAGCCGACCGCGGTGGTGACGACCACGGCCCAGTCCGCGAGCGCGACCACCACCGCGGCCGCCGCGAGATACCAGCTGCTGTGGCCGTTCGCCGACGAGCAGGAGGCGGCGGCGTGGCAGGTCGGCTACCGCAAGGACGGCCATCAGCCCTGGCATCTCGACGCCGGCCTGACCGCCCAGTCGTTCACCCGGGGCTACCTGGGTTACGGCACGCTCGACCGGGTCACCACGACGTCGGTGATCGACGCGGACGCACACGTCGGCGTCGGGTACGAGCTGCCCGACGGCCGGACGGCCACGGCCGCCGTGATCCACCTGGTCAAGATCAGCACCGGTCGGGACGCGCCGTGGGAGGCCGTCGGCACCGACGACACTCCGCAGCTGACGCTGACCACGCCCCCGTACGGCTCGACCGTGACCTCACCGGCGAAGGTCGGCGGCAACATCACCGGTGTGGACGAGAGCCTGCGGATCCAGGTGTTCCGTCTCGCCGAGGAGAAGCCGATCGGTCGGACGGACGGCATCCCGGCCGGCGGTCAGAACACGCCGTGGACCGCCCAGGTGTCGTTCACCGCACCGACGGGCAGCGTGCTCACCATCGCGGTGTCGACCGGCGGGCACGTCAACGACGTCGAACGCTTCGCGGTCACCGGCGTTCGCTCGGGGCCCGCAGTGAACGGCTGACCGCCCGGCCCGCCAGTCCGACGGCGAACATCACCGCCCCGGCCAGCACCGAGGGCCAGGGCAGGGTGGCCACCAGAACCACGCAGCCGGCGCCGCCGAGCACGTTGAGCCAGCGCGGCCACCGGCGCTGGGCCGCCGGCTGGGTGAACGCCGCGGCGTTGGCGATGGCGTAGTAGATCAGCACGCCGAAGGACGAGAAACCGATCACCCCGCGCAGGTCGACGGTGGCCACCACGACGCCGACCACCACCGCGAGCGCCGTCTCCGCGTGGTGCGGGACCTGGAACCGGGGATGGACGGCGGCCAGCCACCGGGGCAGGTCCCCGTGGCGGGCCATGGCCAGGCTGGTACGGCCGATGCCGGCGATCAGCGCCAGCAGCGCCCCGAGCGACGCCAGCGCGGCCCCGACCCGCACGACGGGATCGAGTCCGGCCGACTGGACGGCAGTGCTCAGCGGCGCCGTAGAGGCGGCGAGCTTGTCCGGGCCGGCGGCGAGCAGGGCCGCCACACCCACCACCAGGTAGACGGCGACCGTGATGAACAAGGCGATCGGGATGGCGCGCGGAATCGTGCGTTGCGGGTCGCGGACCTCCTCGCCCATGGTGGCGATGCGGGCGTAGCCGGCGAAGGCGAAGAACAGCAGCCCGGCGGCCTGGAGAATGCCGTAGACACCGCCGGCGTCCACGCCGCCGAGATTCGCCGGATTCGCGTGCCCGCCCACGGCGATCCCGACCACGACCACCGCCAGGGCGGTCAGGCTGGCGCCGACCAGGATGCGGGTCAGGAGAGCGGTTTTGGTGACGCCGCGGTAGTTGAGCGCGGCCAGGCCGAGCACCGCGGCCACCGCCACGGCCCGCTGCGCCCACCAGGGGCCGGGCACGGCGTAGGAGGCGAAGGTGAGGGCCATGGCCGCGCAGGAGGCGGTCTTGCCGACCACGAATCCCCAGCCGGCGGTGAACCCCCACCACTCCCCGAGCCGCTCCCGCCCGTAGATGTAGGTGCCACCGGACACCGGGTAGGCCGCCGCCAGCTGCGCCGACGCGGTCGCGTTGCAGTAGGCGATGACCGCCGCGACGGCCAGGCCGACCAGCAGCCCGGCGCCGCCGGCCCGGGCCGCCGGTCCGAACGCCGCGAACACGCCGGCGCCGATCATCGAACCCAGCCCGATGACCACCGCGTCGCCCGTGCCCAGTCGCCGCGCCAATGCCCCCTGGCTCACGGGCGTCATCAAACCATGCCGGCCGGCTCGGGCCGCGTCTCGACCGCGCCGGGGCCGTCGGTCACCCTCCGGCGAGCGGCACCCGCCAGCGCAGGCGCGTGCCGCCGTCGGGCAGCGCGCAGATGCTGAACCGGCCGCCGACGGACCGGGCCCGCGCGGCCATGTCACGCAGTCCCCGCCCGTCGACGTCGCTCGCGACGCCGACGCCGTCATCGGCGATCTCCATGTCGAACTCCTCGGCGGCGGTCACGCGGACCCGCACCGAGCGCGCGTGGCTGTGCCGGACCACGTTCGACATCGCCTCGGTCAGCACGACGACCGCGTGCTCACCGACCGCACCGGACACCGCGGAGTCCACCGACCCGTGCATCTGGGTGGTCGGGGTCAGCTCGGTGTCCTCGGTCGCGTGCACGACGACGTCCAGCAGCCGCCCGCGCAACGGCTGCGTCTCCGCCCTGCCCTGCAGGTCGTAGACGGAGCTGCGGATGTCGGCGATCACCTGGTCGATCTCCCGGACCGACTCGCAGATCCGCCCGACACCCGAGCCCCGGACGGCCGGCAGCGCGCCCTGCATCCGCAGGCCGACCGCGAACAGTCGCTGAATCACGTGCTCGTGCAGCTCCTGGCCGATCCGGTCGCGGTCGGACACGACGTCGAGCTCGCGCCGCATCTGCTGCTTGACCGCGAGTTCGAGGGCCAGCGACACCTGACTGCCGAAGAACGCGAGCAGCGGCAGCTGCTCGTCCAGGAATGTCGGCCGCTGCTTGCCCCGCAGCACCAGCAGCACGCCCGTGATGTGCTCGCCGGACCGCATCGTGACCACCATCGAGTGCCGGTAGGAGGCCAGCGCGTCGGCCAGCGCGCTCTCGCCGCGGTTCCGGCACAGATCCGTCTCGATCAGCGGGGCGCCGCTGCTGACCACGTCGCCGATCAGCTGGTCGCCGCTCGAGATCACCCGGCCGAGCACGGCGCCGTCGATGTCGCCGACCACCGCCTGCACCACCCGGCGGTCGCGGTGGCCCTTCGGCGTCAGCAGCACCAGCGCCGCGTCCGCGCCGGTCAGGTCGAGCGCGCGGCGGGCGACCAGGCCCAGCGCCTCGTCCAGCTCCATGCCCGAGAGCAGGTCGGTGGTCAGCTCGGTGAGCGCCTCCAGCCAGCGCTGCCGCTGCCGGGCCTGGTCGAAGGACCGGGCGTTGTCCACGGCGATGCCGGCGGCGGCCGCGAGCGCCTGCACCATGACCTCGTCGTCCGCACTGAACCGGCCACCGCCGCGTTTGTCGGTCAGGTACAGGTTCCCGAAGACGGTGTCCCGGACGCGCACCGGCACGCCCAGGAAGCTCCGCATCTGGGGATGGTGTCCGGGAAAGCCCACGGACGCCGGATGTGAGGCGATGTCGGTCAGCCGCAACGGCCTCGGATCGGCGATGACCGTGCCGAGCAGGCCGTGCCCGGTCGGCAGCGGCCCCATCCTCGCGCGGGTGACGTCGTCGATGCCGATGGTGAGGAAGTTGGCCAGCCTGCCGTCCGGGCCGAGCACGCCCAGCGCGCCGTACTCGGCGTCGACGAGCTGCGCCGCCGCCTCCACGATCCGGCGCAGGGTCGCGTCCAGGTCGAGGCCGGCCGACACCGCCATCACGGCGTCCAGCAGGCCCTGCACCTGGCTCTTGGCGGTCGCCAGCTCCGCGACCTGGGTGGAGAGTTCGGCGACGAGCTCGTTGAGACGCAGGCGCGAAAGGTCCACGTCAGGCTCCCTGCTCGGCCGTATCGACCAGTCCTGTCTAGTCCCGGTTCCGGTCGACGACAAGGGGCCGCGGGTCCTGAGCCGGACGCGTGCGGACAGCGTCGCAGCGACGCTCGGCGGCAAACCCTTGACACGAAACGAAAGCCAGTCAGAGAAAGATGAGCATCACTCGTGATCGTCGGGGTTGGCGACTTTGGCGGGTTGTCCACCCTGCGCCACCCGACGCGGCGCCGTGCTCACCGGGCCGACAGCTGGGCCCATTCGAGATCGATGGCGGCGAACTTCCTGTGGTCCATGCGCCAGCGGGCGAACAGGTAGGCCGCGAGCACCAGGCCCTCGGCGCCGACGGCGCCGCACGAACCCGCGACGACGCCGTTGACGACGGCGTCGTCCGGGGTCATCGGCGGCGGGACGATCGAACCCTCGTCGTCCAGCCACACCCGCACGCTGGCGCCGTCGGTCAGGCCGACCGTCTGCTCCGTCCACCCGGTACGGACGACGCTCGCCTGGTCGGTGTAGCGCACCTGCACCGACATCCTGGTCCCGGTGCTGCCGGGTCCCGGCAGCGAGTTGTCGAGCCGCACCGCGTTCGTGGGATGCGAGCGCGCCATCTGCTGCCCCGACGTCACGAGATCGGACTGCGCCACCGTCAGTCCGAACACGATTCCGGCCAACGCGATCACCATGCCGGCCAGCCACACCAACACGACCGACAGCCCCTCGACGCGGTCGACGGGCCGGCGCAGCGAGTTGCGGCCCAACCCGATCCGGCGAGCCATTCCCAGCAACGAAACCTGCCGCACGTACGTGCCCATCGTCGGTGTCCCTTCTCACTCGTCCACGACTTGTCCCGAGCATCGTCGCCGAGCCCATGGGCCCCCAGAGTCGTTGGCCGCTCGGGTGGTCCCGTGCCCCCAGGGACTTCCGACCCCGTCCGGCGCGCCGGATGGCGGCCGGAGCGGGGCCTTCTCCTCTGCGCCACGGGCCCGGCCCGGGTGTCCGATGGAGGGGCAGGACCACCGAGGAGGCAAGGAGGCAGACAGATGGCCAAGCCGGTCCGCAGGCAGCACGGCCTGCTGCCGGACCTGATCGACTGGGCCGAGTCCTTCCCGTCCGTGTTCGGGTTGCGGCCGGCGCCGGGCATGCGGGTGGAGGACTTCGTCGAGGACGGCATGTACGTGGTGCGCGCCGAGTTGCCGGGCATCGACCCGGCCAAGGACGTCACGATCACCGTCCACGACCGGCTGCTGACGATCAGCGCCGAGCGCGCCGAGGAGACGACCGAGAAGAACCATTCCGAGTTCCGCTACGGCTCCTTCTCGCGCACCGTCTCGCTGCCCGCCGAGGCGAGGGAGGAGGAGATCAAGGCCGGCTACGCCGACGGAATCCTCACCGTGAGGGTGCCCGTCGACGAGACGGCCACCCCCCACCGCAAGATCGAGATCGAGACCGGGGACAAGGGCTGACGTCCCCGGGCCGTGGCCGCCGTCCCCGGCGGCGGCCACGGCGCGCGACGCGTCGACCGGCAGGCCGCCGGCCGACCGTGCGCCGGACGTCCGTCCTGTCGGGTTCACATCGTTCGGCCGGGTCCGAGCGGGGCTTTGTGCTCTGCTCACCGGGATGTCCGAGGAGTGCGATGGAGGTGCAACGACCCGAAGGAGGTCGCGATGACCACGGCGGCGATTGTCGTCGGCATCGACGGCTCGGACTCCGCCCGCCACGCCGTCGTGTGGGCGGCCCGGGAAGCGGCGCGCCGGAAGATCAGGCTCGTGATCGCCCATGTCGCGCCGGACCTGCCCGCGGTGGTGGCGCAGGCCCGCGCCTGGCTCGACGACGCCGGGGCGGCCGCCGGCCACGCTGCTCCGACAGTCACGACATCGGCCGAACTGCTGTGCGGGCCCGTGGTGGAAACCTTGGCGGCGGTGTCCACCTGGGCCGACACGCTGGTGCTCGGCACGCGAGGGCTGGGCGGGTTCGCCGGCCTGCTCGTCGGGTCCACCGCCATCGGCGTCACCACGCGGGCCTCCTGCCCCGTTGTCGTCGTCCGGACGCCGGGGCCGCGGGCGCCGCTGCCCACCTCGGGGCCGATCGTCGTCGGCGTCGACGGGGGCACCGCCGAGGAAGCGATCGAGTGGGCGTTCACCGAGGCCGCGCTGCACGACACGCTCCTGATCGCGGTGCACACGTGGACCGAGGGCAGGTTCGGCCACGGCTGGGACGCCGTGCCGTACGCCGTCGACTTCCAGGCGCTCGACGACTCGATGCGCGTCATGCTGTCCGACCGCATGGCGCACTGGCGGGAGAAGTTCCCGGGCGTCCCGCTCGAACTCGTCACCGCGCTCGACAGCCCCGCGCACGCGCTCGTCGAACAGTCCAAGCAGGCGCGGCTCGTGGTCGTCGGCACTCGCGGCCATGGTCCGTTCGCCGGGGCACTGCTCGGTTCCACGAGTCATGCGCTGCTGCACCACTCCGCGTGCCCGGTCGCCGTGGTGCGCACCACGTCGTGAAGGAGTCCGCCATGACTCTGCCCATCACCGTCGGCATCGACGGGTCGAGCTCCGCCGAACGTGCCCTGGGCTGGGCCGCCGCCGAGGCCGTACTCCGCCACACTCCCCTCGACATCGTCCACGTCAACCCGCCCATCACCGTGCCGCCCGAGATTCCCGCCGCCACCGCCATGAGCGCCGCGATCGCCACCCAGAGCCGCAGGTGGCTCAACGACGCCGTGGACATCGTCGAGGCCGTCGCCCCCGAGGTCCCCGTCACCGCCGAGCTGATCGAAGACCAGGTGCTCGACGCGCTCACCAGGCGGTCGTCCCACGCTCAGCTGCTCGTGCTCGGGTCCCGTGGCATCGGCGGCTTCGCCCAACTGCTGGTCGGCTCCGTCGCCATCGCCCTCGCCGCCCACGCCCGGTGTCCGGTCGCCGTCGTGCGTGGCGCCGTGCCCGGACCGACCGCCCCGATTGTCGTCGGCATCGACGGCTCCCCCACCAGCGACGCCGCCCTCGCGTTCGCCGTGGACGAGGCGTCCCTCCGGTCGGCGCCGCTGGTCGCTTACCACGCCTGGCGTGACACCGTCCACGAGCCGGGCGGGCAGCACCAGCCGTTCGTGCTGGACTGGAACGCCATCCGCGACGCCGAGGAGAAGGTGCTCGCCCAGCGTCTCGGCGGCTGGCAGGACCGCTACCCCGATGTCGAGATCCGCCACGTCGTCGAGCGCGACCGCCCGGCCCAGGGCCTGCTCCGCCAGTCCGCCCGCGCTCAGCTCGTCGTCGTCGGCTCCCGCGGCCGCGGCGGCCTCACCGGCATGCTCCTCGGCTCCACCAGCCATGCCCTCATCCACCACGGCGCGTGCCCGGTCGTCGTGGCGCGCTGAGGCAGGGCCTCCCGTATCGGCGGGCCAACTCCTTGCCCTGCCCCTGCCCGGGCCTCTGTTCCGTCACCAGGACATGCATCGCTCACTCCGGCCTCACGACGGCGACCGGGCACGGCGCGTGGTGCAGCAGGGCGTGGCTGACGGATCCGAGCAACGCGTCCGCCGGCCTGCCCCGCCCCGACGAACCCACCACGAGTAGCTGCGCACCGTCGGCCTGGTGCAGCAGCCGTTGCGCCGGCCGGTTCTCGTGCACGACCTGACGAACAGTCGTGTCGGGATAGCGCTCACGCCAGCCGGCAAGACGTTCGGACAACGTGACGCGCTCGTCGGCGGCGACCGTTTCCCGGGCCACGTCCGGGATCGGCGCCGAACCGGCCCACACCGAGACCGCGTCGCCGCACACGTGCACGGCCTCCAGATCGGCGTTGCGCCGTGAGGCCATGTCGTACGCGAACGCCAGGGCCGCCTCGCTCGCGGGCGATCCGTCCACCCCGACGACGATCGGCCCGCCCGCGGTTTCCTTGCCGCGCACGACAATCACCGGGCAGCGCGCACGGGCGATCAGTGCCACGACCGTGGACCCCACGACCAGCTCGGCGAAGCCGCCACGGCCGTGGGCCCCGACCACGACCAGCGCGGCCTTCTCGGACTCGTCGGCCAGCAGGTCGACGCCGGGCTCGAGCTCCAGCACCGGCTCGACCTCGAGCGCCGGACGCGTGTCGAGCGCGCGCTTCACGCCCTCACGCAGGCAATACCGCGCCGCGATCCGCGCCTTGCTCAGGAACGCGGCGGGCAGCCACGGCGTGGTGATCGAGTGCCCGTGGACGACTCGCAGCACGGCGTGCCGGCGATGAGCCTCCTCGGCCGCCCAGCGGACGGCGTTCATCGACGGCTCGGAACCGTCGACGCCTACGGTGACGGTGTTCGTCATGTCTGGCTCCAGGGGTCGAACTCGGCCGGGGTGAGGCCGAGCAGGGACGGGAAAATCCGCGGGACGCGAAGTCCTGCATCGGGCGCGGTCCGCCCGGCCGTGGATCTCCGCCGATTTCTGTCGCGTCCAGCGTCGCGGGCGGCCGCGGTCGGTCCCAGGGCCGTAGGCCACGGCCGTGGTCCCGACCTGGCCGGGGACTTAGGGCCCTGCGGGCGCGACCGCGACCATGACGGGTCGCGGCAACCCAGGGCACAGGTCCCGTGGGCCCCGGGCGCGATGGCACTGTCGGACAGGGTCCTGTGTGCGGTCTGCTGGTGTCCCGGCGCGGCGCCGTGATCGACGGGGGTAGCCGGGTGACCGGCGGCCGGAACCGTGGAAGGCTCTATCCGGAGGTGGCTGCGATGACCATTGGCGTGTTCCTCGTCGACGACCACGAGATCGTCCGACGCGGAATCTCCGACCTGCTCGAAGGCGAGACCGACCTCGAGGTCGTCGGCGAGGCCTCCACCGTCGCCGAGACCCTCGTCCGGGTCCCCGCCGCGCAACCCCAGGTCGCCGTGCTCGACGTGCGGCTACCCGACGGCAACGGCGTCGAACTCTGCCGCGAACTGCGCTCCGCCATGCCACAACTGCAGTGCCTCATGCTCACGTCGTTCTCCGACGACGACGCCCTGTTCGACGCCATCATGGCCGGCGCCGCCGGCTTCCTGCTCAAACAGGTGTTGGGCAGCGACCTGGTCAACGCCATCCGCACCATCGCCGGCGGCCAGTCCCTGCTCGACACCCACACCACCTCCGCCCTGCTCGCCCGCCTGCGCCGCGACCAGGAACAACGCACCGACCCCCTGGCCGTGCTGTCCGACCAGGAACGCGTCGTGCTGGAGCTCATCGGCGAGGGCCTGACCAACCGCCAGATCGCCGAACGCATGTACCTGGCCGAGAAGACCGTCAAGAACTACGTCTCCCACCTGCTGGCCAAACTCGGCATGCAACGCCGCACCCAGGCGGCGGTGTTGGCCACCGAGCTGAAGGACAAACGCAACTCCTAGGCGGGGTCTTCAAGACGGCAAATCTCAGGGGGCTGGCCGGATCGGCACCTTCCAGGTGTAGCGGGTGCCGCCGTCCCGGCCGGGGCCGACGGTCAGGGTGCCGCCGAAGGCGGAGGCCCGATTCTCGATGTTGGCCAAACCGCTGCGGGCCAGCGTCTCCGGCACTCCGACGCCGTCATCGAGGACGTCCACGATCAGATCGTGCGCGGCCTCGATGGTGACCACGATGTGCGTGGCACGAGCATGCCGCAGCGCGTTGGACAGACCCTCACGCAGAGCCGCCTCGGCATGCGGGGCGATCTCCGGCGGGACGAGGGTGTCCACGGCGCCGGACATGCGTACCGACGGCGAGACGTCGGTGCCATTGGTCAGCTCGGAGACGACGTCGAGCAGGGTGCGGCGCAGGCTGTCGACCTCGTCGGCGGTGTGCAGGTCGAAGATCGACGTCCGGATCTCCATCACGGTCTGGTCGAGCTGGCCCACGGCATGCTGGATCCGCTTGCGCGCCTCGGGATCGGCGATCATCCGCAGCGTGCCCTGCATGCTCAGGCCGGTCGCGAACAGCCGCTGGATGACGTGGTCGTGCAGGTCCCGGGCGATCCGGTCACGGTCGGCCAGCAGGTCGAGCATGCCCTTCGTCCGCTGCTTCTCGGCCAGCTCCAGGGCCAGCGCGGCCTGGTCGGCGAAGGACGTCACCAGCGGAACGTCGTCGGGGCGGTACTCGACGCCGCCCTTGTCCCGCGCCGTGACCAGCGCACCGGTGCTGCCGTCGGAGGTGCGGAACTCCACGACGAGCCCGGGGCCGAGCACGTCGCCGGCGAGCCGGCCGCCGAGCTCCAGCACCAGGTCGGGAACGAGCCGCGGGGCATTGTCGAGCAGCGGGCGGGCGTCGGGCAGCACGGCACCGGCAAGCTGGTCGGCGCACGTCCCGACAACGCCGCGGACGGTGAGCGTGTCGTCCCCGTCGGCGACGAGCACCATGGCGCACGATGAATCCGTCAGCTCCATGGCCCGCAACACGACCAACCGCAGAGCATCGTCCACAGTGGCCCCGCCCAGCAACTCGGCCCGGATCTCCGACGACGCCTCCAACCAGCGCTGCCGCTGCTGGGACCGTTCGAACAGACGCGCGTTCTCGATCGCCACGCCGGCGGCTGCGGCCAGCGCCCGCAGCACGACCTCGTCATCCGCGGTGAACTCGCCACCGCCGCGCTTCTCGGTCATGTACAGGTTGCCGAACACCTCGTCACGCACCAGGACCGGCGCGCCGAGGAAACTGTGCATCGGCGGGTGGTTGGCCGGGAAGCCGACCGAGGCGGGATGGCTGCTCAGATCGGCCAGCCGGATCGGCTTGGGATCGTGGATGAGCAAACCCAGCAGGCCCCGCCCCTCCGGCAGGTGACCCATCAGCCCGCGCTGCTCGGCATCGATGCCCAGATACACGAATTCGGACAGGCCGTCGCCGGTGCTGGCCAGCACGCCCAGCGCCCCGTACCGGGCATCGACCAGGTCGGCCGCGGCCTGCACGATCCGGGTCAGCGTGGAGTCCAACTCGATCCCCGACCCGACCGCCAGCACGGCATCCAACAGGCCTTGCACCCGGTCGCGGGTCTTGACGATCTCGGCCAGCCGCTCCTGCACCTCGGCCAGCAACTCGTCCAGCCGCAGGCTGCCCAGCACCGCTGACGCGTCGGCCTCTGGCATCGGACGCTCCCGTTGATCTCCGTCGACAACGTCGAGCCTGCCACGCCGCCGGGTCGCTTTCCAGGGTCCTGGGACCTCGTGGTCGACGGCCCTGGTCCCACATGACTTTGGGCCGTGTCAGCGGCGCACCCTCGACGCGCACCGTGAAGCCATGACCAGTCCAGTCCCCGCCAGCCTCGGGCTCAGCCCGGCCGAGGTGACCACCGTGCTCGAAGCGGCGGCCATGGCCCCGTCGGTGCACAACAGCCAACCCTGGCGATTCCGGGTCCTGCCCGACCGCATCGAGCTGCACGCCGACCTCACGCGCCGGCTACCGGCCACCGACCCGGGCGACAAGGAACTGCGGCTGGCATGCGGCGCCGCCCTGACCAACCTCCGCATCGCGCTGGAAGCCCTGGGGATCCGCCCGCTGGTGACGCTGCTGCCGCGCAACGCCGGCCCGGACGCGCTCGCGACCGTGCGGCACGGAGGCCAGGTCGCGCCGAGCTACCGGATCGCCGACCTGCGTCGGGCCATCCCCTCCCGGCACACCAACCGCAAGCCGTTCCGCGACATCCCAGTGATGCCCGCGCAGCTCAGCCAGCTCGTCCGGGCCGCACTGACCGAACGGTCGTGGCTGCACCCGATCACCGATCCGGCGCAGCGGTCCCGCCTGCACGCGATGGTCACCCGCGCCCACCAGATCCAGCTCTCCAGCGTCGAGTTCCGCGCCGAACTGGAGCACTGGACCGGGCACGGCGGCGAACGCCGCGACGGCGTGCCCGCCCGCTCCGCCGGCCCCATGCCCGAACCGCAGGACCGGTGGGTGCTGCGCGACTTCAGCGGCGGCCAGGCACGAGACCGGCTGCCAGGCAAGGACTTCGAGCGCGAACCACTGATCGCGGTCGTCTGCTCCTACTACGAGGGCCTGCTGGCCGAGCTGCACGCCGGCCAAGCCATGCAGCGCGTACTGCTCACCGCCACCACGCTGGGCCTGTCCGCCTCGTTCATCGCCCAACCGATCGAAGTGCCCGAATGCCGCAAGCAGCTGCGCCACCTGCTGGGCGCCGGCATCACCCCCCAAACCATCCTGCGAATCGGTCACGGCAGCCCGGTCGCGCCCACACCCCGACGTCCGGTGGCGGAACTGCTCATCGACGCCGAGCGGATGCTGCCGGGAGGCAACCCGTGAGCACCAAGGCCGTCCTGGTCGGGCTGTCGCCCGGCACCGACTCACTGGGGACCATCATCTGGCCCGCGGAGTACGCCGGCCGCCTGCGGGCACCGCTGCGCGTCGTGCTCGCCGACGGCGGCAGCCTGCCCGCGCTCTACAACGCGACCGCGACCGTCCGCATTCGGTACCCGCGACTGGCGCTGTCCGCGACGACGGCCGACAGCGGTCTCCCTGACGCTTTGCTCGGTCGGACCGGCGACGCACACCTGACCGTTGTCGACCGTGCCGCCGCCGATGCCGGCATGGCTGCGACCGTGGCGGCGCAGGCGAGCTGCCCGGTCGCCACTGTCGCCCCCGGAACGGCCTGGGACGGCGAGAACCGGCCGATCCTGGTCGGAGCGGACGGGACCGAACACTCCGAGCAGGCACTGCGCTGGGCGTTCACCGAGGCCGACCGGCTCGGCCGCGGCGTCCGCGTCGTGCACTGCCAGCCACACCGCACGAGCACCGAACAGCGCAACTCCGTGTTCGACCTGGTCTCGCTGTTCACCGGCCGCTACCCCGCGATGGCCGTGCAGCTGCACACCACGGTGTGCCCGCCCGCAAAGGCGCTGGCGTGGCACTCGCCGTCGGCGTCGATGGTCGTCGTCGGCCACCGCGAACACGGCGTCGGCGGCCGCATCTACCGCAGGGTGCTGCGCGAGGCGGCCTGCCCGGTCGTCATCGCCGGCCCCGACACCATCCTCGACGCCGCAATCGCGGCGCCGGCCCTGAACACCGTGAGGAGCTGACAATGAGGGCACAGGACGTGATGAGCAGCCCGGCGATCACCGTCCGGCCGGACCAGCCCGTCAAGGAAGTCGCCGTGCTGCTGGCCAGGCGCGGTTTCACCTCGGCCCCCGTGGTCGACGCCGACGGCCGGCTGGTCGGCATGGTCACCGAGGCCGACGTGCTGCGCGACCGCATCCCGGTCGACGCGCGCACCCGTATCTGGCGGGACGCAGACGTGCACACGCATCCGCCGCAGACCGTCGCCGAGGCGATGAGCACGCCGGCCGTGGCCGTCACACCCGGCACGGACTGCTCCGCGATCGCGCGGATGATGCTGGAGGACAACGTGCGTGCGGTGCCCGTCGTGGACGGCGGCCGCGGCGTGGTCGGCATCGTCACCCGCCGCGACCTGCTGCGAGTCATCGCCACCGACGACACGACCGTGTTGATCGCCGTGCGGTCGCGGCTGGCCGCGTACGGCGGCGCCGACCGCTGGTCGGTCACCGTGCACGACGGCGTGGTCGACATCGTCGACGACTTCGACGACGCCACCGACCGGCACGTCGCACAGGTCATCGCCGAATCCGTCCCCGGGACCATCGAGGTGCGGGTGCGCAGCCGGGAATCGGCGCGATGAGCGGCGTTCATGCGGGCGGCTGGTGACCGAGGCCCGGTCGGAGCGCGGCCGTTCGGCCGAACCGGGTCGGGCCTACGGGACCTCGCCGACCCGCCGCCCGCTGATCGAACCGATCACGATCCGGATCAGCCGGTCGCGTCCGCTCACCCACGACCGCGGCGCGGCCTCCTCGGCCGCCGCCAGCTCGGCCGGATGGTCGACGACACCGGAGCGGCCGACCACGACCACACTCCACCCTTTGCCGCTGTCCCGGTCGATCTCGTCCACCTCGAACGCCACCACGGCGTTGCGGATGGCCACGGCGAGCTTGCCGCCCGCGCCGCTCCGGATCAGCAGCGATCCGTCCCACACCGAGTAGTTCACCGGCAGCACCGCCGGCAGCGCCTGGTCGGTGAACACGATCCGACCGACCGGCACGGTCTTCAGCAGTTCCAGGCACTCGGCCCGGTCGAGGACCTCGAGGCCCGCAGCGTCGAACATGGGTTCCCACTCTCGTCCGGACGTGGCGGTGCGACCTTCTGGCGGACATGGCGGTGCGACCGAAACGGCGGCCTCGGTCACACCGATGCTGTCCAGGCGCTGCACCCAACCCGTCGTCGGCAGCCGCTCGGTCGAGCCTGCCTTGATCATCGACGCTCCCCTCGTCGCTGCTCTCGATTCAGCTGCCACCGTCGCCGCTGCCCGGGGTTGCGCGCCGCAGGCGGCCGACCCGAACCATCGGGGTCTTTCGGCCCCGTGTCGTCGTTCCGACCGCCTCTGCCGCAGGTCAGCGCGGTCGGCGAGGGTTGGTGCACACCCCCGAGGAGGTCCCGATGCCCGCCGCCGCCCCGCTGCACGACGTCCGTCCCGCCGAGACCCGCACCGCCGAAGTGGTGACCGTCGGCGCCGACGGCTCGTATTGGGGCGGTATGGCACTCGACTGGGCCGCCCGCCACGCCTGGCTGCACGGCGCCTCGCTGCAGGTGCTGCGGGCCTGTGACGGCGTCCCCTCCGACGTGCCGTCCGATCTCGGGCTCAGCCACACGCTCCGGCTCTATCCGCTGCTGCCCATCACCTGCCGTCCCGTCGGCGCGTCCCCCGTCATCGGCCTCGTCGCCGCCAGCGAAGGCAGCTCGCTGCTCGTGCTCGGCTGCCGGGGCCACCGTCGCTTCGGCCTCGGCGAACACGTCATCCCCGTGCTCACCGGCGCCCACTGCGACGTCCTCGTCGTCCGCGGCACCCCCTCCGCCGTCCGCGGCGAGCACCGCTCCGTCACCGCCATGGTCAGCGGCGGACTCAACGACCTCCTGGTCCTCCGCCGCGCCGCCGCGTTCGCCGCCTCGCGCCGCTCACGCCTGCGTGTCGTGCACGCCGCCCCCTCGGACCTCCGCGCCATCCACGACCCCGACGACGTCCTGCATGTCGCCGAGCTCCAGTTCAGGGCCCTCGACACCGCCGTGCGCGCCACCTTCACCCTCGACCGGGCGCTGCCCCACGAGACCGTGGAGCACGCCGACGACACCGACCTGCTCGTCGTCTCCCGTGGCGAATCCCGTCGCCACCTCCACATGCCCGGCCCCGTCACCAAGGCCGCCCTCTACCACTCCCCCTGCCCCGTCCTCGTCGTCCCCTGACGCTCCCACGGATCGCGTTGTGGGTGCTGCGCGATCCCGCGGCGGGTTTCAACCGGCCGGCTTGTGGATATCTCTCGCGCAAACGCGCCAGCCGACCCCACCCCAGGACGCCCTGATCATGACCTCTTCGCACGACACGCCCGACACCGACCACGACGATGCCGCGCCGCTCGGTGCGAAGCCCGAAAGATCCCCGGACACCCCGGAGATCCTCGACGTCCGCCGGGAGACGGTCGGGCCGGCCACGGTCCTGCACGTCACCGGGGAGATCGACTCGGACACCGCGGCCCTGTTCCGCGAGCACCTCGCCGACGCACGGAACGACACCACCACGGCGACACCGCTGATCGTCGACCTGAGCGGCGTGACCTACATGGCCTCCCCCGGCCTGTCGGTCCTCATCGAGGCGCACAACGAGCACCGACGCCTGCACACCCGGCTGTGCGTGGTCGCCGGCTCACGGGCGACCCGGGTCCCGATCATGACCACGGGCCTGCACGCACAGCTGAACGTGGTCATCACGCTGGAGCAGGCGCTTCCATCGACCTCGTGAGGCGGTCTGGCCAGCTACCCTATTCTCCGGAAGGTACTTCTGGGGAATGAGGAGTGTGCCGTGCCCGACCTCGCGCAGGTGTTCTCCGATCTCGTGCGGTACGAGACGAGGCTGTACAACGTGCTCGGCGCGCGACTGCGGGCCGAGCACGGCGTGACCATCGGCCAGTTCGAGTTCCTGCGGTTCATCGGCGGCCGGGACGGCTGCCGGGTCAACGACCTCGCCCAGGAGTTCGCGATCGCCGTCGGCGCGACCAGCAAGGGCGTGGACCGCCTGGAGGCCGCCGGATGGGTGCGCCGACGCCCGAACCCGGAGAACCGCCGCTCGTCCCTGCTCGAACTCACGGACACCGGCCGGCAACTGCTGGACGCCGCCGCCCCGACGTTCGAGCGTGAGTTGGGCGCCTGGCTGGCCGACCCGATCACCGCCCGGTCCCTCACCCAGTTGGCGTCCACGATCGCCGTGCTCCGGCGGACCGTGGAGGACGCGCGGGCGGGCATGCCGAGCGGCTGACCCGGTTCGACGCCGGCCTGACGAGCGACGCTGTGGTTTACCGGCGCCGCAGCGGGGTATCCATCGTCGATTCTCCAGCCCCTTGGCGGGCCCTGCTTGCGAGATGTGGAGACGACCATGTCCACGGATGCCGCCGTATTAGTGAAGAACGCCCCTCGTCGCACCCTGTCCCCGCAGAACGCGGCGGCCTGACGATGTCCACCGCCGAGGTGAAGCCGGCGAAGATGCCGTCGCAGTCGCGGTCCGAGCTGTCGGTGTTCGACCGCTTCGCCGACCTTGTCGGCCGCATGACGTCCCGCGCCGCGTTCTTCGTGTTCTGCGTGCTTCTCGTGCTGCTGTGGGCGCCGTCCTACTTCATCTTCGGCAGCGTCGACACCTGGCAGCTGATCATCAACACCGTCACCACCATCGTGACCTTCCTGCTGGTCGCCTTGCTGCAGAACACCCAGAAGCGGTCCGACGACGCCGTGCAGCAGAAACTCAACGCCATCGCGCAGGGCCTGGCCGACATGATGGGCCGCACCAGCGCCGGTGAGCAGCGCGAGCTGGCCGAGGACCGCAAGGAGCTGCTGAAGGCGGTCGGCCTGGAGGACCGCGAGGGCAGCTGACGCCGGCCGCACCTGTGCCGGTTCTGGGATACTTCCCGCGCTTACCAGTGGGACGCGGGGGGACGATGATGATCTTGGTGACCGGCGCGAGCGGGAACGTCGGATCGGCGCTGCTGGGTTGTCTGCGCGCCGAGGGCGTGGCCACCCGCGCGGCCTATCGCGACCCGGGCATGACCGCCCGGGCGATCGAGTCGGGACGGTCGGCGGTCACGCTCGATCTGGCGGAGCCGCGGACGCTGGGCCCGGCGCTCGACGGTGTCGAAGCCGTCTTCCTGCTCGGCGCGATGGGTCCGGCGCAGACGGCGCAGGAACTCACCATGCTCGACGCGGCCCGCGCAACGGGCACGCGAGTGGTCAAGCTGTCGGTCTGGCGCGCGGACGAAGGTCTGTCGCCGGTCGCCCGGCTGCATCGGCCCGTCGAACAGGCGTTGTTCACGTCCGGTCTACGGTGGACGGTCCTGCGGCCCAACTTCTACCTGCAGAACTTTCTGCGCCAGCCGTCCATTCGAGACGCCGGCGAGTTCAGTTTCCCACTGATCACGGCCCCGATCAGTTTCATCGACGCCGGGGATGTCGCCCGGGTGGCCGCGCGGGTCCTGACGACGGACGGACATGACGGTCGCGTCTACCCCCTGACCGGACCGAAGGCCTTGACCTACACCGAGGCCGCGGCGGTGTTCGGCGACGTCCTGGGCCGGCGGGTGCGCTACGTGGGGCCACCGGACGACGAGGCGCGCGCCGCGATGCTGAGCCGAGGAATGCCGGAGTTCCACGCTGACGCTCTGATCGACGTGGCCCGCGCTTACCGGGACGGTGGCGCCGACACGGTGACGTCGGCCGTACCCGATCTCACCGGCCGTCCGGCCCTCGGGTTCGCCGACTTCGTGCGCCAGCACCGTGACGTGTTCGGCTGACGACGTCTGGACAACCCGACACTTTCCGTCCAACTAGACACCTTGACGATATCTGTCTAGTTTGACAAGGTGCCGTTATGACGGACGACCGGAGCGATCGGATCCTCGACGCCGCGCTGCCGGTGTTCTGCCGGTACGGCTACGGCAAGACGACCATGCAGGACGTCGCCCGCGCGGCGGGCATCTCCCGAGCCGCCCTCTACCTGCACTTCGCCACCAAGGAAGACCTCTTCCGGGCCGGATCGCGCCGGGCCCACGCCCGAGCGCTCGACCAGGTGGACGCGGTGCTGGCGGAGCCGACTGACGTGGTCTCCCGGGTCAGCACGGCGATGGCCACCTACTTCGGCGGCCTGATGGCCCAGATCTCCTCGAACACGCACGGCGGCGAACTGTTCGACGCCAGCCTCTCGGTCAGCGGCGACAGCGTCGGCGAAGCCAACACGGCGCTGGTATCGCGGCTGGCCGCGGCGTTGGACGCGGCCGCGGCGGCGGGCGAGGTCAGCTTGTCCACTGTGGACACCACCGGCGAGGAGCTTGCGCGCCTGCTGCTGGCGACCGCGGACGCGCTGGCGAAAGCAAGCCCCGACCCGCAGGTGTGGCGCGAGCAACGAGCCCTGCTCTTTCGGCTGGTGAGCGCGGCGATCACCCCACCCGAGCCGACACCGCCACAGCCGACACGTCGTCGAGCCGCATCGAAGCCGTCCGTTGCTGCTCGGAGGGCAGAGCGATGACCCAGCCTGTGGTGTCGACACGCCTGGGTGCGGTTCGCGGGCGCACCGTCGGCGGAATCACTGTGTTCAAAGGCATCCCGTACGCGGACGCACCCGAGGGGGCGTTGCGGTTCAAGCCGCCGGCTCCCGCGCGGGCATGGGCGGGCGTCCGGGACTGCGCGGAATTCGGCAGCGCCGCGCCACAACTCGCACCCGCCCCGGGAGCGCCACCGGCATGGCGGCCCGGTGACGGAATGGACTGCCTGACGCTGAACGTGTGGACCCCCGATCTCGGCGCGGCCGGCTTGCCCGTGATGGTGTGGATCCATGGCGGGCTGTGGAAACACGGTACGGCCGCCATGCCGCAGTACGACGCGACCGCGCTGGCCAGGTCCGGGGTCGTAGTGGTCACCATCAACTACCGGCTCGGGTTCGAGGGCTTCGGCCACCTGCCCGGTGTCCCGGACAACCGTGGCCTGCGCGACCAGATCGCGGCCCTGGAGTGGGTCCGGTCCACCATCTCCGCGTTCGGCGGCGACCCCGCGAACGTGACCGTGTTCGGTCATTCCGCCGGCGCCGCGTCCACCGTCCTGCTGATGGCCGCGCCGGCCGCTGCCGGACTGTTTCGCCGGGCCATCGCCCAGAGCATTCCCGCCGGGTACCGGCCCCGGAGCGAGGCCGCAGCCATCACCGCGACGATCGCCGAAGCCGCCGGCGTGGCCGCCACCTGGGACGGGTTCGCGTCTCTACCGCCGGAGGCGATCCTCGCCGTGCAGGACACGCCACTGCGCGCCCGGAACGCCGGCTTGACCGCTTTCGGGCCCGTCATCGACGGCGACCTGGTCACGGGACCACCCCAGACGGCCCTGGCCGGCGGTGTCGCCCGTGAGGTGGACCTGATCTGCGGCTTCACTCACGAGGAATACCGCGGCCAGGACGGGCCGCCCCCGCCCGGCGTCGACCTGCCGGCCGTCGCCGCCGCGCTCGGACTACTCCCGGACGCAGCCGACGCGTACCGGCGGGCCCACCCCGGCGCCAGCAACGCCGAGGTGTTCACCGTGATGCTGTCCGACGCCCTTGTCCGGATGCCGACCATCCAGACCGCCCAGACGCACGCCGCGGCGGGCGGGCGCACCTGGCTGTACGACCTCGCTTGGTCCAGCCCGGGTCTCGGAGCCGGTCATGGGCTGGACATCCCGCTGATCTTCGACACCGCCGCCACCCGGTACGCGACACGCTTCCTCGGCACACCGACACCGCCCGGATTCGACGTGCTGTCCGAACAGATCCGCAGCGCCTGGACCAGCTTCGCCACCACCGGGGACCCCGGCTGGCCCGGATTCGACCTCGCCCACCACCGGACCCGCATCTGGGACCTTCCGCCCCGCGACGCCGACGATCCACTCGCGGACTCCCGCCGCATCTGGCAGCACACGCACGCCGCACCATCGGGTCGCGAGAGCACGCATCACGCCGGCGGCTGATCAGCCGGCCGGGCCGCGTCGCTCCGTCGGCTGGTGCTTTCCTCCCCGGCCCGGGGCGGGAACCGCACCCGAATGTGTGCCTGCTCGACCAGTTGCTCGGTGCGGGCGTACGCGGCGTAGGCCTGCCGGTCGGCCGGCGTCAGCGGCGCCTCGCCGACGAACGGGGTGAGCAGGCTGCGTGGCCACAGCCGCAGCACACGGACTGCGTTGACCTCGGCGCCGAGCACGGCGACGGTCGCGCCGAGGTACAGCCAGATCATCAGCCCGATGACGAGGCCGAAGGCGCCGTAGGTCGCGCTGCTGCCGCGCAGTTCGTGTTCCAGCAGGTAGGTGCCGCCGATCTGCAGTCCCTGCCAGAGCAGAGCCGACACGACCGCACCGGGCAGGAGCTGCCCCCGCGCGAAGTCCCGCGCCGTCAGAACGCGGAAGGCGAGCAGGAACAGCAGCACGTTGACGACGAGTGCGCCGAGGTTGGCCAACAGCGCCACGAGCACGTCGTTCGAGGCCAGGTCGGAGGCGACCGTGGTCAGGCCGGTCAACGCGGTCGTGAGCAGAACACCGAGGCCGAGCGTGGCCAGCAGGAGCAGGCTCCGGGCGTAGAAGCCGAGCAGGTTGGGTCGTTGCACCCGCGGCACGGCCCAGATCTTGTTCAGCACGGTCTGGCCCGCGCCGGCCACGCCCAGCGCGCCGTACAGTGCCGCCGCGGCGCCGAAAGTCACGCCGAAAACGTTGCCCTGCAAGGAATGCACATTGGACACGATCTGCTGGCCGAGCACCGGGAAGTCGGTCAGCGCCGAGTGCAGCACCTGCTGTTGCAGCGCGACGTCGTCCTGCATGACGAAGCCGAGCACGGTCACCAGGAGCAGCAGGAGCGGGAACAGCGACAGGAACCCGTAGTAGGTCAGCAGCGCCGCCAGGTAGTAGCCCTGGTCGTCGACGAACTTGTAGCAGACCGCGAGCGGGAAGCCAGCCCAGCGATGCCGCTGCTGGAACTCGTCGGACCGTACCGCAACCAATCCGCCACCCCGCTCCGCTCGATCTTCTCCCGGTGTACCCAGCGGGCGCCCGCTCCTACCGCGCCGCCATGCTCACCGGCGGGCCGAGGATCCGGGGTCACGGCCAGATGGCCGCGACCGCGTCGACGGCCCGTACGACGGCCGGGCGACCGGCGGGGCCGGCGAGAGCGGTGATGACGGGGCCGAGGTCCCGCAGGTGGGCCAGGAAACGGCGGCGGTCCAGGCCGGCCAGGCCATGCAGGGTCGCCCGCCACACCTCGTACAACTCCGGCGCGGGCAGCCGGGCGAGCTGGTGTGCGTGGCGGGTGACGACCTCGAGCCGGAGCAGGGGGCCGCCCATCTCCTCGGCGACGGTGAGGCACGAGGCGAGCAGGCCGCGCTCGGCGACGGCGAAGAGCCAGTCGACGTTGCCGCGCCGGCGGGCGACGTCCAGGGCGGCGGGCAGCAGGTCCGCGGGCAGGAATCGCGGCAGCGGGGCGGCGGTGATGGCGCGTTCGGCGACGTCCAGGAGCCGTGCGGGCAGATGCGCGGCCAGGGCGGCGGTCTGGTCGGCCGGAAGGGTGTCGGTGGACTTGTCGACGATCATCCGCAGGACGATGTCGGCGACCTCGGTCAGATGGGGTTCGGGCAGGTGGGGCAGCAGCACGATGAACAGCCCGATCCGGTACCGCAGCATCCAGGTCTCGTAGTCACGGCCGTATCGCGCCGTCCGGGCCTGGTCGATCGCGTGGTCGACCAGCATACGGAGAACGTGGTCGCGATCCGACGACGGCGGCCAGGCGCGGACGGCCGCGAGGGCGGCGAAGATCGGCGACTGGGCGTCCGTGAAGCCCCAGGACCGGGGCCGCCACGTTCCCCGCTCGACCGCCACCTGGATGAGCTGCAGGGCCTCGGTTCGGTCCGGCTCGGACAGGTGAGGAACGAGCCCCAGGATCGCCGTGACACTCCCACGGTCCGGTCCCGACCAGGTGTTGACCGGTCGCGCCACCCTGCGCAGCGCGGCGAAGGCACGTGCGGCGAGGTCGGCCGGCAGGTGTCCGGCCACGGCGCCAAGGGCGCCGCGCGGCGCCGGGTCGGTGCTGGCGAGCCACTCGGACAGAAGACCGACCGCTTCCCCGGCCTGCGGCTCGGGCAGGTGCGGCGCCAGCACGGCGAGTCCGGCGGCCCGGGAGTCGACGTCGGAGATCTCCCGGACGGCCGCGAGGGCGTCGAGCAGCAACGGGTCGGACAGGACGTCGACGAGGGGCGCGAGCAGTGCGGCGCCGGGGCGCGCGATGACGTCCCGCAGCATCGACTGGGGCAGGAACGGCCCCAGGGCTCGGATGGCTCGGCGCCGCGCGTGCGGTTCGGAGATGCGCTCGGCGAAGTCCAATGCCTTGGCCATGGCGTCGTCCGGCAGCCGGCCCGCCAGCTCCGCCAGCGCGGCGGCTTGGTACGGGGCCGCCATGGCACTGAGATCCCTTGCGCTGTAGGGCGATGGCGCGGCGCGGATCAGCTCGTCGAGCCGGGCGGCCGGGGTGGGGTCGGTCGGGTCCGGCCGGTTGTCGGCGAGCGTGATCGCCGTGGCGGACCGCATCTCGGCGTCGTTGATCGGCTCGGACGCGACCTCGGCGAGCTGCCGGCGGACGTCGGCAGCCGTGACGGCGTCGCCGGATTCCGGCGGCGGCGACTGGATGTCCGTCAGCCGGGCGAGGATCCCCGCCGTGGCCTCGCCGAACGCCGCGTCGTCCGGCAGTTCGCAGATCCGCCGCAGCTCGGCGGCGTCATCGGACCAGCCGACCTGCGCCAGGGCGGCGGCGATCCGGTCGAGCGCGGTGCTGCGGAACCCGGTGTGCCGATAGAGTTCGCCGAACTGGCTGCCGTAGTGGCCGACGTTGCCGCCGGCGACGCGGCGTTGATCGGACAGCTGCCGCGCGTTGTCGAGCGCCGCGGCGACGGCCCGTCGACGCAGATCCAGCGGCAGCAACGGGATGAGCCCGGCGAGCACGGCCACCCGCCGCCCCGCCGCCGGTTCCGTGCCGGCGGCCACCAGTCCCTCCGCGGTGGCGACCGCCTCCAGGAAAGCCTCGCCGCGCAGCGGTTCCGGCAGCACCGGCGCCAACGCCGCCAGGGTTTCGGACCGGTCCGGCGCCGATCGGTGCAGGCGGGCGTAGCCCAGGGTCTGCTCGGCGCTCCACACGCCGGTACGGGCCAACTCGCGCAGCAACGCCGTCGGCAGGACCCGCGTGCCCACGCTGGCGACGGCCAGCGCCCAGCGCAGCTCGTCGGCCAGGTACGGAGCCGGCCGACCGGCTGCCACCGCCGAGCGATCGGCCTGCTCGGCGGCGCGCCACGCCAGGTCGAGGTCGGCGAGCACACCGTCGTATCCGTCGTTGCGGCGGCTTCGGCGCTCGGCGATCCAGGCCGCGTCCACCAGGGACTGCAACGGCCCGACGTCGCCGGCCTCGTAGAGGTGCACGGCCAGGCTGTTCAGGCCGTAGTCGTCGCAATGAGACCGATCGCCGCCGAGGTAGGCCACCGCGATGGCGTGGTGCGCGGCCGCCCCGTCGACCCAGTACTCCTCGGCGCGGTCGCGGTCGAGCAGCAGCTCGGCGAAGGAGGCGTGATACAGCGCGTACGTGCGGGTCGTGGCCGGCAGGGTGTCGTCGGTGTGCAGGAACTGGCGGAGGTCGGTGAGCGCTCCGCGAACGGTCACCGCCGGCAGGCCGGTGAACCGTGCGACGTGGTCCTCGTCGAGAGGCTGTTGCGCGACGGCGAGAACGGCCAGGACCGCGGCGATCTCCCGGTACCGTCCGCGTTGTCCCGGGCCGGCCAGGCGATACAGGAAGTCCAGATAGACGCCGTCCAAGCCGCGCGGCAGCGCCGTGATCGCAGCGCGGGTGACGGGAATCCGTTGCTGCGCAAGGTTGAACAGCAGGTGCCGGGTGAACAGGAAGTTGCCGCCGCTGCGGTCCCGCACGGCCGCGACGAACTGCGGCACGGACAGTTCCGGGGCGAAGTCGAAGTCGGGTGCGAGTCGCTCGACGTACCGCTCGACGTCGTGCAGGGCGAGATTGCGGCCGGGGCCCTCACGAGGCGAGAGCACGCACTCCCGGGCGCCCGCCCGCCGCAGCATCCGCACCAGATCGGGCAGCGGACGGCAGGTGAGCACGAACCGCACCGACGGCGGCAGCTCGGCCGACTGCGCGACCAGGTCGGCGATCGTGACCGAGCCCGGATAGGCCAGGCTCTCGTCCAGCCCGTCGACCAACAGCAGCACGGGCTCGGTGACCGCCTCGATCGGCGTCCGAACCAGCCGGTCGAAGGCGTCGTCCGCGGAGCCGTCCACGACCAGCGTGCCGACGCCGACCATCTGGCCGGCGTTGTCCCCCGCGACCGTCTGCTGGATCGTGACGTTGCGGGCCGCGTGCCGCAGCAGCGCCGTGGCGAACGCCGGCTTGGCCGCGGCGAGCTGCTCGCTCACCGATTCGGCGAAGGTGCGCGGGATGATCCAGCGGCGGTCCCGCGCCGAGCAGAAGTGCACGGCGTCGGCGTCGCCGGCCACCCGGGCCGCCACCGCGGTCTTGCCGGCCCCCGGCTCGCCGACGATGAGGAAGAACCGTTCGCCGGCCGGGTCGGCCCGCCAGGCGGCCAGGGCGTCGAGGACCCACTCCCGGCCGGTGAACTCCTCGGCGCGTTCGGCGAGGTAGCTGGTGAAGTCGAGGATCACCCGCTGATCCGGCCATCGACCCCGATCACCGTGCCGTCGGCAGTCACCTCGGTGGCCTCCTGCCGCACCTCGACCGCGGCGCCGGAGCCCACATCGCCCCGCACGCCGACCACACGGCCGGACACCGGGCCGACCGCTTGAGTCACCGTGACCAGAGTGCCGGTCGGCTCGCGGTGCTCACCGCGGAAGGTGAAACGCTGGCCGTACGCGGCCTCCAGCAGCGCCCGCAACTCGCCGGCGGTTCGGGCCAGCTCGTCATCGGTGACGTCGACCTCCTGGAGGCCGTTCGCGTAGGGCGCCAGCCGTGCCCACAGCTCGACCATCGCCGCGTGGTGCTGATCGACGACCGCCGCGTCGACCTCGGTGCGGGCCGGTGCGGCGTCGAGGGCCGCCGTCGGGACGATCGGCACCTCCAGGGCCTTCCGCCGCTCGTCCCGACGGGTTCGCCACGCCTTGACCACCTCGGCGACCTGGCCGTAGAGGAACTTGATGCCCTCGGCGGCCACGACGCCGCCGAGCGCGGCAAGGGTGAGAGGGTCGCTCACGCAGCCGATGATGACCTACGCCCCGAACCGGGTCAACGACCCGTTCGCGTGGCGGCGGCGCGTCGGCCGCGCGGCACGAGGTCGAGGATCTGCACGGCGGCGGCGAGCGCCAGCGCATCGACCAGCTCGGGCGCGTCGGCCGCGTGAGAACTGATCCGCTCGACTCGAGTTCTCCCTCATACAAGGGAAAAGGAGCGGTGTGCCGTACCGGGAGGTGTGACCACGCGATGTAACAAGCACCCCTTCAAGAGCGACCCGTTGGGCATGCTGGCGAGCTTGACCCGGATAGGGGCCACACGGCAGGCAATCGACAAGGCCTTCGCCGTTCTCGGTGTCGAACCGGGCGCGATGGCCCGTGTGTTCGCTTCGGCGCCACATCTCCGCGCCACCGCGGTGCCAGGCGTTCCGGGCCTGTTCACGGCGTCGGTACCGATGACATGGCTGGGCACCAGGACGGCACGGGACGAGGCCTACACAGCGTTCGCGGGTGTGCTGAGACAGTTGTCCGAGGTCGTTCGGGCCACCGGCGGCGTCCTGGTGCCGCCGGCGCTCGGCACGGCGCAGCACCCGGCCGTGCTCGGCGGCGACACGCACACGATCGAGGTTCTTTCGCCGGTGGAACAAGAAGTTCTGTGCAACCTGCTCCGGGTGCAGGTGCCGGCGCTGATCGCCCTGTTCGGTCGCGGTGTGACCACCGCAGGCGCCCCGCGGGACCGGGTCGGCTCGCGCTGGCTGGCCGGCTCCCGTTCGCACCTGGCAACCCGATTCCTCGCCTCGACCGCCGCCGAGCACCTGGACCGGGTCAAGGCCGACCTGCGCCGAAGGGACGGCGTGGCGTTGCTCGACCGGATGGACGTTCACCCTGGGCTGGAACCCGACGGCACGCTGACCGTCGTGGTGCGCTGTCTGGACGGCGCCGCCACGCTGGCCGGTGTCCGAACGCAGGCACTTCTCCTGGCAGCGTTGGCAATGCAGGCGCGGCGGATGGTGCGGGACGGGCGCCGGAAGGGCAACGCGCGCCAGCGGATCCTGGAGGACAACCGGGCCCGAGCGGTCGCGGACGGCCTCCGTGCCCGCCTGGTGGTGGACGACACCAAGCCCAACCAGCGCCGGCCGGACGGCCAGGGCAACGGCTCGGGCCGCCGCAACACGGCCGAATCGCCCGCGCCGAAGGCGAACTCGGCTCGCGACGTCGCCCGCAACCTTGTCCGCGCCGCCGCCGTCGAACTGCGCAACCTCGACGCCGACGCCGAGGAGATCGCCCCCGTGCTGCTGGCGCTCGACCTCCCCGATCTCGGGATCACCCGTGGCACCACGGAAACCGACATGTTGTCGTGGTGGTCGGCCGCGGGCGAGAACGTGCTGCTGGACAGCAGCCTCGCCGCGCTGACCGACACGACGCCCGGCGGCCCGCTGCTGGCCCTGCTCAACCGGTCCGCGCCCAGCCAGACGTCGATCGTCCTCGGCTCGTGGCGCAGCCGGATCGCCGAGGCGAAGCCGGCGCAACCGGCCACCCAGCAACGGCAGGGCGGTCGGCCGGGTCGGTCGCAGCGCGACGACCGTGGCCGAAACCGTGGCAGCAGAACAGGAAACGACCGCCGCGCCGGCGATCGACGTCACCACGGCGAAGGGAACGGCAGGGTATGAGCGACGCCGTCGAGTTGGTGCTCGATCTGCGGGGAACGCGCGCCACGCCCACCAACTCCGAGGAGTACAAGCAGCTCTGGGACGATCTCGAACCCGCACTGCACGGCTGTGCCCTGCGGCAGCGGCGGGTGCACGAACTCGACGGGCCTGACGGCGAGATCCGACTCGAGGTGGTGTGGCTGCCCGAAGGGTTCGACCGCGTCACACCGGACACGGTGTTCTCAGTCGTCGCGGTGCGCGAACGGCCGCGACTGCACTACCGGTGCAAGGAATGCCAGGCCGTGGGCGAGAGCCGCTATGCGCCGTTCGTGTGCACCGCTTGCCCGTCGGACACCAGGAACAACCGGGTCTGTGACCAGCATGTCGTCATCCTCGACGGCTCGCTGACGCCAACCTGCCCGGAGCACCGCCCGTCCTGCCGGGGATGCGGCGCACCCGCGGTTTTCCGCTGTGCCGGCAAGGCCTGCCGTCGGGAGCGGGCGTGGTGCGCGGCGCACCGGCGCGCCCACCCTCGGGACCCCGACGTCGACTACTGCCCCTCCTGCTTCGACGAGGCCTTCCCTCGGTGCGAACAGCCGCACTGCCAGGACGTCGGCACCGTCCGCTGCGAGCACTTCTCACGGAGTTTCGAGCAGTGCGAACGACGGATGTGCACCCGGCACGCGATGCGCTGGCAGGTGTTCGGCGGCGAGCGGATCGGCCTCGGCCAGTGCGACCGGCACCGCGTCAGGGGCGCCCTCGACCCGAGCGAGGTCGTGTTCCGCATCATCACCGGCGCCGCGTTGCGGAAAAGCCGCGAACGACTGCCCAGCCTGCAGGGGTTCGCACACACGTTGCGACGCTTCGACCCCGACCTGGCCACCGACTATCCGGGCATCCGCAGGCTGCTTGAGGCCGAGGGGAACACCATGCGCGGCAACCGGGCGGCGACGGCCGCGTTGGAACGGGCGCGGCACGACTGGGACCGACAGCTCGACGGCGCGGCGGCACTGCACCAGCAGGGCCTGCAACTGGTCGAGCGGCTGCGGGCACTGGTGATCAGGAACGACGGCCAGTTCGGTCACGAGCTCGCCGCCGCGCTCGTGCTGGCCGAGTACAAGGCGGCCCGCAACTCCCGCCCGGCCATGCTGTTCGTCAAGCTGCGCGACGACCTGCGCGGGAGGTTCGTCGGACGGGGCGGGGCCGCCATCCGGTCCTACAGCGAGCAACTCGGGGTCAGAGTGCAACTGGAGGGGTCGCAGCGCGGACCTGGAGGGCGGAGCCGATGAGCAGCCTCGACTCGACGTCCCACAAGCTGGTCGTGGTGCCCGGCGGTGGTCCGATCAGCGACAACCGCATCGGGTTGCCCGTCGGAGTGCCCGGCGGGACCGGGTTGCTGCAGTTCTACTCCGGCCAGGACCTGGTGCAGATCGCCGTGTTCGCCGCCGAGTTGCCCGAGGTCCCGCCCGGTCACGTGGCGATGGCCGACGAGCTGGCCAGCGCCTGGGACTTCTACGCGTCCGACAGCGGGAAAGCCTGGCGGTTCGACCCGGTGACCCCGCGGACGGCGCGGCGCGTCGTCCTCGAACTGCCGACCGAGATCGATCCGGGCGACGCCGCCCGCGAGATCGCGCGGAGCGGGCTCGCCGGCACGCTGCTGTGGGTCCCGGACGGCGCCGCCGACGTCTTCCTCACGGTCAACGGCGTGCCGCACCGCGTGCGGGAGATCGACCTGGGCGGGCCGCGATCGGGCCTGGCCTGCCTGACCAGGGACACGGCCGTCGAGCTCTACGTGTCGTCGGTGCGGGCCGGCGTGGACATCGTGGTCCTCGCCGACGTCAGCAACTCGATGACCGTCGACGACCTGCCCGCCGACGTCGAGGGGCCGTGGTCACGCGGCGAGCGTTGGATGACCCGGCTCGACGCGCTCAAACGGGCGCTGATGGAGATGCTCGACATCCGGCTCCAGGTGTCGGGGCGGGTGTCCCGGCTTGCGCTGGTCGAGTTCAACGAGCAGGCGCGGCACAAGTTCCCGCGCGGCGGCGGGATGGCGCAGCTGGACGGCAGCTCGCCGGAGGACCTGGTGGCCGACTTCCGCACCGCGATCGCGCTGCTGCGTCCGTCCGGTGGCACCAACATCGGCAACGCGCTGCACGAGGCGGCCAACCTGCTGTACCAGCACGGGCATCCCGGCAACGAGAAGCTGATCGTGCTGGTGAGCGACGGGGCGAACTGGACGCCCACCGGCGACCAGGGCACCGGCGAGATGGTGTACACGCACCAGGAGCCGGTGAGCCTGGTCGCGCACCTGCACAACGACGCCGACATCCGCCTGCACGCCATCGGCATCAGCACGGCCGAGTTGTTCCACCGCCGCGGCCGGTACCAGCCGAACGAAACCATCGTGCCCAACCACGCCCTGCTGGAGGAACTGGTCAAGGTGGGCGGCGGCGACCCGACCACCGTGGGCGGGCTGGACGTGCTGGCCGACTACTTCGCCGGTCTGGGCGGCGGCATCGTTCACCGTGTCGGCGAGCGGCTCACCGAGCCGCCACGGCCGGGTCCGCTGCCCGACCGCACGCGGGCCGCGCTCGACCGGCTGCGCATGGCGGGCGCCGCCGACTGGGACGGCCGTCGCGACGAGCTGCGGGGCCTCATCGCCGACCTGACGAAGGGATGCAACGACGAGACGAAGCGCGTGTTCGGCCAACCCGTGTGGCGGGACCTCGTCCTGCAGCGCCTGCTCAGCCGGGAGCTGGGCCAGCCGATCACGGACGTGAACGTCTTCACCAGGGCTCTGGCCAACGGACTGCGGCTCAGCCGAACCACGCCGCCCTTCGCGGCGCTGTGCGACCTGCTCGGCCGGCTGGCGAGCATGGAATCGGACTATCCGTCGATCACGGCGCTGGTCGGCGCCCAGGTCGACTCGCCGGCCGCCGCCCAGGTGCTGATCATGCAGCGGTTGCACGACCAGCTCGGCGAACTGCACGTCGCGCTGGCCGAGGCCAGCCCGTCGGCCACGACGGACAGCTCCCGGGACGAGCCCGCTCCCAAGAGCCGCTACACCTACCGTGAGTGACAGGACGCGCCCGGACGACGGGCGAGCACAGCCGGGGTGGTACGTCGGGGATGGCGACAACCCCGACACGTACCGGCTGGAGGAACCAGTCGGCCGCGGCGGCGAGGGCGAGGTGTGGCGGGCCACCTCGGTCATCCGCAACGGCGACCGGCTGCACTGGGCGGTCAAGATCCTGCACGCGGAGAACCTGGAGACCGGGCTCGAGGAGTCCATGGCGGACGCCCTCGAACGGTGGTACCAGCGGGCGCACCACACCCTGCAGGTGACCGGCCAGCTGCAGGTCGAGGGCGTGGTCGGCGCGACCATGGTCTTCAAGGGTCCCCGACCGCACCCGCCGGGCGAGGCCGGCCGCGTCCGGACCCTGTACGTGCTGTCGCCCTGGGTGGACGGGGCGGACCTGACCGGCTGGCTGAAGCGCGACCCCACCTTCCCGCAGGTGTGCGCGGTCGCCGCCCAGCTCGCCGGCATCGTCGACGGCCTGGCCACCAGCCGGATCGAGATCGCCCACCGGGACATCTCGCCGGCCAACGTGCTGGTGGAAGCCGGCACGGACCGGGTCCACCTGATCGATTTCACCTTCGCCGTGCCGCTGCACAGCGGGCTGGTCACCACCATCCAGAACAAGGGCTACACGGCCCCGGAGGCACTGGTCGGCCGGGGCAGTCCCGAGGCGGACCGGTACTCCTTCGGCGGTGTGGTGTTCTACCTGCTCACCGGGCGCAATCCGGAGGTCGAGAACGCCGCCGCGGAGTGCTTCGACCAGCTGGTCCGCGCCAGCCGCCCGGCCGCGCTGGCGCGACACGTGTCGGCCCTGCTGTCGGCCGATCCGCACGACCGGCCGGCATGCCTGGTGGACTGGGTGGCCGAGCTCGCCGAACTGGGCACGGCCACGCCCACCGGCCTCCGCTACGCCGACCTGCATCTCAGCGTCGACGGGTTCCGCACCGCGACGATCACCGCGATCCGCGGCACGACCCTGGCCAGAGCCCGGTTGGGACCCGCCTCACTCCAGGTGCTGGTGGCCGATGCCGACGCGCCGCACGCACCCGTGCTGGTTCGTTCGGTCACCGATGGCGCCGGGAACACGGTCGAGTTCGCCATCGACAAGGCGGAACGGCTCATGGTCGGTCGCGCCGGCGCCTGGACCGCCGTGGGCCGGGCTGCAGTCGACGCCGGGCTCGCGGTCGTCCGCACCGCCACCGGTTCGGCCAGGGCCTATCTCGTCGACCCGGTCCGCGATCGAATGTCCACTGTGGATACGGCGGTGGACGGCGAGGTCCGCTGCAGTGGGGCCGGCGCGTACCTGCGGCGGGTGCTGGCCGCAACGGTCGACCATGACGGCGTCGGGATCGTCGCGGCCCTGTCGCACACCTCCGAGCTGGTGATCCTCACCGACGACGATCCCGAGCGGTTGCACCGGCTCTCCGTGCCCGACGTGCGATCAGCCGCCCTCGGGCTGAACACCTGGGGCGAACCGGTGTGCTTCGCCGCCGGCGCCGGTTCCCGTGAACTCGCGGTCTTCGAGCAGCACTACGGCCAATGGCTGGCGACGGGGACGGTGGCGGCCCCCGATGAAGTGGGCGAAGTGGCCTGCGTCGGGCAACGAGACGGCCTCACCCTGGCCGTCGGCGGCCCCGGCGGGCTGTGGACCAGGACCCGTACCGGCGAGCAGCAGACCGAGTGGCAGCAGCTGGCCGACCGGCACTGCCACCGGGTCGCGCTCGACGTCGGCGCCGCGTGGCGTGTGCAGCTGGCCGCGATCGTGGACGGGCAGGTCGTCGTCGCGACCGAGGATTTCGACGGCCAGTGGTCCACGACGGTCATGGCGTGAACGAGCGGAGGATCCGTGTACCACGAGTTCGTGTACGTGTCGGGTGAGAAGGTCCGCAACTGTGTCCCGATGCGGACCGCGTGGTGGCAGGGACTGCGCGTCAGGAAACTGGGGGCCGGGCTCAAGTTCAGCCCGGTGGAGGCCTCGCTCGACGTCGAACCGACGGCGATCGCCGAGGACGACCGACGGCTCGGCAAGTTGATGGAGTACCTCGACGGCTCCGGTCGCTACTACACCGAACCCGACGTCGACCGGGGTGAGTGGGTCATGTTCGAAGGCCACATCGGCATGGCGCTCGTCGACACCGAACCCGCGCCCGGCGCGGTTCTGTTCTGCGAAGCCGAACCCCTCGCGGTGACCACCCCGCGCATCGTGCTGCACGGGTCGGCCCAGCATCTCCGGGCGAGCGTGTCCCCCACGACGGGTGGCGCTCCGCCGGAACGGCGCGGCGGCTACTCCGTGGCCACGCACGCGAACGTCGCCCGAATCCTCGACGCGGCGAGCAAGGCCCACCGTGCGGCTCCCCCCGGTGGACTGCGCCGGCTGTTCGGCGGCTCCGCCGAGGACAGCACCGACCTGGAGCAGAACCTGGCGACGTACTTCCGGGAAGTCGCCTGCACGGCCGAGTACCGCGATTTCGCTCCCTATCTCGGCGGACACGCCCGGATCACCGCGGTCCTGCGGCCACCGAGCCTCCCGTTCCCCGTCATCATGGCTTCGCCGTTGTACGTGCGATACGAACGCCCGTGACTTCAACCGCCCTCGCTGGGCGAGTCCGCGCGAGGACAACGGGCCAGTGGCACACTCCGGGGCATGGGCACTCTGTCGCCACACCACGTGGATGCGGCCGAGCACGGGCGGCTCGCCCCGGGAGGACCGGCGGGTCTGGTGTCCTTCGCCTGGCCATCGGGCGACAAGGCCCTGTCGATCGGCATGGTGGGCGGTGTGCCGCGATGACGGCGACGGTCGTGTTCCCCTCCCGGTCGGAGGCACGGGTTCGGCTGCGCCAGCTGGGCGTGCCGACCGTCGACATCGAGCCGGCCGTCGAGGCGTTGGCGATCATGGAGCGGTCCCCGCAGCTGCGCGCCGCGTTGGCCCGCCGGCATGACGAGCTGTTCACCAGCACGGAGCCGACCGCCTGGCCGGACCTGACGCCGGACGCCGTCGGCCGCTACTTCTACGTGAACCTGTTCCTGCTGGCGATTCCGACCGCGATGGAGCGGCTGCGGGCGCTCGGTGTCTCGGACGACGTCATGCGGGACACCTTCGCCGATGTCGGCGCCAAGGCCCTGTCCTATCGCCTCGGCCACGGCGTCGGCGGTCTCGACAAGCAGAACTGGCTGGTCCGGCACTTCCGCGGCCAGCTGTTCCGCCTCGGCCGGCTGCAGTTCGAACGGTCCACGCTGCCGGCCGACCTGACCGGCGGACCTGAGACCGGCAGCCCCGTGCTGGACCTGCACATCGCCGCCGACGGGCCACTCACGCCCGAGCTGGTGGACGCCTCGCTGCGGGCGGCCACGGAGTTCTTCCCCGCGCATTTCCCGGACGAGCACTACCGACACGCCATCTGCCGCTCGTGGCTGCTGGATCCCCAGCTGCGGGAATGCCTGCCGGCCGAGGCCAACATCGTCCGGTTCCAGCGCCGGTTCCGTCTCTTCGCGCCCGCCGTCGAGTGCGACGAGGACGTCCTCTACTTCGTCTTCAACGTGCCCGAGGGCGTCGCCGCCGATCTCGACACGCTGCCGCAGGAGAGCACGCTGCAGCGCGCGGTCGTCACACACCTCAAGGCCGGCCGGCACTGGCGACTGTGCTTCGGCTGGTTCCCCCTGCCCTGCGTCTAGCATGGCGCCATGCCACGGACCGACACCGCATCTCGGGTGGTCGCCGCCCCGCCGGAACGCGTGTACGCGGCCCTCATCGACCCGGCGGCGCTCCTGGCCTGGCTTCCTCCGGCCGGCATGAGCGGCCGGTTCGACCACTTCGACCCGCGCCCGGGCGGGTCGTACCGACTGACCCTGACCTATGCGGACGCGTCCGGGGCACCCGGTAAGGCCACCGCCGACTCCGACGTCGTCGAGGCACGTTTCGTCGACATCGTCCCGGGTGTGCGCGTGGTGCAGGCGGTCGAGTTCGTCTCCGACGACCCCGCCTACGCCGGCACGATGGTCATGACCTGGTCGGTCGCCGCCGCCCACCCCGGCACGCTGGTGGAGATCCGCGCCGACGACGTCCCCGACGGCATCTCCGCCTCCGATCACGCCGTCGGGCTGGCTTCCTCGCTGGCCAACCTGGCCGCGTACGCCGAGAACGACGCCGAGGACCGCTGATCCCGGCTGAACGCGGAAAGGCCCGGCGGTTCCCTCCGAGCCGCCGAGCCTCGCGTGTCGGCTCGGTCAGCCGGCGATCACCTGGTCCTTGCCGTCCTGGTCCTTGCCGTCCTGAACGGCCTGGTCCTTGACGTCCTGGTCCCGGGTGTCCGGGGCGACGCCTTCGGCCTCGGTGAACTGCTGGCTGCTCATGCCGCCGGGCTGCGGCGCCGCCGAGGCCGTGGGCGCGGCGATGGCCGCCACTGCGCCGATGGCGAGCGCGCAAAGGGCTGATGCGACGAGAATGCGTCCGAAATTAGCCATTGTTCCTCCCTGTTCGGTGATGACGAAATTCAGCAGGTGCCCACGTATGAGGCGGGGAGCCACACGTTGGCCGGGCCGTTCTGCAGATTGCCGTTGGCCCAGACGGCGCCGTCCTGCGAACTCGCCTGAAAGCCGAGCGCGTCGAATCCCTGGGCGCGATAGGTCCGGCCCTCGGCCGGGTAGTTCTGGCCGGGGCCGGCGCGGAACACCACGCCGCCGGTCGTCACGCAGGAGTAGTGCGGGGCCGCCGAGGCCGCGGGAGCGGCGACGATCGCCAGCCCGCCCGCGATCACCAAGGCGCCGCCGAGCAGCTTCTTCACACCAGTGGACGTCATGACACCATCTCTAGTGCGCTGCGCTTGATAACGATCGCCGGTCGGACGATGAACAAACAACGCAGAACAACGCCTCCGACGGCGAAAAAAGCCCGGGCCGACTCGATCGTTCTTCGCCGGGAGCGGCCCCCAGTCCGGTTCGACGCGCAGGCCAAGGGCTTGCACCGCCACGATGACATCCGGAACGAAGTCCCTTCGGTCTCGAGCCGGCGTGCATGGATCGTCCGCAGCTCCGTCGAACGGACGCCCGGCGGCGCGGCGGGTTTAGGGCGGTCTTAGGACCGCGTCGGATCCTGGCGCGACGAGCGCAGCCGAACGTTGGGGTCCTGATGAGTGTTGACGTGGGTAGGGGGACGCGCACCTCCGAGGCCGCCGCGTTCGGCAACGACCTCGCCACCCTGCCGAACTTCCCCGCCGAGATCCGCGCGCCCCAGGGCACGCTGCAAGCTGACCGTCGTCGACGGCTGCTCCGACAACGCCGTCATCCACGACGCGGACGACCTCTGCCACGCCTTCGCACTGTCCCGTTTGGACACCACGGTGACCGGTGTGTTCCGCGCCGCGCGGCGACCGACCTACGACGACCTTGCACGCCAGCAGGTCGAGACGGCCAAGGCCGGGAAGACGGCGGATCTGACCGCGCTGCTGCGCGGCACGGACGCCTGGCCGATCAGTCTCTAGGGGAGAACATGCGCGCGGACGCCCAACGCAACCACGACCGCATCCTGCTCGCCGCCGGGTCGATGTTCGTCGACTGTGGCATCGACGCGCCGATGGAGTCGATCGCACGCGAGGCGGGCGTCGGCATCGGCACCCTGTACCGGCGCTTCCCCAGCCGTCAGGCGCTGCTGCTCGCCGTGCTGGCCCGGGAGACCGCGACGATGGCCGACGAGGCACGGATCGCGCTGGCCGAGGAACCCACCCGGTGGGCGGCGCTGGCCCGGTTCACCCGCAGCATGGTGCGGCAGCGGGTCAGCCTCGCCCTTTTCGACGCCGACCACGGGTTGCGAGCGATCGACGACGAACTGGCCCGGGTCACGCTGACGCTGTGGCGACTGCTCGACGACATCGTCGCGGGCGCGCGCGAGGAGGGCATGCTCCGGCCCGATGTCACGCCGATGAATCTCGTCGGCATCATCGGCATGCTGACCCGCCATTCCGCCGGCCGCGCGGGCGCCGCACCCGCCGCTTCCTCGGAGCAGCTGACGGACATCGTGCTGGCCGGGCTCCAGCCACGCCTCCGGCCGGACCGATGACAGTCGGGCAGGTGGTCGCGGTGATCGACCAATTGCCGTGCAGCATCGCGACCGTGCACTGGGCGGCCGACCGCGCGGCGGTCGACGGGCCGCCGCTGCTCGTGCTCCTGACCCAGTCCGGGGTCCGGTCTCCCGTGCTGCTCGCGCCCTGGCTGACGGCGGCCCTGCCCTGGCCCACCGACCCTGACGGCGAGCGCGCCGAGATCTTCCACGAGGTGGCGGCGCAACTCGCCGCGTCCGGGCTGCCGTGGGACTTCCGGGTGATGGGCGAGGCCGAACCGCTCCGGCCGGGCCACGACACCGTCATCGCCTTTCCCGAACACCGGCGGGGACACCAGTGGCTGTCGCCCCGGCCCGTCGCCCCGCCCGTGCGCCGGCTGCTGGTGGCCTCCGCGCGCCTGGTCACGGTCCGCTGCGCGCAACCTCGTCGAGGCCGAGGGCTTTAGCAATGGCTTACCCGGCACAAAGGTCCGTGCGTTCCTGCCCGGACAGCGCCGACGGCGGCGTGGCCAAGGACTCCGTTAGAAGCGCTTTAGCTCTCCCGTCGAGGATGGGCGCGCAGGTCGATGCGCGCATGCCGGCCGGACCTGCGCGGAGGAGGATCGGATGCACGCGCCAGACATCCACCTGCTGTCGGTGGGCACCGCGCTGCCGGGCCCCGTCGTGGACAACGCGACGCTGGCCCGGCGGTTCCGCATGGATGAGCTGTGGGAGCAGTGGATCGACGTGTTCGTCGGCACCAGGACCCGCCACCTGGCGGTGGACCTGGAGACCGGCGAGGCCCGCTACCGGCTCGCCGACCTGTGCGAGCAGGCCGGCCGGCGGGCGCTGGAGCAGGCCGGCGTCGAACCGTCCCAGGTGGACCTCATGGTGATGGGCACCTCCACGCCCGACCAGCTGATGCCGGCCACCGTGAACATGGTCGCCGACCGGCTGGGCATCGATGGCCTGGCCACCTACCAGCTCCAGTCCGGCTGCACCGGGGCCGTGCAGGCGCTGAACGTGGCCCGGCAGCTGCTGATGACCGGTGAGCACACGACCGCGTTGGTGCTCGGCGGCGACGTGTGCAGCAAGATCTTCGACGTCGAGACCGACCTGTCCACGCTGTCTCCGTCCGAACTGGTCAACGTGGTGCTCTTCGGCGACGGCGCCGGGGCCGCGGTGCTGAGCACGCGGGGCCGCCCCGGCTCGACCAAGCTGGTGCACGTGCTGACCCGGCTGACCGGTCAGGGCCGGGCCCCCGGCCAGCAGCTGGAGTGGTTCACCAAGCTCGATCGCGACCCCGACCGCGCCCCGTCCAGCGAGGACTACAAGGCGATCGAGGACTCGGTTCCGACCATGGCCGCCGAGACGCTGCGGGAGCTGCTGGACGAGCTGGAGTGGGAGGACACCGACCTGGACTACCTGCTGCCGCCCCAGCTGTCCGGCCGGATGACCGAGAAGATCGTGGCGCGGATGGACGTCCGCCACCCGCGGGAGATCACCTGCGTCGCGGAGACCGGCAACACCGGCAACGCGCTGCCGTTCCTCCAGCTGGAGCGGGTGCTCCCGCGGATGGCCACGGGTGACCGGGCGGTGGGCATCGCCGTCGAGTCGAGCAAGTGGATCAAGGCCGGTTTCGCGTTGGAACGGGTGTGACCCGATGGCGGAGGATCTGCTTTCGCCGCAGCGCATCGACGACGTGGCCGAGCGCTACCCCCAGGTCCCGCGCCTGCTGGCCAGGCTGCCGGCGGACGACCTGCTCAGGGCCGGCCGGCTGCTGTCGCGGGTAAGCCCCGACGAGGTGCTGCGCGCGCACCCGACGACGCCGACGCTCACCATCGCGGTCACCGGGCACGGCACGCTGTCCGCGCTCGTGCCGGCGCTGACCGCGCAGCTGGCCCGGCACGGAATCCTGCTCCGGCCGCACCTGACCGACTACGACAGCTACGTCTTCGAGCTGTCCGATCCGGACAGTGAGCTGCACGCCGCGAACCCCGACATGGCGCTGTGCGTGCTCGACCCGGCCGTGGTGTTCGACGAGGTGCCCACGCCCTGGCACGTCGACGACGTCGAGAAGGTGCTGGCCGAGAAGACCGCGCTGGTCGAGGGAATCGCCGCGCGGTTCGCCGACACCGCCCGTGGCGTGCTGGTGCTGAACACGGTTCCCTTGCTGCGGAGGCACACCGGTCAGCTGGTGGACCTGAAGTCCCGGGCTCGGCTCGGAGTGCTGTGGCGGGAGTTCAACGCGCGGCTGCTCGCCCTCGTGGAGACCAACCCGTCGGTCGTGGTCATCGACCTGGATCCGTTGGTGGCGGAGGGAGTCGAGGTCACCGACGCGCGCCTGGACAGCTACGCCAAGGCCCACCTGTCCCAGGATCTGCTCGCCGCCTACGCGCGGGAGGTCGGCCACCTGGCCCGCAACCTGGCCGGCCGCACCAAGAAGTGCCTCGCCGTCGACCTGGACAACACCCTGTGGGGCGGCGTCCTCGGCGACGACGGGCCGGAGGGCATCGAGATCGGCGGCGGCTACCGGGGCGAGGCGTTCCGCTCCTTCCAACGGGTGGTCGCCCAGCTGGGGTCGCAGGGAGTGCTGCTGGCCGCGGTGAGCAAGAACGATCCCGAGCCGGTACGGGCGGTGCTGCGCGAGCACCCCGACATGGTGCTGCGGGAGGGTGACTTCGTCCGGGTGGCCGCGAGCTGGTGGCCGAAGTCGGAGAGCATCGCCGCCCTGGCCGAGGATCTCAACATCGGCGCGGACAGCTTCGTGTTCGCCGACGACAGCCCGTACGAGCGGGGGCAGGTCCGGCACGCGCTGCCCGACGTCGCGGTGGTGGACCTGGACGACGAGCCGGCGCTGCACCCGCACCGGCTGCTGCTGGACGGCTGGTTCGACGTCCGGGAGCTGACCGGTGAAGATCTCAAGCGGCCGGCGAAGTACCGGGACGAGCTGGTGCGCAAGGACTTCATGCACGGCTTCGACTCGATCGCCGACTACCTGGCCGAGTTGGGCGTGCGGGTCCGGCTGGCCCGGGTCGAGCCGGCGGACGTGCCCCGGGTCTCGCAGCTGACGCTGCGCACCAACCAGTTCAACCTGACCACGAAACGGCTGCAGCCGGCCGAGGTGCAGAGCCTGCTGGCCGATCCGTCGGCACAGGTGCTCGCGATCCACTCCGGTGACCGCTTCGGCGACAACGGCCTGGTCGGCGTCGTGTTCACCCGCCGCGAGCACGACGTCGTGCACGTGGAGAACTTCCTGCTCAGCTGCCGGGTGTTCGCCCGGGGCATCGAGCAGGCGTGCCTGTCCTCGGTGCTGGCGCGGGCCAAGGCGGCGGGGGCGAGCGCGGTGGTCGGGCGCTACCGGCCGACGGCCAAGAACGGCAAGGTCCGGGACTTCTACCCGCGCAACGGTTTCGTGCCGGCGGGCGCCGAGGACGACACGTCGGTGTTCCGCCACGACCTCGCCGACATCGCCGCCGTGCCGGGACACGTGCGGCTGACCGAGAACTTCGGAGGTACGCCGTGAACAGCATCGAGGACTTCGTCACCCTGATCCGGGACGAGACCGGCCTGGCCCTGACCGTCGACGACGTCCGCCGCAGCCTGGACGACGTGCCGGGCTGGGACTCGGTGCACCTGCTGACCCTGCTGGTCGCCCTGGAGAAGAGCACCGGCCGGCGGATCTCGGTGCCGGCGGTGCTGGAGGCCGACACCCTGGCCGGCATCTACGCGGCGGCGGTGCCGGCGTGAGGATCCGACCGGTCGACCGGCAGCGCCGGCACACGCTGCACTTCCTGGCCGAGGCCCGGGCCACGGCCGCGGTGTTCCTCGACACCGAGATCGACATGACCAGGGTGTGCGAGCACCGCGCCGGCGCCCACGCCGAGGGGCGGCACTACTCCGTGGTCAGCTACGTGCTCCACACGGCGGCGCGGGTGCTGGCCGCGCATCCCGAGGCGAACGCGGCGGTCCGCGGCGGGCTGCCGCCGAAGGTGGCCGGATACGAGTCCGTCGACGGGAAGCTGACGCTGGACAAGACGTTGGGCGGCCGGCGGGTCGTGCTCTCGGCGGTGCTGCCCGGGCTGGACCGGGCCGACCTGGACGAGGTGCAGCGGCAGGTCGAACACTACCGTGACGGCGACGTGGACCGGATGCCCGAGTTCGACGGCGTGCGGCTGCTGCAGCGGCTGCCGTGGCTGCTGGCCCGGATCGCCTACCGCGGCGCGGTCCGGCCGCTGCGGCGGCGGGCATCCCGGCTGGGCACCTTCGCGGTGACGTCGCTGGGCCACCGCCCGGTCGACGGCTTCTACTCCGTGGGCGGCACGACGATCACCTTGGGGCTGGGCCGGATCATGGACCGGCCGGTGGTGCGGGGAACCACGGTGGTGGTGGCGCCGGTGATGCGGCTCAGCCTGACCTTCGACCACCGGGTGATCGACGGGGCGGAGGCCGCCGACGTGCTGGCCGACCTCAAGGACCGGCTGGAGTGCTTCAGCGGCGACCGGGCGCTGGCCGGGGTGCGCGATGAATGACATCGCCGAGCTCAAGCGGTTCGCGGTCGTACACGCGCGGGCGCAGAACATCCCGGACTACCGTGACCTGCTCGACCGGATCACCACCGACGACGGCGACGGCCCCGGCTCGTGGGCCGGCGAGTGGACCAGGGCCGGGCGGGCGCTGGAGGACCGGGGCGAGTTGCTCGCCGCCTGCCGGCGCTACGCCATGGCCCGCTTTCCCTACGTGGACGGGCCGGCCCGGCAGAACGCGCTCGACCGCTGCGTCGGGGCGTTCGACCTGTGGCGCAGCGATCTCGGACACGTGCAGCGCCTGGACGTGCCGCACCGCGGCGGCCGCGTCCGGTGCTGGGCCAGCGGCCTGTCGACCGGCAGGCGGCGGCCACTGCTGCTGATCACCGGCGGCATCGTCACCGTCAAGGAGCAGTGGGCGCCGGTGCTGGTGCAGGCCCGCCGGCTGGGCATGGCCGGCATCGTCACCGAGATGCCCGGCGTCGGCGAGAACACCGTCGGCTACGACGAGTCGAGCTGGCAGATGTTCGGCTCCGTGCTGGACGCGGTGGCCGACCGGGCGCTCGTCGACCGGACCTACGCGATCGCGCTGAGCTTCAGCGGCACGATGATGTTGCGCCACGCGGTGGCGGACCGCCGGATCAGGGGCGTGGTCACGGCCGGGGCGCCGGTCAGCACGTTCTTCACCGACCACGACTGGCACCGGACCCTCCCCCGCGTCACCCTGGACACGCTCGCGCACCTGGTGGACGCGCCGGCGGAGGTCGCGGTGGAGAAGATGCGCGGGCACGCGTTGACCGCCGAACAGCTCGCGTCGCTGGACATTCCGGTGCACTGCATCGTCAGCCGCCGGGACGAGATCATCCCCGACGGCGACATCCAGCACCTTCGGGACAATCTCCGCCACCTGCGCACCGTCGAGAACGACGACGTGCACGGCTCTCCCAACCACGTGACCGAGTCACGCCTGTGGACGGCGGCGTCGGTGCTGCGGATGCGCGGCGGCCGCTCGGTGCAGCGGTTCGTGATCGAGGCGCTGCTGCGGGTGGTTCGGTCACGCGGGCGCCGGCCATGAGCGGATACCTCGCGCTCGAACCCGATTCCGCCGCGCCCCTGCGTCTGCTGTGCTTCCACCACGCGGGCGGCGCGGCATCGGCCTTTTCCCACTGGCAGTGGGAACTCGGGCCCGACATCGCGGTGCTTCCGGTGCAGCTGCCCGGGCGCGAGGGCCGGATCAAGCAGCCGCGCCTGCGGGAGATGGGCCGGTTGGTCGACGAGCTCGACGAGCAGTTGGGTCCCTGGCTGTCCCGGCCGTACGTCCTCTACGGACACTCCATGGGCGCGATCGTCGCGTACGCGCTGACCCGGAGACTCCTGTCGCGCGGCGGGTTTCTGCCGCAGCGCCTGCTGGTCGGCGCCCATCCGGCCCCGCACCTGGCGGCCGGGCACGCCCGGGCGTTGCGCATGCCGGACCGGGAGTTGGCCCGGTGGATGGTCGACATCGGCGGGATGTCCCCGGAGCTGCTGAACTACCCGGACTGGCTGGCGGCGGCGACCTCCCTGCTGCGGGACGACCTGGCCGTCTGCACCAGTTCGTGGCCCCGCGACGGCGATCCGCTGCCCTGCCCGATCGACGTGTTCACCGGCGCACTCGATCCGCTCGTGTCCACACAGGACGCCGAGCAGTGGCGTCGCCACACCGCCGCGCGCTGCACCGTGCACGTCGTCCCCGGCGGTCACTTCTTCCTCCGCGATCCGCTTTTCCTGTCCCGACTGCGTGACGTGGTCGGCAGTGCAGTGCCACGGGCGGCGCGGCTTTAGGTTACGCCAAGGCCCCCGTTAGCCCCGTGCGTGATTCTCGATCGACCACGGCGGTAGTTCACGACAGGGGGCAGTGGCGCGATGGCTGACGATTCCGTTCTCACCACGTCGCAGCGGGAACCGATCGCCATCGTCGGGATGTCCTGCCGGCTGCCCGGCGCCGGCAGTCCCGACGAGTTCTGGACCGTGCTGCGGGACGGCGTGAATGCCATCGTCGAGACGCCGCCCGAGCGCTGGGACGGCGCGGACGCGCCGCGCTTCGGCGGTTTCCTCGACCAGGTCGACGGGTTCGACCCCGCTTTCTTCCGGATCTCGCCGCGCGAGGCGCTGGCCATGGATCCGCAGCAGCGGCTCATGCTGGAGCTGGGCTGGGAAGCGCTGGAGAACGCCGGGATTCCGCCGGAGAAACTGCGGGAGACCCGGACCGGCGTGTTCGTCGGCGCCATCTGGGACGACTACGCGAAACTGCTGCAGCGCTACGGCACCTCGGCCATCACGCCGCATTCGGTGACCGGGTTGCACCGCAGCATCATCGCCAACCGCCTCTCCTACACGCTCGGCCTGCGCGGGCCGAGCATGACCGTGGACACCGCGCAGTCCTCCTCGCTGGTGGCGGTCCTGACCGCCTGCGAGAGCATCTGGCGCGGCGAGTCGACGTCGGCCATCGCCGGCGGGGTGAACCTGAACCTGGTGCCGGACAGCGCGATCGCGGCGGCGCGGTTCGGCGGCCTGTCCCCGGACGGACGGTGCTTCACCTTCGACGCCCGCGCCAACGGCTACGTGCGCGGCGAAGGCGGCGCGGCGGTGTTCCTGAAGCCGCTGTCCGCCGCGCGGGCCGACGGGGACCGGGTGTACTGCGTCATCCGTGGCGGCTCGGTGAACAACGACGGCGCCACCGACGGCCTGACCGTGCCGAGCGCCCGCGCCCAGGAAGAGGTCGTGCGGGCGGCCCACGAGCGCGCCGGCAGCGACCGGGCCGACGTGCAGTACGTCGAACTGCACGGCACCGGCACCCCGGTCGGCGACCCGCTGGAGGCCGCGGCGCTGGGCGCGGCCATCGGTTCGGCCAAGCAGCCGGGATGCCCGCTGGTCGTCGGGTCGGGCAAGACCAACATCGGCCACCTCGAGGGCGCCGCCGGCATCGCCGGCCTGCTCAAGGCGGCGCTGAGCATCGCCAACCGGCAGATCCCGGCCAGCCTGAACTTCGAGACGCCCAACCCCCGGATCCCGTTGGCCGAGTTGAACATCGAGGTCGCCCGCGAGCTGCGGGAGTGGCCGCGGCCGGACCGGCCGCTGCTGGCCGGCGTCAGCTCCTTCGGCATGGGCGGCACCAACTGCCACCTCGTGCTCAGCGATGTCGCGGAGACCGCCGCCGAGCCGATCCCGGCGGACACGTCGCTGCCGGTGCCGCTGGTCGTCACCGGCCACACTGCCGACGCTGTCCGGGCGCAGGCCGCCCGGCTGAGCGGCTTCGGCGACGTGGCGGACGTGGCGTGGTCGCTGGTGACCACGAGGACCATGTTCGATCACCGCGCGGTGGTCATCGGCGCCGATCGGGACGAACTCGCGGCGGGCCTGAACGCCGTGGCCAACGGCGAGCCGTCCGCGGCCGTCGTGCAGGGCACCGCGGCCGAGCCCGGCCGTCTCGCCGTCCTGTTCACCGGGCAGGGCAGCCAGCGGCTGGGCATGGGCCGCGAGCTGTACGAGGCGTTCCCGGTGTACGCCGAGGCGTTCGACGAGCTCTGCGCGCACATCGAGCAGCCGGTGCGCGAGGTCGTGTTCGGCGCCGACGAGGAGCTGCTCAACCAGACCGCCCACGCGCAGACCGCGCTGTTCGCCGTCGAGGTCGCGCTGTACCGGCTCGTGGAGCACTGGGGCGTGAACCCGGACTTCCTTGCCGGGCATTCCATCGGGGAGCTGGCGGCCGCCCACGTCGCCGGGGTGCTGTCGCTGTCCGACGCCGGCGCGCTGGTGTCGGCCCGGGGCCGGCTGATGCAGGCCGCGCGGGCCGGTGGCGCGATGGTGGCGTTGCAGGCCGGCGAGGACGAGGTGCTGGCCGACCTGCCCGACGGGGTGTCGATCGCCGCGGTCAACGGGCCCCGGTCGACGGTCGTCGCCGGCGACGCCGACGCCGTGCTCGCGGTCGCCGAGCGGTGGCAGGCCGCCGGCCGCAAGACGCGGCGGCTACGGGTCAGCCATGCCTTCCACTCCGCCCACCTGGACGAAGTGCTGGCGGATTTCCGCGCCGTGGCGAGCACCCTGACGTATCGGCCGCCGCGGATCCCGGTGGTCTCCAACGTCACCGGCCGACTCGCCACTGCCGAGCAGCTGTGTTCCCCGGACTACTGGGTGCGGCACATGCGCCAGACGGTCAGGTTCGGAGACGGCGTTCGGGCGCTGCGCGACGAGGGCGTCACGTCCTTCCTCGAACTCGGTCCCGACGCCGTACTGACCTCGATGACCCGGGAGAACGTCGACGGCGTGGCGCTGGCCGCCGCGCTGCGCGCCGGTCGGCCCGAGGTTCCCGCGCTGCTGACCGCCGTCGCGACGGTCTTCGCGCACGGCGGACCGGTGGACTGGGAGTCGGTCCTCGCCGGTCGCGGGCGTCGGATCGCGCTGCCCACCTACGCCTTCCAGCGCGAGCGCTACTGGCCCGAAGGGGTCGAGACCACGCCCGAGGTGCTCGCCGAGCGCGAGGCCGTCCAGCCCGCGACGGCCCCGGCACTGACCAGGCCGGCGCTGCTCGACCTGGTCCGGACGAACGTGGCGATCGTGCTCGGGCACGTCACCTCGGCTGCCGTCGGCGCCGGTCGGGCGTTCAAGGATCTGGGGTTCGACTCGTACGCCGCGGTCGAGCTGTGCGTCCGGCTCGCGCGGGCGACCGGTCTGGCGTTGCCGCCGACCTCGCTGTTCGACTACCCGACGCCGACGGCGCTGGTCGATCACATCCTGGCCGGGCTGTCCGGCGACACCACCGGTGCCGCCGAGACGGCGGCGAGCGCCGTCGACGAGCCGATCGCGATCGTGGCCATGAGCTGCCGATACCCCGGCGGGGTAGCCTCCCCGGAGGACTTGTGGCGGCTGGTCGAGTCGGCGACGGACGCCGTCTCCGACTTCCCCGTCAACCGCAACTGGAACGTCGACGGTCTGTACGACCCGGAGCCGGGCCGGCCCGGCCACACCTACACCCGCCGGGGCGGCTTCCTGCACGACGCCGACCTGTTCGACCCCGGGTTCTTCGGTATCTCGCCGCGTGAGGCGCTCGCCATGGATCCGCAGCAGCGGCTGCTGTTGGAGACCTCGGCCGAGGCGTTCGAGCGGGCCGGGATCGACGCGGCTCGGCTGCGCAACGGCCGGGTCGGCGTGTTCGTCGGCGCCATGTCCCAGGACTACGGCCCGCGCCTGTACCAGCCCGCCGACGGGCTGGACGGATACCTGCTCACCGGCAACACCGCCAGCGTCGCTTCGGGGCGCATCGCGTACACCTACGGCTTCGAAGGGCCGGCGGTCACGGTCGACACCGCCTGTTCGTCTTCGCTGGTGGCCCTGCACCTCGCCGTGCAGGCCCTGCGCGGCGGCGAGTGCACGCTCGCGCTGGCCGGCGGCGCGACCGTGATGGCCAATCCGGGCATGTTCGTGGAATTCAGCCGCCAGCGCGGACTGTCCGTCGACGGCCGTTGCAAGGCGTTCGCCGCCGCCGCGGACGGCACCGGTTGGGCCGAGGGTGTCGGTCTGGTGCTGCTGGAACGTCTTTCGGACGCCCAGCGGAACGGGCACCAGATTCTTGCGGTCATCCGTGGGTCGGCGGTCAACCAGGACGGCGCCTCCAACGGGCTCACTGCACCCAACGGACCGTCGCAGCAACGAGTGATCCGCCAAGCGCTGGCCAACGCCGGACTGTCCACACAGGACATCGATGCCGTCGAGGCACACGGCACCGGCACCCGCCTCGGCGACCCCATCGAGGCCCAAGCCCTGATCGCCACCTACGGCCAGGACCGGGCCGAACCGCTGCGGCTGGGCTCGTTGAAGTCCAACATCGGCCACACCCAGGCCGCCGCCGGCGTCGGCGGCGTCATCAAGATGGTCATGGCCATGCGCCACGGCGTGCTGCCCAAGACGCTGCACGTGGACGCCCCCAGCCCGCACGTGGACTGGACGGCCGGCGCCGTCGAACTGATCACCGAGAACACCCAGTGGCCGGAGCACGACCGCCCCCGCCGGGCCGCCGTCTCGTCGTTCGGCATCAGCGGCACCAACGCCCATGTCATCATCGAACAGGCGCCCGACGCCCCGGCACAGCCGCTCGCCACGACCGACGCCGTCCTGCCCTGGGTCCTGTCGGCCCGCGACACCCGGGCCCTGCGCGCGCAGGCGGCGCGGCTGCGCGAGTTCGTGACCAGCACGGACACCGGCGTTGCCGACGTCGCTTGGACGCTGGCCACCGCGCGGACGGCGTTCGAGCACCGGGCCGTGATCACGGCCGGCGATCGGCAGGGCCTGCTGGCGGGCCTGGACAGCCTGCTCGCGGACGAGCCGGCGGCCGACGTCGCGCTCGGCCAGGCCGACGCCGACATCCAGCCGGTGTTCGTGTTTCCCGGCCAGGGCTCGCAGTGGGTCGGCATGGCCGTCGACCTCATGGAGTCGTCCCCGACCTTCCGGGAGCACATCCTGCGCTGTGAGGAGGCCCTGCGGCCGCACGTCGACTGGTCACTAACCCACATACTCCACCACGGCAACTTCGACCGCGTCGACATCGTCCAACCCGCCCTATGGGCAATCATGATCTCCCTCGCCCAACTCTGGCGCCACCACGGCATCCAACCCACCGCCGTCATCGGCCACTCCCAAGGCGAAATCGCCGCCGCCCACATCGCCGGCGCACTCACCCTCCACGACTCCGCCAAAATCATCGCCCTCCGCAGCAAAGCACTCCGCACACTCACCGGCAAAGGCGGCATGGCCTCCATCGCCCTACCCGCCACCCACCTCACCAACTGGCAAGACCGAATCAGCATCGCCGCCATCAACGGCCCCAACTCAACTGTGGTATCGGGTGATCCAGCCACCCTGGACACCCTCATCACCGACTGCGAAGCACAAGGCATCCGCGCCCGACGCATCCCCGTCGACTACGCCTCCCACTCCCACCACGTCGAAACCATCCGCGACGAACTCCTCACCCTCCTCGCCGACATCGAACCACGACAGTCCACTGTGGCCTTCCACTCCACGCTCACCGGTGAGCTGCTGCCGGACACGACCGTGCTGGATGCCCAGTACTGGTACGACAACCTGCGTCACACCGTGCTCTTCGACCAGGTGGTCCGCGATCTGGCCGGCCGGGGCAACCACCTGTTCATCGAGACGAGCCCGCATCCGGTGCTCGTGCCGAGCATCGAGGACGTCCCCGCGGTGGGCACGCTGCGCCGCGACGAGGGCGGCCTGAACCGGTTCCTGTCCTCCCTCGCCGAGGTTCACGTGCACGGCGGAGCGGTGGACTGGAACGCCTTGTTCGCGGACGTGCCGGCCCGGGTGGTCGACCTGCCGACCTACGCGTTCCAGCGGCAGCGGTACTGGCTGGACAACCCCGCCCAGGACGGCGATCCGGCCGGACTGGGCCTGGAGCGGGCCGGTCACCCGCTGCTGGGGGCCACCGTCGCCATCGCGAACGGCGAGACGGTCGCCTTCACCGGCCGACTGTCGCTGAACTCCCACCCGTGGCTGGCTGATCACGCCGTCTCCGACGCGGTTCTGTTGCCCGGCACGGCCTTCGTCGAACTCGCCCTGCACGCGGGCCAGCAGCTGGGCTGCCCCCGCGTCGAGGAGCTCACCCTCGACGCCCCGCTCGTGCTGTCCACAACGGACAGTGTGCAGATCCAGGTTCTCGTGGGCACCGAGGAATCCGACGCCCATCCGGTTTCCGTCCACTCGCGGCAGGGCGACGGCCCATGGGTCCGGCATGCCTCGGGCCTGCTGTCCACCGGGGCGGCGGCGCCGGCGGCGCTCACGACCTGGCCGCCGCGCGGTCAGTCGGTCGACGTCGACGATCTCTACGAGCGCCTCGCCCGGCAGGGCTATCAGTACGGGCCGAACTTCCGCCGGCTCAAGGCCGTCTGGCGGTCCGGTGACGACCTGTACGCCGAGATCGGCTCGGACGTCGACACCGCCGAGTTCGGCCTGCACCCCGCGCTCCTCGACGCGGCCCTGCATCCACTGGTCGACTCCGACGCCGAGGTGCCCCGGCTGCCCTTCTCCTGGACCGGCGTCAGCCTGCACGCCGCCGGCGCGGGTGCGCTGCGGGTCCGGGTGTCGAAGACCGGGGCCGACAGCGCGTCGTTGACGGTCGCCGACGCCGCCGGCGAGCCGGTGGCGACTATCGACTCCCTCGTGCTGCGCCCGGTGAACCCGAAGCAGCTCACCGCTTCCGGCCATGACGACTTGTACGCGGTGGACTGGGTTCGGGTGCCGGCCGGCACCTCCGACACCACCGGCTGGACCGTGGCATCGGACCTCGGCGGCGTGGGCGATGTCGTCGAGCGCGTGCACGAGGCGACCCGTCGAGCACTGGATCTCTTGCAGGGCAACGACAAGCTCGTCTTCACCACCACACGGGCGGTCGCGGTGTCGCCGGCGGAGGACGTCCACGACCTGGCCGGCGCCGCCGTGTGGGGCCTGGTCCGCACGGCTCAGTCCGAGCAGCCGGGCCGGTTCGTCCTGCTGGACATGGACGAGCCGAGCGAGGAGGCCGTCGCCGCCGCGCTGGCCACCGGCGAGCCGCAGCTGGCCCTGCGCGACGGCGTGCTCCACGCGCCCAGGCTCGTCCGCGTGACCGAGACGTCCGAGGCTCCGGCCCTCACCGGTCCGGTGCTGATCACCGGCGCGAGCGGCACGCTGGCCGGGCTGTTGATCCGTCATCTGGTCGCCGAGCACGGCGTCCGCGAGCTGGTGCTGGCCAGCCGGAGCGGCGCGGCGGTCGAGGTGGAGGGCGCGCGGGTCACGGCGGTCGCGTGCGACATCGCCGACCGGGACGCCGTCGCCGCCCTGCTGGCCGAACACCCCGTCACTGCGGTGATCCACACCGCCGGCGTGCTGGACGACGGCACGATCGACTCGCTGACTCACGACGCCGTCGACCGAGTGCTGCGGCCCAAGGTCGACGGCGCCTGGAACCTGCACGAGCTGACCCGGCAGCTGCCGTTGACGGCCTTCGTGACCTACTCCTCGGTCGTCGGCACGATCGGTCACGCCGGCCAGGGCAACTACGCCGCGGCCAACGCCTTCCTGGACGGCCTCGCCCAGCACCGCCGCGCGGCCGGGCTGCCGGCGACGTCGCTGGCCTGGGGCCTGTGGGCCGACGCCAGCGGCATGACCGGTCACCTGGGCGAGGCCGACCTGGCCCGCATGTCCCGCGGCGGCATCGCGCCGCTGCCGACGCGACGCGGTCTCGAACTGTTCGACATGGTCCGGGCCTCGGCGCGGCCGGCGGTGATTCCGGCGCGGTTGGACCTGCCCGCCCTGCGGTCGCTGGCCGAACTGCCGCCGTTGTTCCGCGGCCTGGTCCGGGCGCCGGTTCGTCGTGCGAACGACACCGCCGAGGTGTCGTGGGCACAGCGCCTGGCCTCGATGCCGGCCGAGGACCGGGCCGACGCGCTGCTGGAACTGGTGCGCGCCCAGGTCGCGACCGTCCTCGGGCACGCGGATTCCGACACGCTCGACGCCGAGCGACCGTTCAAGGAGCTGGGTTTCGACTCCCTGACCGGGGTCGAACTGCGCAACCGCCTCACCACCGCCACTGGCATGCGCCTGCCGGCCACCCTGGTGTTCGACCACCCGAGCCCGTCCGCGGTCGCGGCCTTCCTGCTGGCCCAGGTCGTCGGGACGGCGGAGGCCGTCGCCCAGGCACCGGTCGCGGTCGCCGCCGACGAGCCGATCGCCATCGTGGCGATGAGCTGCCGCTACCCCGGCGGCGTCACGACGCCGGAGCAGCTGTGGGACCTCGTCGCCGCCGGCGCGGACGCCATCGGGGACTTTCCGACCGACCGCGGTTGGGACCTGGCCGGCCTGTACGACCCGGATCCCGACCAGCAGGGCAAGATCTACACCACCCGTGGCGGATTCCTGCACGACGCCGCCGACTTCGACCCCGAGTTCTTCGGCATCAGCCCGCGCGAGGCCCTGGCCACCGACCCGCAGCAGCGGCTGCTCCTGGAGACGGCGTGGGAGGCGTTCGAGCGGGCCGGCATCGACCCCGCCACCCTGCGCGGCAGCCGGACCGGCGTGTTCACCGGCGTGATGTACAACGACTACTCCTCACGCCTGCGCCAGGCCCCGGACGGCTTCGAGGGCTTCCTGCTCGCGGGGAACCAGGCGAGCGTCGCCTCCGGCCGCGTGTCGTACACGTTCGGGCTGGAGGGGCCGGCGGTCACGGTCGACACCGCCTGTTCGTCCTCGCTGGTGGCGCTGCACCTCGCCGCCCAGGCCCTGCGCAGCGGCGAATGCACGCTCGCGCTGGCCGGCGGTGTCGCGCTGATGGCGACGCCCACGACGTTCGTGGAGTTCAGCCGCCAGCGGGGTCTCGCCCCGGACGGCCGCTGCAAGTCGTTCGCCGCGGCGGCGGACGGCACCGGATGGAGCGAGGGCGCCGGCCTGCTGCTGCTCGAACGCCTGTCCGACGCCCAGCGCAACGGCCACCAGGTGCTCGCCGTCGTCCGCGGATCGGCGGTGAATCAGGACGGTGCCTCCAACGGCCTCACCGCGCCCAACGGACCGTCCCAGCAACGGGTCATCCGCCAGGCGCTGGCCAACGCGGGACTGTCCACACAGGACGTCGACGCGGTGGAAGCCCATGGCACCGGCACCCGTCTCGGCGACCCCATCGAGGCCCAAGCGCTGCTGGCCACCTACGGACAGGACCGCGCCGAACCGCTCTACCTCGGCTCGATCAAGTCCAACATCGGCCACACGCAGGCCGCAGCCGGCGCCGCCGGCATCATCAAGATGGTCATGGCCATGCGCCACGGCGTGCTCCCCAAGACCCTGCACCTGGACGAGGCCAGCCCACACGTCGACTGGACCGCCGGCGCGGTCGAACTCCTCACCGACAGCACCGACTGGCCCGAGCGCGACCGCCCACGCCGGGCCGGCATCTCCTCGTTCGGCATCAGCGGCACCAACGCCCACGTGATCATCGAGCAGGCGCCGGCCGTCGAGGCCGCTCCGTCGGCGCCGAACGGAGTGGTGCCGTGGGTGCTCTCCGCCCGCACCGAGCGGGCGCTGCGGGATCTGGCCGCGCAGTTGCGGGAGGTCGACGCCGACGAGGCCGACATCGCGCACACGCTGCTCGAGCGGTCGACGTTCGAACACCGGGCCGTGGTGATCGGCGACAGCCGGGACCGGCTCGTTCGGGGGCTGGCCGACCTCACGATCGTCGGCGCCGCCACCGGCCCGGCCAAGCCGGTGTTCGTCTTCCCCGGCCAGGGCGCGCAGTGGGCCGGCATGGGCCTCGCGCTGCTGGACTCGTCCGAGGTGTTCGCCGAGCGGCTCCGCGAGTGCGGGGACGCGCTGGCCGAGTTCGTCGACTGGTCGCTGGTGGACGTGCTGCGGGAGGGCTCGTTCGACCGGGTGGACGTCGTCCAGCCGGCGCTGTGGGCGGTCATGGTGTCGCTGGCCGAGCTGTGGCGGTCGGTCGGCGTCGAACCGGCGGCGGTGCTCGGCCACTCCCAGGGAGAGATCGCCGCTGCCTGCGTGTCGGGCGCGTTGTCGGTCAGGGACGCGGCGCGAGTCGTCGCGCTGCGCAGCAAAGCCATCACCCGGCTCGCCGGGACCGGTGGCATGGTGTCGGTCGCACTGCCCGTGGCCGAATTGGAGCCGTTGCTGGGCGACCGGCTTTCAGTAGCCGCCGTGAACGGGCCTCGCTCCGCCGTCGTCTCCGGCGACCCGGCCGCGTTGGACGAGCTGATCGCGCGGTGCGAGGCCGACGAGATCCGCGCCCGCCGGGTTCCGGTGGACTACGCCTCGCACTCCAGCCATGTGGAGGCGATCGAGCAGGAACTGCTCGAAGTGTTGGCCCCGATCCAGCCGCGGCGGTCGGACGTCCCGTTCTTCTCCACGGTGACGGCCGACTGGTTCGACACCAGCGGCCTCGACGCCGCCTACTGGTACCGCAACCTGCGGCGGACCGTGCAGCTGGACGCCGGCGTGCGGAGCCTGATCGCCCAGGGCCATGCCGTGTTCGTCGAAGTCAGCCCGCATCCCGTGCTGGTGCAGGGCATCGAGGACGCGGCAGCGGTGGGCACGCTGCGCCGCGACGACGGCGGCATGGACCGGTTCCTCACCGCCGCGGCCGAAGGCTACGTGCGCGGGCTGGCCGTCAGCTGGCGGTCCGTGCTCGCGGGCCGTGGCCGACACGTGGAGCTGCCGACGTATCCGTTCCAACGGCAGCGGTACTGGCTGGAGGCCCCGAGCATCGCGGGCGACGTCGCGTCGGCCGGCCTGGTCCCGAACGAGCATCCGTTGCTCGGGGTGGCCGTGCCGCTGGGCGACGAGCAGGGGCTGGTGCTGACCGGTCGGCTGTCCCTGGCCACCCAGCCGTGGCTGGCCGATCACGCCCTGGACGGCACGGTGCTGGTACCCGGCACGGCGTTCGTGGACCTGGCGATCCACGCCGGCGACCAGGTCGGTTGCGGTCACGTCGTCGAGCTGACGCTGGAGGCGCCGCTGGTCGTGCCCGAGCAGGGCTCGCTGTCCGTGCAGGTCGTCGTCACCGGCGAGGGCGACACCAGGCAGCTGAACGTGTACTCCCGGCCGGACGACGGCGAGTGGACCCGCCACGCCAGCGGCGTGGTGAGCTCCTCTGCCCTGCCGCCGAGCCGATACGACGGCCAGTGGCCGCCAGCGGGCAGCACGCCCGTCGACATCGACTACGACCTGTTGGCCGGCAAGGGATACGAGTACGGGCCGGCGTTCCAGGGCCTGCGGGCGGCGTGGCGGCACGGCGACGCCGTCTACGCCGAGGTGGTGCTGCCGATCGAGGCCGCCGGATTCGGGCTGCACCCCGCGCTGCTCGATGCGGCGCTGCATCCGATCGTGCTCGGCGCCCTGGGTGAGCGAGAACCGGGCCTGTTGCCGTTCAGCTGGAGTGACGTGGCGCTGCACGCCGTCGGCGCGACCACGCTGCGGGTCGTGCTGCGGCCCGACGGGCCGGGCGCGGTGTCATTGGCAGTCGCCGACGGCGCGGGGCTGCCGGTCGCTTCCGTGGGTTCGCTGAGCCTGCGGCCGATCGCCGCCGACGCACTGCGTTCCGATGGAACACGCCATTCGCTGTTCCACGTCGAATGGTTCCCGGCGGAAGCCACCGAGTCCGACTTCGATGTGCTGGACACGGCCGGCATGACCACCGCCGCCGTGCTCACCGCGGTCCAGAGCCACGAGGCCGAGACTCCGCTCGCTGTCGTCGTACGCTCGGACGACCTCGCCCCAGTGCGCGGTCTCATCCGCAGCGCGTACACCGAGAACCCCGGCCGGTACGTCCTGGTGGAGGCCGACAATACGCCGGCGGCCATTCCCGCCGACGAGCCCCACGTCGTCGTCCGCGACGGCCAGGTCCTCGTGCCGCGGCTGGTCGAGGCCCGTGCTGTCACGCCGGCACCCGACTTCGGCGAGGCCGTGCTGATCACCGGCGGCACCGGCACACTCGGCGTTCTGATCGCGCGTCACCTGGTCGCCACCTATGGGGTCCGGCGCCTGGTGCTGCTCAGCCGGGGCGGCGGCGACGTCGACATCCCGGGCGCGGAGGTCACGGTCGTCGCCTGCGACGCTGCGGACCGCGAAGCCCTCGCGGCGGTCATCGCCCGGCACTCCCCCACGTCGATCATCCACGCGGCCGGTGTGCTGGACGACGGCACCTTCGACGCGTTGACGCCGGAGCGGCTGGACACCGTGTTCCGGCCGAAGATCGCCGCCGCCCGCAACCTGCACGAGCTCACCGAGCACCTGCCGCTGCGTCAGTTCGTGCTGTTCTCGTCGATCGCGGGCATCCTCGGCACCGCCGGCCAGGCCAACTACGCTGCCGCCAACACCTACCTCGACGCCCTGGCCCAGCACCGCCGGGACCGGGGCCTGCCCGCGGTCTCGCTGGCCTGGGGGCTGTGGGCCGAGGGCACCGGCATGACCGGTCACCTCGGCCACAACGACATCGCCCGGATGGGCCGCACCGGCCTGGCCCGGATGGCCACCGAGCAGGGACTGGCCCTGTTCGACGCGGCCCTGCGGACGGACCGCCCGCTGGTCGTTCCGGCGCGCATCGACATCGCCGCCGTCCGGGCGCTGGCCCGGCAGGGGCAGCTTCCCGCCGTGCTCCGCAAGCTGGTTCGCACGCCGTCGCGGCGGACCGCGGCGGCCGGCACCGATTCCGAACTGGCGACCACGCTCCGGGGCCTGCCGACCGAGCGGCAGCTCCAGACGCTGCTCGAGCTGATTCACCGCACGGCCGCTGCGGTGCTCGGGCACGAGCGGCCGGAGTCGGTCAACACCGAGCGCACGTTCAAGGAACTCGGCTTCGACTCGCTGACGGCGTTGGAGCTGCGTAACCGGCTGGCCGCCGCGACCGGCACGACCTTGCCGGCGAGCCTGGTCTTCGACTACCCGAATCCGGCGGTGCTCGCCGAGCACCTCCGCACACGGATCCTGGACGTCCGGGCGGCGACAACCGGGCCGGCGGCGGTGCGGGCCGGCGCGGACGAGCCGATCGCGATCGTGGGTATGAGCTGCCGCTACCCAGGCGGCGTCAGCACGCCGGACCAGTTGTGGCAGTTGGTCGTCGGCGGCGTCGACGCCATCGGAGAATTCCCCGCCAACCGCGGCTGGCACACCGACGCCATCTACCACCCCGACCCCGACCACGGCGGCACCACGTACACCAGGCACGGCGGTTTCCTCTACGAGGCCGACCACTTCGACGCCGAGTTCTTCGGCCTCAGCCCGCGCGAGGCCATGGCGACCGATCCGCAGCAGCGGCTCCTGCTCGAAACCGCCTGGGAGGCGATGGAATCCGCCGGTATCGACCCGACGTCGTTGCAAGGCAGCCCGACCGGGGTGTTCGCCGGCGTGATGTACGGCGACTACGGCTCCCGGTTGCACCGCGCGCCGGACGGCTTCGAGGGGCACCTCGCCATCGGCAACACCGCCAGCGTGGCTTCCGGCCGCGTGTCCTACACGTTCGGCTTCGAGGGCCCCGCGGTCACCGTCGACACGGCCTGTTCGTCCTCGCTCGTGGCAACGCATCTGGCCGTGCAGGCGCTGCGACAGGGTGAGTGCGATCTTGCCCTTGCCGGCGGCGTGACCGTGATGGCGACGCCGACGATGTTCATCGAGTTCAGCCGCCAGCGCGGGTTGTCGCCGGACGGTCGCTGCCGGTCGTTCTCCGCGGACGCCAATGGCGCGGCGTGGTCGGAGGGCGCGGGTCTGGTGCTGTTGGAGCGGTTGTCGGACGCCCAGCGCAACGGGCACCAGATCCTGGCGGTCATCCGCGGCTCGGCGGTCAACCAGGACGGCGCATCCAACGGCCTCACCGCACCCAACGGGCCATCGCAGCAACGGGTGATCCGCCAAGCCCTGAGCAACGCCGGACTGTCCACACAAGACATCGACGCCGTCGAAGCCCACGGCACGGGAACCACACTCGGCGACCCCATCGAGGCCCACGCCCTGATCGCCACCTACGGCCAGGATCGGGCCGAACCGCTGCGGCTGGGCTCGATCAAGTCCAACATCGGCCACACCCAGGCCGCTGCCGGTGTCGCCGGGATCATCAAGATGGTCATGGCCATGCGCCACGGCGTCCTGCCGAAGACCCTGCACGCGGCGGAACCCACTCCGCACGTGGACTGGACCGCCGGCTCCGTCGAGCTTCTCGCTGAGAACACGACGTGGCTGGTCAATGACCATCCCCGTCGGGCCGGCATCTCGTCGTTCGGCATCAGCGGCACCAACGCCCACATCATCATCGAACAACCACCAGCAACAGAACCAGTAGAAGTAGGCCCAGCGGACCAACCCTGGATCCTCACCGCCCGCACCCCCGACGCGCTCCAAGCCCACGCCCAACAACTAACCACCATCAACGCCAACCCGGCCGCCATCGCCCACGCCCTCAACACCCGCACCCGCTTCGACCACCGCGCCATCATCACCAGCGACCACAAAGCCACACTCCACGCCCTCGCCACCGGACAACCGTCCCCCTTCCTCACCCAGGCCCACATCGTCCCCGGCAAAACCGCCTACCTGTTCACCGGACAAGGCAGCCAACGCGCCGGCGCAGGAAGCGAACTCTACAAAACCCACCCCATCTTCGCCGCCGCCCTCGACGCCGCCAGCACCCCCGAACTACGCCACATCATGTTCAGCGACCCAGACCGACTGAACCAAACCCTGCACACCCAACCCGCCCTCTTCGCCCTACAAACCGCCCTCTACCGACAACTCCAACACTGGGGACTCACCCCCGACTACGTCGCCGGCCACTCCATCGGCGAACTCACCGCCGCCCACATCGCCGGCATCCTCACCCTCCACGACGCCCTCACCCTCATCAACGCCCGCGCCACAGCGATGCAAAGCGCCCCCACCGGCGGCGCCATGATCGCCATCAACACCACCGAACACGACATCACCCCCCACCTCACCAACAACGTCACCATCGCCGCCATCAACAGCCCCCACTCCCTCGTCATCGCCGGCGACCACGACGAGACACACCACATCGCCGACATCCTCGCCGCCCAAGGCCACAAGACCAAAACCCTCACCGTCAGCCACGCCTTCCACTCCCCCCACATGGACGACATCCTCAACCAATTCCACACCGTCGCCCACACCATCACCTACCACCAACCCACCATCCCCCTCATCACCTCAGGCCCAGGCGACCCCACCACCCCCGACTACTGGACCAACCACATCCGCAACACCGTCCGATTCCACGACGCCACCACCCAACTCCACACCAACGGCGTCACCACCTACATCGAAATCGGCCCCACGGCCGTGCTCACCCCGCACCTCGAACCCACCGCCACCAGCCTGCCCACGCTGCAGAAGACCAAGTCCGAACACCACACCCTCAACGCCATCCGCATCACCACCCCCACCACACCCAACCAACCCACCATCACCCTGCCCACCTACCCATTCCAACGCCAGCGCTACTGGCTCGACGCACCCCAGCACGTCGATCCCCTGGACACCACCGGCCACCCACTCCTCTCGGCGGCGTTGGAGCTTCCCGATGACGGCGGCCTGGTGCTGACCGGACAGCTGTCCCTGGCCACGCATCCCTGGCTGGCCGACCACCAAGTCCGCGGAACGGCCATTCTCCCCGGCACAGCCTTCGTCGAACTCGCCGTGCACGCGGGCGGCCAGGTGGACGCCGACCTTCTCGCCGAACTCACCCTTGAGGCACCCCTGGTCGTGCCCGACCACAACGTGGCCCAGCTTCGGATCACGGTCGGCGCCGCGGACGAGGGCAACCGCAGGATCAGTTTCCATTCGCGTACCGACGGAGACTGGGTCCGTCATGCCACCGGCGTCCTCACCGAGGGCTTCGAACCACTGGGGACAGGCGAACTCCTCCCGAGCGACGCCACTCCGGTTGACGTGGCGGCCTTCTACGACCGGCTCGCTGATCGTGGCTACGACTACGGTGACACCTTCCGGGGACTCACCGCGGCCTGGCGGCTCGGCGACGACCTCTACGGCGAGGTCCGGCTGTCCGACGACGTCGAGCGGGCCGGCTTCCGCGTGCATCCCGCCCTGCTCGACGCCGCCCTTCACCCCATGCTGCTCGCCACGGACGACGAGATCCTGCTGCCCTACTCGTGGTCCGGGGTCCGCCTGGCCGCCACCACCGCCACCACCCTGCTCGTGAAGATCACCCCGGCCGGTCGGATCACTGCCGTCGACCCGTCCGGCAATCCCGTACTGGACGTGACTTCCCTCGCCGTTCGCCCGCTCCCGCGAAGCGAGGAACCCCTCTACCGGCTGACCTGGACTCCGGTCACCGCAACGTCGACCTCCCCGGTCTCCCAGGTGGTCCACCTCACCGGCCACGACACCCCCCACGCCGCCGCAACCACCGCCCTACACACCATCCAAACCTGGCTCGCCGACAACACCAACCAACAGCTGGTCGTCGCCACCCGCCGCGCCATCGCCACCACCGACGACGAGGACGTCCACGACCTCCCCGCCGCAAGCGTCTGGGGACTGGTTCGCACCGCTCAACAAGAACACCCCGGCCGCTTCGTCCTCGTCGACACCGACGGCGAAATCCCGGCCAACCTCCCCGACAACGAACCACAACTGGCCATCCGCAACGGCACGATCCACACCCCCCGCCTCACCAAACACACCGCAGCACAAGCTCAACCGATCGACCTCGGCCACACCATTCTCATCACCGGAGCCAACGGCACCCTCGCCCGACTCCTCACCACCCACCTCACCAACCAGCACCCCACGGCCAAACTCGTCCTACTCAGCCGCACCCCCACAACAAGCTCGAACCCCAACATCACCACCATCTCCGCCGACATCAGCGACCGCGAGGCCGTGGCCGCCGTCATCGAGCAACACCCGCCCACCGCCGTCATCCACACCGCCGGCGCCCTCGACGACGGCATCATCACCAACCTGACCCCAGACAACATCACCACCGTCTTCCGAGCCAAGGTCAACGGCGCCCAGCACCTCCACGAACTCACGAAACACCTGCCCCTCAAAGCCTTCGTCCTCTACTCCAGCATCGCCGGCACCATCGGCAACCCCGGACAGGCGAACTACGCGGCCGCCAACACCTACCTCGACGCACTCGCCCACCACCGTCATTCGCACGGCCTCACCGCCCTGTCCTTGGCCTGGGGCCTGTGGGAGCAGTCCAGCACCATGACCGCCGGTCACAACTACGAGACCACCGGCGTCGCTCCCATCCCCACAGCCGATGCCCTCACCCAGTTCGACGCCGCGCTGTCGTCGGGCCTGCCGACCCTGGTCCCGGCCCGACTGGACACAAAGGTGTTGCGAACCAAGGCGATCGACGGCAGGCTACCCTCGGTTCTGCGTGATCTGGTCCGCGTGCCAACGGATTCCGCGTCTCGACGGCCGACGAAGCAGCTGACCGGGTTGCCGGCGGAGGAACTGGTCCGGGTCGTGCCGGACTTCGTGCGCGGCCAGATCGCAACGGTGCTGGGGCATGCGGCGCCGGAGCGGATCGAGCCCGACCAGGGCCTGCTCGACATGGGCTTCGACTCGTTGACGGCGATCGAACTGCGCAACCGGCTGATCGCGGCGACAGGCCTTCAGCTGTCGAGCACGCTGGTGTTCGACTATCCGACCGCGACCGCGTTGTCCGATCACCTGGTGGCCGAGCTGGGCACGGCCGGGAGGCCGGACGACGATCCGGTGCTCGCGGAGCTGGACCGCCTGGAGCGGGCGCTGGCGCGGGTGACCGCCGACCGGGCGGTTCGCGGCAAGGTCGGCAACCGGCTGCGGGCGCTGCTGCGGCAGTGGCACGACACGGACACCAGAGGGGCCGACGACGACCTGGAGTCGGCCACCGACGAGGAACTGTTCCTCGCCCTGGACTCGGAACTCGGTATGGATCCGGACGGATCCCAGCTGCCCCAAGGGGGATGACGGTCGTATGACGAACGAGGACAAGCTCCGCGACTATCTCAAGCGGGCGACGACCGATCTGCGACTGGCCCGGCAGCGGGTGCGCGACCTCGAGGAACGGGACCAGGAGCCGGTCGCGGTCATCGGCATGAGCTGCCGCTACCCCGGTGGCGTCACGACACCGGAGCAGCTGTGGGATCTCGTCACCAGCGGCGTCGACGCGATCGGGGAGTTCCCGACGAACCGGGGCTGGCACACCGACGCCATCTACGACCCCGACCCCGATCGCGCGGGCACCACGTACACCAGGCAGGGTGGATTCCTCTACGAGGCCGACCACTTCGATCCCGAGTTCTTCGGCCTCAGCCCCCGCGAGGCACTCGCCACCGACCCCCAACAACGCCTCCTGCTCGAAACCACCTGGGAAGCCCTGGAGACCGCCGGCATCGACCCCACCTCACTGAAGGGCAGCCCCACCGGCGTCTTCGCCGGCATCATGTACAACGACTACGCGTCCCGCCTGAACCCGATGCCGGAAAGCTTCGAGGGTTACCTCGCCACCGGCAGCGCCGGCAGCATCGCCTCGGGCCGCGTGTCCTACACCTTCGGTTTCGAGGGCCCCGCGGTCACCATCGACACGGCGTGCTCGTCCTCGCTCGTGGCGACGCATCTGGCCGTGCAGGCGCTGCGTAAGCGGGAATGCTCACTGGCCGTCGCCGGTGGCGTGACGGTGATGGCCACTCCCGGCACGTTCATCGAGTTCAGCCGCCAGCGCGGATTGTCGCCGGACGGCCGCTGCCGAGCGTTCTCGGCGCACGCCAACGGAACCGGCTGGAGCGAGGGCGCTGGTCTGGTGCTGCTGGAGCGGCTGTCGGACGCCCAGCGCAACGGCCGGCGCATTCTCGCGGTGATCCGCGGCTCTGCGGTCAACCAGGACGGGACGAGCAGCCAGCTGACTGCCCCGAACGGACCGTCGCAGCAGCGGGTGATCCGCCAAGCCCTGGCCAACGCCGGACTGTCCACACAGGACATAGACGCCGTCGAAGCCCACGGCACCGGCACCCGCCTCGGCGACCCCATCGAGGCCCAAGCCCTCATCGCCACCTACGGCCAGGACCGGGCCGAACCGCTGCGGCTGGGCTCGATCAAGTCCAACATCGGCCACACCCAGGCCGCCGCCGGCGTCGCCGGCATCATCAAAATGGTCATGGCCATCCACAACGGCGTCCTGCCCAAAACCCTGCACGCCGACGAGCCGACACCCCACGTCGACTGGACGGCCTCAACGGTAGAGCTCCTCACCGAGAACACCGATTGGCCCGAGCAGAACCGCCCCCGGCGCGCCGGCATCTCCTCGTTCGGCATCAGCGGCACCAACGCCCACATCATCATCGAGCAGGCGCCCCCAACGGAACCAGTGGAAGTGGGCGCAGCGGACGAACCCTGGATCCTGAGCGCCCGCACCCCCGAAGCGCTCCAAGCCCAAGCCCAACAACTCTCGACCGTCGAAGCCGAGCCGCAGGCCATCGCTCGGACGTTGAACACCCGCACCCGGTTCCCGCATCGCGCAATCATCACCGGCGACCACGCCACCGCGCTCCAGGCCCTGGCCACCGGACAACCGTCCCCCTTCCTCACGAAAGCCCTTGTCACACAGGGAAAGACCGCCTACCTGTTCACCGGACAAGGCAGCCAACGCGCCGGCGCCGGCAGCGAACTCTACAAAACCCACCCCATCTTCGCCGCAGCCCTCGACGCCGCCAGCACCCCCGAACTACGCCACATCATGTTCAGCGACCCGGACCGGCTCAACCAGACTATCCACACCCAACCCGCCCTCTTCGCCCTACAAACCGCCCTCTACCGACAACTCCAACACTGGGGACTCACCCCCGACTACGTCGCCGGACACTCCATCGGAGAGATCACCGCCGCCCACATCGCCGGCATCCTCACCCTCCACGACGCCCTCACCCTCATCAACGCCCGCGCCACAGCGATGCAAAGCGCCCCCACCGGCGGCGCCATGATCGCCATCAACACCACCGAACACGACATCACCCCCCACCTCACCGACAACGTCACCATCGCCGCCATCAACAGCGCCGACTCACTGGTGATCGCCGGCGACACCGCAGAGGCACACCACATCGCCGACATCTTCGCCGCCCAAGGCCACAAGACCAAAACCCTCACCGTCAGCCACGCCTTCCACTCCCCCCACATGGACGACATCCTCAACCAATTCCACACCGTCGCCCACACCATCACCTACCACCAACCCACCATCCCCCTCATCACCTCAGGCCCAGGCGACCCCACCACCCCCGACTACTGGACCAACCACATCCGCAACACCGTCCGATTCCACGACGCCACCACCCAACTCCACACCAACGGCGTCACCACCTACATCGAAATCGGACCCACCCCCACCCTCACCCCACACCTCCCCACCACCACAACCCGACTCACCACACTCCGCAAAAACAAACCCGAACACCACACCCTCAACACCATCCGCATCACCACCCCCACCACACCCAACCAACCCACCATCACCCTGCCCACCTACCCATTCCAACGCCAGCGCTACTGGCTCGACGCACCGGAACGCGTGGATCCCGCCGGGCTCGGACTCGCGAATCCGAACCATCCCCTGCTCGACGCGGCGCTCGAACTCGCCGCGGACGACGGTCTCGTGCTGACCGGCCAGCTCTCCCTCGACAAGCACCCCTGGCTGGCCGACCACCAGATCAACGACGCCACCATCCTGCCCGGAACGGCCTTCGTCGAACTCGCCGTGCACGCCGGCAGCCACATCGGCTGCGGACGTCTCGCGGAGCTCACGCTGGAGGCGCCGCTGGTGCTGCCGGAGCAGGGAGTCGTGCGCCTCCAGATCGCGGTGAGCGGCCCCGACGGCACCGGCCTGCGACCGATCAGCCTCTACTCCCGCGCCACCGAGGACGACGAGTGGACCCGCCACGCCACCGGCTCGCTCACGAGCGACCAGCCGTCGGTCCCGCACGCGGGCCTCACGACGTGGCCACCGACGGGGGCGGCAGAACTCGACGTCGACGGCCTCTACGACGCGTTGGCCGGCGCCGGATATGGCTACGGTCCGGCCTTCCAGGGTCTCCGCGCCGCCTGGCGACTGGGTGATGACGTCTACGCGGAGGTCGAAGCCGCGGAGACGGCCGCCGTGCTCGACGCCGCGCTGCACGCCCTGCTGATCGACGCCCGCGGTGACGTCGAGCTGCCGTTCAGCTGGGCGGGTGTCACGCTGCACGCGACCCCAGCGGCTCGCCTGCGCGCGAAGCTCTCGCCCTCAGCGCAGGGCACCTCCCTGACCGTCACCGACGAAGCCGGCAACCTGGTCGCCGCCGTCGACGCCCTGACGACGCGTCCGTTCACGAAGCCGCAGGCACCGCTGTACCGGCTGACCTGGATTCCCGCCGCCAGCACGGCAAGCTCCCCGGTGTCCGAAGTCGTCCACATCACCGGGCGCGACACTCCTCACGCCGCAGCCACCGCAGCGCTCCACGCCGTACAGACCTGGCTGGCCGACAACACCGAAGACCGCCTCGTCATCGCCACACGCCGCGCCATCGCCACCACCGACGACGAGGACGTCCACGACCTCCCCGCCGCAACCGTCTGGGGACTGGTTCGCACCGCTCAACAAGAACACCCCGGCCGCTTCGTCCTCGTCGACACCGACGGCGAAATCCCGGCCAACCTCCCCGACAACGAACCACAACTGGCCATCCGCGGCGGCAAACTGCACATCCCCCGACTCACCAAACAACCGACCGCCGAGGCTCAACCCATCGACTTGGGCCACACCATCCTCATCACCGGAGCCAACGGCACCCTCGCCCGACTCCTCACCACCCACCTCACCAACCAGCACCCCACGGCCAAACTCGTCCTACTCAGCCGCACCCCCACAACAGGCTCGAACCCCAACATCACCACCATCTCCGCCGACATCAGCGACCGCGAGGCCGTGGCCGCCGTCATCGAGCAACACCCGCCCACCGCCGTCATCCACACCGCCGGCACCCTCGACGACGGCATCATCACCAGCCAAACCCCCGAACGACTCGACACCGCGCTACGCCCCAAAGTCGACGGCGCCTGGCTCCTGCACGAACTCACTCAACACCTCCCCCTCAAAGCCTTCGTCCTCTACTCCAGCATCGCCGGCACCATCGGCAACCCCGGACAGGCCAACTACGCAGCCGCCAACACCTACCTCGACGCACTCGCCCACCACCGCCACACCCACCGCCTCCCCGCGACCTCCCTCGCCTGGGGACTCTGGGCCCACAGCAGCACCATGACCACCAATCACAACCACACCACCACCGGCATCGCCCCCATCCCCACACCCCAAGCCCTCACCCAATTCGACACCGCCCTGTCGTTAGGCCTGCCGACCCTGGTCCCGGCGCTGTTCGACCAGCCGGTGCTGGGCCGGAAGGCACGGGCGGGTGTGCTGCCGGCCGTGCTGCGGGGACTGGTGCGTACTCCGGTCCGGGCGACCGGCTCGGACGTGGTGCGCGGCCTGGCCGATCTGTCCGAAAAGGACAGGCGGCGGTCGGTGCTGGATCTGGTGTTGCGGCAGGTCGCGTCCGTGCTGGCGCATCCGTCGCCGAACAGCATCGGGGTCGATGTCTCGTTCAAGGATCTCGGGTTCGACTCGCTGACGGCCGTCGAGCTCCGCAACAGTCTCAGCGCGGCAACGGGAACCCAGCTGCCGGCGACGCTGGTGTTCGACCACCCCACTCCGGCGGCGCTCGCCGACCACCTGCTGGCCCAGTTGCTGGGCATCCGCACGGCCGGCGCGGCGGCGGTGCGCACGGCCAGCGAGGAACCGATCGCGATCATCGGCATGAGCTGCCGCTACCCCGGTGGCGTCACGACACCGGAGCAGCTGTGGGATCTCGTCACCAGCGGCACCGACGCGATCAGCGATTTCCCCACCAACCGGGGCTGGCACACCGATTCGATCTACCACCCGGACCCGGACCACATCGGCACCACCTACACCACCCAGGGCGGATTCCTCCACCACGCCGACCACTTCGACCCCGAGTTCTTCGGCCTCAGCCCCCGCGAGGCACTCGCCACCGACCCCCAACAACGCCTCCTGCTCGAAACCACCTGGGAAGCCCTGGAGACCGCCGGCATCGACCCCACCTCACTGAAGGGCAGCCCCACCGGCGTCTTCGCCGGCATCATGTACAACGACTACGGGTCGCGGCTGCACCACCGGCCGGAGAACTTCGACGGCTACATCGGCAACGGCAGTGCCGGCAGCGTGGCTTCCGGGCGCGTCGCCTACACGCTGGGCCTGGAGGGGCCGGCGATCACCGTCGACACGGCCTGTTCCTCCTCGCTGGTCGCCATCCACCTGGCCGCCCAGGCGCTGCGGCGCGGCGAGTGCACGCTCGCGCTGGCCGGCGGGGTCACGGTGATGGCCACCCCCGGACTGTTCATCGAGTTCAGCCGGCAGCGCGGGCTCGCGCCCGACGGTCGCTGCAAGGCGTTCTCCGCCCAGGCCAACGGAACAGGGTGGGGCGAGGGTGTGGGCATCGTCGCCTTGGAGCGGCTCTCGGACGCCCAGCGCAACGGCCACCAGATCCTGGCGGTCATCCGCGGGTCGGCGCTCAACCAGGACGGCGCATCCAACGGCCTCACCGCACCCAGCGGACCGTCCCAGCAGCGAGTGATCCGCCAAGCCCTCGCCAACGCCGGACTGTCCACACAGGACGTCGACGCCGTCGAAGCCCACGGCACGGGAACAGTGCTCGGCGACCCCATCGAGGCCCAAGCCCTCATCGCCACCTACGGCCAGGACCGCACCGAACCGCTGCGGCTGGGCTCGTTGAAGTCCAACATCGGCCACACCCAGGCCGCCGCCGGCGTCGGCGGCGTGATCAAGATGGTCATGGCCATGCGACACGGCATCCTGCCCAAAACCCTGCACGCCGACGAACCGTCACCCCACATCGACTGGACGGCCGGCGCCGTCGAACTCCTGACCGAGAACACCGGCTGGCCCGAGACCAACCGGCCCCGCCGGGCCGCCGTCTCCTCCTTCGGCATCAGCGGCACCAACGCCCACGTCGTCATCGAGCAGGCGCCGGCCGAGCCGATCGAGCAGACGCCCACGCACGAGTGGCCGCTGGCCTGGGTGCTCTCGGGCCGAACGCCGGAGGCGCTCCGCGCTCAGGCGCGGCAACTGGCCGACGTCGTCGGCCGGCACAACCCCGCCGACATCGCCCACACGCTCGCGAGCCGAACCAGGTTCGAGCACCGCGCGGTGATCATCGGTGACGCCGAGGAAGTGCGGGCCGGTCTGGGAGCCCTGGCCGAGGACCGGGCGAGCGCGTCCGTCGTCACCGGATCGGCCGGCGGTCCGGCCACCGCGGTGTTCCTGTTCCCCGGCCAGGGCTCGCAGTGGCCGGGCATGGCGTTGGAGCTGTTGGAGACCTCGACGGTCTTCCGCGATCACATCACGGCCTGTGAGGAGGCCCTGCGGCCGCACGTCGACTGGTCACTAACCCACATACTCCACCACGGCAACTTCGACCGCGTCGACATCGTCCAACCCGCCCTCTGGGCAACCATGATCTCCCTCGCCCAACTCTGGCGCCACCACGGCATCCAACCCACCGCCGTCATCGGCCACTCCCAAGGCGAAATCGCCGCCGCCCACATCGCCGGCGCACTCACCCTCCACGACTCCGCCAAAATCATCGCCCTCCGCAGCAAAGCACTCCGCACACTCACCGGCCAAGGCGCCATGGCCTCCATCGCCCTACCCGCCACCCACCTCACCCACCACACCCACAACAACAACATCAGCATCGCCGCCATCAACGGACCCAACACCACCATCATCTCCGGCGACCCCACCACCCTCGACACCCTCATCACCCACTACGAAACACAAGGCATCCGCGCCCGACGCATCCCCGTCGACTACGCCTCCCACTCCCACCACGTCGAAACCATCCGCGACGAACTCCTCACCCTCCTCGCCGACATCGAACCACGCGACGCGGAGATCCCGTTCCACTCCACCGTCACCGGGGAGCTGCTGGCCGACACGACCGTCCTCGACGCCCGGTACTGGTACGACAACCTGCGCCAGACCGTGCGGTTCGACGAGGTGGTCCGTGGTCTGGCCGAGCAGGGTTCCACCCTGTTCGTCGAATGCAGCGCCCATCCCGTGCTGACCGTCGGCGTCCAGGAAACCTTGGAGGCGTTGGGAAGCAACGCGGTCACGGTCGGCTCCCTGCGGCGGGACGAAGGCGGCTGGCAGCGGATGCTGACCTCCGTCGCCACCGCGCACGTCAACGGCGCCGCGGTCGACTGGTCGCGGGTGTTCGGACAGGCGCGGCAGGTCGAGCTGCCCACGTACGCGTTCCAGCGCCAGCGCTACTGGCTGGATGTGCCGGCGGTCAGCGGTGACCTGGCGTCGGTCGGCTTGACCGCGACCGAGCACCCGCTGGTCGGCGCCGGGGTCGAGTTGGCCGACGGAGAGGGCGCGGTGTTCACCGGCCGGATCTCGGTCGCCACGCATCCCTGGCTGGCCGATCACGCCGTGGGCGGATCGATCCTGTTGCCGGGCGCGGGTTTCGTGGAGCTGGCTCTGCACGCCGGCGGCCACCTCGGGCTCGATGTCCTGGCCGAGCTGACCATCGAGACCCCGCTGGTGCTGCCGGAGCAGGCGACCGCGCAGTTGCAGGTGGTCGTGCGGGGCGGTGAGGTGACCGTCCACTCGCGTTCGGACGACGCCCAGCCCTGGCAACGCCATGCCAGTGGCGTGCTGACCAAGCAGTCCGAAGTGGACGATGCCGAACGCCTGCCGGAGTGGCCGCCGAGCGGCGCCCAGGAGATTCCGGTCGACAGTGCCTACGACGACCTCGACGCGATCGGGTTCGGCTACGGCCCGGCCTTCCGGGGACTGCGGCGGGCCTGGCGCCGAGACGACGACATCTACGCCGAGGTGCGCCTCCCGGACGACGTGGACGAGGCCGGCTTCGGCATCCACCCCGCACTGCTCGACGCCACCCTGCACACCCTCGCGCTCGGGGCGGCGGTCGAGGACGACCGGATCCAGCTTCCGTTCGCCTGGACCGGGGTGCGGCTGCACGCCACCCGGGCGCGGGATCTTCGCGTGCACGTGGCCAAGACCGCCGACGACACCGCGGCCCTGCGGATGGACGACCCGGACGGCGTTCCCGTGCTGCGGGTGGAATCGCTGACGGTGCGGCCGATCGCGCTGGACCAGCTGCGTCCGGCCTCGCCCGGGTCACTGTTCCGACTGGACTGGCCGACCGTGCCTATGTCAGCGAAAGTCACCTCGCTGCAATGGTTCGACACTCTGTCCGATGTGGACGATGTCCCGGACTACGTGCTCGTGCCGACGACCACCGCCCACGACGCGTTGACGCTGGCGCAGCAGTGGCTGGCCGACGCTCGCTTCGAGACCGCCACCCTCGTGGTGGTCACGCGCGGCGCGGTCGCCACACACGGCGGCGAGGACGTGCGGAACCTGCCGGGCGCCGCCGTGTGGGGACTGATCCGTTCGGCTCAGTCCGAGCAGCCCGGCCGGTTCGTCCTCCTCGACCTCGACGACCACGAGGACTCGACGGCGGCCGTCGCCGCGGCGCTGGCCACCGGCGAGCCGCAGCTGGCGCTGCGCTGGGGCGCGGCGCACGTTGCCCGGCTGGCCAGGACCACCGGCGAGGGGGTGCTGGCCGAACCCGCCGATTCTCCCTCGTGGCGGCTCACGTTGACCGGCGAGGGCGGCCTGGACGGCCTGTCGCTCGACCCGTACGCGGGAATTACCGAGCCACTGCCGGCCGGTCACGTCCGCGTCGCGGTGCGGGCGGCCGGGCTGAACTTCCGGGACATCCTGCTGGCGTTGGGTATGGTGCCCGACGACGAGCGCCCGGCGGCCGGCGAGGGGTCGGGTGTGGTCGTCGAGGTCGCGCCGGACGTCACCGGGTTCGCCCCCGGCGACCGCGTGCTGGGCCTGATGTCCGGCGGCATGGGGCCGATCACCGTCGCCGACCACCGGTTGCTGGCGCGGATGCCGGCGGGCATGTCCTTCGCCGAGGCCGCCGGCATCCCGGTCGTGTTCCTGACCGCCTACTACGGCCTGGTCGACCTGGCCGCGGTCAAGCCGGGCGAGTCGATGCTGCTGCACGCCGCCACCGGCGGGGTCGGCATGGCGGCGCTGCAACTGGCCCGGCACTGGGGCGTCGAGGTCTACGGCACCGCCAGCCGGGGCAAGTGGCCCACGTTGCGTTCCCTCGGCGTGGCCGGCGATCACCTGGCCTCCTCCCGCGACCTGGACTTCGAGGAGCGGTTCCGGACGGCGACCGACGGCCGGGGCGTCGACGTGGTGCTCAACTCGCTCGCCCGCGAGTACGTCGACGCCTCACTCCGGCTGCTCGCCCCCGGCGGCCGCTTCCTGGAGATGGGCAAGACCGACATCCGGGACGCCGGCGAGGTGGCGGGCCAGTACCCGGGCGTGACGTACCGGGTGTACGACGTGCTCGACGCGGGACCGGACCGGATCCAGGAGATGCTGTCCGAGTTGGTCGCGCTGTTCGACAGCGGCGCGCTGCACGCGCTGCCGGTCACGGCGTGGGACATCCACCGCGCGCCGGAGGCCTTCCGGTACTTCAGCCAGGCCCGGCACACCGGCAAGATCGTGCTCACGGTGCCGTCCACAATGGACCCCAATGGCACGGTTCTGGTCACCGGCGGCACGGGTGCGCTCGGCCGCCTGCTCGCCCGGCATCTGGTGACCGCGCACGGCATCCGCCACCTGCTGCTCACCAGCAGGTCGGGCCGTGCGCCGGAGTTGGTCGACGAACTGACCGAACTGGGCGCGACCGTGACTGTGGCCGCGTGCGACGCTGCCGACCGGGACGCGCTGGCCGAACTCTTGGCCTCGATCCCGGCCGCGCACCCGCTGACCGCGGTGGTGCACGCCGCCGGCGTGCTCGACGACGGCGTGATCCCGGCGCTGGACGAGGGACGCCTGGAGACCGTGCTGCGGCCCAAGGTCGAGGCGGCCCGACACCTGCACGAGCTGACCCGCGAGATGGACCTGTCCGCGTTCGTGCTGTTCTCCTCCCTGGCCGGCACGATGGGCAATCCCGGCCAGGGCAACTACGCCGCCGCGAACGCCTACCTCGACGCGCTGGCCCAGCACCGTCACTCGCACGGCCTCCCGGCGCTGTCCCTGGCCTGGGGCCTGTGGGAGCAGCCCAGCGCCATGACCGAGCACCTGGACCGGACCGCACTGGCCCGGTTGGCCAAGTCCGGCGCCGGGGCCCTGTCCGCGGAGCAGGGCCTCGCCCTGTTCGACGCCGCGTTCGACACGAGTCAGGCGGTGGTGGTGCCGGCGTTGCTGGACACGTCGGCGCTGCGGGGCCGAGACCCGGAATCGCTGCCGTCGGTGCTGCGCGGGCTGGCCGGCCGGTCGGCGCGCCGCGTCGCGGCCCGGAGCACCGCGGTCGTCGCCACGTCGTCGTGGTCGCAGCGGCTGACCGGCCTGTCGGCGGACGAGCAGCGGACGGTGCTGCTCGACCTGGTCCGGTCCACCGTGGCCGCCGTGCTCGGGCACGGCGATCCGGACTCGATCGCCGCGGAACGGCCGTTCAAGGAGATCGGGTTCGACTCGCTGACCGCGGTCGAGCTGCGCAACCGGCTCAACTCCGCGGCCGGGCTCCGGCTGGCCACCACGGCGGTGTTCGACCACCCCACGCCGACCGCGCTGGCCGAGCACCTGTGGGCCCAGGTCGCGCCGGCCGCGTCCGGGACGGCGTCGGCGCTGCTGGCCGAGCTGGACCGGCTGGAGGCGGCGATGGCCGCGGCGGCCGGGCTGGACGGCGACCGCGAGGAGCTGGCCGCACGGTTGCAGAACTTCCTGTTGAGGCTGGGCGACGCGGCCGAGCCGGCGCGGGACGGCGCGGAGGTCACGGAGAAGCTGACCGCCGCGACCGATGACGAGATCTTCGACTTCATCGACAACGAGCTGGGCATTTCCTGAGGGGGCAGGGCATGGCGACCGAGGACAAGCTGCGGGACTACCTCAAGCGGGTGACCGCCGACCTGCATCAGACCCGGCAGCGGCTGCGCGAGGCTGAGGAGCACCAGCAGGAGCCGATCGCGATCGTGGCGATGAGCTGCCGCTATCCCGGCGGGGTGGGGTCGCCGGAGCAGCTGTGGGAGCTGGTCGCCGGCGGTGGGGACGCCATCACCGGCTTCCCGGCCGGGCGGGGCTGGGACGCCGAGGCGCTGTTCGACCCGGATCCGGAGCGGTCGGGGCACACGTACTGCACGTCCGGCGGCTTCATCGCGGACGCGGATGGCTTCGACGCCGGGTTCTTCGACATCAGCCCGCGGGAGGCGACGGCGACCGACCCGCAGCAGCGGGTGCTGCTGGAGACGTCGTGGGAGCTGTTCGAGCGGTCGGGCATCGATCCGACCGGGTTGAAGGGCAGCCAGACCGGCGTGTTCGTCGGTGTCATCTCGCAGGACTACGCGCCCCGCCTGCATGACGCGTCCGAGTCGGTCGAGGGCTACCTGCTGACCGGCAACACGACCAGCGTCGCATCGGGTCGAGTCTCCTACACCTTCGGCTTCGAGGGCCCCGCGGTCACCGTCGACACGGCCTGCTCGTCCTCGCTGGTCGCCATGCACCTTGCCGTGCAGGCGCTGCGTGAGAAGGAATGCTCACTGGCCGTCGCCGGTGGTGTGACCGTCATGGCGACGCCCGGTCTGTTCGTGGAGTTCAGCCGCCAGCGGGGTCTCGCCCCGGACGGCCGCTGCAAGTCCTTCGCCGCCGGGGCCGACGGCACCGGCTTCGCCGAGGGCGCCGGACTCGTGCTGCTGGAACGTCTTTCGGACGCCCAGCGCAACGGGCACCAGATCCTGGCGGTCATCCGCGGCTCGGCGGTCAACCAGGACGGCGCATCCAACGGCCTCACCGCACCCAACGGGCCATCGCAGCAACGGGTGATCCGCCAAGCCCTGAGCAACGCCGGACTGTCCACACAAGACATCGACGCCGTCGAAGCGCACGGCACGGGAACCACACTCGGCGACCCCATCGAGGCCCAGGCCCTGATCGCCACCTACGGCCACAACCGCCCCACCACCGCGCCGCTCTATCTCGGCTCGATCAAGTCCAACATCGGCCACACCCAGGCCGCCGCCGGCATCGCCGGCATCATCAAAATGGTCATGGCCATCCACAACGGCGTCCTGCCCAAAACCCTGCACATCGACGAACCGACACCCCACGTCGACTGGACGGCCGAAACGATAGAGCTTCTCACCGACAACAGGACCTGGCCCGAGCAGAACCGCCCCCGGCGCGCCGGCATCTCCTCGTTCGGCATCAGCGGCACCAACGCCCACATCATCATCGAACAACCACCAGCAACAGAACCAGTAGAAGTAGGCCCGACGGACCAACCCTGGATCCTGAGCGCCCGCACCCCCGAAGCGCTCCAAGCCCACGCCCAACAACTCTCGACCGTCGAAGCCGACCCGGCCGCCATCGCCCACGCCCTCAACACCCGCACCCGCTTCGACCACCGCGCCATCATCACCGGCAACCACAAAACCACACTCCAGGCCCTCGCCGCCGGACAACCGTCACCCTTCCTCACGGAAGCCCTTGTCACACAGGGAAAGACCGCCTACCTGTTCACCGGACAAGGCAGCCAACGCGCCGGCGCCGGCAGCGAACTCTACAAAACCCACCCCATCTTCGCCGCAGCCCTCGACGCCGCCAGCACCCCCGAACTACGCCACATCATGTTCAGCGACCCGGACCGGCTCAACCAGACTATCCACACCCAACCCGCCCTCTTCGCCCTACAAACCGCCCTCTACCGACAACTCCAACACTGGGGACTCACCCCCGACTACGTCGCCGGACACTCCATCGGAGAGATCACCGCCGCCCACATCGCCGGCATCCTCACCCTCCACGACGCCCTCACCCTCATCAACGCCCGCGCCACAGCGATGCAAAGCGCCCCCACCGGCGGCGCCATGATCGCCATCAACACCACCGAACACGACATCACCCCCCACCTCACCGACAACGTCACCATCGCCGCCATCAACAGCGCCGACTCACTGGTGATCGCCGGCGACACCGCAGAGGCACACCACATCGCCGACATCTTCGCCGCCCAAGGCCACAAGACCAAAACCCTCACCGTCAGCCACGCCTTCCACTCCCCCCACATGGACGACATCCTCAACCAATTCCACACCGTCGCCCACACCATCACCTACCACCAACCCACCATCCCCCTCATCACCTCAGGCCCAGGCGACCCCACCACCCCCGACTACTGGACCAACCACATCCGCAACACCGTCCGATTCCACGACGCCACCACCCAACTCCACACCAACGGCGTCACCACCTACATCGAAATCGGACCCACCCCCACCCTCACCCCACACCTCCCCACCACCACAACCCGACTCACCACACTCCGCAAAAACAAACCCGAACACCACACCCTCAACACCATCCGCATCACCACCCCCACCACACCCAACCAACCCACCATCACCCTGCCCACCTACCCATTCCAACGCCAGCGCTACTGGCTCGAGAACCAGTCCGGCCACACCGACATCGCCGCCACCGGCCTCAGCGCCACGGACCATCCGCTGCTGTCGGCGAGCACTCGCCTGGCCGACGCGGACGGCCTGCTGCTGACCGGCCGGTTGTCCACGAAGTCGCACCCCTGGCTGGCCGAGCACGCCGTCTCGGACCGAATCCTCTTGCCCGGCACCGCCTTCGTCGACCTGGTCGGCCACGCCGGCGACCACGTCGGCTGCGGTCACCTCGACGAGCTCACGCTCGAAGCGCCGCTCGTGCTGCCGGCCAGAGGCGGTGTGACCTTGCAGGTTGCCGTCGGCGCCGCCGACGACAGCGGCCGCCGGACGGTGACAGTCCACTCGCGACCGGACGACGACGAGGAGGCCTGGACCCGGCATGCGACCGGTCGGCTCGCCGCCGCCGACGCGGCCGTTCCGGCGGAGCTGACCGAGTGGCCGCCGCCCGGTGCCGTTCCCGTCGAGCTGGTCGGCTACTACGACCAGCTCACCGAACGCGGCTACCGGTACGGACCGACCTTCCAGGCGCTCAAGGCGGCCTGGCGTCTCGGTGAGGACGTCTACGCGGAGGTGCGGCTCCCCGAGGGCACCGACACGGCCGGCTTCGGCATCCACCCGGCGCTGCTGGACGCGGCCCTGCACCCGATGGGCCTCGGCAGTCTCGCCGACGACGGCACGGTGCGACTTCCGTTCTCGTGGAACGGGGTGCGGCTGGTCGCCACCGGCAGTGACGCGCTGCGGGTGCGGATCTCCCCCGCCGGCGACGACGCCGTCTCGGTGACGTTCGCGGACGCCACGGGGATGCCGGTCGGATCGATCGACGCCCTCGTGCTGCGCACCCTGACCGGCGATCAGCTCGACGACACCGGCCGGTCCCTGTTCGGCGTCGAGTGGATCCCCGTGCCGGCGGCGGAATCCGCGGCGGACGACTTCGTGGTGCTCGAGGCCGACACCGGCGAGGACCCGCACCAGGCGGTCCACCAGGTGCTCTCGGCGCTGCGGGCGGCGGACGAGGAGTCCCGGCTGGTCGTCGTCACCCGGGGCGCGGTGGCTGCGCACGGCGGCGAGCGCCTGGCCGGACTCGCCCAGGCGCCGGTGTGGGGCCTCGTGCGGGCCGCCCAGTCGGAGCACCCGGACCGCTTCGTCCTCGTGGACGTCGACGAGCGCGACGACGAGTTGATCGCCGCGGCGGTCGGCACCGGGGAGCCGCAGCTGGCCATCCGCGACGGCAAGATCCTGGCGCCGCGCCTGACCCGGGTCGCCGCCGCACCGCGCGGGTCGTGGCGGCTGGACGTGACCGAGAAGGGCACGATCGACAACCTCGCCCCGGTCCCCAACCCGGAGGCCGACCGGCCGCTGGGCGCCGGCGAGGTGCGGGTGTCGATGCGGGCCGCCGCCCTGAACTTCCGCGACGTCCTGATCGCGCTGGGCATGTATCCGGGCGAGGCGCTGCTGGGCAGTGAGGGCGCGGGCGTCGTCACGGCCGTCGGCTCCGAGGTGACCGACCTGGCGCCGGGCGACCAGGTGATGGGTCTGTTCGCGGGAGCCATCGCGCCGGTCGCGGTGGCCGACCGCCGGCACGTGGTGCGGATGCCGCGGGGCTGGACGTTCGCGCAGGCCGCCGCCACGCCGATCGTGTTCATGACCGCCTACTACGCGCTGTCCGACCTCGGGCAGGCCCGGGCCGGCGAGTCGGTGCTGGTGCACGCCGCGGCCGGCGGCGTCGGCATGGCCGCGGTGCAACTGGCGCGGCACTGGGGGCTGGAGGTGTTCGGCACCGCGAGCACCGGCAAGTGGGACACGGTTCGCTCGCTCGGGCTCGACGACGCGCACATCGCGTCCTCGCGGACGCTGGACTTCGAGCGGCAGTTCCTCGACCGGACCGGCGGTCGCGGCGTCGACATCGTGCTCGACTCGCTGGCCAAGGAGTTCGTGGACGCGTCCCTGCGGCTGCTGCCGCGGGGTGGCCGGTTCCTGGAGATGGGCAAGACCGACATCCGGGAGGCAGCCGAGATCGCCGAGCGGCACCCAGGCGTGCGGTACCGGGCGTTCGACCTGATGGAGGCCGGTCCGGTCCGTATCCAGGAGCTGCTGACCGCGCTCGTCGCGCTGTTCGAGGACGGGGTGCTGCGGCCGCTGCCCGTCACCTCGTGGGAGGTGGGCCGGGCCGCCGAGGCGTTTCGCCATCTGGCCCAGGCCAAGCACGTCGGCAAGGTCGTGCTCACTCTGCCGTCCACTGTGGACCCTCACGGGACGGTGCTCGTCACCGGCGGCACCGGTGCGCTCGGCGCGCAGGTCGCCAAGCACTACGTCACCGCGCACGGCGTGCGAAATCTGGTGCTGGCCAGCCGTTCCGGTCACGCGCCCGAGCTGGTGGCGGAGCTGGCGGAGCTCGGCGCGTCCGCCACGGTGGTCGCCTGCGACGCGGCCGACCGGGAGACGCTGGCCGGCGTGTTGGCGTCGATCCCGGCCGACCGGCCGCTCACCGCCGTGGTGCACGCGGCCGGCGTCCTCGACGACGGGCTGGTCACGGAGTTGACGACCGAGCGGCTGGACCGGGTGCTACGGCCCAAGGTCGACGCCGCCCGGAACCTGCACGAGCTGACCCGGGACATGAACCTGGCGGCGTTCGTGCTGTTCTCCTCGATCGCCGGCGTGCTGGGCAATGCCGGGCAGGCCAACTACGCCGCCGCCAACGCCTACCTGGACGCCCTGGCCCAGCAGCGCAGCGCGACCGGCCGGCCGACGACGTCGATCGCCTGGGGCCTGTGGGAACAGGCCAGCGCCATGACCGCCGGACTCCGCCGCCGATCCCCGATCCAGCCGCTGCCGACCGCGCAGGCCCTGGCGTTGCTGGACAAGTCGGTCGGGCTCGGGCAGCCGCTGCTGGTGGCGGCCAAGATCGACCTCGGCGCGCTGCGGGGCCGGCCTCCGGCCATGCTGCGTGCCCTGGTGCGGGGCCCCGCTCGTCGGGCCGTGCCGGCGTCGGGCGGGTCGTCGCTGGCCAGCCGCCTGGCCGCGCTCGCCGCGCCGGAACGGGACAAGCTGTTGCTGGACGTGGTGCGGACCGAGGTCGCCGCCGTGCTGGGGCACGTGTCCGCCGCCGCGATCGAGCCCGACCGCGCCTTCAGCGAGTTGGGCCTCGACTCGCTGACCGCCGTGGAACTGCGCAACCGCCTGGACGCCGTCACATCGTTGCGGCTGCCGGCGACGCTCGCGTTCGACTACCCGACGCCGCAGGCTCTGGTCGAGTGGCTGCGCGGTGAACTGGTCGGCGCCGAGCCGGCCGCCCGGACGCCCGTGATCACGGCGGCCTCGGCCGACGAGCCGATCGCCATCGTGGCGATGAGCTGCCGCTACCCCGGCGGCGTCGCCTCCCCCGAGCAGCTGTGGGACCTCGTCGCCGGTGGCGTCGACGCCATCGGCGCGTTCCCCACCAACCGCGGCTGGGACGTCGAGGGAATCTACGACCCGGACGCCGACCGGGCCGGCAAGAGCTACGCCCGCGAGGGCGGCTTCCTCCACGACGCGGACCTGTTCGACCCCGGCTTCTTCGAGATCAGCCCGCGGGAGGCGCTGGCGACCGACCCGCAGCAGCGGCTGCTGCTGGAGACGGCGTGGGAGGTGTTCGAGCGGGCCGGCATCGACCCGGCGACGCTGCGCGGCAGCCGGACGGGCGTGTTCGCCGGGGTGATCTCGGGTGACTACGCGTCCCGCCTGTACCGGATCCCGGACGGCTTCGAGGGATACCTATCCACGGGCAACACCACCAGCGTGGCGTCCGGGCGGGTCGCCTACACATTCGGCCTCGAGGGCCCGGCCGTGACCGTGGACACCGCGTGCTCGTCGTCGCTGGTCGCAGTGCACCTCGCCGCCCAGGCCCTGCGCCAGGGCGAGTGCACGCTGGCCCTGGCCGGCGGTGTCACCGTGATGGCGACCCCGGGCAACTTCGTCGAGTTCAGCCGCCAGCGCGCGCTGTCCCCGGACGGCCGCTGCAAGGCGTTCTCGGCCCAAGCCAACGGAACCGGCTGGGGCGAGGGCGCCGGTCTGCTGCTGCTCGAACGGCTGTCGGACGCCCAGCGCAACGGCCACCGGGTGTTGGGCGTGGTGCGTGGGTCGGCGGTCAACTCCGACGGCGCGTCCAACGGCCTCACCGCACCCAACGGGCCGTCCCAGCAGCGGGTCATCCGCCAGGCCCTGGCCAACGCCGGACTGTCCACACAGGACGTCGATGCCGTCGAGGCGCACGGCACGGGAACGGTGCTCGGCGACCCCATCGAGGCCCAGGCCCTGATCGCCACCTACGGCCGGGACCGGGCCGAACCGCTGCGGCTGGGCTCGATCAAGTCCAACATCGGTCACACGCTGGCCGCAGCCGGCGTCGCCGGGATCATCAAGATGGTCATGGCCATGCGCCACGGCGTGCTCCCCAAGACCCTGCACCTGGACGAGCCCAGCCCACACGTCGACTGGACCGCCGGCGCGGTCGAACTCCTCACCGAGAACACCGACTGGCCGGCCGCCGGCCGTCCCCGCCGGGCCGGCATCTCCTCGTTCGGCATCAGCGGCACCAACGCCCACGTCATCGTGGAGCAGGCCCCGGCCGAGGAGCCGGCCGAACCGGCGCGGGAGCGCCCGGCCGGTGTCCCGGTCGCCTGGGTGGTGTCCGGCCACACCGAGGCGGCGCTGCGGGATCAGGCCGGGCGGCTGCGGGACTTCGTGCTCGCCGAGTCCGGCGTGGACCTCACCGACGTCGGCTTCTCGCTCGCCTCCCGGTCGACGTTCGACCACCGCGCGGTGGTCGTCGGCGCCGATCCGGCGTCGTTCACGGACGGCCTGGGCGCGGTGGCCGGTGGCGGGGGCGTGACCGGCACGGCCTCGGGCCGTCCGAGGACCGTCTTCGTGTTCCCGGGGCAGGGTTCGCAGTGGCGGGGCATGGCGCTGGAGCTCTTGGCGTTCTCGCCCGTGTTCCGCGAGCAGATCGAGGCGTGCGAGCGGGCGCTGAGCCCGCACGTCGACTGGTCGCTCGGGGAGGTGCTGCGGCGCGGCGACTACGACCGGGTGGACGTCGTGCAGCCGGCGCTGTGGGCGGTGATGGTGTCCCTTGCCGCGCTGTGGCGGTCCTACGGGGTCGAGCCGGACGCCGTGGTCGGTCACTCCCAGGGCGAGATCGCCGCCGCCTGCGTCGCGGGCGCACTGTCCCTTGAGGACGGTGCGCGGATCGTGGCGCTGCGCTCGCAGGCGCTCGGCGCGTTGGCCGGCAAGGGCGGCATGGTGTCCGTCGGCCTGCCGGCCGACGAGGTGCGGCGGCGGCTGACCGACGACCGGATCAGCGTCGCCGCGGTCAACGGTCCGAACTCGACGGTCGTCTCCGGCGCGCCCGACGCGCTGGAGACGTTCATGGCCGCCTGCGGCGAGGACGTCCGCACTCGGCGGATCCCAGTCGACTACGCCTCCCACTCCGCCCAGGTGGAAGCGATCCACGAGCGACTGCTGGACCTGCTGGCCGGCCTCAACCCGCGCCCGGCGGAGGTGGCGTTCTACTCCACGGTCACGGGCGAGCCGCTCGCGGACACGTCGGTGCTGGACGCCGAGTACTGGTACCAGAACCTGCGGCAGCCGGTGCTGTTCGAACAGGCCACCCGCAAGCTGATCGCGGACGGGCATTCTCTGTTCGTCGAGCCGAGCCCGCATCCCGGGCTGGCCGTCGGCGTCCAGGAAACGGTGGATTCCACCGGGGCGGCGGCGGCCGTGGTGGGCACGCTGCGCCGTGACGACGGCGGTCGCGAGCGGCTGCTGATCTCGCTGGCCGAGGCCCACCTGGCCGGGGCGTCCGTGAACTGGACGGCCACGTTCGACGGCCTGGCCCCGCGTCGCATCGACCTGCCGACCTACGCCTTCCAGCGGCAGCGGTACTGGCTGGAGGCCCCGCCCGGCGCGGCGGACGCCGCCGGCCTCGGCCTGGACGACGCCGAGCACTCCCTCCTGGGGGCCGCGGTCAGCCTGGCCAACGGAGACGGCGCCGTGTTCACCGGGCTGCTCTCGCTGCGCACCCATCCGTGGCTGGCCGATCACTCGGTCGCCGGCACGGTGCTGGTGCCGGGCACCGCGTTCGTCGAGTTGGCGATCCGCGCGGGCGACCAGGTCGGCTACGGCCGGGTCGAGGAACTGACCCTGCGGGCGCCGCTGATCGTGCCGGAGCACGGCGGCGTGCGAGTGCAGGTCGCCGTGACCGGCCGGGAGATCGCCATCCACTCCTGGTCGCCGGACACCGTGGACTGGACGTGCCACGCCACCGGCCTGCTCGCGGACGACCCGACCGACCCGGCCGAGCCGTTCGAGCTGCGGGCCTGGCCCCCGGCCGGCGCCGACCCGATCGGCGTGCACGACCGCTACGACGAACTGGCCGCCCTCGGCTACCACTACGGCCCCGTCTTCCAGGGCCTGCAGGCGGCGTGGCGGTTGGGCGACGAGGTGTACGCCGAGGTCAGCCTCCCGGCGGACGCCGAGACCGACGGCTTCGGGCTGCACCCGGCGTTGCTGGACGCGGCGCTGCACGCCATCGCCCTCGCCGAGGTGGACGTCACGGACACCGCGCCGAACCAGGTCCGGCTGCCGTTCTCCTGGGGCGGCGTGCGGCTGCACGCCGCCAGGCCCCGTGCGCTGCGGGTGCGGATCTCCCCGAACGGCAAGGACACCGTCACGATTCGACTGGCCGACCCCGCCGGCGAGCCGGTGGCGACCGTCGACTCGCTGATGCTGCGTCCGGTGTCGCTCGACCAGTTGGCGACCCGGCCGGCCGACGAACTGTTCACGGTGGAGTGGGTGCCGGCCACGGGGCCGACCCGGTCGGATTTCGACGTGCTCGACGCCACCGGCCTGACCGCCGCCGACGTCCTCGCCGCGCTCCAGAGCCGGCAGGGCGACTCCCCGCTGGCCGTGGTCACCCGCGCCGGCGACCTCGCCCAGGCGCCGATCCGCGGGCTCGTCCGCACCGCGCAGACCGAGAACCCCGGCCGCTTCATCCTCGTCGACACCGACGGCGCCGCGCCGGCGGTCGTTCCCGCCGACGAGCCGCACATCGCCGCCACCGGCGGGGACGTCCGCGTCCCGCGGCTGGCCCCGGTGCCCGCGCCGGAGGCGCCGGGCCGGCTCGACGGCACGGTCCTGATCACCGGCGCGAGCGGCAAGCTGGCCGGGCTCGTGGCCCGGCACCTCGTGGCCGTACACGGCGTCCGGGACCTGGTCCTGGTCAGCCGCAGCGAACCCGACACCACCGGCCTGGACGCGAACATCACGGTGGCCAGGTGTGACGTGGCCGACCGCGACGCCCTGGCGGCGGTGATCGCCGAGCACCCGCCCACGGCCGTGATCCACACCGCCGGCCGGCTCGACGACGGCACGATCGCGAGCCTCACCCCGGAGCGGCTGGACGCCGTCCTGCGGCCCAAGGCCGACGGAGCGTGGAACCTGCACGAACTGACCAGGGACCTGCCGCTCAAGGCGTTCGTGCTGTTCTCTTCGATCGCGGGCATCCTCGGCACCGCCGGGCAGGGCAACTACGCGGCCGCCAACGCCTACCTCGACGAACTGGCCCGGCACCGCCGCGCCGAGGGCCGGCCGGCGACCTCGCTGGCCTGGGGCTTCTGGGCGGAGGCCGGCGGCATGACCGGCCACCTGGGCGAGGCCGACCTGGCCCGGATGCGCCGCGGCGGCATCAACCCACTGTCCAGCGAGCGGGGACTGGCCCTGCTGGACGCGGCGCTCGGCCTGGACGTGCCGGTGGTGGCGCCGGTGGCGCTCGACCCGGCCGGGTTGCGTGAGCAGGCCAGGGCCGGCGCCCTGCCGGCCGTCCTGCGCGGCCTCGTCCGGGTGCCCGCGCGCCGGCTCGCCGACGCCGGCACGGCCGCGCGGCCGGTGGAACGCAGCGAGGCCGAGCTGCTCGACCTCGTGCTGACCACGGTGGCCGGCGTGCTGGGCCACCGGGATCCGTCGGCGATCGACGCCGACCGCGCGTTCAAGGAACTCGGCTTCGACTCGCTGACCGCGCTGGAACTGCGCAACCGACTGGCCGCCGCCACGGCGCTGACCCTGCCGGCCACGCTCGTGTTCGACTACCCGAACCCGGCCGGCCTGGCCACCGAGCTGCACCGGCGGCTGGCCGGCCACGGGCAGGCCGGGGCCGCCCGCGCGGCGGCCGCGACCGACGAGCCGATCGCCATCGTCGGCATGAGCTGCCGCTACCCCGGCGGGGTGAGCACACCCGAGCAGTTGTGGGAGCTCGTCGCCGGCGGTGTCGACGCGATCGGGGAGTTTCCGGCCAATCGCGGCTGGGACCCGCGGCAGCTCAGCCGCATCGCCACCCGGCAGGGCGGCTTCCTCTACGAGGCCGACCACTTCGACCCGGCCTTCTTCGGCCTCAGCCCGCGGGAGGCGCTCGCCACCGATCCCCAGCAGCGCCTGCTGCTCGAAACGTCCTGGGAGGCAATGGAGAACGCCGGCATCGACCCCACCTCGCTGCGGGGCAGCGCCACCGGCGTGTTCGCCGGCGTCATGTACGCCGACTACGCCAGCCGTCTCCCCGAGGCGCCCGAGGAGTACGAGGGCTTCCTCGGCAACGGCAGCGCGGGCAGCGTCGCGTCGGGCCGCGTGTCCTACACCTTCGGCTTCGAGGGGCCGGCCGTCACCGTCGACACGGCCTGCTCGTCGTCGCTGGTGGCGATTCACCTTGCGGCCCAAGCACTTCGCCAGGGCGACTGCGAGCTGGCCCTGGCCGGCGGCGTGACCGTGATGGCGACGCCGGGCGTGTTCACGGAGTTCACCCGGCAGCGTGGCCTCTCCGGCGACGGCCGGTGCCGCTCGTTCGGGTCCGGGGCCGACGGCACCGGTTTCGCCGAAGGCGCCGGGCTGGTCCTGCTGGAGCGGTTGTCGGACGCGCGGCGCAACGGCCACCGGGTCCTCGCCGTCATCAGGGGCTCCGCGGTCAACCAGGACGGCGCCTCCAACGGGCTCACCGCCCCCAACGGGCCGTCCCAGCAGCGGGTCATCCGGCAGGCGCTGGCCAACGCCGGATTGTCCACACAGGACATAGACGCCGTCGAGGCCCACGGCACGGGCACCGCACTCGGCGACCCGATCGAGGCCCAGGCCCTGTTGGCCACCTACGGTCAGGACCGCGAGCGGCCGCTCCGGCTCGGTTCGATCAAGTCCAACATCGGCCACGCCCAAGCGGCGGCCGGCGTCGCGGGCGTGATCAAGATGGTCAAGGCGATGGAGCACGACCTGCTGCCCAGGACGCTGCACGCCGACGAGCCCTCGCCGCACGTGGACTGGACGGCCGGTGCCGTCGCACTGCTGACCGAACCGGTCGAATGGCCGCGTGACGGCCGGCCCCGCCGCGCCGGCATCTCCTCGTTCGGCATCAGCGGCACCAACGCCCACGTCATCATCGAGCAGCCGCCGGCCGAGACCGCCGTGGGGGCCACACGGCCCGACACCGCGCTGCCGTTCGTGCTGTCGGCTCGCGGGCCGGAGGCGCTGCGAGGCCAGGCCAGGCGGCTGCACGACTTCCTCGGCGACCAGCCGGAGACGCCGTTGGCCGACGTGGCCTTCTCCCTGGCCACCACCAGGGCACCGCTGGAGGACCGGGCCGTGGTCACGGCCGGCGACCGCGACGAGCTGCGGGCCGCGCTGCTCGCGCTGTCGGCCGGCGAACCCACCTCCTGGACGGCGACCGGGACCGCCGCCGGCTCGGGTCGGCTCGCGTTCCTGTTCACCGGGCAGGGCAGCCAGCGGGCCGGCATGGGCAGCCAGCTCTACCGGGACTTCCCGGTGTTCGCCGAGGCCGTCGACGCGGTGTGCGCCGAGCTGGACCGGCATCTGGACCGCCCGATCCGGGAGGTCATGTTCGACGGCGGGGACCTGCTCGACCAGACCCGCTACACCCAGCCCGGCCTGTTCGTCCTGGAAGTGGCCCTGTTCCGGCTGCTCGAGCACTGGGGCATTCGGCCGGACTACCTCGCCGGCCACTCGGTCGGCGAGCTGGCCGCCGCCCACGTGGCCGGCGTCCTGACCCTGCCGGACGCGGCGACCCTGGTCTGTGCCCGGGCCCGGCTCATGCAGGAGGCGCGGCCCGGTGGCGCGATGATCGCCGTGCAGGCGGCGGAGCAGGACGTGCTGCCGCTGCTGGCCGGGCGCGAGCACCAGGTTGCCATCGCGGCCGTCAACGGCCCGACCTCGCTGGTCATCGCCGGCGACGAGGAGGCGGCTCTGGAGGTGGCCGCCGAGCTGTCGGCCCAGGGGCGCCGGACCAAGCGGCTACGGGTCAGCCACGCCTACCACTCCCCGCACATGGACGGCGTCCTTGACGAGTTCCGCGCGGTGGCCGGCGCGCTGACCTACCACCAGCCGACCATCCCGCTGGTGACCTCCGGCGACCCGACCGACCCGGAGTACTGGGCGCGGCACATCCGCGAGACGGTCCGCTTCCACGACACGGTGACGACGTTGCACCACAACGGCGTCACCACGTATCTCGAACTGGGGCCGGACGCCGTGCTCAGCCCGCTGGCGGACCAGAACGCCGCGGTCGCGCCCACGCTGCGAGCTCGGCGGCCCGAGACGCTGTCGCTGTTCAAGGCGGTCGGGACGGCGTACGCGAGCGGCGTGCCGGTGAACTGGCCCGCGGTGTTCGGACCGGGCGTCCGCACGGTCGAACTGCCCACCTACACCTTCCAGCACCAGCGCTACTGGCTGGATGCGCCGGCGCCGGCCGCGCGGGAGACCGGTGTGGACGCCGAGTTCTGGCGCCTGGTCGAACGCGCCGACCTCGATCAGCTGGTCGCGTCCCTGGAACTGGGCGAGGACCAGCAGCGATCGCTGGGTGCGCTGCTGCCGGCGTTGTCGGCCTGGCGCCGTCGACACCAGTGGCGCTACCGGTTCGGCTGGCAGCCGCTGCCCGGCGGGTCGGCGCCGGCCCTGACCGGCACGTGGCTCGTGGTCGTGCCCGCCGAGCACGACGGGAACGACCTGGTGACCGCGACGACGGCCATCCTGACTCGGCAAGGGGCACAGGTCGCCCGGGTGGTCGTGGACACTGAGGACGCGGAGCCCGGTCCGCTGGGCAAGCTGATCGCCGACGCCCTGGTGCACCAGCCATCGGTGGACGGCGTGGTGTCGCTGCTGGCGCTGGACGTCCGGCCGCAGCCGAACCGGGCGGCCGTGACCGTCGGGCTGGCCCTGACGGTGGCGCTGGACCAGGCGCTGCGGGAGGCCGCGATCGACGCCCCGCTGTGGTGTCTGACCCGCGGCGCGGTGTCCACCGGCGGGTCGGACGGGCTGGTCAGCCCGGTGCAGGCCCAGCTGTGGGGTCTGGGCCAGGCCCTGGCCGCCGACCGCCGGGTCGGCCTGGTCGACCTGCCGGAGGTGCTCGACGACCGGGCCCGGGCGGCGTTGGTCGCGGTGCTGGCGGCTGCCGATCGGGAGGACCAGGTCGCCATCCGCGGCAACGGCGTGTTCGGCCGCCGGCTCGTCAGGGCCGAAGGCCAGGCCGCGGTCACCCTCGCGCCGACGGGAACCGTGCTGGTGACCGGCGCCGGAAAGCCGCTCGGCGGGCAGGCCGCCAGGTGGCTGGCCCGCAACGGGGCCGACCATGTGCTGCTCACCGGCCCGGTCGGCGACGACCTGGTGACCGAGCTGACCGCGTTGGGCGCGACGGTGACCGTGATCGACTGCGATCCGGCCGACCGCGACGCGCTCGCCGCGGTGCTGGCCGCGCATCCGGTGACCGCGATCGTGCACGCCACGGCGGTGCACGGCGACGCCGAGGCCGATTCGCTCAGCGTCGACCGGATCGACGCCGAGCTGAGGTCCGAAGTGGACGCCGCGAGGAACCTCGACGAGTTGACCCGGAACCTCGACCTGTCCGCGTTCGTGCTGTTCTCGTGCCTGTCCGGGACGCTGGGCACGCCCGGCCTCGGCAACGCCGCCCCGCTGCACGCGTTCCTCGACGCCTTGGCCCACCAGCGGCGGGCGTTGGGCCTGCCCGCGACGTCGGTGGCCTGGGGTCGATGGGCCGAGCAGGGCGGCACGGCCGAACACCTGGCGCGGCAGGCACTGCGTCCGGTCACGCCCCAGCTGGCCGTCGGCGTGCTGGCACAGGTTTCCGCGGACACGTCGTACGCGGTCGTGGACTTCGAATGGGACCAGTTCGCGTCGTCCTCCAGCCTGTTCCGCGACCTGGCCCCGTCGCGGCCGCTGCCCCGCGCCGACGCGCCGGAGGGCCCGGCGCTGCTGCGGCGGCAGCTGGCCGGAACGTCCGAACCCGGCCAGGAGCGGATCCTGCTGGACCTGGTGCGCGGGCACGCCTCGGCCGTGCTCGGGCACGCCCACCCGGAGGACGTCGAGTCCGACGTCGGCTTCCTGGAACTGGGTTTCTCCTCGTTCACCGCGCTGGAACTGCGCAACCGGCTGTGCTCGGCCACCGGGCTGCAGCTGCCGCCGGTCGCGATCTTCGACCATCCGACGCTCGACGCGCTGGCCCGCTACCTGCGCGTGGAACTCGCCGACCACATCGGGGAGACGTCATGACGGCATGAGGGAAAGCCCGTCCGGCTCGGGGTCCGCGCCCGAGCCGGACGGGCCACAACGCCGGTCGGATCAGCCGATCTGCGCGATGAGCCGGGCCAGCGCCGCACGCGAGGTGACGTTGAGCTTGCGGTAGATGCGGCTCAGGTGCACGTCCACGGTGCGCGGGCTGAGCACGAGCTGGTCGGCGATCTCCCTGGTGCGCTTGCCGTTCCCGGCCAGCACGGCGATCTCGCGCTCGCGGCCGGTCAACACCTCCAGCACCGCGTGATCGTCGCCGGACGCCGCCGCAGTGGCCACCCGGGCTTCCAGCTGCGCCGCCTGCTCGACGATCCACTGTGCCCCACACCGGCGCGCGATCGCCTTGCCGGACCACAGTAGACGCACGGCGTCAGGAACGCGGCCAAGCTCGACGGCACAGGCGGCCGCCTGGGTCAACGCCCACGCCTGAAGGCCGGCCATGCCGGCGGTTCCCAACAGGTCGGCGGCTTCCTGGTACCAGGACAGCGCCATGTCCGGCGCGCGCTGCGCGCGAGCGAGGTGGGCGACGGCCAGCAGCGAGTGCGCACGCAGGGGCGGCAGGCCGAGTTCGTCGGCGGCGGCCACGGCGAGGTCGGCCCATTCGGCGGCGGCGTCCGGATCACCGGTCGCGATCGCCGAGTCGACCAGCATCTCGAAGGCCTCGGGCCGCATCAGGGGCGCCAGTTCGGCCAGCGTGGGACCGCCGCCGGCGGCCAACAGCCGGTCGACGCACCGCTGGGGCTCCCCGCCCAACCGCGCGGCCCTGGCCAGTGTGAGGGCGGCGATGCCCGGCCAGACGGAGCGACCCGGTTTGAGCCGGACGAACGCGCTCTCCGCGAGCGCGACCGACCGGCCGGCCGCCGTCCCGTTCGTCCAGGTGGCGACCAGCGCCTCCAGCGCGAGCGCGAGACCCTGCACCTGCTCGCCGTTGACCTCGTACGCGATCTTCTTGGCGTCGGCGGCGGCCTGCTGCGCGTCGGCCAGCCGGCCCATGTGCTGGTAGGCGTTGCTCAGGCCGATGAGCAGGGTCGGCAGCACGAACACCTGGGCCGAACGGCGGACCACGGCGACGCCGCGGCTGAGGTGGCGCTCGGCCTCGGACAGCCGGCCGACGAGGATCTCGGCCCAGCCCAGGACGAGCAGGTTCGCCGGATGCGCGGTCAGCTCGGCGTCGTCGAGCAGGTCGACGACGGACGCGCAGAGCGCCAGCCGCGCCCCGCCGGCGCACAGGTCCCCGTCGGCCGCCGCCTGGAAACCCAGCAGCGCCAACGCACCCGCCTCGACGAGCCGATCACCGTCGGCGCGGGCGAGCTCGAGCGCCCGCTCGACCTCGGCGGTGTCCGGCGCCCGCATGGCCAGCAGCCGGACGATGCCCCGCCCCACCATCAGCGCGGCCGCGTGCGCCGCGGACGGCTCGGGCCGCGCCGCCAGCTCCCGGGTCAGCAGCGACTCGGCCTCGGCGTCGCGACCGAGAAAGCATTCCAGCAGCGCGCACTGTTGCACCGCGGCGAATCTGACGCCGGGCGGCGCGGGCGGACTCATGCCGATGATCTCGTGCAGCAGTGTCCGGCACTCGGCCACCTCGCCGGTCGCGCCCACCGCCCCGGCCAGCCGCAGCTGGAGCTCCAGCCGGCCCTCCGGCGGGTGGACGCTCATGGCCACCCGCAGCCAGTGCGCCGCGTCGGCCGGGGCCGTCTGCATGGCGTCATCGGCCGCCCGCAACAGGATCGCGAGATCGCCCGGGTCGGAGTCGACCGGGCAGCGTTCGATGTGCGTGGCCAGCTCGGCGGCCGGGGCGCTGCGCCGGGCCAGCACCTCGGCGGCCCGGCGGTGGGCCATCAGCCGCCATGCCGGCGCCATGTTCGCGTACAGCAGGGCGCGCAGCACGGGGTGGCGGAAGGTGCGATGGGAGGAGCCCTCCACCGCGCGCAGCACGTCACGGTGCATGAGGCGCCCGACGGCCTCGCCGGTTCGGGCGGGCGTCAGTCCACTGACGTCGGCCACCGCGTCCATGTCGAACCGGTCCCCCAGCACGGCCGCCGTGGTGGCGACCATGGACTCCACCGGATTCAACGAGTCCATCTCGGTCATCAGCAGGGCCGCGTACTGGGTGGGAATCCCGTCCATGCCGACCGCGAACTCCGTGGCCTCACCGGGTTTGGCGTGGGCGAGCGCGAGCAGGTAGAGCGGGTTGCCGAAGCTGTCCCGGTGCAGGTCCCGCAACCGCGGGTCCTCCGGCCGCATGCCCAGCAGTTCCGCCGACTGGTCCGGCGTCAGCGCCGCCAGCTCGATCCTGGCCACCGACCCGAGTTCGATGCCGTGCGCGAGCGTCCCGCGCAGTCGGGTCGACGCCTGGCGGGCCCGCTGGGCGATCACCACCAGCAGCGGAGCGTGCACCGGCCAGCGCACCAGGTAGTCGACCAGTTCGACGGAAGCGGGATCGGCCCAGTGGAAATCGTCGAGCACGAGCACCATCCGGTCGCGCGCGCAGTTGGTCAGGAGCATGCGCATGGTCTGGTAGCTGGAAAAACGCTGCGGGTCGGCGGTTTCGGCCGTGCCGCCCAGGGCGGCGTGCAGCAGGGCGGCGTCCTCGTCGGGCAGCCGCGCGATCCGGTCGGCGATGAGCGGGCTGGCCGCGAGATGGCGGACGACCTGGAACGACAGGTCCTGCTCGAACTCGGTGCACCGGCCGGTCAGCACGGCGACGCCGCGCCGACGGGCCTCGGCCGTCAGGTCGGCGAGCAGCCGGGTCTTGCCGATGCCGGGGTCGCCGACCAGTTCCACGACCCGGCCCTGGCCGTGGTCCAGCGCGTCGAGCATGGCGACGAGCTGGTCCCGCTCGCGGTGACGGACACTGGGCGGCGTCTGTCCCTGAAGCGGATGTTCGGCGGCCAAATCACCAGTCCCCCCTAGAATGATCAATCCCCCCTGGATCGATCGGTGGAAGTCCGCGCCACCACATCCCCCCCACCACCAGTGGCGGCACGACGGTGTCCGTACGGCCACTGTACGTCGGAAGGACTTGCGGGGGTTGGTGAACCGACGCCGACCATGTGACTTTTGGTGACCTCGGTCCGCAGGCTTCAGAGCCGCTTCAGTCCCGCTCACCACCATGAGGACTTCCCCGGCTGCCGAAGGAGACTGTCGTGAGTTCAACCGTCGTCGTCGCGGGCGGAGGCCCGACCGGCATGATGCTCGCCGCCGAACTGGGCCTGGCCGGCGTCGACACCGTGGTGATCGAGCGGCTGTCGGAGGACAACGGCTGGTCGCGGTCGCTGACCCTGCAGGCCCGCTCCGTCGAGGTGCTCGCGCAGCGGGGCCTGCACTGGTTCGCCGACTACCCGCACGTTCGGTCCTACAACTTCGGGCTGCTCGAGCTGACCACCCTGATCGACAAGAAGCTGGTGCCGCTGCTGGTGCCCCAGCGACACCTGGAGAAGCACCTCGAGGAGCGGGCCGTCGAGCTCGGCGTGGACATCCGCCGCGGCCAGCAGGTCGTCGGCTTCACCCAGGACGACGACGGCGTCACGGTGACCGTGCGGACCGGCGAGGACGAGTACCAGCTGCGCGGCGCCTACCTGGTCGGGTGCGACGGCGGCAGCAGCGCCGTGCGCAAGCTGGCCGGGATCGGCTTCCCGGGCAGCGCGTCGACGATCAACGGCATCACCGGCGACGTGACCACACCGGAGACCTTCGAGCAGCGGCTGCCGCCGAAGCTGTACGACACCGGCCTGTTCGCGGTGACGCCGCTGGCGCCGGGCCGGTTCCGCGTCACCGTCATCGAGTTCGGCACCGAGCTGACGAGCAAGGACGTGCCGGTCACGGTCGAGGAGTTCCGGGAGAAGATCCAGCGCGTGTCCGGCCTGCACCCGGAGATCCTCGACATCGGCGAGGCGCACTGGCTGTCCCGCTTCGGCAACCCGACCCGGCTGGCCGAGCGGTACCGCGACGGCCGGGTGCTGCTGGCCGGCGACTCCGCGCACATCCACCTGCCGGTCAGCGGCCAGGGCCTGAACACCGGCATCCAGGACGCGTGGAACCTCGGCTGGAAGCTGGCCGCCGCGGTCAAGGGCTGGGCCCCCGACGGCCTGCTGGACACCTACCACACCGAGCGGCACCCGGTCGGCGAGCGGGTGTGCATGAACACCCGCGCCCAGGACGCGCTGATGTACCCGCTGGAGAAGGTCGCGCCGCTGCGGGAACTGTTCGCCGAGCTGCTGGAGCTGGACGCGGTCAACCGCTACCTGACCGACATGGTCACCGGCATCGGCATCCGCTACGAGATGACCCAGACCGACGACAATCCCTTGCTGGGCAGGCGAATTCCGGACGTCGCGCTGGCCACCGCGGACGGGTCGTCGAGCACGTGGCGGACGCTGCGCGACGGGCGCGGGGTGCTGTTGCGGTTCGGCGACTGCGACCTCGACCTGTCCGGCTGGGCCGACCGGCTGGACGTGGTCACCGCGCAGCCGACGCCGGAGCTGCCGGTCGACGCCCTGCTCCTGCGGCCGGACGGGCACGTGGCGTTCGTCGGCTCCGACGGCGAGGGCCTGCGGCTGGCCGTCAAGGCCTGGTTCGGCGAGCCCACAGCGGCCTGAATCCCGATCACAATGGGCGGTGGGGCTGTCCCTCGGGACAGCCCCACCGTCCATTGTGATGGGCTCGCTAGGCCCCGAACCACGTGGCGAGAGCCGCGCGCAGCCCCTCGGCGTCCGTGCCCTCGGGGTCGGCGAACGCGACGTGCCCGTCCGGGCGGATCAGCACCACGGCGGCGTCGAGCTCGGCCACCGGCTTGGCCTCCACGACCTCGATCCGCTCCGGGAGTCCATCGCCGACGGTGCCCGTCCCCGTCAGGTCGAGCAGCACGCCCTTGCCGGACCGCAGGGTCGACGCCATCTCGACCGTCCCCCGTGGAGTCTCCAGCGTCACGTCGGGAATCATCGTGCCCAGCAACGGATGCGTGCCTTCCATCGGATACGTCGTCACGGTCGCGGCCTGCAGCAGGTGCTTGTTCACCTCGTCGAAGGCGAGCAGCTCGCCGAACAGCTCGCGCAGCGGCGCGACCCGGTCCTGCGGGTGGATCAGCGCCATCTGGGCCCGCGCGTGGTCGCAGACCCGGCGGCCGACCGGGCGCCGCTCGGCGTGGTAGGTGTCCAGCAACCCCTCAGGCGCCCAGCCGTTGATCGTCGCGGCCAGCTTCCAGCCGAGGTTGACGGCGTCGTGGATGCCGGCGTTCATGCCCTGGCTGCCGGAGATGAACAGGGTGTGGGCGGCGTCGCCGGCCAGCAGCACGCGTCCGGACCGGTAGTCGCGCGCCAGCCGGGTCGGACCGCCGAAGCGGGCCAGGTACGTGACCTCGCCGATCTCCGGGACCTTGCCGCTCAGGCGCTCGATGCTGGCCCGCAGCTCGTCCACGGTCACCGGGACGTCGTCGCCGTCGGGCTCGCGCTCGAACTCGATGGTCATCAGGCGGATCATGCCCGGCTGCAGCGGCAGCGCGCCGAAGATGCCGGTGGCGAACATGCCCGAGTCGAACTGGGCGTTCGCCCCGTCCACCAGCTTGACGTCGCCGAGCACACCGGCGTAGCCGAAACCCTCGGCGTCGAACTCGATGCCGGCCAGCGAGCGCACGGTGCTGTCCACGCCGTCGCAGCCGACCAGATAGGCGCCTTCTATGGTGTGCCGGCCGCCGGCCGACTCGACGGTCACCCTCACGCCGTCCGCGTCCTGCTCGAACCCGGTGACGGTGTGGCCGCGGCGGATGTCGACGCCCAGCCCGGCCGCGTGCTCGGCCAGCACCCGCTCGGTCCGCCACTGCGGCAGCGCGAAGGTGTGGTCCAGCTCGGTGACGGCGGCCAGATCCAGCCACAGGAACGCGAACGGGGTGCGCGGCCACGCCCAGATGCCCTCCTCGGCCAGCCGGTCGCCGAGGCCGCGCTGCCGCAGCACCTGCAGGGAGCGACCGTGGATGGCCATGCCCTGGGACTGCTCCGGCTGTTCGGTCCGCTTGTCCAGCACCACGACGGGCACGCCGGCCCGGGCCAGCTCGGCGGCCAGGACCAGGCCGGTGGGGCCGGCGCCGGCGACGACGACGGTGTTGCTCATGCGGGCTCCTTGCCGAGGAAGACGGGCAGCTCGTCGACGCCGTAGACGAAGCTGTCGAAGTGGAAGCGCAGCCGGTCGAAGTCGACGGCCAGCGAGATGTCGGGGAACGCCGCGAGCAGGCTGGTCAGCGCGATCTGCAGCTCGACGCGGGCCAGCGACTTGCCGAGGCACTGGTGGGCGCCGTGCCCGAAGGCCACGTGGCTGCGGGAGTCGCGCAGGATGCGCAGTTCGGACGCGTTCTCGAAGGCGTCCTCGTCGTGGTTGGCGGCCAGCAGCGAGAACAGCACGCCGTCGTCCGCGGCGATCAGCTGACCGCCGATCTCCAGGTCGGCGGTCGCCACCCGCACCATGCCGTTCTGCGAGACCGACAGGAAGCGCAGCAGCTCGTCGACGGCCGACGGCACCAGGCCCGGGTCGGCGCGCAGCTGGGCCAGCTGGTCGGGGTGGCGCAGCAGCGTCAGCACGGCCATCGCGATCATGTTGGCGGTGGCGTCGTTGCCGGCCACCAGCAGCAGCCGGGCCATGGCCACCAGCTGCTCGTGATCGAGCTCCCCGGCCGCCACGTAGCGGGCCGCGACCCGGCCGAGCAGGTCCTCGCCCGGGTCGGCCTCCTTGGCCGCGGTCAGCTCGTCGAGGTAGCGGGCCAGCTGGCCGAACGCCTCGGCGACCTCGGCCGAGTCCTCGCTGACGGTGGAGATGATCTCGATGTTGTGCTGGAAGAAGGGCTGGTCGGCGTGCGGCACCCCGAGCAGCTGGCAGATCACCAGCGCCGGCAGCGGCAGCGAGAACGACTCGACCAGGTCGACCGGCCCGTCGACGGCGGCCATCTCGGCGATCAGCCGGTCCACGGTCTGCTGGATGCCGGGACGCATCTCGTTGACCCGGCGCAGCGTGAACTCCGGGGTCAGCATCCGGCGCAGCACCCCGTGCTCCGGGTCGTCCATGCGCAGGAACGACACCCGGCTCGGGCCCGGCGGCAGCGGCACCATCCGGGGCAGCTTGGGGTTGCGGGAGTCCGCGCTCAGGCGGGCATCGGCCAGTGCCGCGCGGACGTCGGCGTGGCGGGTCAGCAGCCACGGCTGGTCCCCCAGCGGCAGCTGCACACGGCGGGGCGGACCCTCGCGCCACAGCGCGTAGGCCGGCGGCGGCGCGAGCGGATCGGTTCTCGGCATCGGGAAACCGGGCAGCTGTAACTCGGTATCGGCCATGCGTATTCCTTCGACAATGACGTGGATACAAGCGTCGGAAGCAGTGTTCCACACATGCCTAACGCCACTCTTAAGGCGAGGAAATCCATTCTTTCGGGCAACCCATGATATCCATAAACTGTCGAGTATGGCTCCGACAACCGTGACCGTGACCACCCTCGACGGCCCCATGGAGATCTATGACGCCAATCCCGGCGACCCCGCGTCCACGGCCGTCGTCGTCATTCAGGAGGGCTACGGCGTCGACCCCTTCATCCAGGGTCTGACCAGGAAGTTCGCCCAGGAGGGCTATCGCGCCGTCGCGCCGCACCTGTTCCACCGCAGCGGCGACCCCGAGCTGGGCTACGACAATCCGATGCAGGCCTTCCCCCACATCAGGGCGCTCACCGCGGAGGGTCTGATCCAGGATGTCGACGCGACCCTGGAACACCTCGGCAAGGACGGCATCACACCGGAGAAGGTGGGGATCGTCGGATTCAGCATGGGCGGTTCCGTGGTCATCGCGCTGAGCGCCGCGAAAACCCTCGGCGCCGGCGTCGCATTCTGCGGCGGGGGCGGCGGCGGGCTCACCCAGCCGCGGCTGTTCGGGCTGCCGCCGCTGATCGAGGTGGCCAAGGGCATCCGCACGCCGTGGCTGGGCCACTTCGGCGACCTCGACGAGTACATCCCGGTCGACGAGGTCGAGCAGCTGCGCGCGGCGGCCGAGCTGGCCGAGGCGCCGACCGAGGTCGTGCGCTACGCCGAGGCGGGACACGACTTCTACTGCGACGCCCGGCCCGCCTCGTACCACGCCGGGGCGACCGAGCAGGCGTGGCGGCTGACCTTCGACTTCTTCGCGAAACACCTGCGGTGACCGCGAAAGAGCCCCGGACCGGGTCCGGGGCTCCTCGTCTCGGGCGACTCAGTCGAAGTGCAGCACGGCCTTGCCGGTGATCTCCCGGTTCAGGAACTTCTGGGCGACCGCGGCGACCTCGGTCCAGGACTCCTCGACGTCCACGATCGGGCGCAGCCGGCCCTCGGCGACCATGCGGGCCAGGCCGGCCAGCCCGCTGGTGCCGCCCCGCCGGTCCATCTCGGTGAACAGCACCAGCGGCACCAGGTTCACGCCGCCGACCGTGCCGAACAGCTGTGCGAGGTTGAGCTTGGTCTCGATACCCGCGGAGATGCCCAGGGCCACGCACAGCCCGTCCGGGCGCAGCTGCGGCAACGCCTTGGCCAGGCTTTCCCCGCCGAGGATGTCGATCACCACGTCGTACGGGCCGAATCGAGCCGCGTCGGCGATGTCCTCGCCCACGACGACGTCGCGCACGCCCAGGTCCTTCACCGCGGCCGCCCGTTCCGGACGCCGCACCCCGGCGATCACGTACGCGCCGGCCTGCGCGGCCAGCTGGACCACGAAGTGCCCGAGACCACCGGACGCACCCGTGACCAGGACCGTGCGGTTGAGCAGGAAACCCGCCCGCTCCAACGCGTACAGGGCCGTCAGGCCGCACGTGGGCAGCGTCGCCGCCTGCGCGAAGCCGACCTCGGCGGGCAGTTCGGCCAGCCAGGCCGTCGGCACGGCCACCAGCTCACCCCACGCGCCGAACCGCACCCCGCGCAGGCCGAGCACGCGGGTGCCGGCGGCGGGACCGGAGCCGTCGGCCGCCGCCCGTTCGACGACGCCGGCGAGATCCCAGCCCGGCCGCCAGCCCGCTTCGGCGTGCGGCACGCGGAAGACGTCACCGAGGTTGACCGACGTGGCGTGCACGCGCACGACCGCCTCGTTCGGCGCGGGCTCCGGGGCGGGCACCTCGGCCAGCGCGAGCCGACCCGGCGCGTCCGGGTCGACGACGACCGCTCTCACGGCAGACATACGGTGTTTCTCCTCGTGGCGTCAGGCCGACTCGGTGTCGAGCAGCGCGATGATGCGTTCCGGGCAGGCGTTGGCGCCGCGGAAGGCGGCGTCGCGCAGGTGATCGGGCACGTCGACCACGCCCATCTCGTTGAAGCCCTCGTCGGTCACCTCGTAGACCTCGGGGGCGAGCGCGTTGCACATGCCGTGGCCCATGCAGCGCTCGGTGTCGACCTGGATCCTCATGGCGGCTCCCTCAGCCGATGGTGAGTTCGAGCCGCGCCACGCCGCGAGCCGGCGAGTAGTGCCGGACCGGGATGGACGCGGCGGTGACGTGGTAGGACGGGATGCGGGTGTGCCACTCCTCCAGCGCGATGCGCACGATCCGGCGGGCCACGTGCATGCCGAGGCAGCGGTGCGGGCCGATGCCGAAGGCCAGCTGGCGCGTCGAGGACCGGTCGAAGTCCACTTCGAGCGGGCGCTCGAACACGTCGGGGTCCAGGCCGGACATGCCCCACGACAGCATCACGCGGTCGCCCTTGCGCATGGTCACGCCGTGCCGCTCCACGTCCTGGGTGAGGATCCGGCCGGTGGTGGAGACGGGCTCGTGCCGGATGAGCTCCTCGACGATCGCGGGCACCTTCGCCGGCTCGTCGCGGACCAGCTGCTGCACCTCGGGGTGCTCGGCCAGATAGAGGAAGATCATGCCCAGCGCGGCGGTCGTGGTGTCCAGGCTGGCCAGCATGGACACGAAGGCGGCATTGACCATCTCGTCCTGGGTGGGCTTGCGGCCGTCGTAGGTGGACTCGACGAGGCGGCTGAACACGTCCATCCGCCCCTCGGTGCCCTCGGCCCGCCTGCGGTCGATGGCGTCGCTGAAGAACTGCCACAGCGGGCGGTTGGCGGCGTGCAGCTCCTCGTCGGTGCGGGCGTTGGGGATGCCCTCGCGGCGCAGCCAGGTCTTGTGCGCCAGCAGCGGCTGGAGGTACTCCCGCCCGATGCCGAAGTTGATCAGGAACGTCTCGGCCGGCAGCGAGGTGGCGAACTCGGTGATGAACTCGCAGCGGCCCTTCTCCACGATCGGCTCGATCGCGTCGACCGCGGCCTGCCTGATCTGCGGCTCGAAATGATTGACGACGCCGGGGTTGAAAAGATCGGACAGCGTCTGCCGCCACTTGCGGTGTTCCTCGCCGTCCAGCTGGATCGGAATCTGCTTGACCGGAAAGACGTCCCGGTGCGGAATTCCGACCTGGGCGCTCGAGAAGATCTCCGGGTTGCGCGCCGCCCACTCGATGTCCTCGTAGCGGGTGAGGATCCAGTAGCCGCCCGCCTCCTCCGAGCGCAGCACCGGACCGTGTTCCCTCAGCTCGTTCCACGGCGTGACCGGGTCCTCCTGCAGCCAGGGCTGGTAGACGCTCCAGCGCCGGACCCGCTCGTCGATGGTCGCGGGCGCCCCCATGGGGCAGCCCCCCGTACTGTCGGCCCCAGCCATGTTCCGCTCCTGTCCCGCTGACGAACACGCAATCGCGGACTCCATCTTCGTGGGCCGACCCAAAGGCATTCTTAGCGCGATCTAAAGCAGCGGCTCCGGCCGGTGTACGACCGACGACCGCCTGGTTATTCTGACGGAACTCACGGCGGAGGGATATACCCATGTCGACCACCGAAAACAAATTCCCGTTTCCCGAGGGGCCATTGGCGACGCAGCCACCGGAATACGTCAGAAGGCGCACCGAATGCCCCCTCGGCGAGGTGACGACGCCCAGCGGCGACACCGCGATGCTGGCGGTGCGCTACGAGGACGTCGAGGCGATCATGCGCGACCCGCGGTTCACCCGGGACCTGTCCGCGCCCGGCTCGCCGTCGCTGTTCCCCGGTGACAGCCTCTCCGCCGACCGCAGCTTCCTGGTCAACATGGACGGCCCCGACCACCGGCGGCTGCGCCGGATCGTGGCGGCCGCGTTCACCCCGAAGCGGGCCGAGCAGTGGCGGCCGGAGATCCGCGCCATCGTCGACGAGCTGCTCGACCCGATCGAGCAGGCCGGACCGCCGGCGGACCTGATCAACGACCTGGCCTTCCCGTTGCCGGTGCGGATCATCTGCCGCCAGCTCGGCGTGCCGGCGCAGGACAGCGTGCGCTTCCGCGCCTGGGTGGAGGCGTTCCTTTCGGTGTCGGGCAAGTCCCCCGAGCAGCGGGACCTGGCCATGAAGGAGTTCACCGAGTACACGGTGGAGCTGCTGGCCCGCCACCGCGCCGAGCCCGGCGACGACCTGGTGGACCACCTGATCAACGCGCGCGACGCCGACGACCGGCTCAGCGAGGACGAGTTGGTGTCGATGACCCGCGGCCTGATCGTCGCCGGCAACGAGACCATCGCCAACGCGCTCAGCCGGGTGGTGCTGGTGCTGCTGATGCGCCCGCAGATCTGGCGCACGCTGGTCGACGACCCGTCGCTGATCCCGGCCGCCGTCGAGGAGCTGCTGCGGGTCAACCCGCCCGGCCGGATCGGCCTGCTGCGGATGGCCACCGAGGACGTGGAGATCCCCTCGGGTGTCATCCGCAAGGGCCAGGGCGTGCTGTCGCCGCTGATCGCCGCCGGGCACGACCCGTCGGTGTTCCCCGACCCGGAGGAGTTCCGGCTGGACCGGCCGGGCAACTCGCTGGTGTTCGGGGCGGGCCCGCACTTCTGCCTCGGCGCGAACCTGGCCCGGGTCGAGCTTCAGGAATCGCTGGCCGCCCTGACCGAGCGGATGCCCGGGCTGCGCCTGACCGTGCCGCCCGAGGAGCTTCCCTGGTCCACCGGCCTCTGGGCGGTCAGCCTGCGGGGCCTGCCGGTCACGTGGTAGCCAGGGCCGGCGTGGCTGTGCGCACGCCGGTCATCACCACGTGCATCAGCCGGCCGATCTGGTCCGGCCCGTCGTTGGCCTGCTCGGTGGCCCACGCGACCGCATTGACCAGCTTGAGCACGTCCGAGACGCTGACCTCGGGGCGCACCTGACCCGCTCGCCTGGCCCGGTCCAGCAGCGCCGCACCCGCGGCGTACATGGCGCCGTGGCAGGTCGAGGTCAACTCTGAACCGCCGTCGAGCTTGGTGGCCATCACCGTGGCCGCCAAGCCGCGGTAGGTCGTGGAGTGCACGACCACGGCGCGCAGCCACGCGGCGAGCGCGTCCACCGGCGACTCGGCGTCGAGCAGTTCCTCGGCCCGCACGGTCAGTTCCTCGACGCGGTCGCGGAAGACGGCCTCGAGCAGGTCGTCGCGGGTCGGGAAGTGGCGGTAGAGGGTGCCCGCGCCCACGCCGGCCCGCTTGGCGATGTCGTCGAGGGCCGCGTCGGTGCCGTGCTCGGCGAACACCTCGCGGGCCGCGGCGAGCAGCTGGTCGTAGTTGCGGCGGGCGTCGGCCCGCTTCGGCCGACCGGCCGCCACCTTGCCGGACAGTGCCATCGCCACCCCTCCTTGCTAACCGGAGAATCGCTCCGTATGCTACCGACCCTGAACGGAGAGTATCTCCACTTCATGTCCCGGGACGCCCGGCGGGCGCCCCCTGCTGGGGAGTTGAGCACAACCATGACGACTTCTGCGACTTCCGGGTCGGGGGTGACCCGCACGCCCGCAACGGAGCCGCGGGGCGAGCACCTCGGCGTCGCACTCGCGATCATCGTCGCCTGTCAGCTGATGGTGACGCTGGACGGCACCGTCATGAACGTGGCGCTGCCCGACATCCACTCCGGGCTCGGGTTCTCCAGCACCGGCCTGTCCTGGGTGATCAACGCCTACACGCTGGCCTTCGGCGGCCTGATGCTGCTGGGCGGCCGGGCCGGCGACATCCTCGGCCGGCGCCGGGTGTTCATCGCGGGCGTCATCGTGTTCACGGTCGCGTCGCTGCTCGGCGGCTTCGCCCAGACGGCGTGGTGGCTGGTCGCCGCCCGCGCGCTGCAGGGCCTCGGCGCCGCGCTGGCCGCGCCGGGCACGCTCGCGCTGATCGCCAGCAACTTCAAGGCCGGCCCGGAGCGCAACCGCGCGCTGGGCGTGTTCGCCACGATGTCGGGCCTCGGCCTGGCCATCGGCCTGATCCTCGGCGGCGTGCTCACCGCCTGGCTGTCCTGGCGGGCCGTGCTGTTCATCAACGTGCCCATCGGCATCGCCATCGTCGCGCTCGCCCCGCGGTACGTCGCGGAGCCCGACCGCCACCCCGGCCGGTTCGACACCGTCGGCGCGCTCACCTCGACGATCGGCATGACCGCCCTGGTCTACGGCTTCATCTCGGCGGCGTCCGACGGCTGGACGGCGCCGGCCACGATCGTGGCGTTCGTCGTCGGCCTCGTGGTGCTCGGCGCGTTCGTGGCCAACGAGGCGCGGGCCAAGCAGCCGGTCATGCCGCTGCACCTGCTGAAGGCCCGCAACCGCGGCAGCGCCTACCTGGACACCCTGCTGCTGGTCGCGGCGATCTTCAGCATCCTGTTCTTCCTCATCCAGTACCTGCAGGGCGTGCTCGGCTACAGCGCGCTGCTGGCCGGCGTCGCGTTCCTGCCGATGGCCGCCGTGCAGTTCACCTCGGCCAAGATGGCGCCGAAGCTGCTGCCCAGGTTCGGCCCGAAGGTGCTGATGATCACCGGCGGCGCGCTGATCACGCTGGGCATGCTGTGGCTGACCCGGCTGTCGGCCGACTCCGGCTACGCGGTCGGCGTGCTCGGCCCGATGATCCTCGTCGGCGCCGGCACCGGGTTCAGCTTCATGCCGCTGAACATGACCATCGTGTCCGGCCTGCCGCCGCAGGACGCCGGCGCCGCTTCCGGGCTGCTGCAGGCGATGCAGCAGATCGGCGGCTCGCTGGGTCTGGCCATCCTCGTCACCGTCTTCGGCACGGAGACCAGGAGCGCGGCCCAGCACGCGCAGCCGCGGGAGGCGCTGGCCCAGGGCATCGCCGGATCGTTCCTGGTGGCCGCCGTCTTCGCCGCCTGCGCGTTGGCCATCTCGGTTTTCCTCATCCAGGGAAAGCGGACAAAGCAGGCGTAACCTCGCGTATTGCATTAATCACGACGCGACGGCGGACATGTCACATGTTCGCCGTCGCGTTGTTTTCGCAGGCCATAAGCGGTCACGGTGTCGGCAACACTGCCGACACCGTGACCACACACCAAATTGACGAGAAAAGTAAGTACTTTCTCTAATGTCGGCGCGACGGTGGTTCTGACAAGCTGACGCGGACACCACAGCGTGGCGGGTCGCACCGGGGAGGTTGACCTGCTTACGAGGCCATGGGGGGCCTGATGAGGTATGAGATTCTGGGATCACTGCGCATCCAGGACGAAACCGGGTGGATGACGATCAGCGCTCGCAAGATTGAGACGCTGCTCGCCGCACTGCTCATTCGCGCGGATCAAGTGGTTTCCATCGAACAGCTGATCGCGGAGATCTGGGGTGCCAACGCGCCGCGCCGGGCCACCGCGGCACTGCACGTCTACGTCTGTCAGCTGCGGAAATTCCTGGCCAGACCGGGACGCAGAGACAGTCCGATCGTCACTCGCTCGCCCGGCTACATGCTCCAGATGGGGCGGGACACGCTCGATTTCCAGATGTTCGACGAGTTGGTCGGACAGGGCCGGACCCACGCCAGGGCGGGTCGGCCGGACCAGGCGCTGGCCACATTCGAGACGGCGCTGAAACTGTGGCGTGGGCCGGCGCTGGCCGAACTGCGCAACGGCCCGATCATCAACGGATTCGTCACCTGGCTCGACGAGATACATCTCGAGGCGATCGAGATGACGATTTCCTGCTATCTGACGCTCGGCCGGCACCGCGAGGTGGTCGGCTGGTTGCACACGCTCGTCGCGGAACACCCGCTGCACGAGGCGTTCTATCACCTGCTGATGATGGCCCTGTTCCGGTCGGAACGGCGTGCCGACGCGCTCAAGGTGTATCGCGGCGCCCGAGACACGCTGATGCGGGAATTGGGACTCGAGCCGGGCCGAACGCTCGTCGAGTTGCAGCAGACCATTCTTTTGTCCGATCCGGAGCCGCTGCCGGTGATGGCGCGGCCGGCATGACGGGAACGGAGGAATCGATGGACTCGGGCCGCGAGGTGTGGCTGGTGACCGGCGCGTCGGTCGGCATCGGCCGCGCCATCGCCGAACGGGCGCTGACCGCCGGGCACACCGTGATCGCCGTGGCGCGCAGGAAGCAGCTGCTGGACGAGGTGGCCGCGCTCGCGCCCGAGCGGGTCGTCCCGCTCGTGCTGGACGTCAGCGACGTGCCGGCGGTGGAGAAGGCCGCCGCCGAGGTGCTCGACCGCGTCGGCCGGATCGACGTGCTGGTCAACAACGCCGGGCGGGGGCACCTGGCCGCCGCCGAGGGCACCAGCGACGAGGAGCTGCGCAAGCTGTTCGACCTGCACGTGTTCGGCCCGGCCGCGCTCGTGCGGGCGGTGCTGCCGCTGATGCGGGCCCGGGGCGGCGGCGCGATCGTGCAGCTGTCCAGCCTCGGCGGTCGGATGGCCTACGCCGGCGTTTCCGGCTACTGCGCCTCGAAGTTCGCCCTTGAGGGCTACTCCGAGGCGTTGGCGGGCGAGGTGGCGCCGTTCGGCGTCAAGGTGATGATCGTCGAGCCCGGCGCGTTCCGCACCGACGCCTCCGCGCACGCGCTCGACGTCGTCTCCGAGGTGCCCGGCTACGAGGCCAGCGTCGGGGCGGTTCGGGCCAAGGTCCGCAGCGTCGTGGGCAACGAGCCCGGCGACCCGGCCAAGGCCGCCGAGGCGATCTTCACCGCGCTCGAGGCCGAGCAGCCGCCCCTACGGCTGCCGCTCGGTCCGGACGCCGTCGCCGGCGCGACCATGCACCTGACCAACGCCAGGACCGAGCTCGAGAAGTGGGCGCACCTGGGCCGGTCGACCAACTTCGACCCGGTCACCGCGTCCTGACCCCCGCGTCCTGATCCCCGCGGCCCGCCCACGGAGTCATCCGTGGGCGGGCCATCGACGTCGAACCCGGCTCGGTCAACGACCTGTCTCAAGCCGCAAACACGTTCTCGGCGCGTTGTACTGGGCCGCGCTGCTGACCGGACGCTGGCCGGCATTGTCAAGGCCGCCCTCGTGCTCACCCATTTCTGCCGAATCTGCTCAACTCGACCCGCATCGGCGAGGCCGACGCCGACAGGCTCTTCGCGTTCCAGTTGCACTCCGCCCAAGTCGCCGTACTGCACGCCATTGCGCACGAAATCGGTACCAACGGACACTTCCGACAATTGGCCACAATTCCGTCGGACGCCTGCCCGCATTCGCTCGCCGCCCGTTGGCGGCTCACGGCGCAGGCCTCATTCCGGACAACTCGAGATAAAACAACCAGCATTACTGGTCACTCGGCCAGAGGGGTGACGTTTCCCATAGGAGACACGTAAGTTTTTAGACTCGCTTGAGCCGATGCCGATATAGCTAGTTGGTCACATCACGTTGCAGTCTGGGAGCTCCGGCGAAGAATGACCACATTATCCTCGGTCACCGGTCGGCGTGTGCCCAAGGCAGGGGGACCGATGACGACAACACTTGGCCGTTCCCATGAAGACCGTTCGGCGGTGGTGGCCGACCACAAGCCCATTTTCAGGCGCGGCCTGCGTAGCCTCGTCGAGCAATGCGGCATCACCGTGGCCGCCGAGGTGTCGACGATGGACGATCTACACCGTGAGGTGCATCTACAGGATCCCGCGTTGGTCATCGTGAACGCGAAGATGCTGGGCAAGGCTTCCGGGCGCGAGGTGGGGAGGTTGCGCAGCAGCCGCCGCACCTGTGGCGACCACCGGTTGCTGCTGACCATCTACGAGGACCTGGCCCACGCCCAACAGATGCTCAAGGCCGGCTCGCACGGCTGCGTCCACAACAGCGCCGACGCCGAGGAGCTCAAGTGCGCCATCAGCACCATCTTCGCGGGCGGTTACTACCTGGACGCACGGCTCGGCGTCCGCGTCCTGGCGAACGACACCCCCGAATCGCGCTACAAACTCACTCCCCGTGAGCTGAAGGTACTGGCGCTCATCTCCAAAGGTCTTACGAACAAACAGATCGCAGAAACGTTGCACGTCAGTCTGCGCACCGTCGAAAGTCACCGCGCCTGTCTGAAGAAGAAAACCGGGCTGCGCGACCGCAGCGAGCTGAGCGGGTTCGCCCGCGAGCACTATCCGACGATGCTGTCCACCGATTCGCAGTTCTCCCACGCCTGACCGGTGTTCCCGGCGGCATGACGGGACGAAGTCCCGCCGCCGGGGATCCGGCCACGTGCCGCGACACGATGGGTCGGTGACCAGCCGAGAGCACTTCACATACGAGCCGGCGACGCGCAAGGGGCGGCAGGTCCAGCCGACACTGCCCGACCCGAACCTGATGCCGCGCACCGACAGCGGACGTCAACCACCGCGCCCTTGAGCTGGCCGCGGGATCGGCCTGGGATGTCTCGTAACTGCTCTTGGTGTTGGTCGCCGTCCCACCGGATTTCCAACACTTCATCCGGGCCAGCGCGTGTTCAACACGGGCGTGGACCTTACGGTGGATGGCGTTGCGCTCTTCCTGCCAGTCCGTCAGTGCCCCGTCAGTGGATTTGCGGTAGGGCTGTCGGCGTCGATGGCGACCCGCCGGACCGGGGCCAACGCGAGCAGCGGGCCGAGCGGGTCGATCACACGGTGGGCGGCGGAGCGGGAGACGCCGAGAAGGGGGCCGATCTGGCGCATGGCGAGGTTGGTGCGCCAGCAGGTGGCCACCAGCAGCACCGGACGGCCAGGCCGGCCATCGGCGATCTCCTCTCCGCCGTGCTGGGCCAGCAGTCGGACCAGTTTGCGGAACTGGCCCGTGAACGATCCTTGGGCGCACCTTCAGCCCATCGTGGATGTTGAAGCACTTCCGGCGCGGCACCAGCGAGATCAAGTCCGGCGCGACCCGGCCGCACAAGAGTCTACAGTGGACGGTCAAAGGCCGCTGTGGCGCCGGGGCCGGGGTCAAGCGGGACGGTTTTGCTCCAGCCGCCGCCACAACCCGAGCCAGCCACAGGGCACCGACTCGTCGTCGGGTGCGTGCGAGCCCAGTTCGAGCTGCTCACAGGCGAAGTACGGGCTGAACGTCTCCCACAACTCCTGGCTGGACACCCCGAACGTCTTCACGAACATGCTGGTCGGCTGCGGGGCAGGCGCACCGATGCGTTGGCTGGACAGGCAGCGCACCACATACAGGCCCTTCGGCCGCAGCACCCGGCCGATCTCCGCGGCGAACGTGGGCCGCTCCGCCGCGCGCAGGCAGTGGAAGCAACCGCGGTCGACGACCACGTCGTAGCCCTCCGTGTCGAACGGCAGCGACAGCACATCGCCCACGGCCCACTCGATCCGGTCGCCCAGGCCGTAGCATTCGGCCAGCGCCTTGGCCCGCTCCACCGCGTCGGCGGAGATGTCGATCGCGGACAGCTCGAACCCGGCCGACGCCAGGTACACCGATTCGCTACCGACCCCGCAGCCGACCTCCAGCACGCGGGAACCGCGCGGGATGCGGCCGGTGTTGACCAGGTTCACCAGCTCCGGCGCGGCCGTGGCGATCGTCCACTCCTGCTGCGCCGGCGTGCTGCTCGCGTAGCGCTTGCGGTAGTAGTCCCGCACGTCCAGTGACTCGCCATCGGTCACCGCGGTCATCGTCGAACTCCCGTCGTCGCCGGCTTCTGGTGCTCCGATCCTGTCCGTGACGCGGCCGGCCGGACAAGGGAATGCGCGCACCAATGCGGTCTTGCCGCACAGGACTTCGCGGTAACCGCATCGGTGGGGCGGCTCCGCCCCCGGCCCGCGTACGCGCGACAGGGCACCATCAAACCGAGACCGCTGGAGGAGGCTGTGCCGCGATGACTGACATCTCCGTGCCCGCAACGGAAACCGGGACGCGCCCGGGGCGGCTGCCGGTGACCCGGTCCTGCCCGTACGACCCGCCCGAGGAGCTGTTGGCCCGCCATGCCGTCGCGCCCGTCAGCCCGTTGGCATTCCCGGACGGCCGGGACGGATGGCTGGTCACCGGCTTCGACGAGGGCCGCGCGGCGCTGGCCGACCCGGCGATCGGCGTGTCCGGCGCGCATGCCGCGTCCCCGGTCGGACCCGACCGCCCCTACCGCGAGCCGCCGCCCGCACCGCCGGGCATGTTCATCCTCATGGATCCGCCCGAGCACACCCGCTACCGCCGCCTGCTCACCGGCTACTTCACCACCAGACGGGTACGCGCCCTGAAGCCGAGAATCACCGAGATCATCGCCGAGCGGCTCGACGCGATGGCCGCCCAGGGCGCGGCCGGCGACCCGGTGGATCTGGTGCGGGCGTTCGCGCTGCCCATTCCGTCACTGGTGATCTGCGAACTGCTGGGCGTGCCCTACGCCGACCTGGAGGAGTTCCAGTCCAAATCGGAGTCACTGCTGTCGCTGGACGGCGAGGAGAACGGCGCGGTCGAGCAAGCCCGCGACGACATCTGCGGCTACATCTACCAGCTTGTGCTGGCGAAGCGACGGGCGCCGGCCGACGACCTGATCAGCGCGCTGGTCGCGGCGGCACCGGACGACGCGCCGCTCAGCGACACCGAACTGGTCAGCATCGCCACCCTGTTGCTCATCGCCGGTCACGAGACCACGGCGAGCATGCTGTCGCTGGGCGCGCTGACCCTGCTGCGCCATCCCGAGCAGCGCTCGCGGCTGACCACCGACACGGCAGCGGTCGTGGAGGAGCTGCTGCGTCACCTGACCGTGTTCCACCTGGGCCTGAGCCGCGTCGTCAACCGCGACACCACGATCGGCGGCCAGGCCGTGCGCGCCGGGGACCCGGTGCTGGTCTCGCTGGCCGCGGCCGACCGTGACGCCGCCCGCTTCCCCGACCCGGCGGCCTTCCGCACCGACCGGGAGCCCACGGCGAACCTCGCGTTCGGCCACGGTGCGCACGCCTGCATCGGCGCCAACCTCGCGCGAGCCGAGATCGGACTGGCGCTGACCGCGCTGTTCGACCAGTTTCCCCGGCTGCGGCTGGCGGTGCCCGAGTCGGACCTGGTGTTCCGCGAGCAGTCCGTGGTGTACGGCGTGGCCGAGCTGCCGGTCACCTGGTGATCACCGAGCACGGAGGGCAGATGATCCTGGTAATAGGCGCGACCGGCAACACCGGCCGCCCGCTGGTGCGGCTGCTGCACGGCAACGGCGTGCCCGTGCGTGCGCTGACCCGCGACCCCGCCGCCGCTGGCCTGCCTGACGGCGTGGAGGTGGCACGTGGCGATCTGGACGACCCGGCGTCGCTGACCTCCGCGCTGGCCGGGGTGACCGACGTGTTCCTGGTGGCACGGGTGTCCGCACTGGTCCGGCACACCCGCGCGGTGCTCGCCGCGGCGGGACCCGGGACGCGGCGAATCGTGTTCCTGTCCTCGTTGAGCGTCACCGCCGATCTTGGCGACGCCATCGGCCGGTGGAACAGCGAGGCGGAAGCGCTGATCCGCGAATCCGGTATGGCGTGGACGTTCCTGCGAGCCGGGGCGTTCATGTCGAACGCGCTGGAGTGGGCGGACGGCATTCGCACGGAGGGTGTGGCGACGACGCTGTTCGGGAACGCGCCCTCGGTGCCGGTGCACCCGGAGGACATCGCGGAGGTCGCCGCGGTGGTGCTGGCCGGGCGGGAGCACGACGGGGTCGCGCTGCCGGTGACCGGGTCGGAGCGGATCAGCCCGGCTGAGCAGGTCGCCGTGCTCGGCGAGGTTCTGGGCCGAGATCTCGCGGTGCGCGAGATGCCGCCCGAGGCGGTCCGCCGGGCTTTCGCGTGGTTCGGCAGCGAGGAGGAGGTAGCCCGCACGATCGCGGTCCTCAGCAGCCCGGATGTGCCGTGGGCGTCGCCGGCGCCAACGGTGGCGGACCTGACCGGGCACGCGCCCCGCACATTCCGGGAGTGGGCCCGCGAGCACGCATCCGTCTTCACCTGATTCGGCCGCGACGCTGCCTCCCACGCCGGTCAGCTCATGGCACGGCGGCGGAAACCGCGGATGCCGATCGCGGTCAGCAGCACGCAGAACCCGACCAGCGCGGGGAGGCACACCAGCACGGACAGGTGCGGCACCTGGGGCACCACCGCCGCCCGGATGCCCTCGCTGGAGTAGGTCATCGGGTTGAGCGCCGTGACCACCTGGAACCACGGCAGCCGCGCCAGGGACGGCCACGGGTACTGGCTGCACCCCGTGAACAGCAGCGGCGCGAGGATCAGCGCGTACATGATGTTCACCTTGTTCGCCGGGAGAAACGTGCCGATGATCAGGCCGACCGCACCGCCCGCCCAGCCGCCGAGGAAGCCGACCAGCACCGCCAGCGGCAGGCCAGACCAGTGCAGCTCGACGCCGCCCACCACGAGCTCCCCGGCCGGGAACATCAGCACCATCGCGATCAGGCCGCGCACGGCCGCGACCGCCACCTTCTCCACGGCGATCAACGAAGTCCGCACCGGCGCCATCAGCCGGTCCTCGATCTCGCGGGTGTACCCGAACTCCACCACGAGCGGCAGCGACACCGCCTGCATGGCCGCGAGGAACACCGAGTACGACACCGTGCCCGGCACCAGCACGTCGTTGAGGCCGTCGCTGGTGAACCCGAGCGCGCCCAGCACCTTGGCGAAGATGAACAGCATCAACAACGGCTGCGCGGCGATCTGCACCACGAACGAGCCGAAGTCCTTGGTGAAGGTCACCTTGATGTCGCGGGCAAGCACCGCGAGCAGCACGCGCAGCGGCGAGGGCGGCGTGCGGCGGGCTCCCCGGGCCACGGCGCGCACGCCCGGCGTGGTCAGCGTGGGAGAGGTCATCGCAGTCCCCGTCCAGTCAGGTTGATGAACACGTCTTCGAGGGTGGTCTCGCTCGCGTGGACGTCGTCGAGGGCGGCGCCGCGCGCCGTGAGCACACCCATGACGCGCTGAAGGAGCCGGGCGGGGTCCTCGCCGGTGGCCAGGTGCAGTCGCACCCGGACCTTGTGGTCGCTCGCGTCGGCGGAATCGGCCGTGGTGTCGTCCACCTTCGCCACGCCGTCCACGGCCGCCAGAGCGGCCCCCAGGTCCGGCTTGGTGTCACCGGGCGCGGGCTCGGCCGACACGGCGAGCGTGCGGTGGTCGGCGTAACGGCGGATGAGGCCATCGGTGTCGTCCAGGGCGAGCAGCTTTCCGTGGTCCACCACGGCGATCCGGTCCGAGAGCTCAGCGGCCTCGTCCATGTCGTGCGTGGTCAGTACCACGGTGACGCCGCGCTCTCGCAGCGCCCGCACACGCTCCCAGACGAACAGCCGCGCCTGCGGGTCCAGGCCGGTCGACGGCTCGTCGAGGAACAGCACCTCGGGTTCGTGCATCAAGGCGCGCGCGATCATCAGCCGCTGCACCTGGCCACCGGAGAACACGTCCACGCGGTCGCGCGCGCGGTCGGCCAGGCCGAACTCCTCCAGCAGCTCCGCGGCACGGCGCCGGGAGTCGCGGCGGCTCCAGCCGTGGTAGGTCGCATGGCAGACCAGGTTGTCCATAGTAGACAGTGAACGATCCAGGTTGTTGCGCTGCGGCACCACGCCGATGCGGGCACGGGCGGTCACCGGGTCGTCCGCGACGTCGACGCCCGCCACCACGGCAGTGCCGGAGTCGGGCGTGACGCGGGTGGTGAGCACGCCGATGGTGGTCGACTTGCCCGCGCCGTTGGGGCCGAGGAAGCCGAACACCTCGCCCGGGCGGACCTCCAGGCTCAGGCCGTCGACGGCCGGAACGGGCCGCCGGGGGTACTTCTTGACCAGGTCGCGCACGCTCACGGCGGCCGGCGTCGCGTCAAGTCGGGTCGGGGTCGTGGTCACCGGGTGCCCTCACTCGTGGCGTCGGTCAGGATGGTGTCGATCAGGAACTCGCGGACCACCTCGGCCCGTTCGTCAACCGCGTTCTCCACGGCGGCGAACCGCTTCTCGATCTCCAGGCCGAGGTCCCGCACCAGCGCCGACCCGCGCGGGGTCAGCGCGAGCAGGACCTGCCGGCGGTCGGTCTCGGAACGCGTGCGGGTCACCAGGGCATCGCGGACCAGGGTGTCCACGATGCCGGTCATGGTCGAGGGGTGCAGCCAGCAGCGGTGGGCGACCTCGCGATGCACGGCCGGGCCGTCCTTGAGCATGAGCAGCGCGTTCGCGCCGGCGGCGGACACGCCGTGCTGCTGGGTGATGCGGTGCCACTGGCGGTTCACCACGTGCCCGGCAAGCGCGATGAGCTGCGGCAGGGAGGTGCGGCGCAGGTCCTCGGGATCGTGGCCGGGAGTGTCGTCATCGGAAGGCACCCCATAAGCATAGGGCCCCAATCATTGGGGACAGAACTATTTTTCGTGCCCATGCGATGAACTGCGGTAATGCCGCAACCACGTGCGGCTCACCCCGTTCGCGGTGCGGCTTCACGAGGTCCCCGCGCCGAGGGGCGCCCGGTAGCGTCGCCGCCGAAGAGCTGCTCAAGCCGGCCGACCGCCTCTGGAGGGTTGATGATCGCGCGCAAGGCACTGCCCGCCGAATTCCTGGACTTCAACCGGAAGTGGGGTGCGCCCGGCCGCAACATGGCCGTCGACGGCATGAACCCCCAGCAGCGCCTGGCGGACCCGGATCCGAAGCGCTTCGGCCCGTTCGGTTTCCAGTTCCCCAACGAGATCCGCACCTTCGAGTACCCGTTCGCCGCGAGCCACGTCCCGCCGGGCCCCCGCAGGGTCCTCGACGTCGGCGCCGGGCTCAGTGGCCTGCAGTTCGTGCTCGACATGCAGGGCGCCGACGTGACCGTGGTCGACCCGGCCGCGGCCATCTCCGACGACGAGGCACCGACCGAGGCCAACTTCTGGCTCGTGCTGCGGCACGCCGACCACGCGAAGCTGAACGAGTTGTTCGGCACCAGCGTGACCCTCGTCGGCGAGGGCGTGCAGCACTGGGACCACCCGGCGGAGAGCTTCGACACGGTGGTGTGCCTGTCTGTGCTGGAGCACGTCGACCCGGTGGAGGCGCGGGAGATGCTCGACGCGATCACCAGGCTGCTCAAGCCCGGCGGGCAGTTGCTGCTCACGGTGGACCTGTTCCTGGACCTGAAGCCGTTCGGGGTGCTGGAGCAGAACGTGTGGGGCCGCAGCCACGACGTGTACGGCCTGCTGCGGGGCCTGCCGCTGCGCCTGGACGAGGGTGAACGCGGCGAGCTGCTCGGCTTCCCGGAGTTCGACTTCGACCGCGTGGTGAAGCTGCTGCCGGAACTGCTGGTGAGCAAGCACTATCCCGTGATGAGCCAGTCGATGGTGCTGACGAAGGTCGAGCCGGAGGTCAGCTTCAGCTGACCGGTGTGCCGCACGGATTGGGGTCGGACAAGGCGTCCGGCCCCAACTGGTGTGCGCGCCGAGTCACCGGATCGTGCCGGCCGGAAATCCTGGGCCGCCCCCGTTGGTCGCGCAAGGGGCTTGCGGCGACCAACGGGGACCCCCTGTCGATCTTCCCGGGTTCACGCGGCGTCCGACTCAGGTGCGGCCGTGAGTCAGTAGATGCCCTCCGGAGCGGAGCGGACCACCTGGAGCGGGCGGACGTTGGCCACGCCGTCGCTGGGCCAGGCGCCGCGCGGGTCGTAGCGGACCGCCTGGTCGCGTTCCAGGACGTTGGGCAGGAAGAGGTCCTCGTGCAGGACCGTCAGGCGGACCTGGCCGACCTCGCCGTGTCCCACCTCGCGGCGCCAGTCCTGCTTGTCCACGACGGCCATCGTCACCTGGGGATAGTTGGGCACATACGGCAGGACGGCGCCGTCGTCCTCGGGGGGCAGGCTCGCCGCGTTGCCGAACGTGTTGCCGTAGCTGATGCCGCACGTGCCCCCGTCGAGGGCCTCCAGGAACGTGCGCAGCATCCGCCCGTTGATCTGAGTGCCGCTCAGCCGCGCCCCGCTCAGGCGGGCGACCAGGTCAGGAGCTCGCCGCACCAGGGCCTGGAACAGCGCCGGCGTCGTGTTCACGTAGTCGACCCGCTGGCTGAGCAGCACCGTGCACATCTGGTCCAGCAGGTGCTCGACATACTCGTTCGCCGCGTCCATCCGGCCCGCGCGCAGCATCCTCTTGACCCACCTCGGGTCCATGTCGATCCCGTACACCCGGCCCCGGTGGAATTCCGAGACCTCCCACCAGCCGTTGCCGATCAGGTGCGGGCCGGTGGGCGTGGCCTGCAGCCAGGTGCGCCCGGGCTGAAACCCTTCGGTGACGAAGGACCAGCGGCGCCATTCGGCGCGGTGCACCAGCATCGGCGGTGTGTAGAACACGCGGCACGGGTCACCGGTGGTGCCACCGGAGTCCCACACCCGGCCGACCAGGGGCCTCGCCACGGCCTTCGGGACCAGATCGGCCGGGTCCAGCGTGCGCAGGTCGTTCAGGGGGAACGGACCGAACTCGGCGAGCTGCTCGTAGCGCGTGACGTCCCTCGGGTCGAAGGACAGTTCCCCGGCCCGGCGCAGCCAGTACGGGCTGCCCAGCTCCGAGTCGAACGTGCGGGCCACCACGCGACGCGTCCACGCGTCGAGATCGGTGTCGAGCCATGCGGCGATCGCGGTCGAACCCGCGGTGGTCGGCGCGGCCATCAGCGGACCACCTCCGCCGGCGCGTCGGGCAGTTCGACACCCAGATCGTGGATGGTCGCGATGGCCTCGGCGAGGTGTTCAGGGGTTTCCACGTGTACCACCGGGAACGGGGAGGTCAGGTAGCGGTCGAACTGGGACGGGCCGAGCACGATGCCGAGCTCGGTGTCCAGTTCCTCCAGGCCGTGTCGCATGTGGACGACGCTGACCGGGTCGACCGAGTTGCGGTGGAACATCGCACGGATCGACTCGGCGTCGGTGAGCACAGCTGGTTCGAAGCACGAGCACACCGGCACGGCCGGATCGCGGAAGGCGATGGCGTCGACGACCGGAGCGAGGTGGTCGTGGACGTGCTGCTGCAGCGGCGTGTGGAAGGCGACGGCGTGCTGCGGCGAGCGCTGCACCCATTGCGGCGGCAGGGTGGCGGTCAGCTCGGCGAGGGCGTCGCGCAGCCCGCCGAGGATGATCACGCGTTCCCGGCCCGCGCCGACGGGACCGAGGTCGGCGGCCGGGTAGACGTGGCGATCGGCCATCCGCCAGAAGCGGCTGACGTCTTCCTCGATCGGGATGCTGAGCAGGGCCACGCCCTGCTCGGGGGCGCCCTCGGGCAGGGTGGGGGCCTCGCGGGCACGCATCAGCAGGGTGAACAGGTCGGCCCGGTCGAGCGCGCCGGCGAGGGTGGCGCCGATCAGGCCACCGAGGCTGAGCCCCGCGACGACGGCGGGGTGGATGCCGTGGTCGGCCAGCAGGTCGTGGGTGGCGATGACGACGGCGGCCTGGCGGATCGCGCCGACACCCTGGCGGAACTCGTCGTCGTCGGTATTCTCGTCGAGCACGCGCGCCACGGACAGGCCGGTCCACTCCGCCACGTCGCGGAAGGTGTCGCGGACGCGGGCGTACTGCTCGTACAGTTCCCGTCCGGATCCCGGTTGGTCGTTGAGGCCACCACCCAGGATGTACGCCAGGGCCACCGGGCCCACCGTCCTTTCGCCGCGGGCCGGTCCGGCCGGCCGGATCTGCGTGTCGGCCGGCCGTCAGGCCAGCTTGTCGATGAGGTGCCCGGCGAACTCGATCAGTTCGGCCGGGGTGCGGCAGACCTGCTGGAGGTCGGCCACGCACTCGTGGGCGCCGAGTTCGGCGGCCGCGAGAAGGTAGTCGGCGACCTCGCCGACGCTGCCGCCGACCGGGCTGTTCGCGTCGCCGGTGGGGCAGATCCGAACGACGAACCGCAGGGTGCCCGGGTCGCGGCCGGCGGCCTCGGCCTGCTCGCGCAGTCCGGTCCACAGGTGGCCGAGCAGCCAGGTGGGCAGGTCGGCCGGGAGCCAGCCGTCGGCGCGTTCGACGACCCGGCGCAAGGCGCGGCCGGCGAACGCGGACAGCAGGACCGGCGGGTGGCCGACCGGCCGCACGCCGGGGTGGGACTCCGGGACGGTCCAGTGGGCGCCGCGGTGGGCGACCGGGTCCCCGGTCCACAGGTGGTCCAGGACGTCGAGGGCCTCGTCGAGGCGGGAGCCGCGTTCGGCGAGGGAGACGCCGACGGCCTCGTACTCGTCGGCGGACCAGCCGGTGCCGAGGCCGACGACGAGACGGCCCGCGGAGATGCGGTCGACGGTGGCGAGGGTGCGGGCCAGCAGGGCCGGTGGGTACCACGGGGCCACCAGGACGTCCGTGCCCAGGCGAGGGGTGGAGGTGACGGCGGCGGCCGCCGCGAGCACGGCCAGCGGGTCGAGAAAGACCCGGTAGGCGGCGGGGATGTCGCTCTCACCGCCGAAGCGCGGATAGCGGTTGCGGGGGTGGGTGGCGACCAGGAGACGGTCGCTCGCCCACAGGCTCGCGGCGCCGAGGCGCTCGGCCTGCCGAGCGACCTCGGCGACGGAGGCGCCGTCGGCGAAGTCGCCGTACTGGGGCAGGGCCAGTCCGAATCGCATGGCGGGCTTCTCTCCAGCGCTCAGGTCGGGTCAGGACAGCTGCTGGAGCAGGGCCAGCCGATCGAACATGGCGCACCAGCTGGTGATGCGGCCGTCGGAGACGGTGATCTTGTCGAACGCGCGCCAGCGCAGGGACCGGTCGGTCGGCTCGATGGTGTCGCCGTTGGGGTGGCGCAGGGCGCCCTTGTGGGTGCCGTTGAAGAACAGCTCGACGACCAGAGACCGCCCGTCCCCGGCCTCCACCATCTCCACCACCTCTCGGTTGAGATCCGGGTACGACTGGCGGTGGCGGGTGAGCACGCCCTTGGCGTAGTCGCGGCCGACGCCCTCGGCGCTCGAGGTGCGGAAGGTGACGTCGTCAGCGAAAAGGTCGTCGAGGTCATCGAGGCGATCGGCTTCGACCGCATTCCACACCGCGTCCCACAACTTCACAGCGTCACTCATGAAATCATTCCTCCACACATTTGTCCCACGGCCGGCGGTGGTGGTGACGCGGTCTGCGGGCGCACCCGTCCTGGCGCCGGTGTCCTCGATACAACCGGGCGGACTAGCCTGGCGAAATCGGAGAAGCCCGCACCGTGCTGCGGTATGGCCGCAACGCCGCGGCGGGCGCCGCGCAGGTTCTCCCGGCGGTGTCGCGCTTGTCGCGGAATTCCTTGACACCGGCGGCCCCCGCTGCCGAGACTCGGTATCGGACCACACCGGGAATTTCGCCACCGGCACTCTTTCCCGTTGTCCGCATTTTCTTCACGTTGTCCCCTGACGATTTCGTTCGGAGGTATCCGAAGTGACCCGTGCCGATGTGGCGGTTTCCGGTTCCGAAGCACTGCCGATCATGGAACTGGCCATGGCGTTCTACGGCTCCCGTGCCCTGATGAGCGCGCTGGAACTGGACGTGTTCTCCGCGCTCGCCGACGGCCCGCTGCCGCGCGCCGAGCTGGCCGGGCGGGCGGGCATCCACCCGAGGGTGGCCGCGGACTTCCTGGACGCGCTGGTGGCGCTGAAGCTGCTGGAGCGCGACGACGCGGGCTACCACAACAGCGAGCTGGCCGACCGGTTCCTGGTTCGCGGCCGCGCGAGCTACGCGGGTGGATTCGCCGAGATGGGCAACGCTTCGCTGTTCCCGTTGTGGGGCAAGCTGACCGACCTGCTGCGCACCGGCGAGCCGCAGATCCCGCCGGGCGGGAACTTCTTCGAGGGCCTCTACCGCAGGCCGGAGGCCGCGCGGAAGTTCATGGACGCGATGGACGCGTTCAACGAGGAGATCGCGACCGTGCTGGGGTCGCTCGTGGACTGGTCGGACTTCGCCACCTTGGTGGACGTCGGCGGCGCGCGCGGTGACCTGGCGACGCGGCTGGTGCTGGCCCACCCGGGGCTGACTGCGACCACGTTCGACCTGCCGCCGGTGCGGGAGCTGTTCGACGAGCGGGTCGCCGAGGCCGGGGTGGCTGATCGGGTGCGGTTCGAGGGCGGCAACTTCGTCGAGGACGAGCTGCCTTCGGCGGACGTCTACGTGTTCGGGCACATCCTGCACGGCCGCGACCTCGACCAGCGGCGGAACCTGGTGGCGCGGGCTTTCGCCGGCCTGCGGCCGGGTGGCGTGCTGTTCGTCTACGACCGGATGATCGACGACGACCGGCGCGAGAAGACGCTGAGCCTGCTGGGCAGCGTCGGTATGGCGCTGGTGTCACCGGTCGGCAGCGAGTACACCTCGGCGGACTGCCGTTCGTGGTTGACCGACGCCGGGTTCGAGGTGGTGGCGACCAAGCCGCTGGCGGCCACGGACACCGTCGTCGCCGCGCGCAAACCGGCCTGACCGGTCTCTCCCCTGTTCCGTTCCCCCATCACTCACGCAACGCGGGCCGGGTACCGGTGACGGTGCCCGGCCTCGGGAGGTTGGAGACGTGTCCGTCGATGAAGAACCGGCCGCCGTGGACCGGGCGGTGCTGGCCGGACAGGAGGTCTACTCCGAGCGGGTGCTCAAGATCTACGACCCGCTCGTGCTGGGACTGACCAACCGGTTCGTGTGGCGCTGCCCGCGGTCGGCGATGCGGGCGCTGTACCAGGCCAACACCGGGGCCCGGCATCTGGAGCTCGGCGTGGGCACCGGGTATTTCCTGGCCCGCACCCGTTTCCCGGTGCCGTCCCCGGAGGTGGTGTTGTTGGACTTGAACTCCGACGCCCTGGACTTCGCGTCCGCGCGGCTGGCGCGGCTGCGGCCGAGGAGGGTGCACGCCAACGTGCTGGCTCCCCTGCCGGTGCCCGAGCGCGGGTTCGACTCGGTGGCGATGAACATGCTGCTGCACTGCCTGCCCGGGGACGGGATCGGCGACAAGGCCGTGGTGCTGGCGAACGCCGCGAAGGCGCTGGCGCCGGGCGGCCGGGTGTTCGGGTCGACGGTGCTGGCGGTCGGCGTGCCGCTGTCGTCCCCGGCCCGGTCGATGCTGCGCAACCACAACGAACGCGGCATCCTCAACAACGCCAAGGACTCGCTGGCCGACCTGGAGGCCGCGGTGCGCGAGCACTTCGCAGACCCGATCGTCCGGTTGCGCGGCAACATGGCCCTGTTCACGGGGACGGCGAGGTGAGCGCCGTGCCGACCACTGGATCCGACGCCACGGCACCGGCTGTGGACCAGCCGGGCGGAGCGCCCGCGTTCCCGTTCCCGCACCGAGGCACGCCCGAGCCCGAGCCGGAGTTCGCCGTGTTGCGGGGCACCGAACCGGTCGCCCGGGTGACCCTGCCGTTCGGCGGGGAAGGCTGGCTGGTCACCCGCTACGAGCATGTGAAGACGGTGCTGTCCGATCCGCGGTTCAGCCGGGCCGCGACCACCTGGCCGGGCGTGGCGCGGTTCGAGCCGGTGCCGCCCCCGCCGGTCGGGGTGTTCGTGTCCGACCCGCCTGAGCACTCGCGGCTGCGGTCGCTGATCGCGCAGGCGTTCACCAAGCGCCGCGCCGAGACGCTGCGACCGCGGGTGCGTGAGCTGGCCGAGGGTCTGGTGGACGACCTGATCCGCGACGGCGGGCCGGTGGACCTGGTGTCGCGGTTCGCGCTGCCGTTCTCGGTGACGGTGATCAGCGAGCTGCTGGGGATCCCGCCGGAGCAACGGCAGCGGTTCCAGGCCTGGTGCGACGCGCTACTGTCCACGACCGCGCTGACCGACGCAGAGGTGCACGCCGCGCGCCGGGAGTTGTCACTGTTCCTGCGCGAACAGGTGGCGGACCGCCGCGCCCGGCCGGCCGACGACCTGCTGGGCGCGCTGGTGCGGGCCCGCGACGACGCGGTCTCCCTGAGCGAGGACGAGCTCGTGATCTTCACCGGTGGCCTGCTCACCGCCGGCTACGAGACGACAGCGAGCCAGCTGGCGAACTTCGTGTACCTGCTGCTGCGTGACGGCGACGCCTGGAGCCGGCTGGTGGCCGAGCCGGCGCGGGTTCCGGTGGCCGTCGAGGAGCTGCTGCGCTACGTGCCGTCGCTGGTCATCGGCGGGTTCACCCGGGTCGCGGTGCAGGACGTGCCATTGGGCGACGTGATGGTGCGCGCCGCTGAGACGGTGGTGCCGGTACTCGGATCAGCCAACCACGACGAGGACGTGTTCGACCGACCGGATGTGCTGGACCTGGAGCGTTCCCCCAACCCGCACATCGCCTTCGGGCACGGCGCGCACCGCTGCGTGGGCGCGCAACTGGCCCGCGTGGAGCTGCAGGAGGCGCTGGCGGTGCTGGTGACGCGGTTGCCGGGCCTGCGCCTGGCGACTACGGCCGAGCAGGTGCCGTGGAAGCGAGGGATCATCATCCGCGGGGTCGCGGGGCTGCCCGTCACCTGGTGACCCGGGACGCCGGCGACGCGGGGGCCGGACTCCAAAGCCCCGCGTCGCCGGTCAGGCAACCTCGGGCGAGAGCGCGGACGTAGCGGTCCAGCAGGGCGGGCAGGTAGTGCGGGCCGAAGCCGAAGCGAGCCGCCGCCGGCAGCAGCCGCAGCAGCTTCGCGACCGATACCGCGTTCAGCGGCGGGTTCGGGTTGTCCACCACGTACCGGCTGGCGGTGGCGCCGAGGCGTTCCTCGACGCCGTCGACGATGCTGGTCACCGGTTCGGGTCGGCCCGACGCCACGTTCACCACCTCGTTCTCCACACCCGCGTCGAGCAGTCCGTCCAGCGCGGCCACCGCGTGCCGAACGTCCAGCACGTCGCGGGTGGCGCCGCGCTGCACGGTGAGCGCGCCCGAACACACCTGCCGGATCAGGCCGGGCAGCAACTGGTGTGCGCGTTGGCCGGTGCCCGCGAGATGGCTCAGGCGCAGCACCAGGTGCCGGGCGCCGGAGAGCTGGACGGCCCGCTCCAGGGCCAGCTTGTGCCTGCCGTAGGTGGCGGTGGGGAACACCGGACCGTCCTCGGTCGCCGGACAGTCCGAGGCGCCGTACAGCGCGCCGGACGCGGTGGAGAAGAACACCACGACCCGGCCCTGGTCGCGGCAGTGCCGCAGCACGTCGTAGACGAGGGCGGCCTCGCGGTCGAACTGGGCGGCGTCGGTGACCGACGTGCTGGAGACGCCCGCGGCGACAGCGGTGACGTGCGGGTGCCGGCCGCCGATGGTGCCGCGCAGGTGCCCGGCGAGGAAACCGCCGCCGATCACCTCCATGCGCTCAGCTCCGCCGGATCCGCGGCGCCTTGGCCCCCGGCCGGAACGAGGGCGCCGACCGCCCCAGCCGGGATGGTCACCGCGGCGGCGCGCACGGCGGCGGCCAGCTCGACCGTGGTGACCGCGGCCGCGCACCAGGCCCGCTCCGGACCGTGTCCGGCGCGGTGCCCGGCCCGCACGGCCGCGGCGAACGCGGCCACCGACAGACGGAACTGGTCGGCAGCGGGTAGGGTGTGCTCTTCGGCGTGATCCTGCTCCTCCACTCGCAGGACCGGCTGCCACCCCGGGGGCGGGGTGAACGCGCGGTCCAGCAGCAGACGGCCGGTGCTGCCCCACAGCTCGTAGCGAGAGCCGTAGGCGTGACGGAACCCGAACTCCACGGAGACGGGCACGCCGGTGGCCGACACGAGCAGGGCGGCGCCGCCGACGTCGACGCCGCGCGCGTCCTGGTGCAGCACGGCGCCGGTGACGCGCAGGTCGTCGCCGAGCAGGTGCTGCGCCAGGCGCAGCGGGTAGACGCCGACGTCGAGCAACGCGCCGCCGCCCAGCGTCGGGTCGTAGCGGATGTCAGCGTCCGGCAGTGGCGGGATGCCGAACGCGGCTCGCAGGGCCCGCGGCCCGCCGATCCGGCCGCCGATCATCAGGTCGCGCACCCGGGCGTGCTGCGGGTGGTGCAGGAACATGAAGTTCTCCCGCAGCACCAAGCCCGCGTCGTCGGCCACACTTACCAGGGCGCGGGCCGCCGCCGGGTCGGCGGCGAGGGGTTTCTCCACGAGCAGGTGTTTGCCCGCGGTCAGGGCGGCGACGCCCCACCGTTCGTGCAGGGCGGGTGGAAGGGGCAGATAGACGGCGTCCACGTCCGGCCGGGCGAGCAGCCCGGCGTAGTCGGTGGCGTCGGTGCCGAATTCGGCGGCGAACCGCTCCGCCTTGGCGCCGTCGCGGCTGGCCACGGCGACGACCTCGGTGTCCGGGCAGGCGCGCAGCGCGGGAAGGGTGCGCCGCCAGGCGATCGCGGAGCAGCCCAGAACGCCCACCCGCACCGCCGCGCCGGTCACGACAGGCCCCGTAGGGCGGAGACCAGGGTGCGGGCCTGCACGTTGACGTAGTGGCTGTGCTGCAGCAGGCCGGTCAGCTGCGGCAGCGTCATCCATCGGTAGTCCGGCCGGGTCGAGACGGGGATCTCGTCCCCTACGTCGATCACCACGTAGCGGCTGCGGGCGTGGAAGAAGCGCCCGCCCTCCTCGGACAGCTCCACGTCGAACAGCAGCCGGTCCGGGCTGGCGCCCAGCACGACGTCCAGGAACGGCGGTGCGCCGGCCGAGCCGAGGTGCTCGTAGTTCTCGGGGGTGCACTGGACCGTCGGGGCAAGCTCGACGACGTCGACGAAGCCGGGTTCGACGCGGGCCTGCACCAGGGCGTGCAGGACGCCGTCGAAGCGGCGCACCAGGAACGCGACGACGCCGATGCCGTGCGGTGCCAGCAGCGGCTGGCTCCAGGCGGCGACCTCGCGGCTGTTGCTGGACACGTCAACGCCGATGACGCTGAAGTAGCGCCCGGCCCGGTGGGAGATCGCACGCGGGGTGCGTGACCAATCCTCCACGTCGTCCAGCGGGATCCGCTCGATGGTGATCTCGTGCTCCGCCTGCTGCCGGGTGATCCAGGACAGGATCTCCGGCTGGGTGTGCAGGGCGCCGCGCGCGTCGTCGGCGGTGCCGAAGGGCATGCAGGACAGCACGGTGCGGGCGTCCATGTTGACCAGGTTGTCCACCCGCAGCAGGGCCTGAAGCTGGCCCAGGGTGAGCCAGCGGAAGTCGGGCCCCGCGTCGACGCGGTCCTCGAGCTCCACGACCATGTTGCGGTTGCGCTTGCGGTAGAACCAGGCGCCCTGCTCGGACTGGAGGACGTCGGCGAACACCCGGCGCGGGTCGGGCTCGCGGAAGTGCTCCAGGTAGGGCACCGCCGCGCCGCGGTGCACGCGCGTGTAGTTGCTGCGGGTGGCCTGCACCGTCGGCGAGAGCTGGACGCCGTTGACGTTGCCCGGTTCGGACTTGGCCTGCATCAGGCAGTGCAGCACGCCTCCGATTTCGCGCAGGGCTATGCCGAGGATGCCGATCTCGGGCTGGTTGATCATCGGCTGGGACCACGCGGTGACCGGGCCGAAGTCGCTGTGCACCCGCACGCCCTCGACGGAGAAGAATTTCCCCGTGTGGTGACGCAAGTCGCCGGTGCGCGGGTCGAACGACCAGCCGGCCAGCGCGTCGAGGTCGACGCGCCGGACGTCCTGGCGCTGCTGCGCCTGCCGCTCGGTGAACCATTCGTGGAACTCGGCATTGCTGGTCGCCACGCCGTCCACGGCCTGCTGCGACTCGGCGACGCGGGCGGGCAGGCCCGCGTCGAGGTGGCGCAGCAGTGTCACGCCGGACATCGACACCACGGCTCCCTTCGGTGGTTTGCTCGGTGTGGCGGCCAGATGCCTAGCGGCGCGCCTTGGCCTCGGACTCGATGAACTCGGCGGTGGTCCGCAGGGCCTTCTCGGTGCCCGCGGACAGCAGTTCGGCCATCTTGTCGTCGTCGACCGGCGAGGCTTCGGTGGTCTCGAAGTCCTGTACGCAGCGGATGGACGAGCCCCCGGGCGCGGGTGCGTACACCCACAGGGCGGTGGAGTAGAGGAAGAACGGGTTGCCGAAGCGGCGGGCATACGCGACGCGGCGGACCGGGTCGAGGATCCGTTCGACGTGGTAGTGCCACACCCGGCCGTCCGCGTCCGGCGGGGTGGCCACGCGCAGCACGCGGGAGTGGCGCGCCGGGTCCTCGGCGACGACGGCCTGCCCCTCCGGGGAGTGGCGGCGGTCCAGTTCGGTGGAGTTGGCCAGTTCCCAGGTCAGCTCGACGGGCGCCTCGATGAAGATCTGGTTGTCGACATGTCCTGCCACAGCGGTTCTCCCCTTCTCGTGTTCCACGCGATGACGCGGACCAGCACCAGTGCGCGGTCCGCGAGGTGCGACCAGCAGCCGGTCCAGCCGCGCACCCCGGCGCGCCAGGCGTGCGCGGCGGCGGCGCCGCTCAGTTCCAGGCGCAGGGCGCCGGCGGGGCCGGCGCGCACGGCGATGTCGGTCCACGCCATGCCCACCAGGCCACGGCCCAGTGCCTTGCCGCACGCCTCCTTGCCGGCCACGCTCACGCCCATCCGCACCGCCGGGTGCGGATGGCTGTCCACCTCGGCGAGCTCGCCGGAGGTGAACACCTTGCCGAGGACGTCAGCGGGGAACCTGGTTCGCCACCGGGACATCCGCCGCAGGTCGGCCAGGTCGACGCCGATGCCCCGCACCAGCGGCGGGGGCGCCGGGGGTCTCGGTGGGCCCGCGGCCGGCCCGCCCCCGAGCCGCATGGTCAGCTCAGGGCCCCGGCGGCCTTGCCGACGAGGGCGCACACATCGGCGACGCTGGGGTCGGCGTCCAGTTCGAGGTCGATGTCGACGCCGAGGGTGCGCTTGAGCTCCAGGGTGATCTCGACCAGCTCGGTGGAATCCAGCTCGAGGTCGCTGCGCAGCCGGGCGGCGGAGGTGATGTCGTCGGCGGCGATGCCGATGGCGGCGATGGCCCGGACGACCTCGTCGGTGATCTGGTCGCTGGTGGTGTCGGTCATGGCATGCTCCGTTCCGGTTCCTGGTGGTGGTGGTCGGTGTCGGCCCGGCCGAGCACGATGACCACGTTGGCGCCCTCGCGGGCGCGGCTCACGACGACGACGGTGTCGGTCTCCACCGGCCGGGTCCCGGTGACCAGGTCGACCGGGCAGTCCGGGTCGGCGTCGCCGCCGCCCGGGGTGGGCGGTATCGCCTTGTCGCGCAGCATCAGCACCGCGCACGCCACCTCGGTGGCGGCGCTCGCGCCGTACTGGTGTCCGTAGGCGGCCTTGGGGACGGTGACGGGCACGCCACGCGGCCCGAACACCCGCGCCAGCGCCCGCGCCTCCACGGCGTCCGCGACGACGCCGCCCGCGCCCTCGGCGAACACGACACCGACCTCCGCGGGTCGGCGACCGGCGCGGTCGAGGGCGGCGCGCAGCGCGGACTCCAGCCCGGCCGGGTCGGCCGGATCCGTGGTGCGCTGTTCGACGGCGAGAACCTCGCCGAGCACCTCGGCACCGCGCCGGGTGGCTCGCTCGGCGGTCTCCAGGACCAGCACGGTGGCGCCTTCGCCGAGGACGAGGCCGTCGCGGCCGGGCCGGAAGGGCCGGTAGGCGGTGGCCGGGTCGGCGGAGCGGGTCAGCTCGCCGGTGGTGACGTGGGCGGCGACTCCCAGGCGTGTGATGGGGGCTTCTGAGCCGCCGGCCAGGACGACGTCGTTGCGGCCCCAGGCGAGGCTGCGCAACGCGTGGTGCAGGGCGGTGGCGCCGCTGGCGCGGTCGCACGCGAAACTCTTGGAGAAGCCCCGCACGCCGTAGCGGATGCTGGTGAAGCCCTGCGCGGCCGTGGGGAACCAGGCGGTCGCCTGCCACGGGTTGATCATCGACGGGCCTTGTTCGTAGTACTCGCGGAAGCCGCGTTCGCACAGGTCCCAGCCGCCGCTGTTGTTGCCGAAGCTGATGCCGGTGCGGAACTCGTCCTCACCAGCCAGGTCGAGGCGCGCGTGCGCGAGCGCCTCGGCGGTGGCCGCGATCGCGTAGTGGGCGAACACGTCGCTCTTGACCGCGAGGCGGCGCGGGACGTGATCGAACCGGTCGAACTCGCGGACCTGCGCGGCCAGGTGGATCGGCAGGCCGCCGGCGTCGAATCGGTCGATCGGGGCGATCGCCGACGCGGCGGACAGGCAGTTCTTCCAGAAGGTCTCCCGGTCGTTGCCGAGGGGGTTCACCGTGCCGATACCGGTGATCAGGACACGGGGCCGGTCAGCCACCTCGCACCTCCTCCCGCGCGGGTGTCCCCGCGCCCTCACGAGCGGCCGGTCCGCCCGGGTGTGGCCCGGCGACGGGTTTGAGCGACAGGGGCGTGCCGGTGACCTCGGCGACGCCGACCACCAGGTTGATTCGAGTGCGTTCCGGTTCCGCCCACCCGGCGACCGGGCCGGCGTCGAGCCGGTCCGCGGCGTCGGCGAGCAGCGCGGCGGCCGCCGGGTCGGGCCTGCCCTCGAGCGTGCCGACGAGCCCACGAACCGCGTCCGGGTGGGCGGCGGCCAGGTCGGCCGCGGCGGCTCGCACGGCACGCAGGTAGTCGCGGCAGGCGTGCAGCGCGTCGGCCGTCGCCACCGGGCCGTGGCCGGGCACGACGACGGTCGGGTCCAGGGCGCTCAATTCGTCCAGCGCGGCGGCCCAGCCGGCCAAGTTGCCGTGTCGGGCCAGCGGGGTCACCCCGTGCGAGCACAGGTCGCCGGTGACCAGCACACGGCTGTCGGGCAGCCATACGGTCAGGTCGGCGGGGCTGTGCGCGCCGAGGAACGCGCGAATGCGCGCGCCATCGGGCAGGGCCGCGTGGTCCAGGTCGGTGGTGGTCGGGCCGGTGAGCGTGAAGCCTTCGGCGTCGACGCCGAAGTGGGCCAGCATCCCGGGCAGGAAACGGGGTTCGGCGGCCATCAGCGCGACGATCCGCCCGGTGGTGGGGTGGGCGAGGATCTCCGTGTCCGGGAACGCGGGGTTGCCGCCGAGGTGGTCGAGGTGGTTGTGGGTGTTGACCACGAGCCGGGTGGTGGCGCCGCGACGGGCCACCTCGGCGGTGATCGAGGCGGCCATGCCGGTGGTGAGCATCGTGTCGATCACGACGGCGTCACGGCCGTCGAGCAGGATCGTGGAGTTGGCCCGGCCGAGCCGCCCGGCGCCGTTGAGGACGGCGACGACGTCGTCAGCGACCTCGACGGGCACGCGGGTGTCCTGCGCCACGGTCGTCCCGGTCACGCCAGTGCCGCCTCGGTCTCGATGAACTCCTTGTGCCGCAGCAACTGCGCCAGGGAGTTGCGGCCGATGCGGTCAGCCACCTGCTCGGTGGTGAACGGCGCCTCGGGCAGCACCTCGAAGTCCTGCACCCACCGCACCCGGGTGCCGCCGGGGATCTCGGCGAAGTGCTGGAAGATGTGCATGTAGAGGAACGGGCCGGTCTCCACCCGGCGGGAGTTGACCGTGTGCCGCTCCGGGTCGGTGATCCGTTCGGAAACCCAGCTGCGCTGCCTGCCCTGCTCGTCGGGGACCATCGTCAGCCGGAAGACCTTCCGCTCGCCGTCCACCTCGATCAGTTCGGCGGCGGCGTACTCGTCGACGAACAGCTCTGGCCAACGCTCCACGTCGTTCGCGATGCGCCACACGAGGTCCAGCGGAGCTGCGATCACGATGTCGTTGTCGAGGTGCCCGGACACAGTGCCTCCTGGGGTTCGGGATGTGATCGGTCGGTGCGGGCGGAGGCGCCGCCCGGCGGGGTGGCGAGCGCGGTGAGGGCGGCGCGATCGAGCTTGCCGACCGGGGTCAGCGGGAGTGCCTCCAGCACGCGCAGCAGGTCGGGCAGCTTGTACCCGGCCAAGCCCTGGTGGCGCAGGTACCGACGGACATCGGCCAGGTCGGGTGCCGCGTCGCCGGCCGGCACGACGAACACGCCCACGGTCTCGCCCAGGAACTCGTGCGGCACCGGCGCGACCGCGCAGGCGGCGACGCCGGGGCAGCCCACGAGCAACCCCTCGACCTCGTTCACCGAGACCTTCTCGCCGCCCCGGTTCACGAACTCGCGACGGCGGCCCTCGACGACCAGGTTGCCGCCCTCGTCCCGGCGGACCAGGTCGCCGCTGCGGTAGAAACCGTTCGAGGTGAACGAAGCGGCGTTCGCCTCGGGCGCGCGGTGGTAAGCGCCGATCGTGTACGGCCCGCGGACGAGCAGCTCGCCGATCTGGCCGTCCGGCACGGGTTGGCCGTCCTCGCCGACGATGAGCACCTCGTCACCGGGCGAGCCAGGGCGACCCTGGGTGCCGGTGACCACGTCCTCGGGGTCGTCGAGGCGGGTGAAGTTGAGCAGGCCCTCGGCCATGCCGAACACCTGCTGCAGCCGGCCGCCGATGGACTTGACCACGCGCAGCGCGTCCGCGCGGTGCAGCTTGGCGCCGCCGACCTGGAGCAGCGCCAGGCCGGACAGATCGGCGCCCGAGTCGCACAGCGCGACGGCCATGCCGGGCACGGTGGCGGTGGCGGTGACCCGGTGCCGGGCGATCGCGTCCAGCAGCGCGGGCACTCCGGTCGCGCTGGGGAAGACCGCGGTGCCGCCCGCCGCCAGCACGCCCAGCACGCCTGGGCAGCCCAGCGCGAAATTGTGCGTCACCGGCAGCGCCGCCAGGTAGCGGGTGTTCTCGTCCACCCCCGCCAGTTCAGCGCTCATCCGCAGGTTGTAGCCGTAGTCGCGGTGCGTGCGGGGGATCAGCTTGGGCAGCCCGGTAGTGCCACCGGAGAGCAGGAAGAACGCCACGTCGGCCGGGTCGGCGCGATGGGAGGGCGGGGGCCCGTCGGCCGCGAGCACGTCGGCGAGGGCAACCGCGCCGGAGCGGGCGGGGTGGGCGACGACGGTGACGCCGGGAAGATCGGGCAGCTCGTCTCGGCCCGGGGAGACGACCAGGGCGCGGGCCTGCGCCGTGGTGACCACGTGCCGCAGCTCCCGCGTCCCGAGAGCGGGCACGGCGAGCACGGGCAGCGCCCCGGAGCGCACCAGGCCCAGCACGGTCACCAGCAGATCGGGCCCGTTGGGCAGGCGCACGACGACCCGGTCGCCGGGGCCGACGCCCAGCTCGCGGAAGCCTGCCGCCGCCGCGGCGACGCGGGCCGCCAGCTCGCCCCGGGTCAGTCGCTGGTCCCCGGCCAGGATGGCGACCCGGTCCGGGTCGGCGCCCGATGGCCGCAGGACCAGTTCGTCGACCAGCTCGTCCCGCCACCAGCCGCGCGCCGTGTACTCGGCGACGAGGTCGGCGGGGGGCGCGACCGCGACCGGCGCCGGATCGCGTTCAGGCACGGCTGGTCACCGCCGGAGGCCGGATCGCGAGCAACGGCGCCAGGAGGCCGGCCAGCCGGGCCGGGTCGTCCAGGTGCAGGTAGTGATCGGCGTCCGCCAAAACATGGGCGGTGCCGTGCGGCAGGGCCGCTGCCAGGGCGCGCCCCTTGCGCGGGGACACCACGCGGTCGGCGGCCGGCACCAGCACATCGACCGGGACCCGCACCGCCGCTTCGGTCTGCTTCGGGTCCGTGCCGACGACCCCCCACAGGTCGGTGTCACGGGCGGGCAGACGCACGGCGCGGAACCCGGCCAGCAGCGCCTCGCGCGCGGACTCGGTACCGGTGCGCAGGCAGGAGCCCAGGAAATCCTCGTCGAGTTCGCCGGTGAGCACCTGCTCCACCATCCTGGGGTGCAGGCGCAGCGGCAGCCCGGCGCCGAGCGTGACCACAGAGGACACCCGCACGGCGTGCGCGGCCAGGTCCAGGGCGAGGACACCGCCGAAGGAGTGGCCCACCACGACCGTGTCGGCCATGCCGTGTGCGTCCAGCGCGTCGAGCAGGAACGCGCGGGTGCCGTCGGGACCACCGCCGTCGGCCGGCAGGGTGTTGGCGCCGTGCCCGGGCAGGTCCACGGCCAGCACGTGGGCGCGCACGTCCAGCTCGCGCAGCAGCGGCACCCAGTGCTCGGCGGTGCCAGCGAAACCGTGCAGCAGCAGCACATCCGGACCGTCACCGGGGCTGCCCCAGGACACGGTGGTGGCCCCGCTGCCGGGCAGCGTGCCCCGGACCAGGTCACGGTCCCCGACGTCGCCCGGGTGCCACCAGCTTTCCCGTGCCGGGCCGACCCGCGACAGCACGGCGCACGAATGGATGCCGCCGAAGCCGCTGGCGCTGACCAGGGCGGTGCGAACGTCGTGCGCGCGAGCCGTGGTGGGTACGTAGTCCAGGTCGCATCTCGGGTCCGGCGTGGTGAGATTCGCCGTCGGCGGGACCACGGCGTGGCGCAGCGCGCCGATCGCGGCGATCGTGCCGACCAGGCTGGCCGAGGACAGCGAGTGACCGATCATGGACTTGGTCGAGCTGATCGGCGTGCGGCGGGCGTGCTCCTCGCCGAGGACCTGCTTGAGAGCCTGGGTCTCGAACACGTCGTTCTGCGGAGTGGAGCTGCCGTGCGCGTTGACGTAGTCGATCCGTTCCGGCGGCACCCCCGCGTCGGCGAGCGAGCGGGTGATCACAGCGGCCATCGCCCGGCCGTCCGGGGCGAGGTCGCTCATGTGGAAGGCGTTGTTGGCGCTGGCGAACCCGTTGACCTCGGCGTAGATCCGGGCGCCCCGGGCGCGGGCGTGCTCGTACTCCTCCAGCACGACGGCGGCGGCCCCCTCGCCCAGGACGAACCCGCCCCGGGTCGCGTCGAACGGGCGCGAGGCGGTCTCCGGCGGACCGTCGACGACGGCCAGCGACCCGATGACGTCGAGGGTGGCGTAGGCGAGCCCGGACAGCGGCGCCTCCCCCGCCGCGGCCACGGCCAGGTCCAGGTCGCCGTAGCGGATCTGGTCGAAGGCGAGGCCCAGGGAGTCGATGCCCGCGGTGCAGCCGGTCGTCAGCGTGGTGCACGAGCCGCGCAGGCCGAATCGGCGGGACGTCCAGGCCGCGGTGTAGTTGAGGAACACGGAGTCGTAGAACGGCAGGTCCTCCGGGAACGGGCGCAGCGCGGTGGCGCCCCGGTCGCTGTAGACCTCATACGCCTTCTGGAACTCCGGTGTCCCGCCGATCGCGGAGGAGAAAACCACCCCGGCGCGGTCGCCGTCGAAATCCGAACGGTCGAGCGCGGCGTCCCGTGCGGCCAGCGCGGTCGCGGTGACCGACAGCTGCACGAACCGGCTCAGCCCGGCCAGTTCGGCGGCGGTCTCCGCGTCGTGGTGGTCGGCCAGGTCGAAGTCCTCGATGGGGCAGTGCGACCGGCTCCTGAGGCCCAGCTCGGCCATCAGCGGTTCGGGGCGCAGCCGCGACCGTCCGGACACGCTCCCCCGCCAGAACTGCTCGACCCCGATGCCGTTCGGGGCGACCACGCCGATCCCGGCGACCACGACGCGGCGCTTCACGACGTCACCTCGGCGGCCAGGCCCGCCAGTGCGCCGTCCGGCGCCGGCGTCGCGAGCGGAACGAGGAACCGGGACACCGAGCGGAGTTTCTCGCACGTCTCCTCGTACTCCCGGTCCGGTGTGGACGCTGCGACGATCCCGGCGCCCGCGCGCAGCCAGGTGCGGCCGCCGGCCTGGAACACGGTCCGCAACACCAGAGTCGCGTCCAGCGTGCCTCGGCTGTCGGCCACCAGCACCGCGCCCGCGTACAGGCCGCGTGGCCCCGACTCCAGGCGGCGGATCGTTTCGTAGGCGGCGGCCTTCGGGATGCCCGACACGGTCACCGCGGGGAACACCGACTGCAGCGCGTCCCACGCGTCACGGTTCGCGGCCAAGTCGCCGCGCACGGCCGACCCGAGGTGCTGCACGCTGCCGCGCTCCTGCACGCCGAGGAACCCTTCGACCCGCACCGAGCCCGGCGTGCACACGTCGCGCAGGTCGTCGATGGCGGCCTTGACGGACACGGCGTGTTCGAAGATCTCCTTGGGATCGGTCTCCAACTCCGCGCGCAGCCGCCGGTTCAGCGCCTCGTCCTCCTGCAGCGCGCGCGTTCCGGCCAGCGGCTGGGTGACCACGGTGACGCCGTCGGACTCGCAGACGATCTCCGGGCTGAACCCGGCCGCGCGCACCCCGCCCAGGTCCAGCAGGAACGACCGCACCGGCGTGTTGCCGCGCCGGCCCCGCGCATAGGTGCGGGGCAGGTCGACGGGACCGCGCACGGGCACCACGCGGGACACGATGGCCTTCTGCAGCGCGCCGGAACGGATCTCGGCGACCGCGGCGGCCACCGCCGCTCGGTAGTGGTCGCGGCCGTGCGATATGTCGACGCCGACCACGGCGGTATCGTCCATTGTGGACTGTACTGGAGTGGCCAGCACATCGACGACCTCGGCGATCGTGCCCGGGTCGATCCCGCGCACCACGGCGCGGCCACCGTCCAGGATCACCTCGCAGCGCGGCACGACGACATGCGCGAGGGGTTCGTCGCCGACGCTCTGGCCCAGCGGTGGGTAGGCGGCCTCGAAGGCCACCCATCCGTAGGCGCGCCAATCCGCGACCGGCAGGCTCCGCAGGGCGTCGACGACCTGCCCCAGGGTCCCGTCGCACGGCCTGGTCGTGGTCGAGCCGTCCAGGGTCAGCCGCAGCCCGGCACGTTCGGAGCGCACCTCGGCGAGCACGTCGCCGGCCACGGAGAACCGCCCGTCGCGCTCGACGACGACGTAGCTGTCGAACACGCCGGACGACACCAGATTGGTGACGACGTCGAGCGGATCACCTGCGAACGGCGTGACACGCTCCGCGTAACGGTAGGAAGTGGGCACGGAACCGAGCGTGCCCCGCGGTTCCAGGCGGCGGAACCGAACGAACCCGTACCGCGCCGCTGGTAAGACTGGCAACCCGGCTACGGTCCAACCCGCAACCGGGTTGCGGTCTACTGCGGCGGCGCCGCCCGGGGGGTGGCGCTATCCATGGGGGGTGGAGTCCATCACCGCACCAGAGCTGTCCCTGCACCGGCCCAACCCCGTCGACCCGCCGCCGGAGTGCCCGGCGCACCGCGCGGGCGGGATCAGCCGCGTGCTGCTTCCCACCGGACAGGAGGCCTGGCTGGTGTCGCGCTACGAGGACATCCGAACCCTCGCCGTCGACCCCCGGATCAGCTCACACCTCAACGGCCTGGGCACGGTCAGCCACGAGCCGGTGCCGCGCAGGCACCCGGGCGCACCCGAGCACATCACCAACCTGGACGGGGCGGCGCACCGCCGGTTCCGGCTGCCGATCGCGCGGCACTTCACGGCGCGCAGGCTGACCCAGCTCACCGAGTACGTCAGGGAGACCGCCGACGCCTGCTTCGCCGAGATGGAGCGGCAGGGGCCGGGCGTCGACCTGGTGCGGACGCTCGCGATGCGGGTCCCCTCGGACACGATCTGCCGTCTGTTCGGCCTGCCCGTGGCCGACCAGGACACCTTCCACGAGCTGGCCACGCTGGCCTTGGGCGGGTTCGCCCGCAGCGAGGAGGAGCAGCGTGAAGCGGGCCCTCGGATGTTCGGCTACCTGGCCGGCATCGTCGCGGACAAGCACGAGCACCCCGACGACGGCCTGTTCTCCGACCTGGTGCACGGCGGGCACGGCTTCACCGACGAAGAGGTGCTGGTGCTGTCCGGCACGCTGCTGGTCGCCGGGTTCGACACCACGGCGAACATGCTCGCGCTGGGCACCTACGCCCTGCTCGACCAGCGAGACCAGTGGGACGCGCTGGCCGCCGCGCCGGACCGGGCCGAGGCGGTCGGCGAGGAGCTGATGCGGTACCTGACCGTCATGCAGCGCGGCATTCTGCGGCGAGCCGCCACCGACTTCGAATACGCGGGCACCCGCTTCGCCGAAGACGACCTGGTGCTGCTGTTCCTGCCCGCCGGCAACCGGGACCCGGACCTGGTCGCGGAACCGGACGTGCTGGACGTGACCCGGGACCCGGTGCGCCACCTCGGTTTCGGCTACGGGCCGCACCAGTGCATCGGCCAGCAGCTGGCCCGTCTGGAGATGGGCGTGGTGTGGTCGGGGCTCGCGCGCCGCTTCCCCGGGCTGCGCCTGGCCGTGCCCGCGGAGGAGATCCGGTTCCGGTCGGACACCGTGGTGTTCGGGGTGGAGGAACTGCCCGTCACCTGGTGATCGCGCCGTAGTGGAGCGACCACACCGATCTCGTCGCCCAAGGACGACCGCTTGGCCCCGATCCGGGAGCTGGATCGGGGCAAGGGCGGGGGGCGACAGTGTGTCGCGGCTCGGCGTATACCTGGACCGCATCCGCGTCAACTACGGCGGCCGACTCCGGATGACCCCCGCCTCGGCGGCCGCAGGCACTGTTGACTGCCCAACGCGGGCCTATCGCCCGCCGCCGCGCTCACGCCGCGACCCGCGCGGCCAGCCTCTCCACTTCGGCCACCAGCGCGACCGGGCCGGGCCGGGCCGCCAGTTCGGCCGCCACTTCGCCGGCGCGGGCGGCATAAGCCGGGTCACCGAGGACCGACGCGCACGCCTCGCGCACCTCGTCCGGACCGGTGTGGCCACGGGTCAGGCCGATTCCGGCGCGCAGGGCGTGCACGTGCGCAGAGTTGCTGAACTGGTCGGCCGCGTGCGGCATGACCACCTGGGGGGTGCCGGTGGCCAGAGCGGTCATCGCCGAGCCGGACCCGCCGTGGTGCACCAGCAGGTCACAGCCGGGCAGCACCGCGTTCAGCGGCGTGTAGCCGATCTGCCGGACGCGGTCCGGCAACGGGGGAAGCGCAGCTGCCACCTCGGCGGACACGGCGAGCAGCACCTCGTAGCCCTGCCCGGCCAGCAGGGCTGCCAGTCCGCCCACGGCGCGGTCGATCCCCGGATAGTTCCCGATCATCGTGCCGAACGTCAGGCACACCCGCGGCCGGCTCGCCGGAGTGAGCAGCCAGGACGGGAGCGTGGCCACGCCGTTGTAGGGCACGAATCGCATCCGGAAGCCGGCATCGTCTGCCGGCAGGGCGTCCCCGGGACTGGTGCGCAGCACCAGGTCCGGCCGGGCGGCCCGTTCTCCCGGGTCGCGCTCGGCGCGCTCCGGGGCCAGTTCCTCGCGGACCGCGTCGGCCATCACCGAGGGCACCGGCAGACCCCAGTCGTGCACCACGAACGGGATGCCGCGCCGCGCGGCGGCCAGGCGCACCGCGTACTCGGTGGGCTCGACCACGACGACGTCCGGGCGCAGCGTGTCCACCAGGTCGTCGGCCGCGTCCAGGGCGGCCAGGCCGGCCCGGCCGAACCCACGACCGCTGCGGGCCAGCTTGCCCTCCTCCTCAGGCGGGTCCGGCACGGGCTCACCCGCACGATCCACGCCGATGCACCGGCGCATCTCGATCGACGACGCGGTCTCCACATGCGGCAGCCCGGCGCCGAGGATCGCGCCGGCGAAGTTGCCGGCTGCGGCGACGAGGACGTCGTGGCCGGCGGCGCGCAGCGCGGACGCCAGCGGGACCATCGGGTAGAAGTGTCCGTACGACGGCAGGGTGCTGAACAGGACCCGCATGTGTCCTCCCGGGTCGGGGCGGTCGTTACCGGGCGAGGCTAGCGGCGGCCGGGCGGACACGGCGGTGGGTGGAACCGCAGTTCGTGTCGGGTTTCCCGCAGCGAGGGGTCGGCACCGCCCGGGGTGGTGGCGAGCACGCGACGGCTAGCGTTTGGTGGTGCTGCGCACCGAACTCGTCGACGTGGCGCGCCTGTCCCGCGCGCTGACCCGCACGCCCCGGCTGGCATCGCGGCTGTTCACCGAGGCGGAGCGACGCGGCCCGGACGGGCGGCCGCGGGGGACGGCCTCCCTCGCGGCGCGGTGGGCGGCCAAACGTGCGGCCGTACTCCTGCTGGACGGCGATCCAGCGCGGCTGCCGAGCTGTGAGGTGCTGACCGGCGAAGGCGGGCAGCCGCTGCTGCGCGTACCGGGCACGTCAGGGATCCGCTGGCACGTGTCCCTGTCCCACCAGTCGGGTACGGCCGTGGCCTCGGTGTGGGCCGAGCCGGTGACCGGCCCGAGCACTTCATACAGGTCCCCGTCTTCCACCGGGTGATGCGCACCGCCCCGGCGGAGTAGCCGGCGCTGCTCGGCCGAAGTACACCGCTCGAAATGGTCTCAGCGCCGTCACTTATGAGGAAACCACCACGCAGCGCCGGAACGTGTGCGCGTCGTCGAGATGGTCGACGATGTATGCGGCCAGGTCGGCGCGCGAGGTGTGGTTGCCGAGGCGTGTGGTGGCATCGATGGAGGCACGGGGGCGTCCGGTGGCCGGACGGTCGGTGAGTCTCGTGGGCCGGACGGCGGTCCAGGCGAGCTCGCTGGCGGCGAGAAGGCTCTCCATGCGGGCCATGTCGGCGTAGGGGTGGCGCATCACGTGGTGCAGGACGCGGCCGAGCAGGCGCGTGGCGGGACCGGCGTCCGGGGGTGTGGCGAGGCCGGCGGAGGAGATGACCACGAGTCGGCCGTCGCGTGGCAAAGCCGGGATGATCGCGGCGGTCCCCGCGGAGTAGACGCTGGTGGGGCCGCGACCGGTCGAGCCGAGCGCGGAGACGACCACGTCGTGCCCGGCGAGGGCGGCATGCAGGGCCTCGGGGTCGAGGACGTCGGCCGCCCGGTGGGTGAGGCGAGGATGGGCGAGGTCGTAGGGCTGACGGGAAATGGCGGTCACGTCGTGTCCGGCGGCCAGGGCGACATCGACGACGAGGCGCCCGGTGCGTCCGGTGGCGGCGACGACGGCGAACGAGGACATGGGATCACTCCGAGCCGAGTAACGAAAGTGCTGTGCCCCTGGGCAACAGTCGCGTCACGGTGGTGAGCAACGCGTTGCGCCGGCCGGACATCACGGTCGGGCCCCTGCGGTCGGCCAACGCGGCCAGGGCACGGGTGACGACCTCGGCCGGGGTTTGCACCAACCAGGACGGAACGTCGTCGGCGGACTGGGACTCGGTCGCGGTGACGCCGGGACACAGCGCCATCACGTGGACGCCGCGCGGTTTCTGTTCGTGCCACAGAGTTTCCGAGAAGGACGTGACGAACGCCTTGCTGGCGCTGTAAATACTCAAGCCCGGCTTCGGAGTGTGGCCCAGCGTCGAGGAAACGTTCACCAGCGCGGCGCCGGAGTCGGCATGGGCGAGGAACGCATGAGCCAAGGTCACAACGGTGCGGCAGTTGAGGTCCAGCACGGCGAGGGACGCATCCAACGGCGTCGACGCGAAGTTTCCGTGCACGGCGGCGCCGGCGTTGTTGACCAGCAACGAATACGGCCCACGGGAAAGCACCTCTGCCGTGGCGCTAATACCGTCCGGAGTGGACAGATCAGCGACCAGGTAGTCGTGTCCAGGCCCCAATTCCGCCATCAGGCCGGCGAGCCGGTCCTCGCGGCGGGCCACGGCGGTCACCGTGTAGCCCGCCGCGGCCAGGGCCGTCGCGAACGCCCGGCCGATGCCGGCGCTGGCCCCGGTGACCAGCGCCATGCCCGCCGTGCTCACTGCTGCGCCTTGGGCCTGGTCTCCGGCGCGAACCGGAACGAGATGCCCTCCATCACCGACTTGCGCTGGGTGTTGTGGAACGCGGCGACGAGCCAGCGGTCGCCCTCGCGCACCAGGGTGTAGGTCTGGACCTTGGTCAGCTTCTTCGGGTGCTCCCCCTTGACCGTGTCGCCCCGGGTGGTGAGGACGGCCGCGTCCGAGCCGAGGAAGCGCAGGTCGAGCACCTCGTGCGCGAGCTTCGTGCCCTTGAGGAACTTGGCGAACAGGGCGCGGTGGCTGTCGGCGATGTCCTGTCGGCCCTGGTAGCAGGTCCCGACGAAGGTGACGTACGTGGCGTCCTCGGTGAAGTGGGCCCCGTAGGCGTCGGCGTCGCCGCGCGCCCACGCGTCGGCGAGCGAGTCGATGACCGCGGTGATGGTCGCCGTCCGGTCGGTGTCGATCATGGCCGTCCTCCGCTACAGTTGTCTGCACAGACTCAGTATCTGCACACATGCAGATATTAGGCAGAGGAGGGGTCCCGTGGCAAGCCCGATCGAGCGACGGCTGGTCTTCCGCCGGTACCTGGACGCCGTCGGCCTGCACGGCCTGGCCGCCGCGGCGGCCGCGGGCCTGCACGCGACCGAGTGGTACGCGCTCAGCCTGCTCGACCTGGAGGGCTCGCTGACCTCCGGGGAACTGTCCGCCCGCACGGGCCTGACCACCGGCGCGACGACGCGGCTGATCGACCGGCTCGAACGCGCCGGCTACGTCCGGCGCACCACCGACGCGGCCGACCGGCGCAAGGTGGTCGTCGAACCCGCGCCGGACGCGCTGGCCGGCGTCGAGGCGATCGTCGGCCCGGCCCGGCGCCACATCGCCGAGATCATCGCCGGCTACACCCCGGAGCAGCAGGAGCTGCTGTTCGACTACTTCACCCGCGCCGCCCCGGCCTACCGCGAGGCGTCGGAGGAGATCCGGCGGGCGACACGGGACGGGAAGTGACCGTCAGCCGGAGCCGCCGTCGAGTGAACCCGTGCCTCACGCCGATTCGCGCAGCACCAGCTCGGTGTCCAGGACGACCTGGCGTTGCTCGGCCACGGTGCCGTCGATCAGGGCGAGGAGTTCACGCGCGCTCCGCGCACCTGCCTCCTCGACCGGTTGCCCCACGGTGGTCAGCGGCGGATCGGTGGTGCGGCAGATCGGCGCGTTGTCGAAGCCGATCACGGCGACGTCGTCGGGCACCCGACGCCCGAGGCGCCGCAGGGCCCGCAGCACGCCGACGGCCATCAGGTCGGACGCGGCGAAGATGGCGTCCACGTCGGGCCGCCGGTCCAGCAGCCGCAGGGCGGCATGTTCCCCGGCCGGCAGTCCGAAGTCGCCGTGCACCACCAGGCCCGGGTCGAACCGGCCGGCGGCGGTGAGCGCGTCGCGGAAACCGGCGAGCCGGTCGACGCCTGCGGACATGTCCTTCGGTCCGGCGAGGGTGGCGATCCGGGTCCGGCCGGCCTCGATCAGGTGGCGGACGGCCTGGCCGGCTCCGCCGTGATTGTCGACGTCCACATAGGAGTAGCGGTTCGGATCGGCGCCCACCGGCCGCCCGGCGATGACCATCGGGACGTCGACCCGCTCCAGCGCCGCGGCATGCCGCGCGTGCATGCTGACGATCAACGCGCCGTCGACGTGGTCGCCCCGTAAGTGGCGCAGCGCCGCGGACTTGCCGTTGCGGGCCGGTTCCATCGTCAGCAGCACGACCTGGTGGTCGGCCGCGGCCAACTCCCGGTTGATGCCCCACAGGATCCGGCTGAAGTACGGGTCGGCGAACAGCCGGCCGCCGTCCTCGCACACCGTCACGGCGACCAGGCCGGTGCGCCGGGGACCGGGCATCCGGCCGGCCCGCTGCCGGACGTAGCCGAGCCGGTCCACCGCCTGCTCCACCTGCCGCCGCGTTTCCGGCCGGACATGGTGGAATCCGCTGAGCACACGGGACGCCGTGGCCAGCGAGACGCCGGCGGCGTGGGCCACGTCAGCCAGCGTCGGTCGGACATCTGTCAGGTTGAGCACGGCAGCGTCCACCTCTCGGAAGAACACGCGACCTTCAGCCGGCCGGGCCCGCCTCCGCCGGCGGCGGTGGCGGAGGAGGACCCGTCGCCGGGTCGGCCGATCAGGACGAGGAGACCGAGAAGCTGTTCGAGGTGAAGTTCAGCGACCGCCCGGTCGAGGTGATCTCGAAGCCGAACTGCACGTCCCCCAGCGTCACGTCGCCGAACCAGCCCTTGGACCTGATCCAGTTGAGCACGGCCTTGATGTCCACCGAGCCGGCATTCGTGTTGCCGTGCCGCAGGAACGAGAACACGGCGTTGGCGCCGTTCGATCCCTTGTAGACGTCCCAGGTGTGGCCGCCGACGGTGACCGTGGTCTGCTTGCTGCCGATCGGGCCGACCGCGCCGGTCTTGTTCATCCACAGCATGATCTCGTAGGCGTTGTTGTTGGCCCAGATGTCGTACGCCGTCTCGTAGGCGCCGCTGCCCGGAACCGTGACGTTGAACTTGCTCGTGACGCTGCCGATGGAGCTGAGCTTCTTGCCGATGCCGCGACCGGAGTGCGGGTAGCTCTTCACGCCGCCGGTGTTGGGCTGGTTGGAGGACACGCCCCAGTTGCTGTACGAGTTGGCCCAGATCGTCTGCGGGCCGGCGCCGCCGCCCCAGACGTCGTTACTGAGCGTGTACCCCCCGTTCGACCACGTGCCCCATTTGTCGGACGAGGACCAGGTGGCGGCGTGGGCAGTGGTGGCGGTCAGCACCAGCGTGGCCAGGGTGGCCAGGCCTACCTGGGCAAAGCGCAGGGATTTACGCATCAGCAGGGACCTTCCGAGCGTCGTTGCGCGGGTGTTCGACCGGACGGTTCATCGCGTCGTTTCGACGGTTCCTCGTGATCGTCCGGTGACGCAGGGTCAAGCGAACGCACTGTGACACGGGAATTGCGAGCCGGTCAAGAACCGACGCCTGCGGCCCCACCCGGTCTAGACCAAGACATGCGCGTCCACCTCGGGTTCGACGAATTCGACCGCCCTACCGGGTGTCGAATATTCGACAAATGCGAGTCGTGCGGATCCGCACGTCCGAACCGTGTCGACGAATGTCAATCGCCCAACGGTGATGTCATCTCATTGATGGCCAATGGATCGCGCCCGCCGCCGGCGGGGGACCGGAGGCGGCGGCTGCCGCCGCCATCCGTGTAATTTTCACCTCGGACGGTGATCACCGTCGATCGCATCGAGTGGCGTCCGCCACCCCTGGCTACCGGCGAGAACGTCCGAGCCCGCACGTCCATCCGGCGCCGAACCGTCTACCAGCGGCTCTGGCAAGTTGAAACGTTTTTGGCGGTGGCCGGGGCCGCCAGTACTGTCCTGCCGCACGGACTCCGTCGCGCCATGCGCAGTCCATACTGGACACGACAGGAGAAGTCCATGTCTCTCAAGCATCATGCGTTCCTCATGGCCGGTGTCACCGCGGCCGTCCTGATCCCCGTCCCGGCCGCCACGGCCGCGCCGCAGGCCCTGCCCCCGCAGTGCTCCGGAACCGCGCCGATCAAGTGCCACTTCGACGTCTCGCCGGGCAACTACGACGTCACCGTGGGACTCGGCAGCACCACGAAGGCGGCCAACACCTCGATGTCGGTCGAGGCACGCCGGCAGATCCTGACCGCCGTCGCGACCGCCGCCGGCAAGGTCGTCCCCACCACGGTCACGGTCAACGTGCGCACTCCGGAGGGACAACCCACCGGCCAGGGCGGCACCGGAACCCCGGGCCTGGACATCGTCTTCGGCGGCAGCGCGCCCGCGATCAGCTCCTTGACCGTCACCAAGGCGAACGCCCCGCTGGTGGCCTACCTCGCCGGCGACTCGACCGTCTGCGACCAGCCGACCGCGCCCTACACGGGGTGGGGCCAGATCCTGCCGACCGACGTGCGCAACGGCGCCGTTGTCGCGAACTACGCGGACTCCGGCGAGAGCTCCGGCAGCTTCCTGGCCAACAAGGCGCTGTTCCCGACGCTCAAGGCGCTGATCAAGCCCAAGGACCTGGTGCTCATCCAGTTCGGGCACAATGACAAAGACACCTCGGAAAGCGCTTTCCGCAGCAACCTGACCGCGATGGTCAACGGCGTGCGGGAGCGCGGCGGCATCCCGGTGCTGGTGACGCCGCCGGTGCGGCGGCTGTTCAACGGCAACACGCTCACCCCGACCGCGTTGCACGTCAACAGCAAGGGTGTCGACCTGCCGGCGGTGATCCGCGCGCTCGGCAAGAGCGCGAACGTGCCGGTGATCGACCTGACCGCCAAGAGCAAGGCCCTGGTGCAGGGCCTCGGCCCGACGGGGTCGCAGAAGATCTACCTCACCAAGGCCGCCGACGGTGTCAGCGACAACACGCACTTCTCCCAGTACGGCGCGACGCAGATGGCCAACCTCGTCGTGCAGGGCGTCCGCGAGCTGAACCTGTCGCTGGCCGGCTACCTGCGCTGAGGAGGAACGGCTATGGCTATCCGTGGCAGAGTCTGGAAAATCGTCGCCTGCGCGGTGGCGTTGCTGTTGACGGCGCCGGCCGGCACCGCCCCCGCGGTCGGCAGCGGCACGACCGCCGCCAACCGGCTGCGCACGGTCACCGACTTCGACGCCGGCTGGCTGTTCCACTACGGCGACGCGAGCGGCGCGAACGCGACCACCTACCCCGACAGTGCCTGGCGCAAGGTCAGCGTGCCGCACGACTGGAGCATCGAGGGCCCGAACCCGCCGGCGAACCCGTTCGCCCAGTCGGCCCCGAGCACGGGTCGCGGCGGCTACCTGCCCTCGGGAATCGGCTGGTACCGCAAGCACTTCTCACTCGCCGGGGTACCCAGCACCCGCAAGGTGTTCGTCGAGTTCGACGGCGTCATGGCCAACGCGAGCGTGTACGTCAACGGCAAGCTCATCGGCACCCACCCGTACGGGTACACCAGTTTCCGCTACGACATCACGGCGGCGGCGAACCTCGGCGCCGACAACGTGATCGCCGTCAAGACCGACACCAGCCAGCAACCGGCGTCCCGGTACTACACGGGCGCCGGGATCTACCGCGACGTCCGTCTCATCGCGACGGACCCGGTGCATGTCGACCAGTGGGCCACCTACGTCACCACGCCCAACGCCACCGGCGTCCACGCGCAGACCACGGTGGTCAACAGCGGCAGCTCGGCGGCGAGCGTCAGCGTGCAGGGCGTGCTCACCGACCCGAACGGCGCCGCGCTCTCCCCGGTCACCACGTCGGCGAAGACCATCGCCGCCGGCGGCTCGGCCACCTTCAGCTATGACGTGCCGGTGAGCAACCCCAAGCTCTGGGACCTCACCAACCCGAACCTGTACTCGTTGGCCACCAACGTGATCGTCGGCGGCACGGCGGTGGACGACGACATCACCCCGGTCGGCATCCGCACCCTGACCTTCAGCGCCTCGGCGGGGATGAAGCTGAACGGCAAGTCCGTGAAGTTTCAGGGTGTCGCCCTCCACCAGGACTTCCACGGACTGGGCATGGCCGCCCCGCAGCGGGCCATGCAGCGGCGACTGGCCGAGCTCAAGGCGCTCGGCGTGAACGCCATCCGCACCGCGCACGACCCGCCGAGTCCGGCCTTCCTCGAACTCACCGACCGGATGGGTTTCCTGGTCCTGGACGAGTTCTTCGACGTCTGGACCCAGCACAAGTATTCCGACGTCGGCGACTACGCGACGTACTTCAACCGGACCGCCTCCTCCCCCACGGGCACGCCGGCCGTGCCCGGCGCGACCGGCTCGACGCCGTGGTACCAGGTCGACGCCACCAGCATCGTCGCGCGCGACCGCAACCACCCCAGCGTGGCGATGTGGAGTGCCGGCAACGAGATCCGCGACTCGATCTCGACGCGGACACCGCTGTTGAGCAAGATGGTGTCGATCTCGCACGCCCTGGATCCGAGCCGGCCCGTCACCCAGGCGCTGTTCCGGCCGGGCGACAGCGGTGACGTCACCGGCGCCACCCGGACCACCCTCGACGTCTTCGGCGGCAACTACCGGCCCGACGAGGTCATCAAGGCCATGGGCATGTCGCCGGCGCGGCCGGGGCTGTTCACGGAGATGGGCACCGACACGTCGGCGTGGACGACGGTGAAGAACAACCCCGGCGTCACCGGCCTGTTCATCTGGACCGGCGCGGCCTACCTCGGCGAGGCGGACGGCTTGTGGCCCAACGTCGAAACCGGCTTCGGCCTGATGGACGCGGTCGGGACGGTGCGACCGATCGGGTACTCGTGGCAGACCACCTGGGGCGCGCCCCGGACGTCACCGCCGCCGACCGGCAGCACGCCGAACCGGGTACTGCTCTCACCCGACCACGGCACGGTGTCGACCGACGGCAACGACATCTCGTACGTCAAGGCGACCGTCGCCGACAGCTCCGGCCGGGTCGTGACCAGCTCCGCTGCCCCGATCACGTTCAGCATCAGCGGACCAGGCGTGATCGTGGCCGTCGACAGCGGCAGCCAGGCGCAGGAAAGCTTCCGCGGCAACACGAGGAAGGCGTACCAGGGCGTCGCGTACGCACTGGTCCGGGCCACCGGCGCGGGCACCATCACGGTGACCGCGAGCGCCAACGGGCTGACGCTGGGCAAGACCACCCTGACCGGCACCACGGCCCCGTTCGTGCCGTGCTCGGGCAGTTGCGACTGATGGAGGAGCTCATGAAGCGTTCCCTGCTGTTCTCCGCGGTCACGGCGATCGCGGTCACCGTCGTCGGCAGTGCGGCGGCCGTGGGCAGCCCGGCGGCCGGCAAGACGTACTACGTCGCCCCGAGCGGCAACGACAGCGCCGCGGGGACACAAACCGCGCCCTGGGCGTCGATCGCCCACGCCCAGGCCGTCGTGCAAGCCGGCGACACGGTCTACTTCCGGGGCGGCACCTACGCCTATTCACGGGCCAACAGCGGCTGCAAGAGCGAGACCGACCGGGTCGACGCGATCACCCTGAGCCGCAGCGGCAGTTCCGGCAACCTGATCAACTACGTGGCCTATCCCGGTGAGAAGCCCGTCTTCGACTTCTCCCGGGTCAAGGACAACTGCCGCATCAAGGGCTTCGACGTCACCGGCGACTGGATCCACATCAAGGGCCTGGAAGTCACGGGCGTTCCGCAGAACAACAACCTCAACCACGAGTCGTGGGGCATCTGGGTGTCCGGCAGCGACAACGTCTTCGAACTGATCAACGCCCACCACAACATGGGGCCCGGCCTGTTCATCCAGGACGGCGGCGGCAACGTCGTGCTGAACTCCGACTCGCACGACAACTACGACCCGCACACCTCCAACGGGGCCGGCGAGAGCGCCGACGGCTTCGGCGCGCACATCTCGGCCAACCATCCGGGCAACGTGTTCCGCGGCTGCCGCGCCTGGAACAACTCCGACGACGGGTTCGACCTGATCAACGCCTTCTCGTCGGTGACCATCGAGAACTCCTGGGCCTGGCACAACGGCTACATCCCGGGCACGAACACCTCGTCCGGCAACGGCAACGGCTTCAAGATGGGCGGCTACGGCGGCAAGTACGTCTCGAACGGCGCCAAGCACACCATCCGGAACTCGGTGGCGTTCAACAACAAGGCGTCCGGTTTCTACGCCAACCACCACACGCTGGCCAACGACTACTTCAACAACACCAGCTACGGCAACCACCCCGACTTCAACATGCTCGGCGTGAACAGCAGCGGCGCGGCCGTCGGCCTGGGCAACCTGCGCAACAACATCGCCTACACCGGCACCCTGTTGTCGAACATGTCCGGCACCAGCGCCTCGTACAACTCCTGGAACCTGGGCGTCTCCCTGTCCGACGCCCAGTTCCGCAGCGTGTCGACGTCCGGTTGGGACGCGCCCCGGCAGGCCGACGGCAGCCTGCCCGTGCTGCCCAACTTCCGCCTCGCCGCCACCAGCGGCCTCATCGACAAGGGCACGAACGTCGGCCTGCCGTACAACGGGCGGGCGCCGGACCTCGGCGCCTTCGAGTCCTGATCCCCCTGCCAGACAAGGAGCTCACCGTGAACGACAAGCCCGAGACCCAACTGGGGCGGCGCAGCCTGCTGCTCGGCGCGGCCGCCGGCGCCGGCGCGCTCGTGCTCGGCACCAGCGCCCTGCCCCGGGCGCTGGCCGCCGCCGCGCCGGCCGCTCCCGCCGCGACCACCTTCTTCAAGGCCGTCGACATCAGCTGGGCGCCGCAGATGCAGGCCCACGGCTACAGCTGGAAGAACGCCAGCGGGCAGAGCCAGGACCTGCTGACCATTCTCAAGGGTTACGGCATCAGCGCGGTCCGGCTGCGCACGTTCGTCAACCCCAGCGGCGACCCCGCCAACGGCCACTGCAGCATCGCCGAGGTGGCGGCGTTCGCGAAAAAGATCAAGGACGCCGGCATGTCGATCATGCTGGACTACATGTTCGGCGACACCTGGAACTCCGTCGGCGTGCAGAACCCGCCCGGGGCCTGGAAGAACATGAGCTACAGCCAGATGCTCTCGGCGATGAACAGCTACGTCAACCAGAGCATGAACGTCATGAAGAGCAACGACGTGCTGCCCACCTGGGTGCAGATCGGCAACGAGATCAACAGCGGCATCTGCCACCCCGTCGGCAGCGTCTCCAACCCGGGCCAGATGACCGGCCTGCTCAACGCCGCGTACAACCAGGTCAAGCAGGTGTCGCCGAGCACGACCGTGTGCATCCACTTGGCCCAGCCGCAGAAGTACGACTCGATGCAGACGTTCTTCAGCCGCTACTCCGGCAACGGCGGCAAGTGGGACATGTCCGTGTTCTCCTCCTACGGCAGCGCCAGCCTGGCCGGCGGCATCGTCGGCAACATGAAGAAGATCTCCGACGCCTACCACAAGCCGTTCATGCAGACCGAGTTCGGCGGACCCGTGAGCAAGGTCTCCGCCACCGAGTCCGCGCTGGTGGCCTACCTCAAGGCGCTCAAGAGCAACGGCGGGCAGGGCCTGTTCTACTGGGAGCCCGAGTGCATGTCGCCGTTCACCGGCTACGGCAACGGCGCCTGGAACTCCTCGACCCGCCAGCCCACCGCGATCATGGACGGGTTCAAGCAGGTATGAGCACGATGACCAGGTTCGGGACGCGGGTGGCCGTGCTGCTGGCGGTCGGTCTCGTCGTGACGCAAGGCGCTGCCAGCGCCCGGCCCGCGCAGACCGCCGTCAAGGCGTCCGGGATCACCGCTACCGTGAACACCGACGGCAGCTACCAGATCCGCACCCGGCAGCCCGCCGACTGGACGTTCAGCGGGACCGTCGGCCACCCGCTGACCAGCCGGAGCAACACCGCCGGGAGCGACTCCATCGGCGGGTACCAGCAGGTGACCTTCGGCTACACCGACGGCGTGCCGCGCACCGCCAGCATCCGGGTGTACCAGAACGCGCCGGTCGTGCTCTTCAGCGCGACCAACCAGTCCGCCGCGGCCAACAGCGCCGCGGCGACGTTCCCGGCGCTGACCACGCCCGCGCTGCCGTACCGGGAGTCGTTCCAGCACAAGCAGTTCTCGCCGTACCAGTTCAACGGCTCGCTGGCGCCGGACAGCCCGCTGGTGAGCTTCGACGGCCACGACAACGGGTTTCTGGTGTCCGCCGCGGACAACTTCGCGGTGGCCAACCTGACCCGGGGCGCCAACACCGTGGCCAACGGGATCACCTCCGGCGTGACGACCCTGCCGGCCGGGTTCACCCATCGCACGATGCTGGTCGCCGGTCAGGGCATCAACGCAACGTTCACCACCTGGGGCTCGGCACTGACGGCGTTGGGCGGCAAGCGGCCCATCCCCAACGACGCCGGCGTCACGCTGAACAACCTGGGTTACTGGACGGACAACGGCGCGAGCTACTACTACAAGTACGACACCTCGAAGGGTTATGCGGGCACGCTGACCGCCGTGGCCAAGGACTTCGCCTCCCGTGGTGTCCCGCTGGGCTATCTCCAGCTGGACAGCTGGTGGTATCCGAAGGGGTCGTCGAACAGCTGGCAGGGCAACGGGACCGACCGCGGCGGCGAGTATCGCTACCAGGCGGCGCCGGAGTTGTTCCTGAACGGCCTGGCCGCGTTCCAGAAGCAGCTCGGACTGCCGCTGGTCACCCACGCGCGGTGGATCGACGCCGCCAGTCCGTATCGGCAGCAGTACACGATGTCCGGCGACGTGGTGACCGATCCGGCGTTCTGGAACAGCACCATGAACTACCTCGCCGACGCCGGCGTGGCGACGTACGAGCAGGACTGGTTGTCGTCGGGCGCGCAGCCCCGGTACAACCTCACCGATCCCGACGCGTTCACGGGCAACATGGCCAACTCGGCGGCGGCGAAGAACGTCAGCGTGCAGTACTGCATGGCGTTGCCGTGGAACAACCTGCAGAGCACGCGCTACCAGAACGTCCAGACCGCGCGGGTCAACGAGGACCGGTTCGAACGATCGAAGTGGGACACGTTCTTGTTCGGCTCGCGGCTGGCCAGCGCGCTCGGCGAGTGGCCGTGGAGCGACGTGTTCCTGAGCAACGAGACCAGCAACCTGCTGTTGGCCACGCTGTCCGGCGGCATGGTCGGCGTCGGGGACGCGATCGGCAAGGAGAACACGACGAACCTGCTGCACAGCGTCCGGTCGGACGGTGTGATCGTCAAGCCGGACGTGCCGATCGTGCCCGTGGACTCGGTCTATCCGGCGATGGCCCAGGGTGGCACGCCGCCAATGGTCGCCGCCACCCACACCGACCACAACGGACTGCGGGACGGGTACTTCTTCGCCTACGCCCGCAACGGCGGCTCACAGTCGATCAGCTTCCGCCCCAACGACCACGGCATCGCCGGCGTTTCCTACGTGTACAACTACTTCACCGGGGCCGGAAGGCTGGTGCCGGCCGGTGGGACGTTCACCGACACGGTCAACGCCGACGGCTCCTACTACCTGGCCGCACCGGTTGGTCGGTCCGGTATCGCGTTCCTCGGGGACGCCGGCAAGTTCGTGTCACTGGGCGGCAAGCGCATCACCCAACTGTCCGACAACGGGACCGTGCGGGCCACCGTCAGCTTCGCGGCGAACGAGAAGTCGGTGACGCTGCACGGTTACGCCCCGACCGCGCCGACGGCCACCGGCAACACGGTCGGCGCGGTGCACTACGACTCGGCGACCCACCTGTTCACGGTGACCGTGACGCCGGGAACCGACCACAACGCCGTCATCACGCTCACTCGCTAGGAAAGGTCGCCGATGCCGTTTCCGAGACGAATCTTCCTGGCCGGCACCGGCGTGGCGGCCGCGGCCACCGCACTGGGTGCGCCGGCGGCCGCGACACCGACCACGCCGACGGCGGACCTGCACTGGCTGGACGGTCCGCCACCGGCCCCGGCCGGTAGCACCTGGGGGGTGCCGTGGCCGCGTGGCCAGGTGGCCAAGGGTGCGACTTTCGCGCTGGCCAGCGCGGACGGGGCGCCGGTTCCGGTGCAGTCGTGGCCGTTGGCCTACTGGCCGGACGGCAGTCTCAAGTGGACCGGACACGCGATCGGCGCCGAAACGCCGGTGGCTGGGGCGTTCCGCCTCAGCACCGGCGCCCCGGCCGCTCCCCAACATCCCGTTGCCGTGTCGAAATCGGGCGACGAGATCAGGCTCGGCAACGGGATCGTCGACGTCCGGCTGGCCGCGCACGGCCCCACGCCCATCCGCTCCGTCGCCCGTAACGGCACGGTCGTCGGTCGTGACGGGCAACTCACGCTGTTGTTGCAGGGACAGCAGGACGAGGCGGACGTGGTCCGGCGCACCGAGTGGGCCGGGTATGTCACGTCGGCGACCGTCGAGCAGGCCGGCCCGGTACGGGCGGTCGTGAAGTTGACCGGACGCTATCGCCTTCAGGGCGAAGTGCGCTCGGTCCTGCCGTGGACGCTGCGCATCTACCTCGGGGCCGGCGACGAGGCGATCCGCCTGGTGCACCACTTCGTCTGGGACGCCGACGTCGACCACGACCTCATCCGGGGGCTCGGGCTGCGGATCGCGGTGCCGATGACCGAGGAGCCGCACAACCGGCACGTCCGCTTCGGCACGGCGGCCGGCGGCATCTGGGGCGAGCCGGTGCGGGTGCTGACCGGGCTCCGCCGCGACCCCGGGTCGGCCGTGCGCGCCGCCCAGGTCGCCGGCACCGCCACCCCGCCCGTCGACCAGTGGTCGCAGCAGGTGCGCGACGGATACCAGCAATTGGCCATGTGGAACGACTTCACCCTGTTCCAGGAGACCGCCAACCACTTCTCGGTGTGGAAGCGGACCTCGGCCAAGGCGAGTTGGCTCAAGCACGCCGGGCACGGCGACCGCGCCTCGGGGTTCGGTTACGTCGGCAGCACCAGCGGCGGCATCGGCTTCGGCATGAGCGACTTCTGGCAACGCTTCCCCCGCGCGGTGGACATCCGCGGCGCGGCCGGCGACACCGCCACCGTCACGCTGTGGTCGTGGGCGCCGCAGGCCGGCGCGATGGACCTGCGCCCCTACGACACCACGGCCCACGGCCTGGACCTCTCCTACGAGGACGTACAGCCGGGATTCGCCACCCCGGAGGGCGTGGCCCGCTCCACCGAGATGTGGCTGTGGGCCCTCGACAGCACGCCGTCACGTACCCGGGTGGCGCAGCTTCCCGCCGAGGTCAGCGCGCAGATCGTGGCGCCGCCGGCCCGGTACCACGAGGCCGGCGTCTTCGGCCGCTGGAGCCTGCCCGACCGCCGCACCGCGACCCTGGCGGCCTACGAGGACGGCGTCGACCGGGAGGTCGCCTTCTACGCCGGCCAGGTCGACCAGCGCGAGTTCTACGGGTTCTGGCACTACGGCGACGTCATGCACACCTACGACGCCGACCGGCACTGCTGGCGCTACGACGTGGGCGGATACGCCTGGGACAACGCCGAACTCGGCACCGACGCCGCGCTGTGGTACGTGTTCCTGCGTACCGGACGGCCCGAGGTGTTCCGGCTGGCGCGGGCGATGACCCAGCACGTCAGCGAGGTCGACACCCACCACAGTGGACGGTTCGCCGGCCTCGGCTCGCGGCACGCCGTCTCGCACTGGGGCGACGGCGCCAAGGAGGCCAGGGTCGGCGAGTCGTTCACGAAGCGGTTCGCCTACTACCTCACCGCCGACGAGCTGCTCGGCGACCTGATCAGGAGCTCGCTGCGGGCCGACGCCACGCTCCGTTCGATCGATCCGCTGCGCGAGGTCCTGCCGCCGCAGAACCAGGCGCCGGCCCGCGTGCGCATCGGACCCGACTGGTACGCGTTGGTGAGCAACTGGCTGACCGAGTGGGAGCGCACCGGCGACACCCGGTGGCGGGACCGGATCGTCGTGGGCATGCGTGACATCGCCACCTTCCCCGCCGGGTTGTTCACCGGCGAGGCCGGCGGGGCCGTCGGCTTCGACCCCGCCACCGGGCACCTGACCAACTTCGGGCGCGGCGACTTCGACGGCGGCTACAACCTCTCGATGGCGTTCTGCGGCGAGCAGATCCTGTGGGAGGCGCTGGACCTCGTCGACGTGCCCGAGTTCCGCCGCACCCTGCTGGACTTCGCCCGCTACGTGCAGGCACCGTCGGCGGAGAAGATCGCCCGCTACGGCCGGGACTTCAACCCCGGAGTGTTCAAGACGATCTACTCCCGGGTGACGGCGTGGGCCGGCGAGCAACTGGCCGACCCGGCGATCCGGACCCGGGGCTGGCAGCAGTTCACCTCCGACCCGAGCGGCCAGCCGTGGCCGGCGGCGGTCCGGGTGTCCGGCACGGCCGTGCCCGTGCCCGTCGACGAGATCCCGACCCGGGGCACCTCGAACCCGGCCGGCGACTTCGCCACGTTCGCCACCAACGACTTCGCCCAGCGCACCCTCGCCTACATCTCCCTGCTCGCCATCGCCCCGCAGGAGGCCCCGTGATCACCCCGCTCGTCAGCGCCGTCGCCCTGCTGTCCCTGCTCACCACCTCCCCCGCCGCCACCTCGTATTCCTTCAACGTCCCGCCCGGCGACTACGACGTCACGGTCACCCTGGGCAGCACCACCGCCGCCGCGCAGACCGGCGTCCAGGTGGAAGCGCGGCGCACGATGCTCGCGCCGGTCAGCACCCGCGCCGGCGAGCTGCGCCAGGAGGTGCTGTCGGTCAACGTGCGCAGCCCGGAAAGCATGCCCACCGGCGAGGAGGGAACGGGCACCCCCGGCCTGCAGGTCCGCCTCACCGGTAGCCACCCGGCCGCGACCAAGGTGACCGTGGCACCGGCGCATCACCCCCACCTGTTCGTGATCAGCGACTCGACCGCCTCGGACTGGCTGAACGGTCCCAAGCGGGGCTGGGCCCAGGAACTGCCCCAGCTGCTGCGGCCCGGCATCGTGGTGGACAACTACGCCGACTCCGGCGAGAGCACCGTCAGCTGGCTGAGCAACCCCAAGCTGTTCGCCACCGTGCAACCACTGATCAAGTCCGGCGACGAGGTCCTGATCCAGCTGGCCCACAACGACAAGACGACCACCGAGGCCACGTTCCGGGCCAACCTGCGCAAGCTGGTCGACGGCGTGAAGCAGCGCGGCGGCATGCCGGTCCTGGTCACCCCGCCCGTGCGGCACATGTTCGACTCCCACGGCAAGCTCACGCCGACCGGCCTGATCGTCAACAACCTCGGCGTCGACCTGCCCGCGGTGATCCGGTCCCTGGCCGGTGAGCTGCACGTGCCGCTGATCGACCTCACCGCGCGCAGCCAGGCCCTGCTGGAACAGCTGGGCGAGAACGCGTCCTGGCCGCTGTACCTGACCGTCGCCCACGACGGCGTCCAGGACGCGTCCCACTTCTCCGAGTACGGCGGCACGGTCATGGCCAGTCTGGTCACGCGCGGCATGGTCGACGCCCACCTGCCCGCCGCCGCTTTTCTGCGCCAGCAAACCGCCGTGAACTAGCACTTCACCTTCGCACGTGAGTGGCTCACTTGGCCTCGGCGGCCGAGTGAGCCACTCACCTGCGCCAGGTCGCCGACGCCGGCATCACCAGGCTCGCCACCAGGGCGCTCGCGGCGACCAGGGCCGAGCGCCGGCCGACGCCGGACATCAGCTCTCCTTTCCGCGGGTATTCGTGGCTCACCGGAGGATCGAGGCGAGTCGGGCGGCGATCTTCTGGTGGCCGCCGTCGGTGGGATGAGTGCCGTCGGCGGTGTCGGTGGTCGGGTTGATCCAGCCTTCGGTGTCGACGAACCGGACCTTGCTGTCACCGGCCTTGTTCCGGGCGGCGACCGCGGCCTTCGTCTCGGCGACGTACCACTTCTTGAACGTCTCCATCGCGTAGATGGTGGCGTCCGGGTACTTCGCGCGGATCCGTTCCAGCAGCGTGATGTACGCGCTCTGGAACTGGGAGCTGGAGACGTTGTGCCCCCGGTCGTTGGTGCCGAGGTTGATCACGACATCGCTGGCCCGGTAGCGGGAGAAGTCCCAGTCCGGCGTGCTGGTGTCCAAGCCGGTCTTGAGGTACCGGTCCCGCATGCCGACGCACCCGTCGGCGGTCGGGTAGAGGCACACGCTGGGACGGGCGATCTGGGTGTGCGCGGCGCCCAACTTCTCCGCGGTCACCCAGCCGTACGCGGTCAGCGCCTCCTTGGACGACCGGTAGCCGGCCGTGATCGAGTCGCCGATGAACTCGATGATCCGGGACGGCACGGTCGGTGCCACGGTGTGCGCGCCGGCGTCCAGGACAACGCCCTGGAAAACCCCGTCACCATGGTAGGAACCGGCGACCTGGCGGTAGGCCACCCGCAGCGTGTGCGTGCCGGCCGGCAGCCGGGTCGGTGTCAGGTTCACCGTGCCGCTGACGCCCTTGTACGACACGAAGGCGCCGCCGTCGACGCTGGCGTACAGGTCGACGCTGTTGCGCTGGCGGAGTTTCACCGTGGTGCCGGTGAAGCCGACCACCGCGTAGGCACCGGCCCACCCGGGCACGTACGCACTCGACGAGCGGGTGTCCCACCGCCCGAAATACTTGATGTTGGCGTCGCCGGGCGAGCCGTCACCCGTGGCGGCCGCGGCCGGCTGCACCACCGTGATCATTCCGGCCACGAGCGCCACCGCGAGCGCAACGACTCGCGACCTTGTGTTGAACGGCATGGTCTGTCTCGCTTCTGCTCAATGTGGACAGTTCAGCGGCGATTCGAAAAGGTTACTGATGACACGCCGAAAACCGCTTCAGACCGAGGCCCATCGGTGTGCGGAAACGCATCGCGGTCAACGGCGGCGCGTGGTCGTTCGCACCGGTAGCCGGTGGTAAGAACCGAGATCCGACACCACTGACGAGGCCACCGCGGCCATCACGGTCGATGAAAATTACAGGTGAGCGCCCCTCGCAATGTCGGACATCCGTCGCCAAATGCGGCGCCGTGTCGAAACTGTCGAAGAATGCCGTGATGGTTGACACACCCGATACGCGTGCTTAACCTCGCTCCAACGCGAACCGGTTCGATGACCGGGACGCGACGGTTATCCCTTATCAGCCGGCGAACGGACCATCCGTCTCGCCTGATTGTCGAACCGGTTCGTACGGGGAGCGGCGTTGAACATCGGAGAGATCGCCCGCCGGGCCAACGTGTCGCGGAGCACGGTGTCCTACGCGCTGAGCGGCAAGCGACCGGTGTCCGAGGCCACCCGCCGGAAGATCCAACAGGTGGTCGACGAGTTGGGCTATCAACCCAACGCCAGCGCCCGGGCGCTGGCCAACGGCCGCACCGGCACGCTCGGCCTGGTGTTCCCGCCGGCGGTGGGCCACCACTACACGGCGATGCAGCTCGACTTCATGGGCAGCCTGGCCGACGCGGCCGCGGCGCACGAGCACGACGTGCTGCTGTCGACCGCCGGGCTGGACAGCGTGACGTCGCTGCGGCGGTTGCTGGCCGAACGCCGTGTCGACGGGGTGATCCTGATGGAGGTCCGACTGGCCGACGAGCGCATCGAGTACCTGCTCGAGGCCGACTTCCCGTTCGTCACCATCGGCCGCACCGACGCGGCGGACCGCACCAGCTGGGTCGCGGTGGACCACCGGGCGCTGGTCACCGCGTGCGTCGATCACCTGGCCGACCTGGGGCACCGCCGGATCGCCCTGGTCAACCGGCCGGAACGGTTGCTACGGGTCGGATACGAGTCGGCCCAGCGCGGGCTCGACGGTTTCCGCCGGGCCATGGCGGCCCGTGGCCTCACCGGCCGGCACTACCCCTGCGACGACGACGCCGCGTCCGGCCACGCCTGTGTCGAACGGATCCTCGCCGACGATCCGGCCACCACCGCACTGGTCACGCTGAACGAGGCGGCGCTGGGTGGCCTGTACCGAGGGCTGGCGGGTGCCGGCCGCACGGTGCCGCGCGACTTCTCCGTCGCCGGCGTGGCGCTGCCGCACTGGGCCCAGATGGTGACGCCGCAGCTCACGGCGGCCGACGTGCCCGCGGCGGAGCTGGGTCGGCTGGCGGTCGACCTGCTCGTGGCGCGACTCGCCGATCCGGCCGGTCCATCCGGGCATCACCTGCTCACGCCTCCCGTCTCACTGCGGGGCAGCACCGGCCCGGCGCCGCTTCCACTGTCCTCCTGACACCTTCCGGCCCGCCTCCCCACGCACTCCCCCGAGGAAGGGAACCCGCCATGAAGACCTCCAGACGCCTCACCCTGGTCGCCGTCGCCGCGATCACCGCCGCCGGGCTCGCCGCCTGTGGCTCGACGAGCGAGGGCAGTTCCGGCACCGACTACGTGGTCTGGGACCCGTATCCGCAGTTCACCGCCGACGCGGCGTGGGTGAAACTCCTCCAGTCGTGTGGGAGCAAGGCGGGCGTCACGGTCAAGCGGACGGCGTTCGACACCACGGACCTGACCAACAAGGTGCTGCTCGCCGCCCAGCAGGGCAACGCGCCCGACGTGCTGGTGGTGGACAACCCCGTGGTGTCCACATTGGCCGATGCGGGCGTGCTCACCACGACCGGCGACACCGGGATCGACACCTCCGGCGCGGACCCGAACCTGCTCGCCGCCGGGCAGCTGGACGGCAAGGCCTACGGCACGCCGATCGGGGCGAACACGCTGGCCCTGTTCTACAACAAGGAGATCCTGCAGGCCGCGGGCGTGGACCCGGCCTCGGTCAAGGACTGGTCGTCGCTGACGGCGGCGCTGGCGAAGGTCGCGGGCACCGGCAAGAAGGGCATCACGTTCTCCGCGATCGGCACCGAGGAGGGCAGTTTCCAGTTCCTGCCGTGGTTCTGGGGATCCGGCGCGCGGCTGGACAAGCTGGACTCCGCCGAGGGGATCGCGGCGCTGACGCTGTGGAGCGACTGGCTCAAGGCCGGCTACGCCCCCAACTCCGTGATCAACAACACCCAGACGACGAGTTGGCAGGACTTCGCCGCCGGCAACGTCGCCTTCGCCGAGAACGGCACCTGGCAGCTGGCGAACGCCAAGAAGCTGGGCTTCGCCTACGGGACGATCACCGTGCCGGCCCGCAACGGCGGCGCGGCGCCGGTGCCGACCGGCGGTGAGTTCGTCACGGTCCCGACGCAGAAGGACGCCTCCCGGTACGCCACGGACCAGAAGATCGTCTCCTGCCTCACCAGCGCGGATAACATCTACGCCACGGACACCACGCTGTCCTACGTCGCGCCGAGCGCCGCCGTGCAGCAGAAGCAGGCCGCCGCCGATCCGGCACTGCAGGTGTGGGTCGACGCCGTGCACGCCGCGAAGGGCCGCACCAGCGACAACCTGGGCACGAAGTACCCGAAGATCTCCGAGCAGATGTGGACCGCCGTGCAGGCCGCGCTGTCCGGGTCGAAGTCGCCGGCCGCGGCGATGCAGGCGGCGCAGGCCGCCGTGCCGCGGTGAGGGTCCGATGACCACCGATGTGCTGCGCGAGACCGGCACCGCCGCGACGGCCCCGGCGCCGGCCACCCGGCGCCGGCGGAACCTCGACCGGTGGGCCGCCTGGGGATTCCTCCTCCCGGTCACCGCCTACCTGGTCATGTTCTACGCCTATCCGTTGTACCGCAACGTCGACCTCAGCCTGCGCGACTACACGGTCCGCTCGTTCGTCCGGGGCGACGCCCCGTTCACCGGCCTGGCGAACTACGGGGTCGTGCTGCGTGACCCGGCATTCCTGCCCGCGCTGGCGCACACGGCGGTGTTCACCGGCGTGTCGATCGCCTTCCAGTACTCGATCGGCCTGGCGCTGGCGGTGTTCTTCCGCCAGCACTTCCGGCTCTCGGCCACGCTGCGGGCCCTGTTCCTGGTGCCGTGGCTGCTGCCGCTGATCGTGTCCGCGTCCACGTGGTCGTGGCTGCTCAACAGCGACTCCGGCATCGTCAACGCGGCGCTGGGCGCCGTCGGCCTGGGCCCGGTCAACTGGCTGACCTCGCCGCAGTGGTCGCTGGTGTCGGTGACCGTGGCCAACATCTGGATCGGCATCCCGTTCAACCTCGTGATCCTCTACAGCGGGCTGCAGACGATCCCGGCGAGCCTGTACGAGGCGGCGGCGCTGGACGGGGCGAGCGCGTGGCAGCGGTTCTGGCGGGTCACCTTTCCCCTGCTGCGGCCGGTGTCCGCGATCACGCTGCTGCTCGGGCTGATCTACACGCTCAAGGTGTTCGACATCATCTGGATCATGACCCGGGGCGGCCCGACCGACTCGTCCACCACCTTCGCCACCTGGTCCTACCGGCTGGGCTTCGGCACGCTGGTGCCGTCCTTCGGCCCGGCCGCCGCCGTGGGGAACCTGCTGGTCATCACCGCGCTGGTGTTCGGCCTCGTCTACATCCGGTTCCAGCGGAAGCTGGTGGCGTCGTGACGCTGCCCGCGCTCCGGCGCAAGGGAAAGACCGCCCTCGCGCTGCTGCTGACCGCCGTCATGCTGTTCCCGGTGTACTGGATGGTCAACGTGTCCTTCACCCCGGAGCAGGACATGCGGAAGTCGCCGCCCAGCCTGTTCCCGGTGCACGGCACGCTGGCCGGCTATCGTGCCGCGCTGGCCGAGCAGTTGCCGTACCTGGGCACCAGCGTGGTGGTCGCGCTCGGCACGGTCGTGCTGACTGTGGCCCTGTCCGCGCCCGCCGGGTACGCGCTGGCCAAGCTGCGTCCGCGCGGCGCCGGCGTGCTCAACTTCCTCCTGCTGGCCGCGCAGATGATTCCCGGAATCATCATGGCGATGGGCTTCTACGCCGTCTACCTCGACCTCGGGCTGCTGCGGTCGGTGCCCGGCCTGATCGTCGCCGACTCGACGCTGGCCGTGCCGTTCGGGGTGTTCATCTTCACCGCGCTGATGTCGACCATTCCCGACGAGCTGCTGCAGGCGGCGAAGACCGACGGTGCGAGCCGGCTGCGCACCTTCTGGTCGATCGTGCTCCCGATGAGCCGCAACGCAATCGTCACCGTCTCGGTGTTCGCCTTCCTGTGGGCGTGGTCGGACTTCATCTTCGCCAGCACGCTGGACAACGGCGGCTCACACGAGCCGATCACCCTCGGCATCTACCACTACATCGGCAACAACAACCAACAGTGGAACGCGATCATGGCGACCGCCGTGTTCGCGTCGATCCCGGCCGCGGTCATTCTCGTGCTGGCGCAGCGCTATGTGGCCGCGGGCGTCACCGCGGGCGCCGTCAAGGACTGACCTCTCCCTTCCCAGCGAACGAATCGAGTGCCGACCGATGAGCGCCGTCACCGAGTTCTCCGTCCACGACATCCCGTTCTCCCACCACGGTTCCTGGTTCGGCATCTCCCCCGTGCTCGGCCAGCACTCCCGGGCCGACGACCTGCACCTCGTTTCGCACCGCACCGGGATGCACGGTGTGCTGCGCCTCGTGCCGGTCGACCCGTCGACCGGGCAGCGGATCGACGCCACGATCCGGGCCACGCCGGCCGTGTTGAGTTGGGAGCACGCCGGTGGGCGTGTCGACCTCGCCTACGACACGCCGGACGCCGTGCGCCTGCGCGGCACCGGGCCGGGTCTGCGGATCGAAGCGGCGGCCAGGGAGCTGACCCCGTTCACCGGAGCCTACTTCTGCCCGGACGCGTCCGGCGGCGGATACACCTTCACCGCCTACGAAACCGGGCGGCGGTACCGGATCACCGTGCTCGCCGGGCAGGTGGCGGAGGTGTTCGGCGCGCAGGCGCTGGGCGCCGCCGAGCGAGGGCTCACGGTCACCGGGGACCCGTGGGAGATCGCGATCGAGGAACTGAGCGGGGTCGGCGCACCCTACCGTGCGGCCCGCGACTTCGAGCAGGTCGTGCGGGCGAGCGCCGACGCCTTCGCCGGATTCGTCGACGCGGTCGCGCCGTGGCGGCGGGACGACACCCCCGCCGCCGAGCTGGCCTGCTACGTGCTGTGGTCGGCCACCGTGGCGCCGGAGGGCTTCCTCGGCCGCCCCGGCGTGCTGATGTCCAAGCACTGGATGGACAAGGTGTGGAGCTGGGACCACTGCTTCAACGCGCTGGCCCTCGCACCTGGCGCGCCGGAGCTGGCCTGGGATCAGTTCTCGGTGATGTTCGACCACCAGGACCCGACCGGCGTGCTGCCCGACTCGGTCACCCATTCCGAGGTGCTGTACAACTTCGTCAAGCCGCCGATCCACGGTTGGGCGCTGGGCGCCCTGCGGCGGCTGCTGGTCGGACGGCTGGGCCGCGACGAGCTGATCGAGGCCTACCACCGGGTGGCCCGCTGGACCGACTTCTGGCTCACCTGCCGGCGTGCGCCCGGCGACGCGCTGCCGCATTACCAGCACGGCAACGACAGCGGCTGGGACAACGCCACCACGTTCGATCCCGAGCGGGTCGTCGTCACCGCCGACCTGGCCGCGTTCCTCGTGTTGCAGCTGCGTGAGCTGGCCGACCTCGCCGCCGAACTCGGCCTGGCCGACGACTCCGCCCGGTGGGACGGCCTGGCCACGACCACTCGGAACGCGCTGCTGGACGAGCTGTGGACCGGCGACCGCTTCTACACCCGCGGTGTCCACACCGGACAGAAGTGGTCCACCGACAGCCTGCTCGACCTGATGCCGATCGTGCTCGGCGAGCACCTGCCCGGCTCGGTCGGCACGGTGCTGGCCGAACGGATCGCCGCGCATCTGACCCCGCACGGGTTGGCCAGCGAGCTGCCCGCGTCGTCGCACTACCGGTCCGACGGCTACTGGCGCGGCCCGATCTGGGCCCCCGCCACCATGCTGGTCGTCGACGGCCTGCGCCGCGCCGGACACGGCGACCTCGCCCGGCGGGTCTCCGACCGGTTCCGGGCGCTGTGCGAGGCATCCGGCTTCGCCGAGAACTTCGACGCGCTCACCGGCGAGGGCCTGCGCGACCGGGCCTACACCTGGACCGCGAGCGTGTACCTCCTGCTGGCCCGCGCCCACGTGGCCGATCACACGCCGAACTCCTGACCCTGCCGACCGAGGAGAACGTCATGAGATCGACATGGACCGCCTTGTCGCTGGTGGCCGCCCTCGCCGTGGCCGCCGCCGGGGTGGCCGGGGCGAGCCCGCCCGCGACCGCGGTCGTCACACCGCACGCCGCCGAGACCCTCGCGGTGGACCTGGGCACGCCGACCGGGTCGTTCCGGGGCGGCGCTTCCGGTGCGCTGTACGGCCTCTCCGACCAAGGCGTGCCCAGCGACAACCTGATCGCCGGCATGGGCCTCGCCACCGTCGACACCAAGGCACAGGACGGCCAGCAGCATCCCGGTTCCGACGCTCTCGAAGTCGCGAAGCCGTTCTTCGCCGGCGGCGGTCGGGACCTGTTCGTGTACATGACCGACGTGTACCGCAACTTCCCGTACGAACGCACCAGCTACGCGCAGTACCAGGGATACCTGCGGACCGAGGTCGAGCAGATCCTCGCCGACCCGCACCGGGACCACATCGTCCTGGTGCCGTACAACGAGCCGGACGGCAACTGGTTCTCCGGCCTGACCACCGACCCGGCCGAGCTGGCGGCGTTCGACGACGAGTGGCTGCAGACCTACCGGTTTCTCAAGGGACTGTGGCCGCAGGCCCGGATCGCCGGGCCCAACTTCTACTCCTACCACCCCGACCAGCTCCGCACCTTCCTCGCGTTCTGCAAGCAGAACAACTGCCTGCCGGACGTGATGACCTGGCACGAGCTGGGCAACACCTCGACGGTGCGGCCGAACGTGGCGGCCTACCGGCAGTTGGAGACGTCGCTCGGCATCGCGCACCGCACGGTGAACCTGAACGAGTACGCGGCCCGGTACCAGCTCACCAGTCCGGGTCGAATGGTGCCGTGGCTGTCCGCGATCGAGGACAGCAAGGTCGACGGCGACCTGCCGTACTGGAACCAGAACGGCACCCTGGGCGACTCGGTGTCGCAGAACAACATTCCGAACGCGCAGTGGTGGCTTTACCACTGGTACTCGTCGATGAGCGGCCAGACCGTCGCCGTGGCCCCGCCCCACGGCGACACCGACAACACCCTGCAGGGCGTGGCCACGCTGGACAAGGCCAAGCGGCAGGCACGGATCATCGTCGGCGGCGGCCCGGCGGGGCCGGCGGATGTCGTGGTCAAGCACGTCGACCCGGCGGTGTTCGGCCGCACCGTGCACGCGACCGTCCAGGAGGACGACTGGAGCGGCATGACCGGCGCCGCGGCCACCCCGGCCCGGATGTTCGACGGTGACGTGCGGGTCGCCGCCGACGGCTCGGTCTCCCTCCCGGTCGACATCGCCGGACCGTCCGCCGGCGGCGACTGCACCGCGACCGGTGCGCGGGCCGCCGGACGAGTGGGTGCCGCGTTGAAACTGTGCGGCAACGGCGAATACGTGAACCTGCCCGCGGGCGTGGTCGACGGGTTGCACGACTTCACCGTCTCGGCCTGGGTCAACCCGGCCCAGAACAGCACGTGGACCCGGCTGTTCGACTTCGGCTCCGGCACGAACGCCAACATGTTCCTCACCCTCAACGCCGGCAGCGCGATCCGGTTCGCGATCACCACTGGCGGCGGGTCCGCCGAGCAGCGCATCGACGGCACCGGGACGCTGCCGACCAACGCCTGGTCGCAGGTCACGGTGACGGTCTCCGGCAACACCGGCACGCTGTACGTCAACGGCAAGGCGGTCGGCACCAACCCGAACATGACGCTGCACCCGGCCGACGTGGGCGCCACGACGCAGAACTGGATCGGCCGCTCGCAGTACTCCGCGGACCCCGACCTGAACGGCAAGGTCGACGACTTCGCCGTCTACGGCCGGGCCCTGTCCTCAGCGGAGGTCGCCGGGCTCGCCGCCGGCCAGGCCGCCGCCGGCGACGTCGCCGACTACCGTTTCGACGAGACCGGCGGCGCCGCCGCAGCCGACTCGTCCGGCCACGGCCGCGACGCCACCGTCGTCTCCGCTGCCCAGGAGCCGACGTCGATGAACGCGTACCAGATCATCCTGTCCCCCGGCGGCACCGGTTCGTCGTCCCCGATCGACGACAGCTGGCACGCCAGCTACCCGGCCGCCCAGGCGACGATCACCGGCAGCGGATGGAACGCCAACACCGAGGGCACGCCGAGCAACCTCAGCGGGTTCGCCACCTACGGCGACACCGATGTCGGCGGGCTGCGCACCGGGTCGGACACGGTCATCACGTTCCCGGTGAACGTTCCCACCACCGGCGACTACACGCTGCGCGTCTTCGCCGGCAGCAACGCCCAGGCGGCCAACGTGTCCGGACCGACCAACGTCTTCCTCGGCGTGGACGGCGGCACACCGCAACAGGTGTGGCTGCCCGACGGATACGGCTGGGTGATCTGGAACCACGCCGACACCGCGGTCCACCTGGCCGCCGGCGACCACCGGATCAGCCTGTCGACCACCGGCCCCGACGGCGCGGCCACCCACGGCGACGCGATCATCAACAAGATCGACCTGCGGTTGGCCGACGCCGCCCGGAATTCGACCGGTTACGAGGCCGAGCAGGCCGATCTGCGCGGCGCCGTGCCGGACTATCACGCACAGGGCCAGTCCGGCGCCGGCGTGGTCGGTCTCGACCGCGGCCAGACCGCGACGTTCTGGGTGTACTCCGCCTCCGACGGCTATACCGACCTGGCGTTCCGTTCGCGTGGTGCGGGAACCGCCACGGTTGCCGTGAACGACCAGGCACTGCCCGGAAACCTTGCCGGCGGCGGGGCCCGGTGGTCCACCGACACCGACCGCGTGTACCTCACTTCGGGCATCAACAAGGTCGTGGTCACCGGCCACAGTGGTCGCGTGGCGCTCGACGAGCTCACCACCACCCCGGTGGACCGCGGCGCGGACATCGCCACGTACCAGGCCGAGGACGGCACGCTGACCGGCACCGGCCGCGTGGACACCGGATACGGCCAGGCCCACGGCGGCGTGGTGACCGGCATCGGCGGCGGCAACGCCAACTCGCTGACCATGACCGTGCAGGCGCCCGTGACCGGCACCTACGCCATGACCATCCGCTATGCCAACAACCAGGGCATCCTCGCCAACCACTACAACCCCGACCTGATGACCGCCCCCGCCGACATCAGCGTCAACGGCGGGCCCACGTTCCACGTCAACTTCGCCAACACCTTCGACTGGAACCAGTTCTGGACCCGCACCGTCCCCGTGCGGCTCACCAAGGGCGGCAACACCATCAGGTTCATCGCCAACCAGCAGTACAACTGGGACGGCACGACCGTCGGCGTCATCCACTCCGGCAGCGACGTCGGCGACGCGCTCCGCTCGGACACCGCGCCGAACATCGACCAGATCAGCCTGGCGCCCATGCGGTTGAGCCGCCCGTCAACGGATCACTGACCACGCGGGCCGGCCGGACGAGGACACTGACCGCTCCCGGCGGTCAGTGTCCTCGTGTCAGGCCGCTGAAAGTTTCAGACGGACATTCCGGTTCTCAGCGGAATCGGCGCGGCGGCCGGGGACGGCGACGACGCGCCGCACGATCGACGCCAGGCGCGCGGCGGGCCCGGAACACGCTGGCATGACGCCCGTCCGCTCTCACGCCACGGCCGCGGATCCCTGTCCTGGAGCCAAGAGACGGGAAGCGGCCGCCGCGCGCGTTCTCGAACGGCAGACGCCGGCCCTTGAAATGATCTTGGATGAGGGTTTCGATCCGACGGGTCAGGTAAGCGCTTTCCAACACAGCCGGGCGCCTTCCCACCGGTGACACTCGCGCTCGCTGCGACGCCGAGGCCATCGACACCAGAGGACGTGAGATGCTGAGGAAAACAACAAGAAGGACGATCGCTTCGCTTCTTCTCTCCGCTGCCGCCACCCTGACGTTCTTCGGAACCGTCACCACCGCGAACGCCGCCACCCCCCAGGCTTCCGCGACGATCCAGAACGACGTCTTCTGGAAGGACACCGCCGGCAACCCGATATACTCCCAGGGCGGCGGGGTGCTGAAGGTCGGCGGCACGTACTACTGGTACGGCGCGAAGTACAACGGGGCGGTCACCTACTACAACAATCCGGCCAAGGGCAAGAACGGCGACACCTCGTTCAGCGCCATCACCGTCTACTCCTCGACCGACCTGGCGCACTGGAAGTTCGAGGGGAACGCGTTGACCGCCTCGGACGTGGGCGGCGGTGGCTGGGTCGGCCGCGTGGGCGTGGCCCACAACCCCAACACTGGCAAGTACGTCCTGATCTCGCAGCTCAACAGCGGGCTCGTGTTCGCGACCAGCAGCACGCCGACGGGTCACTTCGCCGTGGCGGGCACCCAGTCGAGCATCGGGAACGTCACCACCGGCATGTCCGGCGACCAGTCGGTCTTCACCGACGACGACGGGCGGGCCTACCTGGTCTTCAGCAACAAGAGCGGCCGCTCGCACCTCTACGTGGCGCCGCTGCGGTCGTCCGACTTCCTGCACGTCGAGACGGCCGCGAACATCTACAACAGCTCGTCGGGCGGGCGTGAAGGCAACATCATGTTCAAGCACGACGGGACCTACTACTTCTGCTCCTCCGACCTGCACGGCTGGAACGCCTCCCACACGTACTGCATCACGTCGTCCAAGATTTCCAGCGGCTACTCCTCGGAGTTCGTGCTGCAGGGCACGGACGCCGACTTCTCGCACGTGACGCAGACCGGCCTCGCGTTCACCGTGACCGGCTCGGCGGGCTCGTTCGTCGTGTTCGGCGGCGACCGCTGGAGCGACTTCGCCGGCAACGGCATCGGCTACAACGACTGGCTGCCGATCACCTTCAACGGCAAGACGCCGGTCTTCCACTCGCTCAGCGAGTGGACCGTCGACGCCGCCGCGGGAACGTGGGCCACCGGCAAGGGCAACAACTACGTGCTCAATCCGAGCGCCGAGGCCGACCGGGTGTCGCAGAGCACGCTGGCCGGCTGGACCAACTCGGGTAACGTCGGCGGCAACTACTCCGGCGGGCACACCGGTCGCTGGGCGATGACGCTGCGCTCCTCCTCCGCCTACAACGCCAGCATGTACCAGAACATCTCGCTGCCGAACGGCACCTACACCCTGTCGGCGTGGGTCCAGAGCAGCGGCGGCCAGAAGGCGGCGAACATCTTCGCCAGGAACTTCGGCGCGGGCGAGATGGACCACGCCGTCAACCAGTCCATCGGCAGCTGGACCAAGGTCACCATCTCCGGCGTCACCGTCACCAACGGGACGATCCAGGTCGGCGTGTCCGCCAACGCCAATGCCGGCAACTGGGTCAACGTCGACGACTTCAGCCTGGTCCAGGCCTAGACCCCTGCGTACGGGGTCCGTCGGCGTGCCGGCGGACCCCACTCGGAATGAGGTACAGCAATGCACAAAGGTGGTTTCCTGCACACCTTGCTGGTGGCTGTGACGGCAACCGGCCTGGTGGCCACGGCTACCTCGCCCGGCCTCGCGCAAGCCGCCGGCCCGACCGGCGTGACCAGGATCGCCGACACCCAGCTGGATCCGACCGCGCTGTACTTCGTCTCGTACGACGGGCTGGTCAACAACGACTCCTTCCAGCAGAGCGGGATCCTGTCCTACGCCGGCTTCCAGTACACCGCCTGGTACACCGCCGACCGGAGCGCCGTGATCGCTCGGCGCCAGCTGCCGTCGGGCTCGTGGAGCACGGTGAAGTTGCCGCACCAGCTGTCGACGAACGATTCGCACAACGTCATCTCGCTGGGCGTCTCCCCTGCCGACGGCCGGCTGCACGTCGCCATGGACACCCACGACAATCCCGTCTACTACGTCGCCTCGATCGCCGGTCTGGTGTCGCACCCGGCCTCACATTCCTGGACCGGCGCCGATTTCGGCTCTGTGCAACGCACTCTGGGCGGCGTGGACCTGGGCTCGATCACGTACCCCCAGTTCCTCGTCACGCCGACCGGCGCCCTGCAGTTGTCCTACCGCACCGGCGCTTCCGGCAACGGCAGCAACGAGCTGGCCGAGTACGCCGGCGGCCGGTGGACCAAGCTGGGCCGGTGGCAGTCCGCCACCGGCAACTACACCGGTCCCAACGGCGTCGTCAGCACCACCCGCAACATGTACCTGCACGGTATCGACTACGCCCCGAGCGGTCGACTGTTCGCCACGTTCACGTGGCGGGAGGGCAACACCGGCGTGCTGTGCGCCGCCGGCGGACTGTCCAATCACGACACCGGCTACGTCTACAGCGATGATCGCGGCCGCACCTGGCGCAACAACGCCGGCACCCTCGTCGGCTCCACCGGCGGACAAGCCGTTTCCATCAACTCTCCCGGCCTGGTCGTCGACCCGTTGGATCCCAACCATGGCCTGATGAACCAGGAGAGCCAGGCCGCCGATTCGACCGGCGCCGTCCACGTGCTCATCAGCTACGTGCCCGGCCGGTTCACCCAGTGCGTCACCAACTACCAGTCGGATCGGCAGCGGAACGGCCGTACCTTCTTCCTGTCGAGGGCGGCGAACGGCTCCTGGTCCAAGGTGGAGATCCCCGTGCCGTCCGGTTCCACCCAGCGCTCGAAGCTGGTCTTCGACCGGAACGACAACGCCTACGTGGTCATGCCGTTCGGCCGGATCGTGGCCGCCACCAGGGCCAGCAACTGGACCGACTGGACCCAGGTGTTCGGCGCCGACCAGCTCGGGGCTTTCGGCGAGGTCGACGTGGACACCTCCCGGGTACGCAGCGAGGGAGTGTTGTCGGTGCTGTACCAGCGGGCATCCACCGGGACCACCCCGTCACCGATCCGGGTGGCGGATTTCCGGCTGGGCTGAACGGGCAGCGGCGGCGGGCATGATCTCCACCTGCTCGCCGGACGACGCCACCCGAGGCGTCACCGGGTCCGCCGCCGCGCCACAGCCGCCGTCGCCAGCACGAGCAAACCCGGCGCCAGAACCACAAAAGCCGGTGCCTGCACGACAACAACGACGAGCACCACCAACGCAACGGCCACCATGGCACTGCCACGCCAGTCACGCAGCGGCAACGGGTCGGCGAGCAACCCGGCCCACGACGCGCCGGGCGACCACCGGGCCGCGCTGCGCAGCACCATGACGGCGATCGCCAGCAGCGCAAGGCCGATCACCGGGCCGAAGGGAACGCCGGCGAGCAGAGCCACCACGTCCACCACACCGACAGCCAGGAGGACAGCGGGCACGAGCAGGGCCATCGGATCGCGCAACGCCCGCCCCAGCAACCAAACAAACCGGGCAGCAGTGGGAGTCCGGCCGGTGTCGAGAAGTTCGCCCAACAGCACCGATCCCGCGGCCACCGCACCGAGCGAGGTCACCATCGGCACGGACGCCGAGCACACCAGCACGCCGATCAGCCCGACCTCCGCGAACAACCCCAGCGACCGCGTCATCCCTTCAGCCCCGAGGTCGCCGCGCCCTCCACCAACAACCGTTGGAACGCCAGGAAGAACAGCCCGATCGGCACCAGGGCGAGCACGGACATCGCGAACATGGGCCCGTAGGCCGACTGCGTGCTCTGGTCGACGAAGATCTGCAACGCCAGCGGCAGCGTGAACCGGCTCGGGTCGTTGAGGTACACGACCTGGCTGAAGAAGTCGTTCCAGGTCCAGATGAACGTGAAGATCGCGGTGGTGACCAGCGCCGGCCGCAGCAGCGGCAGCACCACGTGCCGGAACGTGCCCACCGGACCGCAGCCGTCCAGGGTGGCGGCCTCGTCGAGTTCCCGCGGCAGGCCACGGATGAACTGCACCATCAGGAACACGAAAAACGCGTCCGTGGCCAGGAACTTGGGCAGCACCAGCGGCCAGAACGTGTCGACCATGCCCAGCTTCTGGAAGATGACGTACTGCGGGATCAGCACGACGTGCTGCGGCAGCATGATCGTCCCCATCATGAAGCCGAACATCGGCCCCCGGCCCCGGAAGTGCAGGCGGGCGAAGGCGTACGCGGCCAGCGAGCACGAGATCACGTTGCCCAGCACCGCGCCGACCGACACCAGCAGGGAGTTGCCGAGGTAGTGCCACACGCTGAAGCCGCCCACGCCGCCGAACACCTGGGTGTAGTTGTCCGTGGTGGGAGCCTTGGGCAGCAACGCGAGACCGGACAGCACCTCCTCGGCCGGTTTGAACGACGTGCTCACCAGCCAGATCACCGGGTAGAGCAGCACCAGCAGCACGAGCACGACGAAGACGTGCCATACGAGCGGTCGTGTCATCGCCCCTCCCCCGCGTAGAACACCAAGCCACGCGCACCGCGGAACAACAGCACGGTGACGCCGGCGACGACGACCAGCAGCACCCACGCCATCGCCGACGCGTAACCCATCCGGAAGTCGGTGAATCCCCGCTGGTAGAGGTAGAGCGTGTAGAGCAGGGTCGAGTCGCTCGGACCGCCGCGCCCGCTGCTGACCACGAAGGCGCCGGTGAAGGCCTGGAACGCGTGGATGGTCTCCAGCACCAGGTTGAACAGGATGACCGGCGACAGCATCGGCAGCGTCACGCTCACCAGCCGCCGCAGCGGCCCGGCGCCGTCGATCGCGGCGGCCTCGTACAGCTCACGGGGAATCTGCTTGAGACCGGCCAGGAAGATGACCATCGGCGCGCCGAACTGCCAGGCCGCCAGCGCGACCAGGGCCAACAGCGCGTACTGCGGCTGGTCCACCCAGCCGCCGGTGGTGATGCCCACCGCCGCGAGCACCCGGTCGACGGTGCCGCCGCTGGCGAACATCGCCCGCCACACCAGGGCCAGGCTCACGCTCGCGCCCAGCAGCGACGGCGCGTAGAACGCCGACCGGTACAGCCCGCCGCCGCGCCGCGGCCGGTTCAGCAGCAGCGCGACGGCCAGCGCGAGAACGAGCTTGAGCGGCACGGAGAACAGCACGTACCGGACGGTGGTGCCGACCGCCGCCCAGAACCGGTCGTCCTCGGTGAACATGACCCGGTAGTTGTCCAGTCCGATCCACTTCGGCGGGTCGAACAGGTCGTAGTCGGTGAGCGACAGGTACAGCGAGGCGAGCATCGGGCCCACCGTCAGCAGTGTCGCGCCGATGATCCACGGCGACAGGAACAGGTACGCCGCCCCCTGGGTGCGCCTCACGACAACGAGTGCTCGGCGTTTTGCACCACCCGCTCGGCGCCGTCGGCGGCACTGATCCGGCCGAAGATGACGTCGTCGTAGGTGCGCTGGAAGTCCCGCTTGATGGCCGACGACCCGGTGGGCCAGGCCCCGAACGCCGGCCCCACCTTGTCCCGCTGCGCCGCCTCGTAGTCGCACACGGCCTTGTTCGCGCCGGTGGCCGCGCCGCACACCTGGGTGCGGATGTCCTGGTTCGGCGGCAGGCCGCGGGTGGCGCCGAGGATCTTGCCGGCGGCCGGGTCGTTGACGAGGAAGTCGAGCAGCTTCGCCGCCGCGTCCTTGTGGCTGGAGCGCTGCGACACGGCGAACGACACCGGCGGCATCGCGGCCATGCCGGTGTCCTTGCCGTCGCTGGGCAGCGGCGCGGCGGCCAGCTGCGCGCCGTAGGACGAGAGGTAGCCGGTGAGGCTGGAGTCGTAGTTGATCTCCGACGCCGACTGCTTGCCCACCAGCGCCGAGTTCTGCGTCGAACCGTCCATCTTGGTCGTGGCGGTGGCCGCCGTGACGCCCTTGCGGTCACGCAGCGACCCGGTCAACGTCCAGAACGTCCGCAGGTCACCGGCGTCGAAACCGAGCTTGCCCTCGGTGTAGAGGGACTTGCCGTGCTGGTGCAGCCACACCTCGAACCAGTCGATGGCCCAGCCGAAGTCGGTGGTGCCGGCCACCCCGCCCGCGCCGACCTTGGTGATCGCGTCGGTGAACTGCGCCCAGGTCCAGCTCTGGCCCTTCTCGGTCGGCACGGTCACGCCGGCGGCGGTGAACCGGGCCGGGTCGAACACCAGCATCTGGGTCGTCTGCCCGGCCGGCACCGCGTACTGGCCGCCGTCGACCTTGCCGCCGGCCAGCAGGTTGGCGTCGATCTTGTCCAGGTGCAGCCCCATGCCGCCGAGGTCGGCCAGCACGTGCCGGTGCTCGTACTCGCCGATGGTGGCCCGGTCCAGCTGCAGCAGGTCCGGCCCGGCGCCGCCGGCGACCTGCGTGGACAGCTTCTGGAAGTACGCGTCGTAGCCGCTGTACTCGGTCTCGACCTTGATGTCGGGGTGGAGCTTCTCGAACGCGGCCACCGCGGCCTTGGTCGCGTTGGCCCGGTCCTCGTTGCCCCACCACACGAAGCGCAGCGTCGTCGGACCGCCCGACTCGCCGCCGCACGCGGTCAGCGTCGTGGCGGCCGCCGCCACGACGGTGGCCGCCGCCACCGCTCTGACACAACACCGGGTCAGCCGTTCGAGCATGGCCACACCTCTCCTTGAATCGTTTCAAGACATAGGAGCGACCCACCGGGGGTCGCGGGGTGACGATGGTCAGCCGGTCGTCAGCTCGGCGATCTGCAGGAACCCGTTGCCGGCGCCGGGACGGCTGCTGTCCAGGTCCAGCCGGATCTTGGTGGTGGACACCGGATCGAAGGCCACCCGCGTCGGCTGGTTCGAGCCGGCGGCCCAGGTGATCTTCGGGTTGGTCACCGGCACGAACGCCTGCCCGTCCCACCACGACACCCGGATCGACGCCGGCAGCGAGTGCACCGCGTCCACCGTGAAGTAGGCGCCGATCTCGCCGACCTGGCGGGCGGCCGACCACGACTCGGAGACCCAGTCGCCGGCGTGCGCCTTGCTCACGGCCGGCAGCAGCGCGGTGGCGGCCTTGCTGTAGTAGTTCGACCAGCCGCCGCTGGTGGTGACGCCGTCCAGCATCGCGGCGGGCAGCGTGTTCGGCGCGCCGGAGAAACTGGCGTCCGCACCCGGCTTCACCTTGACGGCCGGCCCCGCGTTCGACGGCATCCCGTTCAGCGAACCGGAACGCAGGCCGGGCGACGTCACCGTCAGGCTCAGCGGACCGCGAACGATGGCCAGGGCCTTGCCGTTGAACGCCGCCCGCGAGCTCGACTGGTAGTTCTCGGCGCTCTCCTGCTGTCCGTTGTCGAGACCGACGAGCTGCCCGCCGGACGCGTGGAAGGTCAGCTCGTTGTTCGCGCTCGGCACGGTCACCCCGTTCGCGTCGACGACCTCGGCCGTGACGAAGGACAGCGAGCTCCCACGGTCCGCGGTCAACCGGATGGCCGCCGGCGCGCCGGCCGTCCGCAGCTCGTCGCGGGCCACCTCGACGCCGCCGCGCTTGGCCACCGCCACGAGCTGGCCGGGGGCGAACGGAACCGTCCACGTCAGGTTGAGCTTGCCGGCGCTGCCGTTCGGGCTGGTGTAGCTGCCCGGATACGGGCCGCCCGTGACGGTCTTGTCGTCGCCGGTGGCCTCGGTCGTCTCCAGGTACTTCCGACCGTCCGTCGTCGTCTTCTGGTCGAACTTCCGCACGCCCAGGGACTTGCCGTTGAGGAACAGCTCGACGGTGTCGGCGTTGCTGTAGGCCCAGACCGTCACCGGCTCCCCCGGCCGGTGGTCGGTCCAGTTCATCGGCACCAGGTGGACCATCGGGTCGGCGCTCCACTGGCTGCGGAACAGGTAGTACTGGTCCTTGGGGAAGCCGGCCGTGTCGACCGCGCCGAAGAACGAGGACTTCACCGGGAACACGTCGTCGAACGGGGTCGGCTCGCCGATGTAGTCGAAGCCCGACCACAGGAACTGGCCGGCGAAGAACGGGCGGTCCCGGTCCTTCTTCAGCGAGTACTGCCCGCTCATCGTCCAGGACGCCAGGTTGTTGTCGTACGAGGACGCCGACCGCCGGCCCGGCGTGTAATTCTCACCGGAGTTGAGCTGGTCCGGGCTGTCGTAGGCGCCCCGGGTCGAGGTCTCCGAGGAGGATTCCGACTCGAACAGGAACTTGGTCGGGTACTTGGCGTGCAGCGCGTCCACCGAGGCGGCCGTGTTGTAGTTGAGGCCGAGACCGTCCAGCATGCGCAGGATCTGGTCCTGGGCCGAGCCGTCGGCCGGCACCTGGCGGTACTTGTCGGAGCCCATCACGATCGGCCGGGTGGGGTCGGCGGCGCGCACGTCGGCGATGAGCCGGCGGGCGATCGGCACGCCGATCGCGACCGAGGTGGAGTCGGGGATCTCGTTGCCGATGGACCACATCACCACCGCCGGCGAGTTCTTCGCGGCGTTGACCATCTCGGTGACGTCGGCGTCGCTGTTGGCGTCGAAGAACCGCCCGTAGTCGTACTTCACCTTGGGGGTGCGCCAGGTGTCGAACGCCTCGTCCATCACGACGATGCCGAGTTCCTCGCACACCTGCAGCATCTGCGGCGAGGGCGGGTTGTGCGAGGTGCGCAGCGCGTTCACGCCCATGCTCTTCATGATCCGCATCTGGCGGAGCACCGCGTCCCGGTCGACGGCGGACCCGAGCGCGCCGAGGTCGTGGTGCATGTCGACGCCGTGCAGCTTCATCGCCTTGCCGTCGAGGGAGAAGCCCTGGTTGGCGTCGAAGGTGAACCAGCGCACGCCGAACGTGGTGCTGGTCTGGTCGACCACCCGCGCGCCGACGGAGAGCTTCGTGTCCACTGTGTACAGATAGGGAGTGTCGGTCGACCACAGGTTTGGATGGTCCAGACGCAGGTCCAGGCCTGTGGTAAGCGCTTTCCTACCCAGCCTGACGACACTGGTCCCGCTGGTCACCGGCTTGCCGGCGGCGTCCCGAACCGTGACCGCCAGCTGGGCCCGGTTGTCGCCGGACTCGCTGACCGCCGTCGTGTCCACGTGCACGGTCGCGAAGCCGGACTTGATCGTGCTGGCCAGGTTCGGCGTGGTGACGAAGGTGCCGTGCCGGGTCACGTGCACCGGGTCGGTGACGACGAGGTGCACGTCGCGGTAGATGCCGCTGCCCGAGTACCAGCGGCTGCTCGGGACCTGGTTGCGCACCTTCACGTCGAGCACGTTCGGCGTGTGGCCGTCGGTGTGTGCCAGCGGCGTCAGGTCGAGGTTGAAGCCGGTGTAGCCGTAGGCGTGCGTGCCGATCGGCTTCCCGTTGAAGTACACCGCGGAGTCCATGTACACGCCGTCGAACTCGATCGACAGCTTCTTGCCGGCCAGCGAGCTCGGCAGCGTGAAGGTCTTGCGGTACCAACCGAGTCCGCCGGGCAGGTATCCGGTGCCGGCGGTGGTGTTCGGGCCGGCGGTGGGATCGAGGCCGATGCTCCAGTCGTGCGGGAGATCCACCGCTCGCCAGGACGGGTCGGTCGCCGCCGGCTCGGGCGCGTCCGCTCCCGTAGTGTTCACCAGCGCGAAGCGCCAGTCGCGGTCGAAGTCGACGGCTCGGTCGCCGGCCCGGACCGGCGCGGCGAGCACGGGGGTGCCCGCCGCCGTCAGGCCGAGCAGAACCGCTGCGATGGCAACGAGAAAGCGCTTACCTGAAGTCGACATGAGTCCCCTGTCTCCCGGAACAGCGTGCCATGCTGCCCGTGCCCTCGCGGCACTGTCAACGAACCGTGAATATTCGACGAATTCGACACCCGGGGGCTTCAGGCCGGGCGCTGGATGCCGTGCAGCACGCTCATCAGGTCGTCGTTGGCGTACGCGGACCACGTCGGGTTGAGCAGGCCGTACGTCTCCACCGCGCCGCGGGTGCGGTTGTAGCCCGAGGACTGCGTCCCGTTGACCGGCCACCAGGCCCAGTCGAGATCGGCCTTCTTCAGGTACCGCGCCATGGTGTACGGGTAGGTCAGGCGGTCCTGTGCGCACAGCGAACCGTCGGCGTTGGGCTGCGTGCAGCCGCCCCACTCGCTCACGTACACCGGAGCGCTCCAGGGATGCCCCGGCTCCGCGACGAAACCCCACCGCTGCGTCTCGTCGGCGGCGAAGGCGGCGTCGTCGGTGAGGTGGCCGACGGCGTGATCCCACGTGTAGTCGTGCACGGCGTAGACCAGCCGGTCGGGCACCGACAGCGTCACCGGATGCGCGGGCACGCCCTTCAGGTCGAGCTGGTAGTTCAGCCCGCCCACGATGACCAGCAGTTTCGGATTGACGGCCAGCACCGCGTTCCCGCCCCGCACGGCGGCGGCCTGCCAGTCGGTCGCGGGGTTGCCGTCGCCCCAGGTCGGCGAGAGCTTCTGGCTCGGGTCGGGCCGGATCTCGTTGCGCAGCTCGGCGGCGATTACCTGCGGGCTGTGGCGGTACCGCTGGGCCATGAACCGCCAGTCGGCCAGCCAGGAGGACTCGGGATACGCCGGCGTGTGCCAGAGCCCGTCGCCGTGCGCCTCGTCGCAGCACCAGTCGCCACGGCTGCGATGGTTGTCCAGCACGACCATCAGCCCGTGCCGGCCGAGCGAGTCGATCACGGCGTCCAGGATGTCCAGGGCGTGCTTGCCGCGCAGCCGCGGGTTGGCGGTGAGGTACGTGTCGGCGACGACCGGGTTGCTCTCGACGAGTTCGTTGGACCACGGCAGCCGCACCGAGTTGAAGCCGCCGTTGCGGATCAGCTGGGCGATCCGGTCCAGCGGCTGGCGGTCCAGGCCGCCGACCACGAACTCGCCCGACTCGGCGCCGAACCAGTTCACACTGGCCAGCTTCACCCGGTGGCCATGAGCGTCCACTATGGACGTTCCGCTGGTCTTCAGGCCCGTGGGCGCGGCGGTGGCGGCTCCCGGCAGCAGCGGCAGCAGGAGCGCCACCAAGGCGGCGACACGGGACAGCGAGCGTTTCAGGGACACTGCGCACCTCCGAACGCGGGCAGGGAGAGGGTGACTCGACGGCTGTCCGGCCAGAACAGCTGAACCTGGTCCGACACCACGTGCAGTTCCGCCGCCGGCGAACCGCCACCGAGCACCACCACGGCGGCGAGCACCTCGCCGAGCGGGACCGGCCCCTTCGTGGCCAGCCACGGCGTCGCGGTCCACCGCCCGAGCGGCGTGACGTCCCGCTCGACGGCCACTCCGCTCCGCTCGAACCCACGTAGCGGCCGCAGTTCCGAGCGGAGCCGGCCGACGGACGCGCGAGCGGCCGATCCGCTGGCCGTCAACGGCTTGTCGCCACCGGACAGCGGCCAGCCGCCGAGACGGACCGCACGCCAGCGCTCGTCCGGCTCGGCGGCGTCGACCCGGCACAGGCGGACCTCGGTGCCGCCGCGCAGAACGGAGGCGACGGTGAGCACGGGTCCGGCGGTGACCGGCCCGCTGCGGCCGGAGCCGTGATCGGGCGAGGTGTCGTCGATGTCGACCCAGCGGACCGGACCGCTGGACGCCGCCAGCAGAATGCCGCCGGGCCGCTCCTCCACGTACAGCGTGCGGAAACCCGCGCGGTGGCTGGCGCGACCATCGGCGTCGATCACGGACACGGTGTTGTCCAGCGGCCGGGCCCAGCCCGATGACGGCGGCATCGTGACCGTGGAGTAGCCGATGCGGGCGTACAGCGGCGAGTCGGAGCGATGATCACCGGGCAAGGCGTGGTCGGTGCCGTGGTTGAGCACGACGGCGAAGCCGTCCTGCCGGCGGGCGGACAGCAGCCAGCCCGGCGCGGTCACCGCCCGCTCCTCGTCACGGACCTCCACCGGCAGCGGCCGTTCCGGCGCCGTCCACACCGGGTGACCGGCGGGCAGCACGAGGCCGAGCATGCCCTTGCACGCCCAGTACGGCGACCCGGGCCCGGAGTAGGCCTGCCGGATCGCCGGCCACTCCCCCTGCCATCCGAGGCTCAGGATGCCGTCGGATCCGAGCGCCCCGTTGGTGACGAAGTACTTGGCGATGCTCGTGGTCACGCGGCGGATGAGCCCCGGCTCCAGCCCGCCGGTCCCCGTCAGCGCGGCGACCCAGAACGGCGCCGCGGCGGCGAACCGGTAGGTCAAGCTGCGACCCTGCATCAGCGGCGCCCCGTCGGCGCCGACCAGTCGCACCGCGTCGTCCAGGTACCGGGTCAGGTCGGCGGCCCACTCGGCGCGAACCCCGGGCGCGACCAGTGGGCCGGTGACGTCGAACAGGTGGGTCCACAGCAGCGGGTAGAGATGCAGCGCCCAGCCGACGTAGTGGTCGTAGGCGCGTTCCGGCCCGTCGCTCAGCCAGCCGTCGCGGCGTCGCATCCCCGCGTGCACGGCCAGGTCCGCCTCGATGTCCTCGGCCGACCACGGGCCGCCGACCTCACGCAGGAAGGACTCGACGACGATGCGGAACCATACCCAGTTGATCGGCGGGTAGGGCTGCCCGACCACACCGGACAGCCAGTCGACCACCCGTTCCCGCACGCCGGGCGCGAGCCGGTCCCACAGCCAGGGGCGGGTCAGCTGCAGGATCAGGGCGATGGACGCGGCCTCGACCTTCGCCTGGTCGAGCTGGTCGACCCGCGGCCACGCCTCCGGCGACGACGGATCCGTGCCGGCGGCGAGGCCGACGGCGTACCGCTCCAGCCACCCGTCGGGATCGACGCCGCCGTTACCGGCGACGAGGAAACCCGCCAGCAGGAACGTGCGGGCGAAGCCCTCCAACCCGTCGGAGGCAGCGCCGTTCCGGCTGTTCGGGCCCGGAAGATCCACCCGTGCGCCCAGCGGCGACCGGTACGGCTCCAGCGCGGTCAGCATCCGCCGTGCCAGGGCGACCCAGTCGTCCCGCGTCCATCCCGTCACGCCTGCACCCGCAGCGACGCCCGGGTGACGGGAGCCAGCGGCGGCCGGCCGGCGGCGTAGTTCTCCAGCTCCGCCAGTGCCGAGGCGGCCATCAACCGGGTCTCCGCGCCGAGCGAGCCCGCCACGTGCGGGGTCAGCATCACGTTGGGCAGGTCGTAGAGCGGCGAGTCGGCCGGCAGGGGCTCGGGATCGGTGACGTCGAGGATGGCGTGCAGGCCGTCGACGCAGGCCCGTTCCAGCGCCGCGGTGTCGACCAACGCGCCCCGCGCGGTGTTCACCAGCGTGGCGTTGGGCGGCAGCGCGGCCAGTTCGGCGGCGCCGATGAGGTGACGGGTCTCGGGCAGCAGCGGCGCGTGCAGGCTCAGCACGTCCGCCCGCGGCAGCGCCTCGGCCATCGACACCAGCCGGCCGCCGGCGGCCGCCACCTCGGCCGGGTCGACGACCGGATCCACCACCAGCACGTCGCACAGGTCCCGGAGCAGCCGGACCACCCGGCGACCGATGCGGGAGAACCCCACGACGACCACGGTCCGGTCCACTCCGGACAGTTCGCCCCGATGCTCGCGATAGCTCCAGTCCGAGCGGTACGTCCGCGCGTCGGCGGCGAGGAAGGGCGCCTTCTTGAAGGCCCAGAGAATGGCGGCCAGGGCGAACCGGGCCACCGGTTCCGCGTTGGCGTCGGCCGCCGTGGTGACGCGGATGCCCCGATCGAAGACGGCGTCCCCGACGTGGCCACGCACGGTTCCGGCGGCGTGCAGCACCGCCCGCAGCCGTGGCGCTCCGCGAAGCACGTCCTCGTCCAGCGGCGGACAGCCCCAGGAGGTGATCAGCACCTCCACTTCGGACAGTCGGGCCCGCGCCCGCCGGGACGACAGCTCGTCGACCCACATCGGCTCACGCAGCGACGCGGTCGCCCGCAGCCGGGTCATCTCCTCGGGGCCGAACTGCGTCGACAGCGTGTCCAGGCCCATGACCAGCAGCGTCTCCGGCTTCACTTGACCGCCCCGGTCGCGAGACCGGACCGCCACTGCCGCTGCAGCACGACGAAGGCGACCACCAGCGGCAGCACCGCCAGCAGCGACCCGGTGATGACCAGCGGCGTGTACTGCGGGAACTGGGTGACGCGGGTGCTCCACTGGTACAGGCCGAGGCTCATCGGGAACAGCTTGGGGTCGGTGAGCATCACCAGCGGCAGGAAGACGTTGTTCCAGATCCCGACGAACTGGAACAACAGGACCGTGACCAGGCCGGGTCGCATCATCGGCAGCGCGACGGTGAAGAACGTCCGCAGCTCCCCCGCGCCGTCCATCCGCGAGGCCTCCAACACCTCACCCGGCACCGCCGCGTCGGCGTACACGCGGGCCAGGTACACACCGAACGGGTTGGTGAGCAACGGAAGGAACACCGCCCAGAACGTGTCCACCACGTGCAGCTGCGCCGCCAGCAGGTACAGCGGCAGGGCCAGCGCCGTGGTCGGTACCAGCACGCCGGCAAGTGTCAACGCGAACAGCAACCGCCGGCCGGGGAAGGTGAGTTTGGCGATGGCGTACCCCGCGGCGGTGCAGATCAGCGAGCCGAGGACCGCGCCGAGGCCGGCGTAGAGCAGCGAATTCCGGATCCACCAGAGGAAAACGCCGCCGTCCTGGTCGAACAGCCCGCTCAGGTTGGCGCCGAGGTTCCAGTGGCCGAACGCGAACGCGCTGGTGGTGGAGAAGTCGCCCAGCGACTTGGTGGCCGAGGTGACCAGCCACACCAACGGCAGCACGCTGTACAGGGCCGACAACAGCAGAACGAGGTGCACCACCGCCTTTCTCATCGGTACCTCCGGGTGGACAGGCGCATCACCAGCGCGGACAGCACCGCCGACACCACCGCGAGCAGCACGGAGGCGGCGGCCGCCCGGCCGTAGTCGTTGGTGATGAAGGCCGATTCGTAGACGTACAAGCTGGGGGTCCAGGTGCTGGTCACGGCCCCGGTGAAGCTGCGCAGCACCAACGGCTCGGTGAACAGCTGCAGTGAGCCGATGACGGTGAACACCAGCGCCACGAACACCGTCGGCCGCACCATCGGAACCTTGATCGTCAGCGCAGTGCGCACCGGACCGGCCCCGTCGGCTCGGGCCGCCTCCAGGATCTCCTTCGGCACGGCCCGCAGCGCCGTGTAGAAGATCACGACGTTGTAGCCGACCCACTGCCAGGTGGCGATGTTCACCACCGCGGGCAGGATTCCCCGCCCGCTCATGGGGTCGAAGTGCAGCAGCGAGGCCAGCGGCCCGATGCCCGGGCTGTACAGGTACGCCCAGATCAAACCGCCGATCACGACCGGCACCGCGTACGGCAGGAACAGCGCCAGCGTCCACACCTGCCGCAGCCGCACGACCGCGGAGTCCAGCAACAGCGCCAACACCATGGCCAGGATCAGCATCACCGGCACCTGCACGAGGGCGTACAGCGCGACGGTGAGCACACTCTGCCCGAAGGCCCGGTCGACCAGCACCGACAGGTAGTTGCCGAGGCCGATGAACACCTGGCGGGGTCCGTCGAATCCCAAGCCGGACAACCGATCGGTGAACAGGCTCAGGTACACCGTGTACAACACCGGCACGAGCACGGTGAGCACGAGCAACACCGTGAACGGCAACGCCAGCGTGAAACCCGCGGCACGGCGACGTCTCACCTCGCTCCTCCTTCCACAACGGACAGTCCGCGGCCGCGCATGTCCGCCACCGCCCTGGCCTGCACGGCCCGCACGGCGTCCGGCATCGTGACGTGCCCGGATCGCACGTCGCTGAAGGTGTCGGCCACCACCGAGAACGACCCCAACGCGGTCGGTCCCCACGTCCAGTCCGGCACCCGGCGGGCCGCCTCGTCGAGCACCTGGTACACCGGCGGCCCGAGGAAGAACTTGCTCTTGTAGACGTCCCGCGCGACCGCGCGGCTGGCGTTGAAGGCGGGGAACGGGGCGGTGAAGGCGGAGCCGATGCGCACCACGGCCGGGTCCGTGCTGAGCCAGCGCAGGAACGTCAATGCGGCATCGGCGACCCGGCTCTGCTTCGAGATCGCGAACGCGCTGCCGCCCTGCATGCCGTTGGCCGGCTGGCCGTCCCAGGTCGGCATCGTCGCGACCGCCCACCGCCCGGTGTCGTTCGGCACCGACTTGGCGAACGTGCCCACGTTCCAGGCGGCGCCGAGCAGCCCCCAGAGCCGTCCGTTGTGGATGGACGCGATCCAGTCCTGGTCGCCGGTCGGGCTGGTGGCGACCAGGTCGTCGGCGATGAACCCCTGCCACTGCTCGGCGGTGCGCACGGTGCCGGGACCGCTGATGTCCACCGCCCAGGCGTCGTGGTCGATCCGCCACCAGGGATCGCCGGCCTGCCAGCACATGCCGGCGAAGAAGGAGCCGTCGTTGAGCGGGAAGGTGGTGATCCGCGCGGCCGGGTCGGCGGCCCGCACCGCGGTGGCGGCCGCGCGGAAGTCCCGCCACGTCACGGGGACGGCAATGCCGTGGGCGTCGAAGAGGTCCTTGCGGTAGTAGAACACCATCGGCGCCACGTCCATCGGCACCGCCCAGGTTCGGCCGTCCGGCCGAACCGCCCGCCAGGCGGCCGGCGTGTAGCCGGGCCCGAGGTCGGCGACCTCGTCGGTGATCTCCCGGAATCCGCCGCTGAGCAGCAGCTGCGGCAGCGCCTGGTACTCCGCGTGCATGATGTCGGGTGCGTTGTTCGCCTTGATGGCGTTGATCTCCTGGGCGTAGCCACCCTTCAGACCGCTGGTGATCACGCTCAGCTCGACGTGCACGTGGCGCTGCGCCGCGTTGAAGGCGGCGATGTACTTGTCCATGCCGGTCAGCCAGGACCAGATCCGAACGACGGTGCGACCGTCGGCCGCGGCCGAGGTCGCACAGCCGCCCAGGAGCCCGCCGGCCGCCAGCGCGGCCCCGGCGCGCAGGGCCGTTCGGCGCGACAGCACCGTTTTTCCACCCATCGTCGGGTCCATGGGGAGCAACCCTCAGCTGTACGATGCTCAACGTCAACTGATTCGATCCTTTTCGATCAAAAACGAACAGGAACGATAGTGATAGCGCTAACAGCACCGGACCTGGCGACGCTGCTGTCCCATGCCCGCAGCCGGATCGGCGTCCCGGACGTGACCGATCGGGCCGTCTGGGACCGCGTCGACCCGGCCACGCGTGGGCGGCTGCTCGCGGCCGCCGAGACGGAGCTGGCGACGCCTCCGCCGGTGCTGAGCGCCACGGCGTGGGCGCGAGCGTTTCGCGACGGCGTGCGGACCGAATACGAGGATGCCGCGCGGCGACTCCGGGACCGCGTGGGCGTGTTGGTGCTGGGCGTGGTTCTCACCGGCGAGGTGGAACCCTTTCTGGACGCGGCGATCGACGGCATGGTCGCCCTCGCGGAGGCGAGCACGTGGTGCTGGGCCCCGCACGACAGCTTCACCGCGGCCCGCAGGGAGGTCGTGCCCGATGTCGACGATCCGTACCTGGATCTCGGCGCGGCCGAGGTGACCTCGCTGCTGGCCTGGGCCGACCACGTGCTCGGTCCGCTGCTGGACGTGCGGGCGCCGGGGCTGCGTCGACGCTTACGGCGCGAGGTGGACAAACGCGTGTTCGATCCGTTCGAACGAATCCGGGACTGGCACTGGATCGGGTTCGACGGCGACGCGCACAACTGGAATCCCTGGATCCACGGCGCGGTGTTGGTGGCGGCGCTGCTGCTGTGCGACGACCCCGCGCGCCGGGCGAACCTGGTCCGGCTCGTCATTGCCGGTCTTGAAAGTTTCATCGCGGTGCTGCCCGACGACGGCGGGATCGACGAAGGCGTGGCCTACTGGTGGCAGGGCGCGGGCCGGCTGCTCGAAGCGCTCGACCTGCTCGCCGCGGCGGGCGGCCCGGCGCTCGACTCCCGTGACCGGCCGGTGTTCGCCGAGCTGATCCGGTTCCCGCACCGCATGCACCTCGGCGGCGACTGGTACGTCAACGCGGGGGACGCATCCGCCCGGCTGCCCGCCGCCCAGCCGTGGCACGTGCTGCACCGGTGGGGCGAACGCCTGGGCGACAAGGACGTCCAAGCCTACGCACTGGCCAACGGCCACACCGTGCACCCGGCGGCCGGGCTCGGCCGAGCGCTCGACGCCCTGGCCAACCCCATGCCGCGGAGTCCACAACGGACGAAGAGTTGGCAGGCGCCGCACGTGTGGCTGCCACGGGTGCAGGTGTTGGTGGCGCGGGAATCCGTGACCGGCCTCACGCTGGCGATGAAGGCCGGGCACAACGGCGAACGGCACAACCACCTCGACGTCGGCTCGTACTGGGTGGCCCTGCGCGGTCGCCCCGTGCTGGTCGACGTCGGGCAGCCGACCTACACGGCCGCCAGCTTCGGACCAGACCGCTATGCCGCCTGGCCGTTGCAGAGCGCGTGGCACAACGTGCCCGAGCCGGGGGCCGCGCAGCAGCCCGGCGCCGCGTTCACCGCGACCGATGTCCACGTCGAGCTGGCACCGGAAACCGCCGCGCTGCAGGCCGATCTCGCGGCCGCGTATCCGCGGGGAGCCGTGGAGAGCTGGCGCCGCACTGCACGGCTCGTCCGGGGCCCGCGGCCACGGGTCGAAGTCGTGGATTCGTGGACCGGAGCACGGGATGTGGTGCTGCTACGGCACATTCTCGCCGGAACCGTCGATCTGGCCGAGGGCGCGGCGGTGATCACGCTGGACGATTCGCGGCGGGTGCGGATGAGCTGGGGCACCCAGGCCGACGCTGTCCTGGAACGGCAGGACATCACCGATCCGCTGCTGCGGGCCAGCTGGGGCGAGTCGCTGACGCGGTTGACCCTGCGGCCGACAGCCGGCACCGGCTCGCTCACGGTGTGGTGGGAGGCAACGGAATGAAGCTGGCATCCGAACGCCAGGAGCTGATCCTGGCCGCCGTCCGCGCGCAGGGAACCGTGCGGCTGACCGAACTGGTGGACAAGCTCGGCGTCACGCCGGTCACGGTCCGCCGGGACGTCACCGTGCTGGCCGACCGCGGGCTGGTCGTCCGGGTGCACGGCGGCATCCGCCTCCCCCACCGCGGCATCGCGGAGGGCACCACGTCGGCGGCCCGGTCGGTGTTCGGTCGGCTGTGCGGCGGCGAGGTCGGCATGGTGGTGCCGTCCGTGGAGTACTACTGGCCGACGGTGATCCGGGGCGCCCAGTCCGCCGTGACGGCCGCGGGCGGCCGGCTGGTGCTGCGCGCCTCCTCGTACGACCCGGCCGAGGACCGCCGGCAGGTGACCAAGCTGCTCGACCGCGGCATGCAGTGCCTGCTCGTGGCCCCGAGCACCGAGGGCAGCCGCGGGCTGGACCTGCTGCGCTGGCTGGGTTCCCTGAACGTCTCCGTGATCCTGGTGGAACGGGTTCCGCCGCCGGAGCTGCCCATGCTGGCGCTGGACGCGGCGTACACCGCGCACGGGCTCGGCGCCGGCATGGCGGTGCGGCACCTGGTGACGTTGGGCCACAAGCGCATCGGGCTCGTCACCTCGCGGTCCAGCCCGACCAGCCGCGCCCTGCGGCGGGGTTGGGCCGAGGCGGTGTCGGCGCTCGGTCTGCCCGACGTGCTCACCGGCGAGGTGCCGGCCTACGGCCTGCCCGGCTGGGCCCGGGCGTACGACGAACTGCTGCGGCAGTGCCGGGAGCGGGACGTGCATGCCCTGATCGTGCACGCCGACCGGGAGGCGATCGGATTCCTGGAACGCGCCCAGGAGCTGGGCATCGACGTGCCGGGTGAGCTCGCGGTCGTCACCTACGACGACGAGGTGGCCGCCGCGTCCGACCCGCCGCTGACCGCCGTGTGCCCGCAGAAGTACCGGCTCGGCGCGCTCGCCGCCGAGCTGGCCCTCACCCGGCTCGCCGACGGCGCCGAGCGGCCCGTCCACCGGGTGGAGCTGTGGCCCACGCTTGTCGTCCGCGAGTCCTGCGGCACCCCGGCGAGGTAACGATGCCGCTGGCCTTCTCCACCCTCGGCGTGCCGGGCATGCCCCTGGCCGATGTCGCCCGGCTCGCCGCCGACACCGGGTACCAGGGCGTCGAACTACGGTGCGCCCCAGGCGAACCCGCGGCGGAGCTGCCGCCCGAGAGCGTGCACGCGACGCTGGCCGATCACGGCATCGCCGTCCTCGCGCTCGCCGGCTACGTGAAGATCGCCGCCCCCGGGCCCGACGGCCCGGTCCTGGGCGAGATCTCACGCCAGGTAGACCTCGCCGCCGCCATCGGCGCTCCGTATGTCAGGCTGTTCCCCGGCGGTTCACCCGGCGACGACGCCCGTGCCGTCGCGCGCCTGGCCGAGGCAGGTCCACTCGCCCAGGCGGCCGGCGTGTGCCTGCTGGTCGAAACCCATGACTCGCACCCCAGGGGTGCGGACGTCGCCAGATTGCTGCGGGCCCCCGGCGTCGGCGCCATCTGGGACCTCATGCACACCTGGCTCGCCGGCGAGACACCGGCCGAGTCGGCGGCAGCGCTGCGGCCGTGGCCGGGATACGTTCAGGTGAAGGATATCGCCGGCCCGGCGGACCGGACTCCCTTGCCACTGGGCCGAGGCGTGCTGCCGCTGGCAGACTGCCTCGGGCAACTCGCCCCGGACGCGTGGGTGTCGTGGGAGTACGAACGGCTGTGGTACCAACACGCCCCGGCGCTGCCGGGGCTGCTGGCCGAGGGCCGGCGCGTGATCGCCGCGCGCCGGCCCCGGCCGACCGGTCAGATGTAGGGGCACTTGGCCTGGTACATCGAGATCTTCGTCGGGTCGGGCAGCTTCGGGCAGAGGAACTGCTGGTAGCGGCTGTCCTGGTCGACGAAGATCTTCAGCCACGGGATGATGATCTTCATCTGGACGTTGTTCGGGTGCGTGTAGTACAGGTGGTCGGCCCCGGAGATCTCCGCGAACAGGCTCTTGGTCGATGCCGGCACGCCGGCGTACAGGCCCTTCAGGTAGGACGGGGTGACCGTCGGGTCCTTCTGGCCGCCGAGCACCAGCGTCGGCACGCGTTCGCTGGACATGTTCTGCGACGGGGAGAACGGCGCCAGTCCGATCCCGGCCTTGAGCGTGGGCCGGTGCTCGGTGGCGTAGACCATGCCGCCGCCGCCCATCGAGTGACCCAGCACCGACAGCCGGTTCGGGTCGACCCGGTTCTTGACCGGGCTGCGGGTGGTCAGCCAGTCCAGCGCCGCCAGCAGCTGCTGGCCGCGGGCGGTGTCCCAGTCGTTGGGGCTGTTGGTCTCGATGCAGATCACCACGAAGCCGAATGAGGACAGCCACGGCCCCATCCAGGCCTCTTCCTTGGCGCACTTCGCGGTGTAGCCCGGCACGATGGCCAGCGCGCCCCAGGTGCCCAGGCTCGTGTCGGTCGGGTAGTACACCACACCGCCGTTGAACCCGTTGCCCGGCGAGACGTTCTGCTGCGCGGTGGCGAACGGGCCACGCGACGCCTCGATCATCGCCAGCGTCGGGTCGGGACCGCGCTGCGTCGCCTTGACGGACGCCGAGGGCTCGGCCGAGGCCGGTCCGCCGGTCACCGTCGCCACAGTCACGGCGGCCAGCACCGCGACCAGCGCGGTCACCGCTCCCTTGATCCGCCGGGCCCCACGCGCCCGCTGCTGCGTCGCATCCACTCGCATCGACGCATCACCTCCTCAGGTAGATGGACCGCCCGGGAGTACAGCAACCCGCGCCCCGACGCGACAATCAACCCCGAGGTGAGCAGAACTCATCTCCTGCGGCTGAGCTGTGACAACGCCGTTCCCCACGCCCGCCGACGGCTGAAACTTCCAGTCAGCGCGCCGAAACCCGCCACACCGCCGTGACGTCGTCGGCCGGCGGCTCGGCGATCATGGAACCACCGACGGCGATGTCCCGGGAGTTGCCGTCGTAGACCGGCCAACCGGGGTCGCCGGTGGCGGCGAAGGCCGCGAATGCCCGCACGAGCGTGTCCCGCACGGCGAGCCGCGCCGGGGTGTCGGCGCCGATGAGGGCGAGCGCGTCGAAGGTGTGGAGCAGGTCGGCGCCGTGGAAGGCGCCCATGACCGGCCCCCAGGGCTCGTCGCGGAACAGGTAGTGGTACGCGCGGCCGCCGGCCTCGACCTGGGCCTGGGCCAGCCGCGCCGCCGGCAGCCGGTAGACCGCGTCGGTCAGGAAGGCACTGCGCACAGTGGACGGATCGGAGCCGACGCGGGCGCGGTAGGCGTCGAGAAGCTTGGCCGGATCGGCAATGCCGGCGCCGCGGATCTCGGCCAGCAGGCTCGCCTCGTCGGCGGGCCGGAACCGGTCGCCGTTGACGATCTGGAAGAGCCGGACCTCGTCCAGGGTGACGCCGACGAGCAGCGGAACGGCGGCCGCCGCCCCGGCCACGACGGCCCGGTGCGGCTCGACCGGCAAGACCTCGCCGTCGACAACGGCGCCCCAGGCGCGGCCGCCGGGAAGGTTGCGGCGGCCGATGTCGCCATCGATGACGGTGCCCTGCTTCGCCAGGATCCGTTCGGCGGGAACGGATCGCAGGGCCTCGGGCTCGTCGAGCCCAAGGGCGGCAAGGAGATCCTCGGCCATGCCGGCGGCGGGGGCCCGGTCGAAGCTGCGGGACGCGCTGCCGCTCTGCAGGATCGCCTTGTGGAACAACCCGGCGGCCGCCGGGACGGCCAGCAGCGTGCCGACGGAGTAGGCCCCCGCGGACTGCCCCGCCACCGTGACGTTGCCCGGGTCGCCGCCGAAGCCGGCGATGTTGTCCCGCACCCAGCGCAGCGCGGCGATCTGGTCCCGCACGCCGAGATTGTTCGCGCCGATGTCGGGCAGATGCAGGAATCCCAACGCGCCCAGCCGGTAATTGGCCGCCACGACAACGGTTCCGGTCTGCCGGGCCAGTGCGGCGCCGTCGGTGTACGGCGGCGCGGCCGAGCCGGATTCGTAGCCGCCGCCATAGATCCACACGATCACCGGGCGGGGTTCGCCGGCCGGCGTGGCGGGCACCCACACGTTGAGGTACAGGCAGTCCTCGGACGTCTCGCCGAGATCGCCGGTGGGAAAACCGGGCAGGGACGGGAATGCGGTGTCCTGCTCCCCCACCAGCGTCGGAATCCCCTGCACGGGGGCCGCCGCGAAGCGGTCGGCGTCGCGCACTCCGTGCCACGGCTCGGGTGCTTGCGGCGGGCGGAACCGCAACTCGCCGACCGGCGGCGCGGCGAAGGGGATGCCGGCGAAGACCCGGCTCCCGTCCGGCAGCTCGCGTCCGCGGACGGCTCCGAGGGTGGTGTCGACGACGAGTGTCATGGGTCTCCCTCTCACTGGTACGGGCGTCGTCGACTATATTCTCAGGAATGACCTTCTGTGGAAGTTTCGAATGACTGTGACCGGCCTTACGCGGGTGTTCGCCGGTCTCGGCCGCTAGCGCCTTCCGACCTCAAGCACGATCTTGCCCGTGGTGGCCCCGGTCTCGATGCGGCGGTGGACGTCGACGACCTGATCCCACGGCCGGGTTTCCACCTCCACCCGGAGGTCGCCGCGCCCGGCGGCGGCCACCGCGCGACGCAGCGCCGTGCCGGCCTGTTCGGGGTGGCCGGCCGAGAACGCGGCCAGGTTGAACCCGGACACGGTCTTGTTGGTGAACCAGAGCTCGTTGGCGGAGATGCCGACGTCCGCCGCGCCGGAGGCGTTGCCCATGACGATCAGCCGACCCATCGGCCCCAGCCGGTCCAGACCGGCCCGCCGGCTGGGGCCGCCGACCATGTCCACGACGATGTCGAACTCGCCGGCGCCGTCGAGCTCATCGCGCAGGACGACGTCGTCGTAACCGAACCGCTTCGCGGCGTCGATCTTGGCGGGCGTCCCGACGGCGCCGACGACCCGTCCGGCGCCCAGCAGCCGCGCGGCCTGCCCCAGTTGGCTGCCCACGCCACCGGCGGCGGCGTGGACCAGCACGCTCTCGCCGGGCTCGATCCTGGCCACCCGGTCGAGCACCAGGAACGCGGTCGTGCTGTTGGACGGCAGTGCGGCCGCGACGCGCAGGTCCAGGTCGCTCTCGTCGAGCGGGACCACCAGGGCCGCGGCGGTGACGACCACTTCGGCGTACCCGCCGCTGTCGACGATGGTCAGCGCCGCGACCGGTTGACCGACCCGCAGCCCCTCGACATCGGGGCCGACGGCGCGGACGCGGCCGGAGACCTCGATGCCGGGCACGAAGGGCCGTGGCACGTCGACCACGCCCCGCCGGTAGAGGATCTCGGCGAAGTTCGCGCCCGCGTAGGCCACGTCGATCGCCACCTGGCCGGGGCCGGGTTCGGGGATGTCGACGCCGGCGAAGCGCAACACCTCGGCCTCGCCGAACTCGGGAATCGTGATCGCCCGCATCTGCGTGGTGCTGTTCGTCATGACAGCGATCCTGCGGGCCCGGCGGGCGGGCAGGCAGTGTCAGCTCATCATGGGTGTGCCACCACCAGGATGGACGCCCATCAGCCGCGTCAGTCGTTCCGCCGTGTCGGTGCCGGGCCGGGGGTTGTGCAGGATCAGGTGATGACCGGGATGCTCCGGCAGCGGGAGCAGCGTCGCGTCGAACGTCATCGGCCCGGCCTCGGGATGGTCGACGACCTTGACCGCGCTGGTGTGCTCCCCGGCGTCGTGCCGGGCCCACAGGGCGGCGAACTCGGGACTGACCTCGGCCAGGCCGGCGGCGATGCGGTCGAACGCCGGATCGTCCGGATAGCGGGCGGCGTCGGCGCGGAAGCCGGCCACGACCGCCGGGGCGGTCTCGTCCCAGTGCTGGTGCACGACCCGGTAGCGGGCGTTGGTGAAGAACGAGACCAGGCAGTTGTGGTCGGTGTCACCGTAGCCGAACACGACACGCGCGGCCTCGTTCACGGCGGCGAAGTTCCAGTGCCGGTCGCGGATGTAGCCGGGCCGGGGAGCCCACGCCTCCAGCAGCCGGTGCAGCTGCGCGGACACCGGCGCCGCGGGCTCCGACAGCCGCTGCGGCGGATTGAGGCCGGCCAGTCGGTACAGGTGGGCACGCTCCGCCTCGTCGAGCAGCAGCGCCCGCGCGACCGCGTCCAGGACGTCGTCGGACACCTTGATGTCGCGGCCCTGCTCGAGCCACGTGTACCAGGACACCCCCACCCCGGCCAGCACCGCGACCTCCTCGCGCCGCAATCCGGGCGTGCGCCGCCGCCCGCCGTCGGGCAGGCCGACGTCGGCGGGGGTCAGCCGCTCCCGGCGACTGCGCAGGAACTCACGCAGCTCGGCAAGGCGTCGGTCACGAGTCGGGCCAGTGCTCACGACCTCACAATAAGCTGGCGTGCCGTCCGGGCGTCCGGCGAACCGGCACATGCCGCACCGGACGTGGCCCCATCAAGCCCATCGGACTAGTCCGAATGTCTTGACACGTCGGACAGTGATGTGAATAGTACTCGCAAAACCGCACCGCCGCGGGCGGTCTGCGCTGGTGAGCGGGGGTTTCATGCCGGACGTCGATCTCGGACCCAGGTCAGAAGTCGGCCCGGGTCCCCACGACGCCCGACCGCCGCGAGAGGTCGTCGACGAGGTCGCCACGCGGCTGTCCCGCGACGACCACGTGGCGCTGGCGCTTCCCGTGCAACCGCCGATTCCGGAGCTCGGCCTGCCCGCGTTCCGGCTCGCCCTCGAGGACCTCCCCTCGGCCCTGCCCGGCGCGCTCGGCCTGGGCAGCACCTGGAATCCCGGGCTGGCGCGACGAATCGGCGCGGCCGTCGGTGTCCGCGTGCGGGCGCTGCGGCAGAACCCGCTGCGGCGGGTGCCGGCCGTGGTTCCGCTGTACGACCCCTGGTCCGAACGCAACGGCGACGGCTACTCCGAGGATCCGCTGCTGACCTCGATGCTGGCGACCGCGCTGGGCCTGGGACTGCGCGGCCCCTCGACGGAGTCGCCGAGGATCGCGCCCGTGATCGACGTCTTCGCCGAGGGTGAGCGATCCCACATACGCGCCAACATGCGCGTGCACATCGAGTACGAACTGCCGCCGCTGCGCGCGGTGCTCGAGACCGGGGCCGCGGCCGCACTGGCGCTGCCCGAGCGCTTCGTCGACCAACACCCGTTCCTCGCCGGGCTGTTCGTCGATCTGGCGGTCCGCGGGTGGAGCGACGACACGATCGTGCTCTGCGACGAACTGTCCGCCGGCAAGGCGTTGTGGCCGAGCGCGGACGGATATCTCGCCGCCGCCGACGCGAGCGCCGGCCCGACGGACCGGACCGCCTCGGCGCGGCGGATGCTGCTGCTGCGAAGCCAGCTGCACTCGTCGCCGCCCGCCGGTCGGGACGATGCCGACCACCTGGCCGCACAGGCCGCGCGAGAAGCCGTTGTGCTGCTCCGCAACGACGGCCTGCTCCCGCTGGTCACGGGCGAGGGCATGAAGGTGGCCGTGATCGGCGCCCAGGCCGCGGGTCTGCGCCGGATCATCGAGAAGCACCTGCACGGGTCGGCTGCGACAGTGAGCTACCACAGCGGCGCCGACCGGTATGCCGTGTGGCTGGCCGGCACCCCGCACCGGTTGACGGTGACCGCTGCCGGCGACGTCGTGTGCAAGGGCCGGCACGGGATCCAGTTCGAGCTGCACCAGTGGCGGCCCGAGGTCTACGCCTTGCTGTCGCCTGACGGGACCTACGTGTCCGTCGGCGACGACGGCACGGTCGGGACCGACCAGCCGTCGGCCGGGCACTGCCCGGCGGCGGCCGGCTTCCGGCTGCTCGCGACGGACGGCGACGTCTTCGCGATGCACCATGTCGCCTCCGACCGCTACCTGGCCGTCGAGGGCGACACCGTGACGACCGTCGAGGAGTGGGAACACGCGGCCCTGTTCCGCTTCGAGCGCACCGAGGACGGCAGCGAGGCGGCGGCCGCGATCGCCCGCGACGCCGACGTGGCCATCGTCGTGGCCGGCAACAGCCCGCTCGTCGAGCGCCATGCCGGCCCCAGGGTCAAGCTCGACCTGCCCACGCAGCAACAACAGGCACTGCGCGCGGTCCGAGCGGCGAACTCCAACACCGTGCTCGTCGTGGCCAGCGACTACCCGTACACCATCGACTGGGCCGACGAGAACGTCCCGGCGATCCTGTGGACGGCGCACAACGGCCCCCACACCCTGCCGGCGATCGCCGAGGTCCTGCTCGGCGACCACGCCCCCGCCGGCCGGCTGCCCCAGACCTGGTACCGCTCGGCCGACGACATTCCGGCGGGCGGCACGCGCGACATCATCGGCGCCCGGCTCACCTACCTCTACCACGACCGGAAACCCCTGTACCCCTTCGGGCACGGGCTGACCTACACCCCGTTCACGTATCCCCGGGCGACGGTGAACCCGGCGGCGATCGCCGAGGACGAGACCACCACCGTCACCGTCGAGGTGCACAACGACGGGTTCGTCGACTCCGACGAGGTGGTGCAGCTCTACTCCAGGCAGCTGACGTCCCGCGTCCGGCAGCCCCGGCTCCAGCTGCGCGACTACCGCCGGGTCCACGTCCGCGCCGGCGCCACCGAGACGATCACCTTCCGGATCCGGGCCAGCGATCTGTCCATTTGGGACATCCGCGTCGGCCAGCAGGTGGTCGAGCGGTCGAAGCACGAGATCCTCGTCGGCGGCTCGTCCGCCACCACGACGGCGGTCGGCCGGCTCGACGTCCACGGCACGCCGGTCACCGACCGGGCCGTGGCCGGCGCCGACGTGCCGGCCACGGAGTTCGACGAGTCCTGGGGCGTGAGCCTGGTGGCCGGCCCGTCCAGCAACGGCACCGCGCTCGTGTCGGTCGAGCCCGGCGCCTGGACCGCCTACCGGCGCTGCGATCTCACCGGCGTCTCGGCGTGGAGCATGACCTGCTCGTCGAGCGAGCACGCCGCCGTCGAGTTGCGGCTCGACTCGCCGACCGGGGCCCTGCTGGGCACGATCGTCGTCGGGACCACCGGCGCCATCCACCGTGCCGGCGCCAACCGCATTCCCCCCAACCTCGGCGTGCACGACGTCTTCGTGGTGTTCAGCCGGCCCGACGTCACCGCGGCGGAACTGGTGTTCCACCGTTAGTTCGTGCGGTAGCCGGGTGAGGTCACCAGGCGCACGGGGACGCCGCCGCGGGCGGATCCCAGGTCGGACAGCGTGACGTTCTCCAGTCCGTTGCCGGCGCCGCCGTCGCTGGTGACCGCGATGGCGAGGGTGTTGTGGCCATGCGGGTCGAGGATGCCGGTCGGCAGCGCGAAGGTGTGCTGCGGCCCGACGTCCGCGATGTACTGGCCGAGGTTCCAGCCGTTCACGAAGATCAGCGCGCGGTAGTGGCCGCCCGACCGCGGCTTGCCGGGGTCACCGATGGTCAATCCGACGGAGGTGTCCTGGCCGGCCGGGATGCGGAGGTCGAAGGTGGTGCGGTACCAGGTGGTCCCCGGGTCGGCGGTGGCTGCTGGCAGCGTAGCCGGAGTCCACTCACGGTCCGGGAATCCGGGGAGGTGCCAGCCGTCGCGCTCGCCGGCGAGGCCACCGTTGTTCAGCGGGCCGCGCACGGGGTCGGGGCTGCCGCCTTGGATCCGCCACGACGCTCCGCTCAGTGCCACGGAGATCAGGCCACGGCCCTCCTTGTGCGCGTCGTTGACGCCGCCGTCCTCGTTGTGGCCGTCGTTGCGGACCATCACCGACAACACGTGCGGACCGTCAGCTCGCAGGCCCGCAGGCACCGAGAACGTTGCTGTGCCGGTGGTCGGAGGCGAAGCGAGACCGCTGGGCAGGACGTTCTCGCCGAGATACTGGCCGTCGAGCCAGGCCTGCAGCATGCCGGCGCCTCCGCCGCCGTACTGCAGGCTGAGCTGTTCCGGCATGACGCCCTGGTAGTGACCCCGGTACCAGACGTCGCCGGTGGAGAAGCCGTAGTCGTCCGCGGTGAGGACGGGCTGCCCGGCCGGCGGCTTCGTGGTGCTGTTCGTGGTGGTCTTGTCGGCGACGGTCCACTTCGAGTCGTCGTAGCCGGGCGCTGCCTCCGGGGAGCCCGGGGCGGTGCGCCAGCCGGACAGCGCCGGCAGCCGTGGATCGACCGGTCCGGGCAGCTGCTTGACGGCCTGGAGGCTGCCCGATCGGGTGCGGGTGGTCGGCACGAAGCCGCCGTTCCAGGACAGCAGGAGCCCCCGGGCGCCCCAGACCTCAAGGTCCGTGGGCCGCTTGGTGTCACCGGTCAAGGTGGTTCCGCCCAGCCACGTCTTGGCCGTGCGCACCAGATCCGGCCCGCGCACGAGCAGCGGACCCGCATTGCTGTCCACGCGCCAGAAGGTGTCCGCGGTGGCGTCGTCGGCCAGCAGCAGCGTGACGTCCGGCCGGCCACCGCCGCTGATCCGTACCCGGGCCAGCCCGTCGTGCCGATAGTTCAGCCGGAGGTCGTTGCCGGACCACGTGGTCGTGACGTCCCCGGCGAGCACGTCCACCCGCGGCTTCTTGGCGTAGCGCAGAACCGTCTCGCCGTCCTCACCGGGGCGGCCGTGCATCAGCACCGTGCCGTCGACCGCCGCCATGAGCTCCGACGTCGAGTACACCAGGTGCTGGCCGGCCAGGTCGAGGTCGGCGACGAGCAGCTTGGCGTCCTGGCCGTTCAGACGCAACACGCCCGACTGCGGCACGGTGTAGGAGCCGTCCGTTGTGGACAGCGGGAAGGTGAACGTGTCGTTGGTGGTGGCATTGGACGGCGAATGCATTGGCACGTACAGCTGCGTCCCCGTGCCCGGGTTCGTGTTGTGGTAGACCTTCACTGCGGACGAGGACGGCGTCACCGCGGCGGCGCGATCCATTGTGGACAGCTGTGGCACCGTCGCGAGGAAGTACCCCATCTCCTTCATCGTCAGCGCCTTCGGGCGCAGTTGACGGGCCTCGTCGATGGCCGCGCCGTAGTCGTAGGAGGTGTACACCACCGGCGCCGGCAGCCAACCCCACGAGGTGCCGCCGAACGTCATGTAGAAGTTCTGGATCGTCAACCCGTTGGCCAGGTTGGTGCCGTAGAACACGCGCTCGTAGCCGGGGCCCTCGCGGACCGCGGTGCACGGGTAGGTCCCGTTGCTGCCCCAGTAGTCGAACCAGCCGCCGCCGAACTCCGCGGCGAAGCCGGGGGTGTTCGGCGAGGCGCTGGCGCCGCCCTTCGCGCCGCCCGGACCGTACAGGCCCCAGTCCGGCGCGACGTTCGGGCTGCCCGGCGTGGCGTCGGTGTGGCACGCGCCGCCGGGATAGCCGTCGAAGGCGTACAGGTCGACCTTGCCCGGCACGGTTCCCGACACGCCCGAACTCGCCGGCACCCAGATGCCGTTGCGCCCCTTGTCGTTGTGGAAGACCGGCACGGCGATGCCGTCGGCGCGGACCTTGTCGTACAGGTGGGCGACGTAGTTCTGCTGGCTGGTCCCGGTGGCGGCCAGCTCGTTCTCGATCTGGTAGAGGATCACCGAGCCGTGGCCGTCGGTGTACTGGTGGCGGGCGATGATCCGGTCGATCCGCGTCAGCCACTCGTCGGCGGCGGCCAGGTAGTCCGGCGCGTCGCCGCGGGCCCGCCCGGCCTGCGTGGACAGCCAGCCGGGGAACCCGCCGCCGGTCACCTCCGCGTTGATGTACGGCCCCGGCCGCGCGATCACGTACAGCCCGACCCGGGCGGCCAGGTCCAGCACCCGGTCCATGTCCCGGACGCCGGTGAAGTCGTAGACGCCCGGCGCCGGTGAGTGGTAGCCCCAGTCGAAGTAGATCGACACCGCGTTGTAGCCGGTGGCCTTCATCTTCTGCAGCACGTCGAGCCACAGGTCCGGGCTCGGCAGCCGGTACGGGTGGAACTCGCCGGACCAGATGACCTGGCGCCGCCCGTCCAGCGTCAGCGAGTACCTGTCGAACCCGATCTGGTGCCGCGCGGTGGGTTCGGCGGCGACCGGCGCCGCGCACAACCCGACCGACATGAGCAGTGCGAGCGCTACAGCCAGGGACCGCATGGCCGTTCCCCTCCCGGGTCAGGTGCGATTGCGACCGACATGGACGTTGCGGGCGCGGAAGTAGGTCGGGGCCGTCGGGCCCGGCGAGCCGGCCGCGCCCTCCATCTGCAGGTCGATGATCAGCCACATCGGCCGGTCGACGAAGTTCGCGCCGCGGTGCGCGGCGACCCAGGTCCCGTCGAGGTAGTAGTGGATGTCCACGTCCGTCGGACCGGCCTTGGTGATCCGGGCCCGGTATCCGTGCCAGCCGCCGGGGTTCCGCACGTCGACGAGGGTGGTGGCGGTGCGGCCGGAGGCGTCGCGGTACGTGGTGAACCGGTTCCTGGTGTCACCCCGGAACTCCAGGATGTCGCTCTCCGGCGGCCGGCTCGCGATGCCGCTGAGCCAGCACGCCGGCCACGCGCCCATCGTCGCCGGCGCCCGGAACTCGCCCCTGATCTCCCAGTCGGGAAACCGGTCGCTGACCAGGATCGGCTGCTTGGTGTGGATCGCGCCGGAGCGGTAGTGGATCGCGCTGTACGGCCGGTGCAAACTGGTGCGCTCGGTCGACGGGGTGCGGGTGGCCTTCAGCGCCAGCACGCCGTCCGGCTCCAGGAACACGTGCTCGCGGTCGGCGACGGTGCTCGTCCGTGCGGCGCCGTTGTGGTCCGATCCCCAGGGATAGCCGTAGTTCCACGCCGCTTCGAGGCTCTGGTACCCGGCGAACGTGCCGTCCAGCACGGTCTCCCACACCGGCGGGGGCTTCGCCGCTCCGCCGGCCATGCGCGCGACGGCGGCGGTCAGCGGTCTTCTGCGGGCATGGATCATCCCCCACCTCCTGCACGCTCCGCCGACGCGGGCAGGCCGGTCCGCGCTCTCGTGACGTTCCGATTCGGCGACCGCGAATGTTATCGCTAACAGGCGGCGCGACCAGCAGCGTAGTGCCCGGGCGCCACCAGTCGCAACTACTCGCCGTGAGCGCTCGACAAGGTCTAGTCCACAAAGGATTTGACGGCCTGGGTGTTCGACTCTTTCGACAAGCCGGGCCCTTCTGCCTTTTGCGATTCAGAAAAGGCGGAAGGCGGTCACGGCGCGGTAACGAAGAATGCCGGGCGTTGACCGCCCTCACGGGCGCTCGTACGGTCGGCGATTGAACGAGCACGGCCGGTGATTTTCCACCGCAATGTTAGCGCTAACAATGTGAATGGGCCGGACGGGCGAGCCGTACGTGCGGAAGGAGTGCTATGGGGCAGGGAACGCGCCGATGGAGTCGCGTGGTGGGGGCGACGGTGCTGGCGGCGGTAAGCCTGGTGGCGCCGGCATGGGGCGGGCCGGCATCGGCCGGACCGAGCGCGCCGGCGGAAGCGCCGCCGATGGGATGGGCGTCGTGGAACAGCTTCGCGGCTCAGATCAACTACGGCGTGATCAAGGCTCAGGCCGACGCGATGGTGTCGAGCGGCATGCGGGACGCCGGATACCGCTACGTCAACATCGACGAGGGCTGGTGGCAGGGAACCCGGGACGCGGCCGGCAACATCACGGTCGACGCGAAGGACTGGCCGGGCGGCATGAAGGCGATCGCCGACTACATCCACGGCAAGGGCCTGAAGGCCGGCATCTACACCGACGCCGGCAAGAACGGGTGCGGCTACTACTACCCCACCGGACGTCCCGCCGCCCCCGGCTCGGGCAGCGAGGGCCACTACGACCAGGACTTCCTGCAGTTCTCCCGCTGGGGCTTCGACTTCGTCAAGGTGGACTGGTGCGGCGGCGACGTCGAGGGGCTCAACGCCCGCAACGCCTATCAGGCGATCAGCGACGCGATCGGCCGCGCCACCGCGAAAACGGGACGGCCGCTGACACTGTCCATCTGCGACTGGGGCAAGCAGGACCCGTGGAACTGGGCGCCGGGCATGTCGACGATGTGGCGCACCAGCCAGGACATCATCTACTGGGGTCAGAGCCCGTCCATGGACCGCGTCCTGGGCAACTTCGACGCGGCGCAGCACCCGACCGCCCAGAGCGCGGGCCACTACAACGACCCGGACATGCTGGTCGTCGGCATGCCGGGCTTCACCCCGGCCCAGAACCGGTCGCACCTGAGCCTGTGGGCGGTCTCCGGCGCGCCGTTGCTGGCCGGCAACAACCTGGCCACGATGACGGCCGACACGAAAGCGGCGCTGACCAACCGTGAGGTCATCGCGATCGACCAGGATTCGCTGGGACGGCAGGGAACCAGGGTGGCCGAAGACCAGCCGGGCCGGCAGGTCTACAGCAAGGTCCTCACCGGCAACCGGCGCGCGGTCGTCGCGCTCAACCGCACGGACGCGGCCGCGACGATCACCGTGCGCGTCGCCGACCTGGGCCTGAGCGGCCGGGTTTCGGTGCGGGACATCTGGAAGGCGGCCGACCTCGGCGCCAAGACCACGAGCTTCACGGTGACCGTCCCGGCGCACGACTCCGTGCTGCTGACGGTGACTCCGGCATGAGCACCGTGTCAGCGCTGACCGACCAACTCGGAGGAACGGCATGACGCGATCTTCCTTTGACCGCCGGGGCTTTCTCAAGGTCACCGCGGCCGGCGCCCTGGTCGCGACCGCCGCGCCCGGTGTCGCGCACGCCCAGGCCGCGATCGGCAACCCCGCCGACGGCACCGCGGGAGCCTCGTTCCCGCTGACCGCCGTCCGCCTCAACGCCAGCGCGTTCGCCGACAACCAGGCCCGCAACACCAGCTACCTGAACTTCGTCGACTCCGCCCGGCTGCTGCACACGTTCCGGCTCAACGTCGGCCTACCCTCCACCGCCCAACCGTGCGGCGGCTGGGAGAGCCCGACGACCGAGCTGCGCGGCCACAGCATGGGACATCTGCTGTCCGGCCTCGCGCTGACCTACGCCAACACCGGCGACCAGGCCGTGCTGACCAAGGGCCGCTACCTGGTCGGCCAGCTCGCGGCCTGCCAGGCGCGGGCGGCCGCGGCCGGCTTCCACCCCGGCTACCTGTCGGCGTTCCCGGAGAACTTCTTCGACCGGCTGGAGGCCGGCAGCGGCGTCTGGGCGCCGTACTACACCATCCACAAGATCATGGCCGGCCTGATCGACCAGTACGCGCTCACCGGCAACACCCAGGCCCTGGACGTGGTGACCAAGCTGGCCGACTGGGTGGACTGGCGCACCGCCCGGCTGTCCGACGCCCAGATGCAGCAGGTGATGGAGACCGAGTTCGGCGGGGTCAACGAGGCGCTGGCCAACGTCTATCTGCTCACCGGCGTCGAGAAGTACCTCACCGCGGCCAAGCGGTTCTACCACCGGCGGATCTTCGACCCGCTGGCCGCCGGCGTGGACCGGCTGTCCGGCAACCACGCCAACACCCAGATCCCCAAGATGATCGGCGCGCTGCGGATCTGGGAGCACACCGGGGAGCAGCGCTTCCACGACATCGCCTGGAACTTCTGGGACATCGTGGTGCGCCACCACACGTACATCATCGGCGGCAACAGCAACGGGGAGGCCTTCCACGACCCGGACGTGATCGCCGGGCAGCTCAGCAACAACACCTGCGAGAACTGCAACAGCTACAACATGCTGAAGCTGACCCGGCTGATCCACTTCCACGACCGGCAGCGGACCGACCTGCTCGACTACTACGAGCGAACCCTGTTCAACCAGATGCTCGGCGAGCAGGACCCGTCGTCCCCGCACGGCTTCAACATCTACTACACCGGCCTGTCGGCGGGCGCGTTCAAGCAGCAGCCGTCGTTCATGGGCACCGACCCGAACGCCTACTCCACCGACTACGACAACTTCTCCTGCGACCACGGCACCGGCATGGAGACGCAGGCGAAGTTCGCCGACACGATCTACTCCCGGGACGCCGCCGGCCTGTCGGTGAACCTGTTCGTGCCGTCCCAGGTCAGCTGGCCGGAGAGGAACCTGATCCTGCGGCAGGACACCGGTTTCCCGGACGACGCCAGCACCCGCCTGACCATGACGTCGTCCCCCGGGCAACTGACGGTACGCGTGCGGATCCCGTCCTGGGTGAGCGCAACGCCGCGGATCCGCCTCAACGGCGCCGATGTTCGGCAACCGGTGCACCCGGGAAGCTGGTTCTCCCTTGGCCGGCAGTGGAAGCAGGGCGACACGCTGGACATATCGCTGCCGATGAGCCTCAGGATCAACCCCACACCGGACGATCCGTCCGTGCAGGCGGTGACGTACGGGCCGGTGGTGCTCGCCGGCGGCTACGGCAACCGCGCGCAGATGGCGATGCCGAGGCTGGACACCGCTTCGGTCAAGCAGACGGTCGCCAAGCCGATGACCTTCACGGCCAAGGCGGACGGCCAGCCCGTGACCCTCACGCCGATCTCCCGCACGCACCACCAGCACTACACCGTCTACTGGCTGACCGGGACGCCGCCTCCGCCCCCGCCGGCCTTCGCCGCCTGGTACCAGTTCAACGAGACCAGCGGCACGGTCGCCGCCGACTCGTCCGGCAACGGCAAGAACGCCACCTTGACCGGCGGCGCGTCGTGGTCCGCCGGCACCGTGCAACTCAACGGCACCGACGGCTACGTGCAGCTGCCGGCCGGCGTCATCAACGGGGCTACCGCCTACTCGGTGGCGACGCGGGTCCGGCTGGACGCCGCCGAGAGCTGGTCCCGGATCTTCGACTTCGGCACCGGCACGACCGCGTACATGTTCCTGACCCCGAACAGCAGCGCCAACACACTGCGGTACGCGATCACCGCCGGCGGCGCCGACGGTGAACAGCAGATCAACGCCTCGGCACTGCCGGTCGGCTCCTGGCACCACGTCGCCGTCACCTACGGCAACGGCGTCGGCATCCTGTACGTCGACGGCGTCGAGGTCGGCCGCAACAACGCCATGTCCGTGCAGCCGTTGTCGTTCGGCAACGACGTCAAGCAGAACTACCTCGGCAAGTCCCAGTACGCCGACCCGTACCTGCGCGGCGCACTCGACGACTTCCGGCTCTACGGCCGGACATTGTCGCCGTCGGAGGTGGCGAAGCTGGCCGCCGGAACGGAAGGCGCTGTGTAGCACCGGCCGCAGGTCGTGGACGCCGCCCAACCGGCCGGCGTCCACGACCCTCCGCGGTAACGGGTCCGCAACAAAGCGTGCCGCCGCCGTTGTCGAGCCCGCACGCCGCGCATACGGTCTGCCGACAAGGCGCGTGTCGGCGGTCACAGGCCGTCGTAAACAACCGATCCTCCGCCATCTCGGGAGTACCACTGTGCAGAGACCACGGCTGACCGCCACGCTGTTAGCGCTAACACTGCTGGGGGCCGGCCTGACCGCCGCCGGCGCGTGGTCCGCGTCGGCGGCCGACGGGTCCGGCCCGACGCTGACCGCCGACGTGAGCCGCACGACGACAAACGTGAACAAGACCCAGTTCGGCGACATCGTCGAGGACATCAACCACTCCGTCGAGGGCGGCCTCGGCGCGAACATGGTGCGCAACAGCACCATGAAGGAGAACGGCACCTCGTCCTGGTCGGCCGTCACGGCCGGCGGCGGCGCCGGCACGATCGCCCTGGACACCACCCAGCCGCTGAACTCCGCCAACGGCAACTCCCTGAAGCTGAGCATCACCTCCAACGCCCGCGGCCAGCGCGTCGGCGTGGCCAACAGCGGCTTCTACGGCATCGGCCTGGCGCCGTCCACCAAGTACACCGCCACCTTCTTCGCCAAGACCGACGGCACCTTCCGCGGCGGGCTGACCGTCGACCTGGAGAGCACCACCGGCACGGTGTACGCCAAGGCGACCGTCCACTCGGTCAACTCCAAGTGGACGAAGTACAGCGTCACCATGACCACCGCCGCGAACACGCCGGTGTCCACCGCGAACCGCTTCGTCATCGCCGCCGACGGGGTCGGCGCGGGCTCCGCGCTGTACTTCGACGTCGTCACCTGCCAGCCGCCGACGTACCACAACAGCGGCCTGCGCAAGGACCTGATGGACAAGCTGGCCGCCACCAAGCCCGGCTTCTTCCGCGTCCCCGGCGGCAACTACCTCGAGGGCAACACGCTGTCGACGCACTTCGACTGGAAGACCACGATCGGCCCGATCGAGAATCGCCCCGGCCACCAGAACGACGCCTGGGGCTATTGGTCCACCGACCAGGCGGGACTCAAGGCGTACCTGGACATGGCCGAGCAGACCGGGGCGCAGCCGCTGCTGGCGGTCTTCGCCGGCTACACGCTCAACCACACCGTGGTTCCCCAGGACCAGCTGGCGCCGTACGTGCAGGACGCGCTGGACGAGATCCAGTACGCCATCGGCGGTCCGTACACCAAGTGGGGCGCCAAGCGCGCCGCCGACGGCCACCCCGCGCCCTACGACGTGCGCTACGTGGAGATCGGCAACGAGGACTGGTTCGACGGCACCGGCAGCTACAACAACTACCGCTTCCCCATGTTCCACGACGCCATCAAGGCCGCCTACCCGCAGCTGCAGCTGGTGGCCTCGGCGGCGGTGAACAGCCGGCCGGTCGACGTGATCGACGACCACTACTACAGCGGTGACACGTCGTACTTCACCAACGCGGCGCACACCTACGACGGCGCTTCCCGCAACGGCCCCAAGCACCTGGTCGGCGAGTACGCCACCACCAACGGCACCAAGGACAACCCGACCGGGACGCTGGCCGGCGCGGTCAGCGAGGCCGCGTTCATGACCGGCATGGTCCGCAACGCCGACGTCGTGGTGGGCGCCTCCTACGCGCCCGCGCTGTCGTCCGTCGACGACTTCCAGTGGCCCACCAACGAGATCGCGTTCGACGCCGCCACGTCGTTCGGCTCACCGTCGTACTGGGTGCAGCACATCTTCGGCACCAACACCGGCGACTACGTCGTCTCGTCGTCGCTGGCCGGGGCGGACGCGGCGGTGAACTCGGTGGTGACCCGGACCGCGTCCGGCACGGTGTACGTGACGGTCGCCAACCCGACCAACTCCCCCGTCACCACGCAGATCCGGCTCAACGGCGCCACTTCTGTCCGTCCCAATGGGACGGCGACCGTGCTGACCGGCGACCCGAACGCCCGCAACTCCATCGCCGCGCCCAACACCATCGCGCCGACGACGTCCACCTTCACGGCGTCGAACTCCTTCGCCTACACCTTCCCGGCGAACTCGGTGGTGGCGCTGAAGCTGAACGCCCCCGCGCCGCTCACCCCGGTGCTGAACGTCAACACCGGTCTGTCGCTGCACGTGACCACGCCCGGCGCCACCGATCGGTCCGTCGCGGTCTCCAACGGCGTCGGCACGACCACCGTGGTCACGGCCTCGTCGTCGGACGCCGACAAGCTGGGCGCCAGCTTCCTGCCGCGGCCGGGCCTGGCCGACCCGTCCTGCTACTCCCTGGAGTCGCGGGCGAATCCGGGCCAGTACCTGAGCCACCAGGGCGACCGGATCACGCTGGGCACGGACAAGCGGTCCGCCACCTTCTGCGCGGCCGTCGGGAACGGCACGGGCGTGGCGTTCCAGGCGTACGACGATCGGGATCGGTACCTCGCCTACCATGACGGCGGCCTCAGGCTGGACAACCGCCGCGACAGCTTCACCATCGGCGAGCCGTGGTGGCGCAGCGACGTCTCGGTGCCGCTGGGCCGCGCCTCGTGGCAGGCCGACACCGGCGACTTCCTGCGGCACCAGAACTACGTCGCGAAGACCTCGCCGATCACCTCCGGCAGCCCCGCCACCGATCTCCAGGACGCCACCTTCACCCTGGTGCCGGGCCTCTCGGACCACTCCTGCTACTCGTTCGAGGCCGTCAACTTCCCTGGCTACTACCTGCGGCACTACAACTTCCAGGTGGTGCTGAACAAGAGTGACGGTTCCGCCCTCTTCTCCGACGACGCCACGTTCTGCGCCATGACCGGCCACAACGGCCAGGGCATCTCCTGGCAGGCGTACGCCTACGAGGACCACTACCTGCGGCAGTTCCAGGGCAACGTCTACATCGGCGCCGATGGCGGCCCCCGCACCGGGGACGCGGCGACCGGGTGGGCGGACGACACCAGTTGGCTTCGGGCGGCTCCCTGGGCCGCCTGAGTAGAACGGGCGCCGGCGGCACGTGGTGTGCACCGTGCCGCCGGCGCTCTTTCAGCGCCGGGTGAAGACGAAGCCGAGCTTGTCCACCTCGTCGGCGGACCGCCCGTGGAAGCCGGCGATCTGCCACCCGTCCGGGGCGGTTCGGGTCACGCAGTCCGATGTGGACGAACCGCCGGCCAGTGTGTGCCCGAGGTTGGTGACGAAGCGGGCCGAGAAGATCCGCGTGTGGCCGCCGTAGCTGCCTTCGCACAGGGTCGCCGACGTCACGTACTCGTCGCTCCCCATCGCCAGCGACGCCGCCGTCCCGCCGCTGCCGCCGTGCGTCAGCGTGGTGCCGTTCTCCAGCGTGACGCCGACCTGGTCGACCCGGGAACCGCTGCGCAGGGAGATCGTGCGGACGCGTGCGGCGGCGGGAACCGAGACGACGTCGGTGAAGTAGTCGCCGTGCGGGCCGCCGAACTGGTCGGACAGTTGCAGCGCGGGGTTGCGGCTCCAGCTGAACCGCACGGTGATCGGATCGTGGTCGGACAGCATCTTGCCGTCGCCGTCGAGGAACTTGGCGTGCTCGTTGTTGTAGAGCGTCGCGTTGAGGGAGACGAGCTTGCTGCCGCGGTAGAGGACCTTGTCCACGACCTCGCAGTCGTTGGTGACGTTTTGCTCGTCGCACACCAGCGCCGGGCTGCCCGGCGCGGGAGCGCTGCCGCCGCGCACGAGTTGCACCCAGGCGTCGGTGAGGCCGTTGTCGGCGGCGAATCCGCCGATGGTGTCGGCGGCACGGGTGTAGCGCGTGTTGGTGTCGCCCATGACGATCACGGCGTTGCCGGCCGAGTGCGACTGGATGAAGGCGGTCAGCTGGGCGAGGTTGGACGCGCGCGACGCCTCGTCGCCGTCGTTGGTGCCGGCGTTCGTGTGCAGGTTGTAGACGTCGACGTACACCCCTTCGGCGAGCCGGACCCGCATGAAGGTGAAGCCCTTGGGGGTCAGGCAGTCCCCGGAGTCGACCTGGCACGAGTTCCAGTGCACCCGCTCGAAGTCGTCGCCGTCGTAGGGCAGCGACGACAGGGAGTTCAGGCCGCTGCCGATGCCCGCCCCGCCGCTGGTCGGCGTCCGGTACGGGTGGCTGTCGGCGGCGTAGAGCGCGGCGTGGTAGTTGAAGTCCTCCTCGACGTGCACGAGGTCGTACGAGCCGATGCGCTGCCCGATCGCCGTGGTTGCCGGCCCTCGGGGCGTCGGGGCGCTGGAGATGCCCTCGGGTAAGCCCGCCACGTTGTAGCTCAGGACGGAGAAACTGCCCCCGTCGGTGGTGTCGGCGTGCGCGGCCATCGGCGCCGCCGCGGGCAGCGTGGCGGCAAAGGCAAGGGCGGCAAGGCGTTTCTTCACTCGTGCTCCCTGAGGATTCGGATGGACATTCCGGTCGAGCTGTAACTGGGAACCGCCCGCACGCCCGGGCGGTCGACCGTGATCGCGGCGAACCGGCCGTGCATCCGCCGTGCCGTGAGCACACGGACCTGTCCGTGCGGCCACGACGAGCCCAGCAGGATTTCGAGAACGCCGCCGGAGACCACGATGGAACCGCCGGCCGCGTCCAGCACGTCACCGAGGCGCACGACCAGCCGGCCGCCGGCCTGGCGGTAGTTCGACACGCACAGGCCCTGCGTCAGCCGTAGCGTGCCATCGCAGAGGTCGACCGGTCCCGTGCCGAGTGACGACGCCACCAGGCTGCCCGCTTCGACGCGGGTACCGCCCCGGTACTGGTTGCGGCCGGTGAGGGTGAGCGTTCCGCTGCCCGCCTTGACGAGACCGCCAACGCCGCTGATGTCGTTGCGCCAGCTGTCGTTGGCGCAGAACCCACCGAGGGCGGCGTCCATCGAGACCCGGACGTCGGCGTCGAACGCGCCGTAACCGTCGGCCGCCGCGAACAGGTTCAGCCGACCCCACTGCTCGGGGCCGTCCATCAGCGGATTCCCCGCCGGGAAAGCCGTGGTCCGCAACACCTCGCGGCGCTGGGACGCGTCGAGGTAGGGCAGGCGGGTCTCCAACAGCACCTCGGCGCCCTTCGGCACCGTCATCGGCGTTCGCGCGGCCGAACCGGGCAACCCATAGGTCGAGTGGGCGGCCACCATGGCGGCGTTGGCCCGCCGATCCGCGTAGTCGTCGGGTCCGGTGTGCGCCCGCTCGTACAGGTTGTCGGCGCCGGTCTGCGCGGTGAAGTAGCGCAGCGCCTGCTCACGTGCGCCGGCCTTGAGCGTGGCGTTGGCCGGATCGGCGAGGGTGGCGGCAGCGAGGGCGGTTGCGAGGATTCGCCCGCCGATGACGTCGAGCGGCGAGTGCATACCGGCGACGATCCTGGTGTCAGCAAGGTCGTAGGCCCGTGCCACCAGCTCCTGGAACCGTTCCGGGATGGCGTAGGCCAGGGCGAGGCATGCCAGGTGGAACGCGTTGGTGTGGCCGCTCGGGTAACCCGCGTCGTCGATCGGGCTGGTGCTGCGCTGGCGCAGCAGCTGCGGCGCCACGACCACATCGGACTCGTACACCGGGTAGCCGAGGGCATCGACGCGCCCGGTGTCGACCACCCGGCTGTCGGTGGTCAGCCGCCACGGACGCGGATACTGGTAGGCGTACTTGCTCGGATTGCCGGAGGCGAACGGCCCGCGCACGGTGTTCACCAGCCGTGCCACCAGCCCCAGTTCCGAATCCTCGGCGCCCGCGCCGAGGGCCGACCCGGCCGGCGCGCCCGGCGGGATCGCGTCGTCGATCGTCGTCGGCGGCGTGCCGACCGGTGCGGTGGTGATGCTCGTGACGGCCTTCGCGCCCTGGCGGTAGAGGTCGGCCAGCGGACCCAGGCCGCCGATCGCCGCGTACGACTGGTGCTGGCGGTCGAAGATGAAGGCTCGTTCGGCCTGCGCCTGCGTGCGTGACCGGGTGACGGCGACGACGTGCCGCACGTTCGCCCGCAGTACCAACGGGTTGAGCACACGGCCGTCGTTCCACGTGGCGCCGGTCCGCCACAGTCGCTGCATCCCGGACAGCGCGCGGACCGCCGCATTGGTGTCGACCGTCCGATTGGCCGAGACGTTCGTGCGGTAGTTGTCGACGAAGGCCAACACGAGCGCTTCCGCCTGTGCGGCAGGAACATCGACCGCCGAACCGACGACAAGGCCGGCCGTGAGAAGGGTTGTCCGGCGCAGGAAGTCACGCCGCCCCAAGGTGCCCGATCTCAAACGCCCCTCCGAAATGTTAGCGCTCACATTTGTGCGGAACCGTGAGGAATGATCAGTGGGCGCCAACCGCACGTCAAGGGCCGTAGGTAGGGGTTTGCCGAGCGTCAATCCGTTGGACGATTCTGAGCCAGCTCCACCGTGCCATCACCTCGACGCCACACCCGCTCCCGCGCGGTGCCGTCAACGTCGCGCCACCGCAGGCGGACGGTGTCCTTCGCGTGCGGACCGGCGGTCACGTGACAGTGGGTCGGCGCGTGGTTCGACCACACGAGCAGGTCCACAGTGAATCCGCCACGAGCGCGCAGGCCGCGAACCTCGCCCTCGGGCCAGGCGGCCGGGAGCGCCGGCAACAGGTCGAGGCAACCGTCGTGTTGGGACTGGAGCAGCATCTCGGCGATGGCCGCCGTGGCGCCGAAGTTGCCGTCGATCTGGAACGGCGGGTGGGCGCAGAGCAGGGACGGGTAGACGCCGCCACGATCGCCGCCGGAGCCGTCGCTCGGAACGGGTCGCAGCAGGAGGTCGAGCAGCCGGTGCGCCCGGTCGCCGTCACCGAGCCGAGCCCACAACGCGGCCTTCCACGCCGTCGACCACCCGGTGCTCTCGTCGCCCCGCGCTTCCAGGCTTTGCCGCGATGCGACCCGATGCTCCGAGCTGGCGGTGTTTCCGGGAAAGACGCCGGCCAGGTGCGAGACGTGCCGGTGGGTCGGCTCGGTCTCCTCCCGGGCGGTGTGCCACTCCAGCAGCCGACCGTCCGATCCGACGGCTATCGGCCGCAGCCGTGGCAATGCGGCGGCGATCTCGGCCAGCAGCCCGGAATCAGCCGCATCACCGGCGTCCTCGGCGCTGCGTCGCAGGAAGCCGAAGAGTTCTCGGAGCAGCGTACCGTCCATTGTGGACGAGATGTCCACGGAGGCCGGTCCGTCCGCCGTCACGAAGCGATTCTCCGGCGAGGTGGCCGGGCCGGTCACCAGCCGGCCGTCCTCGTCCTCGTGCAGCAGATCCAGCGCGAAGCGCGCGGCTCCGGCGGCGACCGGCCACGCCGTGCGGCGGAGGAACTCCCGGTCCCGGCCGAACTCCCAGTGCTCGGCCAGGTGCAGGCACAGCCAGACGCCGCCCATCGGCCAGAACGACCACATCGGATCGCCCCGCCCGTCCCCCACCGGCCAGGTCGCACGCCACAGGTCGGTGTTGTGGTTGCAGGCCCAGCCCCGCGCCCCGAACAACTCGCGCGCCACCCCTCCGCCGGCCTCGGCCAGCTCCTCGACCAGGCGCAGCAACGGTTCGTGGCACTCCGGCAGGCCGGTGGTCTCGGCCGGCCAGTAGTTCATCTCCGTGTTGATGTTCACGGTGTAGTCGCAGTTCCACGGCGGCGTCACCTGGTCGTTCCACAGGCCCTGCAGGTGAGCCGGCTGCGTGCCCGCCCGCGAGCAGGCCAGCAGCAGATAACGGCCGAAGTCGAACAACAGCGGGATCAACTGCTCGTCCGGCTCGCCGTCGGCGCGGGCCTGAAGGCGCGCATCGAGCGGCCGGTCGGGTCCGGGGCCGCCGAGTCGCAGTGACACTCGGCCCATCCGCTCCGCGTGCTCGTCCCGGTGGTGCGCGCGAAGCTCCTCCCACGGCCGGTCGAACGCGGACTCGATCGCCCGCTCGGCCGCCGCCGCACATTGCCGCTCGTCCGAGGTGGGCTGTCGGTTCCACCCGGCGAAGTTCGTCCGCACGTCCACGAACACGGTCAGCTGTTGAACGCCGCGCAGCCGCAACACCTCGCCGTCGAGCACCAACGACCCACCCGACTCCAGCCGGACGCGGGCCACCGCCGCCGCCCGCAGGGCCCGATCGTCGTGCTCGACGACCGGGCCGCGCTCATCACTGCCGACATGCGCCGGCGCCGCCAACAACAACGTGAGGCCGTCTACGACGTTTCGCTGCTGCGGAGTCTGCCAGCGCAGTTCGCCGTCCCGCGGCACCGGGCTCGTCCAGTGCAGCAGCAGGAGGCCGTGCCGCACCTCGGCCAGGACCTCGGTGGTCGATCCGTCTGGCTGTCGGTGCGTGGCGATGCCGTCGACCAGGTTCAGCTCCCGACGGAGTGCCGCGGTGGCCGGCTCGGACCACCGCAGCACCAGGTCGCCGACCGGCTGGAAGGCCTCGGTGTCACGCCGCTGAACGGTCTTCAGCAGCTCGCCCGCCGCCACGTGGCGGCCGTCGCGGAGCATCGCCCGCACCGTGTCCAGCAACCCGTCCGGCACGGTCGGTTCGTCGCCGGCCGGCGGCCCGGACCAGAAGGTGTCCTCGTTGACGCTGCATCGGACCTCGTCGCCGCTGCCCCACACCATCGCGCCCAGCCGGCCGTTGCCCACCGGCAGGCCCTCGATCCAGCGCCGCGCCGGCCCGTCGAACCAGAAGCTCATACGGTCAGGATGCCGGGACGGACGACGACAACTGTCGAATGTTCGACGATGGGTCGCGATTCGCCGCCGTCGGTCCCGGCCGGATCACCCCCGTGACGTGATCAGCTGCCAGTCCGGGGGCAGGCCGTGCACGTCGGCCTTGTCACCCTCGGCCCGGATGTTCACCGCGGCCGGGCCCAGCCGCAGGTCGTCCAGGCGCACCTGCCCCCACGCCGCCGGGAGGGCGGGCCGCACGGTCACGGTCCGGCCCGGGACATGGGGCTCCAGCCGCAGGAACGACCGGACGAGCAGCACCGGCGCGGCGCTGGCCCAGGCCTGCGGCGAGCAGGAGGTCGGGTACGGCACCGGCGGGCTGAACTCGTCCCGGGAGAAACCGCAGAACAGTTCCGGCAGGCGCGCCCCGAACGAGGCGGCGGCGTCCAGTATCCCGGTGGCCAGCCGCTGGGCCAGCGCGGTCGCGCCGTCCAGGTGCGCGTACCGCATCAGGCCGGCGACCGCGATGGCCGTGTCGTGCGGCCAGACCGATCCGTTGTGGTAGCTCATCGGGTTGTAGGCGCCCATCGACGTCGCCAGCGTCCGCAGCCCGTAGCCGCTGTCCATGTCCTTGTCCGCCAACCGTTCGACCAGCACGGCGGCGTGCTCGTCGGGCACGATGCCGGTCCACAGGCAGTGCGCCACGTTGCTGGTCAGGGCATCCACCGGCCGCTTGCGTCCGTCGAGCGCGACGGCGTACCAGCCGCGGTCGGGCAACCAGAAGCGTTCGGTGAACCGCTGGCGCAGCGCCTCCGCCTCGGCCCGGCAGCGGGTGGCCGTCGCCGTGTCGTCGAAGGCCTCGGCCAGTTCGGCGCGGGCCAGCAGCGCCGCGTAGACGTAGCCCTGCACCTCGCACAGCGCGACCGGGCTGTCGGCGAGCCGGCCGGTGGCGTCGTTGACGCCGTCGAAGCTGTCCTTCCAGCCCTGGTTGATCAGGCCGCGGTCGGTGGCCCGGCGGTATTCGACAAAGCCGTCGCCGTCCCGGTCGCCGTGCTGCCTGATCCAGTTCAACGCCGAGTCGGCGGCCGGCAGCAACGCCCGCACGGTCTCCTCCGGCGCGCCCCAACGCCAGCATTCCGCCAGCAGCATCACGAACAACGGCGTCGCGTCCACGGTGCCGTAGTAGTGGCTGCCGCCGAGGACCCGCGTGCTGTCCGGGCCCAGCCGCAGCTCGTGCAGTATGCGGCCGGGCTCCTCCTCGGTGATCGGGTCCACCCGGGTGCCCTGGAGATCGGCCAACGTCTGCAGGGTGCCCAGCCCGAGACCGACGTCCAGCGGCAGCGCCATCCACGCGGTGAGCAGGCTGTCCCGGCCGAACAGGGTCATGAACCACGGCGCGCCGGCGGCGACGAAGGGCCGGTCGCCGCGGGTCTGGTCGTGGATCTGCAGCGCACCGAGGTCGCTTTCGGTGCGCTGCAACACCTGCGTGAGCACGGGATCGTCCGCGGTGATCACCGTGCTCGCGTTGCGCCACGCCTGGATCTTGCGGGCCGGGCCGCTGCTCTCCAGGCCCTCGCCCCGGTGGAACTGGGGCTGTACGCGCCGGTTGGCCAGGGTCGGCTGCGCGACGATCTCCGTCGTCCACCGCTGTCCCGCCGGCACGACGATGCGCCAGTTCAGCGCGCCCGGCGTGACCAGTGGATCGGACGACGCGCTCACCGACACCCCGCGCGAGGCGTTGCCCCGGTCCCGCAGCAGCAGCTCGTCGCCCACCACCGTGACATCGCAGCCGCCGTGCCCGCGGCCCTCCTTGACCGCGAACAGGTCGGCGAAGTCGGCGTCGACGTGCAGAGTGAGCGTGACCGCGCTGGCCTCGCGGCCGAGGTTCTGCAGCGTGATCGTCTCGCGCAACCCGTCGCCGAGCAGGCGTTCGCGCACCACGAGCAGGGTGCTGTCGGCGTGCCCGAGCTGGGGTGGGCGGCGCAGGACGAACCGTGCGGCGAACGCCTCCTGGGTGATCACCGACAGCGGGTGCGGCGGTTGGCCGTCCAGCCGCAGCTCCCACCGCGAGATGACCCGGGCGTCGCGGAAGAACAGGCCGTGCGAACCGCCGGGATGCACGTCGCCGGTCGCCTCCGACAGGCAGAAGGTGCTGCCCTCGACCAGGGTGACGGCGCCGCCGGCGATCGCCACCGGCTCGGCGGCGTTGAGCGCCTGCGGGGCCGTCACGTCCGCTCCCCGCTGGTCTGCAGGTCGGCTCGGTCGTAGGCGCGGTCGAGGTCGTGGTCCAGCGCCGGGTAGTCACGGCGCAGCTGCTGCAGGGAGCTGGTGGCGCCGTCGAGGACCGAGCGGTACGCCGCCTCGTACCCGGCGCCGAGACCGTCCACATCGAACAGTCGGGCGACGTGTTCCCGGCACTTCTCGGGCTCGATGCCCCGCACCCGTTCCAGTGCCGCCGGCAGCTGTTCCGGGTCGTCCAGCACCAGACCGGTGACGCCGTCGACGACGACCTCGGGCACGGCGCCGGAGCGCAGCGCGACCACCGGGGTGCCGCAGGCCATCGCCTCGATCATCACCATGCCGAACGGCTCCTCCCACTGGATGGGGAACAGCAGGCAGCGCGCCGACTTCAGCAGCTCGCGCTTCTGGCGCGCGTCGGCCACGCCGAACACCTCGTCCCGCTCGGTCAGCCGCGGCCGGACCTCACGGTCGAAGTACTCCTTCTCGATCGGCTCCGCGCACTTGCCCGCCAGCACCAGCGGCAGGCCGGCGGCGTGGGCGGCCTCCAGCGCCAGGTGCGGGGCCTTGTCCGGGTGGAACCGGCCGAGGAACAACGCGTAGTCCCGCTTGTCCCGCTGGAACGGGAAGTCCCGCACGCGGACCGCGTTGTGCACCGTCGCGACCCAGTTGAGGTCCGGGGCGAGTTCGCGCTGCCGGTCGCTGATGGCCACCAGGCTCACGTCGTCGCCGAGTTCGCGGTAGTAGCGGTGCATGTCGGCGTTCACCGGGCCGTGCACGGTCAGCACGGTCGGCAGGCCCAGCTCCCGGTAGCCGCCGGCGTTGAGAGCGCCGGCGAAGGTGTGGTCGTGCACCACGTCCACGCCCTCGGTGCGGGCCAGCCGCTCGACGGCGCGCCTGGCGGCCAGGGCGTGCATGACCTCCGGGTACGGCTCGCCGAGGCGCTCGGGCACCGTGCGGTCCCACACCGGCAGGAAGTCGGCCGCCGTGCCGGGCCGGCCCGCACCGATCAGGGTCACGCGGTGACCTCGTCGGACCAGCGCGTCGGCGAGGTCGGCGACGACGGCCTCGACCCCGCCGTAGGCCTGGGGCGGGACGTCGAAGTAGGGCGGCACGATCATGGCGATCCGGAGCTGCCCGTCGGGCGTCGCGCCGGTGACGGGGTGGCGCTCGGACGGGCGGCGGACACCGGGCGTCCGGGATGCGCCAGCGGAAAGCAGGCCGCTCAAGAGTTCCTCCTCGAGCTACGAGCGAACCACTGTTAGCACTCTCTGCCTTGGAGTGCTAACAAGCGGATCCGTTGCGCGGCAAGAGGTCTGACCGAAATCGTGAAGGTGATCACAGCGCGCCGAGCTGGCCGCGCAGGTCGGCGATCTGGTCGCGGGCGGCGGCGAGCTCGTCCTCCAGGCCGATAATGCGCGCGGTCGCGGCGAGGGTGTGCCCCTCGTCGAACAGGGCCCGGATCCTGGCCACCAGTTCGAGCTGGCGGCGGCTGTAGCGGCGATGGCCGCCGCCGGACCGGTGCGGCCGGACCAGCTCGGCGGTGTCCAGGCTCCGCAGGAATGCCTGCTGGACGCCGAGCAGGTCGGCGGCCTGACCGGTGGTGTAGGCGGGGTAGTCGGCGTCGTCGAGCTTGTCCAGTGCCACGCGTGCCTCCTCGCCCCGCCACCTGGGCCCACACGCCCTACTTCAGGGTAGCTACAGCAAGGGGTTGACACAATCTGCAGTGCGCGCTACAAAAAATCCATCGCGGTCAGTACCCCGGTGATGGTGGTCTGGGAGTGATCGAGATGACGGACGCACACGTTCTCCGTGCCGATGTGGCCGGCCGGCGGTCACAGACGGACAGCAACGGCTTCGCGGAGCTGCTGTGCGCCGAGCCGGCGTGGCTGCAGGACGAGTTCGCCGCGATCATCACGGCCAACTTCGGCCCGTCCGCCTTCGATCCGGACCTCCCCCCGCCACCGCCGCACCGCGACATCCCGGCGGCGCCGCGGCCCGGCCGCCGGGAATCCCGCCCGGTCACCTCGACGCTGTCGACCGACGCGGACCGCACGGCCCGACGAGTCGGTGCCCGGGAGCGCTCCCCTCCGCCGACACGGCGATCGTGGAAGGGCTGTGGTCCGCGCGAGGAGGTGGTGCCCACGGCGGCCGAGAGCCGACCCATGATCAAGGTGTGCTTCCGCTCAGGTTGGGTCCGAACTGCCCGCCACGGTCGGGGTGACCGCGGCGGGCATTCCCGCGTCGGACAGCCTGGTCACCGTCCCGGTCGACCGGCAGGGAGGACAGCGATGAGTTTCGACAAGCCATGGAACGACGTGGCCGACCAGCTGCGGCCGGCCAGGCCCGATCTCGACGAGCCCGATCTCGACGTCGCCGGCGAGGAACCCTCGGACGACCCGTCGTCGACGCCCGAGGCGGACCCGGCCGATGTCGCCGACCAGCGGCGGGTCGTGCCGCTGCCGGACGACCAGCCGTGGCCATGACCTCACGGCGTTGAGCCCGCGGACCGAGCACGACCTGCCCGGCACGTTGACCACTACCAGTAGCCGCCTCGTGCTCAACTCACCACGATTCGGTCGATGTCGGGGGCCCAACCGCCGGCGTTGGTGATCAGGATGGTGTTGGCGCCGGCCACGAGCGTGAGGGTGGCTGTCACGGAGCCGACGGTGTCCCAGCCGCCGCTGTTCGGCGTGCCGACAGTGGTCGCCGCGCCGCCGTTCGCGCTGATGGCGATCGACCGGTCCTCGCCGGAGGCGTAGTAGACGGTGATCCTGTGCGCGCCGGCGGTGGCGGTGACGTTGTTGAACCGCAGGTAGTTCGCGGTGCCGTTGCCGACATAGCCGACCAGGGCTCCTCCCGAGGCTCCGGATGAACTGCGCACGGCGGCCTGGCCGCCCAGAGTGTTGCCGCCGGCCTCCGCCTCGTACGAGTTGCCTTGTGGCGGCGCGCCCGCGATCTTCCAGTACACCGTGTACCGGGTGTGGTGGGTCTGGTGGAACGGCAGCAGGGACACCGATCCGGTGCTCGCGGTCGCGGTGAAGCGCAGCGGATTCGCCGAGTCCTGTACCAGCGTGTCCGTCCGCAGCGTGGGCAGCACGCCGCCGAGGTCGGTGGTGCCGTACTGGCCGGCCAACACCACGGGGCCGTACTTCACCGCACCGACACCGGAGTTGTCGTTGGCCCGCGGGAAGCTCAACGACGCCGGCAGCGACACGTCGACCACGTCACCGTCGGCCCAGGTGCGGTCGATCGTCGCGTACGTCCCCGGCGTGACGGCCACGCTCGGCGGCGCCCCGTTGACCCTGATCGTCGCGCCGGAGGTCCAGCTCGGGATTCGGATCTTCAACGCGATGTGGCCGGACCCGCCGATGGTGAGCCGCGTGCTCGACGCGCTCGGGAAGGTGGTGTCCTGCTTGACCGTGATCGCGCGGCCCGGCCAGGTCAGCACCGAGGCGGTGAACAGGTTCACGTACAGCGTCTCGCCGGCGTAGAAGTAGATGCTGTCGGCGAACTTGGTCTGCGACTCCATGCCGGTGCCGTGGTCGCAGGTGAAGTCGCCGTAGTCGTTGGAGTACGTCTTGATGCCGCCGGCGCGCAGCGGCGTGTAGTAGGTGACGAATCCGTGCGCGGAGGTCGGGTCCTGCTCGCCGAGGATCTGGTTGAGCAGCGCCAGTTCGTAGTAGTCCATCAGCTCGGCGCGGGTGGGGTCGGTGAAGAACAGCTGTCGGGTCAGCTTGAGCATGTTGTAGGTGTTGCAGACCTCGCACGTGGTGTCCGACAGCTGGCTCGCGACGGCGTCCGGGGTCTGGAAGTACTCGCCGTTGGAGTTGCCGCCGATCACGTAGCTGTGGTGGGCGGTGACGATGCGCCAGAAGTTGTCCGCGATGTCGCGGTACCGGGTGGTTCCGCTGGCGTGGTATTCCCGGATCGCCCCGATGATCTTCGGGATCTGGGTGTTGGCGTGGAATCCGGCGAGTCGGTCCTGGTTGGCCGCGAGCGGGTCCAGGATGCGGGCGTGGTCGAACCGCTGTGCGGTGGTGAGGTGGTCCCGGTTGCCGGTGACCAGGTAGAGATTGGCCAGCACCTCGGGCATGCCGCCGAACTCGGTGTCCAGCACGGCCTGCATCTGGGCCTGGCTGAGCCGGTCGGTGCGCCACTTCACCCAGCCGGCCATGCCGGTCAGCACCGTCAGCGCCTGGCTGTTGCCGGCCAGGGTGTACTGGTCCAGCAGGCCGGCCATGATCTTGTGCAGGGTGTAGTACGGCGCCCACACCTGCTGGCCGCTCTCCAGCCGGTCGAAGAAGCTCTCGGGGTACGCGGACAGGTAGCCGGCGTGGAAACCGGCGTTGGGTGACGCGCTCTGGCAGGCCGCCAGCGAGCTGACCAGGTAGTCGCCCTTGCTCTTGTAGGTCGTGTCGCCGGTGTTCGCGTACGCCTGAGCCAAGCCGGACATCAGGTGGCCGGTGGAGTGGCCGCGCAGCTCGGTGTTCGGGCTTTCCCAGCCGCCGCAGGGCTGCGCCGAGCTGGGCAGGCCGACGTTGATCCGGAACATGTGCAGCAGCCGGTCGGGGTCGACGAACCGGAAGTAGGCCAGCGTGCGGTTCATGTTGTCGAGGAACGGGCTCGCCAGCAGCCGCACCGCGCTGAGCGGGAACGGGTACGCCGACACGCCGACGGGTGTCGGTGCGGCGGTGGCCGCCTCGGCCTTTGACGCCAGTGCGACACCGGCGGAGACCGCGCCGACGGCTTTGAGCATGGTGCGTCGGTTCAAGGAGTACATCGTTGGACCTTTCCCCAGGAGCGCCGGTGCGCTTCGCGCACCGGCGCTGGTCGGCTCAGCTGGCCAGGGTGATCGTCACCGTGTTCGCGCTGGCGGTGACGGTGTGTGTGCCGGCGTTGTAGCTGCCGCCGCTGACGGCGGTGACGCCGACGCTGAGGAACACCGGCAGCTGGATGTAGACCGGGCCGCCGGGCAAGGTGCCGGAGAGGGACACGGTGACGGTGCGGCCCGAGCCGGAGCCGCTGACCGCGAGCGACACGCCGTAGGTGGAACGGCTGCCGGAGGAGACGTCGTAGCTGGTGGTCAGGTTGCCGACCGAGATGCTCTGGCCGGCGGTGAGCCAGCCGTTCGGGACGCCACGTCCGACGTAGAGCGGCCGCGTGTAGGTGTACGGCCCCGTGCCGGTCGACGACAGGCCCTCGGCCACCAGGGACTCCAGCAACCCCTGCTGCTGGCCGGCGATCGGCCACGCGTACGGGCAGGCCCCGAACTCCGGCCCGGCGTGGCTGCCGATCCACGGGTTGTTGGAGTCCGGCCCGTCCCCGTTGGCCTCCCACCAGGCGTTCGGGCCGCCGGTGGTGGTCTTGATCTGCCAGGCGTAGCTGGTGATCGGCAGGTCCCGGTAGTTGTTGGAGAACAACCCGTCCGAGGAGTACGAGGTGTTGTACGCGGTGGAGTAGCCGTTGAAGGCGCCGAAGGTGGGATACGGGTAGCCGCTGCCGGAGAGGCGGTTGAATCCCCACTGGTACATCCGGTCGATCTGTCCGGGGTCACCCATGACGCCGTTCAGCGTGCCGCCGGCCAGCATCGTCGACCACTGGTTCTGCCCGACCCAGCCCGGCGACGCCCAGTTCGCGTCGTTGACGGTGTTGCAGCGGTTGGCGCTGTTGGGCTTGTCCACCTCACACGGCAGATAGGTGAACCCGTTCGCCGACTGGTTGCGGCCGACCACGGTGTTGAGGGCGTTGAGCAGCTTGGTGTAGGCACCGTCGGCCCACTGCGCCTCGCTGGTCTGCCCGATCCTGGTCGCGATGTACTTGTAGGAGGCCAGCATCTGCAGCGCGGAGAAGTTGCTGAACAGCCAGCGGCCGGTGGAGTCGTTGTCGAAGTTGGCCTGCAGCGTGCCGTCGGAGGCCAGCTGCGCCGGGTACTTCACCCGGGCGATGGTGTACAGGCTCGGCCCCCACTGGGCGGAACCGCCGGCGTCGTCGTGGAAGAACTGGCTGACGAAGGAGGTGTCGTTGGTCTTGGCCAGATAGGTCGCCCAGGCGCCCATCGTCTTCCACACGCCGTCCCAGTACCAGTTGGCCCCGACCTCGTCCCAGTTGTCCTGCTCGGAGATCCGCGCGGTCAGCAGCAGGTTGCGGCCGTCGTGAAAGTCGCCGGTCTCGAACTTGGCGGTCAGTTCGCCAGGCGCGTCGTGGTTGAGGATCCAGTTGTAGTTGTTGGCCCCGGAGAACTGCGCCTGGCCGATCTGCGTCATCAGGTTGTAGATCGTGCCGGCCTTGTAGGCGTTGGTCATCGCGGTGCCCGGATTGGCCAGGTTGCCGGTGTTGGGCAGCGTGGTGTTGGGCAGGCTGAACGTGTTGAGCTCGGCCAGCCGCGAATTCCAGTACGAGGCCATGTGGTTGTAGGCGGTGTCGTAGTTCGGCGCACCGCCCGACAGCACCGACCCGGTGGGCAGCGCCGCCCCGTTGCCGAAGTTGTCCACCGCCACAACGAAGTCGTGATTGCTGGTCTGCCCGGGCTGCACGGTGTCCAGTGCGGAGCTGGTGAGCCGCACCAGGTTCGGCCCGGAGCCGCCGGGCGGCACTGTCACCGCGGCGGACCCGTTGTCGGTGACCGAAACCCGGGTGTAGACCAGCATGAAGCTGTTGCCGTTGACGGTCTCCTTGTCGGCGAAGTTCTTGATGGTGATGCCGACGTTGCCCGACGTCCGGCTGGTCTTCATCGCGGGCAGGTAGCCGTTGTCCTCGGTCCACTGCACGCTCTGGCGCCCGGGGGCGCCGCCGTAGTTGTACGCGCTGAACGAGTACATGCCGCCGCACAGCCCGTTGTACGTGCTGTTCACGCCGCGGGCGAAGAACGAGCCCGACAGGTAGGAGAACACCGGCCAGTAGTTGCCGTCCCAGCCCAGTGCCGTGGTGTTCTGGAAACCCTGGCCGTACGGGTCGTTCGGGGTCTGGAAGTTCGTGCCGTACGCCCTCGGCAGGCCGGAGTTGTGGCACGCGTTCGGGTTCAGGTTCGGGATGCCCTGGTAGCCGCTGGGCGGCGGGGTCGTGCCTCCGCCGCCGCCGAAGCCGGCGATCTGCCAGGCCCGGCTGGCCGCGCCGGAGCACGGCAGTTGGACCAGGGCGGTGTTGTTCACCGTGCTGTCCCCGGATGGAGCGACGCACTTGCCGGAGCTGACCGATACGACGGTGAACGTGTTGCTGGCGCCGCTCACCGGCTTCAGGTGGAACTGCTGGTTCGTTCCGGAATGGCAGCCGTACTGGATCACTGCCGCGTTGTCGCTGTCGGACGCGCCGGAGATGTCGAGGCAGTCTCCCGCGGTGACGGTGCCGATCGTGTACACGTCACCGGAGACAGGGGTGAACGTGAACGACTGGTTGGTCCCGGAGTTGCAGGACCACTGGACGAGTTGCAGCCCGCTGGTGCCCGCGCCGCCTGGTACGTCGGCGCAGTTCCCGTTGGCCTGGTTGACCATGGTGCTGGTGAAGCCGTCGGCGGCGTGCGCCGCGGTCGCCGGGACCATCACGGCGAGCGCGGCGACCGCCAGGAGAACCGATCGTCGTGGAGCGACAGGACACTTCATCGGGCCCTCGCAGGGAATCGGTTGTTCAGTTGAGTTGGATGTAGTCCAGTTCCGCGTATCCGGTGCCGCCAGCGAAGTACGGCGCGCCCTTGGCCAGCCGGATCACGTTGTAGCCCGTGTGCAGGTTCACGGTGGTGGTTGTGGTGGCGCCGAACTTGCCCCAGCCGGCGGTCGGCGGATAGCTCACGGTCGACCACGAGCCGCCGTTGTAGGCAAGTCCTTGGGTGGCAACGGCTCCGGTGCCGTTGGCGTAGCCGATGGTCATCGTGTAGGTCCGCGTCTCCGGCACGTTGACGACGAAGTCGACGTAGCTGTCGCTGCGCGGATCGCCGGAGTTGTCGATCCGCCCCACGTAGCCGCCGTTGGACGCGCTGGAGCTGGACAGCCGCTGGGCCCGGAACACCGACGCGTTCTCCGCCTCGTACCGTTGCTGGTAGGCCGGAACACCGCCGGTCGGCTGGACCACCAGGTGGTATGCGCTGGTCGCCGACATGTTCGGCACCGAGACGGTGATCTGTCCATTGGAGACGGTGTAGGTGGAGTCGGAGATCGTCGTCGGCGCGGCCACCGCCGTGAACCGACCGGAGGCCGGCGTGGACTCGAGGGTGACCCGGACCGTGCCGCCCATCGCGCCGAGACCGCTGACGCGCACGGAGTTGGTGCCGGCCTCGTCGCCGAACACGACGTCGGCCCGGCGGCGGGTGGGATCGTAGGCGGCGAAGCCGTCGAGCCCGGTCTGGGCCGGCGGCGTGGTGGTCACCATGGAGCCGGCCATGTCGCCGTACCACTTGTACAGCCACCACGTGCCGGTCGGCTGGTTGTTGTTCACCACCAGGCCGTTGACCGTGCCGTACTCGTACCAGAAGGCCCGGTCGGCCGCCCACACGCCGGCCCGCTCGAACTTGGCGATGTAGTTCGCGACGCGGCCGGGCACGTCGACCTCGTCGGTCCACGCGTACTCGTTGATGAAGATCGGCCGCGGGCTGATGCCCAGCGACGACTCCAGCGACCGGTAGGCCGCCACGTCCGCCGCGACCGACCCGCTGGTGTGGCCCAGCTCGTGCCAGACGACGACGTCCGGCACCGTGTTGGTGTTCTTGGCGTTGACGAGGAACGCCCGCATCCGGGTGGCGTCCCAGTGCGAGTAGCCGGGCCCGGCGACCGGCGTCACCGTGTCGCGAGTGCGGATCCGTTGCACGGTACGGGTCCAGCCGGCGTTGAAGTCGCCCGCGGCCGCGGTGTTCCAGGTGCCGTCCGGCTCGTTCCAGATCTCCCAGGCGGCCACGTTGCTCACCGACCCGGCGGCCAGCCGCCTGGACACCATCGTGTCCACCTTGGCCAGCCAGTCGTCCCAGCTGACCCACTTGTACGGGAAGTCCGGGTAGATGTCCGGCATGCGGATCACCTCGCCGGCGCCGACCCGGTCCGCCTGCGGCGCGACCAGCAGGCCGTCGCCGCCGGGCGGCTGGCCGTTGGGCTTCTGCCCCACTCCGGGCGGCGGCTGGGTGAGGGTGTTCATCTTGATCGGCAGCAGTGTCGAGTCGGCCGGTCGGCCGTTCTCGGCCAGGGCGTACAGACCGCCGGACGCGACGTGCGTGACCGGCCGGAACGGCGATCCGACGTCGACGGCCAGGGTGTGGCCGGCGGCGTGGGCGGACGGTGCGAGCAGGGCGGTCATCGCGACGACGATGCCGGTGATCCCGAGGCGTCGTAGTGCCATCGGCTCTCCTCCATGGGCAGGGGCAGGGTCATTCCGTGGCGGCGGCCGGAATCCACACCCGCATCGGGCCGGGTTTCCGGTTTCCCCACAGGAAGTACGGAACGGCTGTGAACGCGAGCGATTCGGTGGTCTCCTCGACCGGCGCCGCCGGGTACAGCGGAGCGTCGGTGGCCTGAACGGTTCCGGTCACGGTGAGCGCCACCGGGACGTCCGGCAGTCCGGTCGCACGGTTGACCACCACCGGCGCGGACGGGTCGACCCGCACGTCCTCCAAGATCACACCGTCGGGCAGGTCCGCCTGCTCGACGCAGTAGACGAGCGGGCCGCGGGTGAGCGCGACGCAGCCGCGCACCGCGTCGATCCGCGGATGTGGCCGGACGACGCGGGCCGGCATCGGAAGATCGAGGGTCATGGCGACGCCCGGCTTCCAGTCGCGCCGCAACCGCAGATAGCCGTCGACCGGTTCGACCGGTTCACCGTCCAGGCGCACGTCCTCGGCGGCGCACCAACCGGGGATCCTCAGCCCCAAGGTGAGCGGCGCGTCCGTGGTGACGGTCAGTTCGACACGGCCGTCCCACGGGTACTCGGTCCGTACGGCGATCCGAACAGGCTCTCCGTCCACGGTGGTCTCGATCTCGCCAGCGGTGTAGAGCTGGACCTGGAGTCCACTGTCGTCGGCGGTGACCGCGTACCCGGGCAGGGAGGCCATCAGGCGGGCGAGGTTGGGCGGGCAGCAGGCGCAGGTGTACCACGGCAGGCGTTGAGACGGGGCGTCCTCGTGCGAGCCGTCGTGGCCGGTGCGCAGGTGCAGCGGGTTGGAGTAGAAGAAGTGCTGGCCGTCCGAGGCGGTCGAGCCGGCGATCGCGTTGTGCAGCACGCGTTCCATCTCGTCGGCGTGCCGGACGTCACCGGTCGCCAGCAGCATGCGCCAGTTCCACTGGAAGCTCGCGATCGCGGCGCAGGTCTCGGCGTACGCGCGGTCGGCGGGGAGCTCGTACGGGTCGCCGAAGGCCTCGTCGCGATGCCGGGACCCGTGCGCACCGGTGACGTACGTCTTCGCGCCGAACGCGTCGTCCCACAGGCGTCGCGCGGCCGCCAGCAACTCGTCGTCGTGCGTCTCCACTGCCACGTCCACGACGCCGGCGAGCAGATAGAGCTGCCGCACCGCATGGCCGGCGACCGCGTCCGCCTGCCGGACCGGGACGTGATCCTGGAGGTACACAGCGCCGAAGTGCTCCGGATTGAGCAGCCCGTGCCCGCGCAGGTCGACGAACCGCTTGGCCAGGTCCAGGTACGGCCGGTGGCCGGTCACCCGGTACAGCTCCACCAGGGCGGTCTCGATCTCCGGGTGCCCGTCGACGTCGTCAACCTCGGTGAACCGGTCGACGATCAGATCCGCGAACCGGCGCGCGACCGTGACGACCTCGGCCCCGACACCCGCGCGGTCCGCGGCGACGGCGGCCTGGATGAGGTGGCCCGCGCAGTACAGCTCGTGGCTCTTGTGCAGTTCCTGCCACCGCTGCTCCGGCTTGGCCACCGTGTAGTACGAGTTGAGGTAGCCGTCCACGTCCTGAGCCTTGGCCAGCAGCGCCGCGGTCGTGTCGAGAAACGCCCGCAGCTCGACGTCTTCCGGCGTCAACGCGAGTTGCCACGCGGCGGCCTCCAGCGTCTTGTGCACGTCGGAGTCGGCGAACCACATGTTCTGGAACTCGCCGTCGACCTCGCCGGTGACGCGGCGCAGGTTGTCGATCGCGCCCGCGGCGTGCAACTGGCTGACGCAGTGCGGCAGGGTGCGGGCGGCGTTGCGCCGCAGCCATGTCCCCCACAGGCTGTCGTCGGCGACGGTGGTCGCGGTGAGCGGCAACGGCCGCAACGCCGCGACCGCGTCCGCGGTGGGCTGGACGGGACCGGGTACGGACTCGGTCATCGAGGTCCTCTCCTGTCTGCTAGCCCTTGAGGGCGCCAGAGGTGAAACCGCGCACGTAGTAGCGCTGCAGCACGAGGAACACGGCGACGCACGGCAGGGCGGAGACGACCACGCCGGCCTGCAGCGCGCCGAAGTCCACCGAGCCCAGGCTGCCGGACTGGAGGTTGAACAACGCGACCGGCAGGGTGAACTTCGAGCCGTCGGTGAGGAAGATCAGCGGTGCGACGAACTCGTTCCAGGCGGCCAGGAACGAGAACAGCGCGACCGTCACGATGCCGGGCAGCACGCCGCGCAGCAGCACCCGGCGCAGCGCGCCGGTGATCGTGCAGCCGTCGACGAGCGCCGCCTCCTCCAGTTCGGCCGGCAACGCGTCGAAGGAGTTGCGCATCATGAACAGCCCGAACGGCAGTTGCAGCACGGCCAGCACCAGGCCGAGGCCGACGAGCGAGTTCTGCAGACCGAGCCAGCCGAGCAGGATGTAGAGCGGCACCAGGATCGTGGTGTACGGCACCATCAGCACGGCCAGCGTGACCAGGAACAGCACATTGCGCCCGGGAAACGGCAGCCGGACCATGGCGTACCCGCCGAGCGTCGTCGTCACGACCGTGACGCTGACCGCGACGACGGCGACCACCACCGTGTTGGTCAGATAGGTGCCCAGGCCGCTGCCGTAGGCGAGAAGTCGTTGGTAGTTGGCCAATCCCCAGCCGTCGCCGCCGCTCGCGGCCTCCCGGCCGCGCACCGACGAGAAGACCGTCCACAGCATCGGCAGCAGGAACAGCACCGCCAGCGCCGCGCCGGTGAGGTAGAAGGCGCCGGTACGGGTCCGCGTCACGACCTCACCGCCCCTCGCGGCGGATCAGCCGCATCTGCGCCACGTTCACCACGATCAGGACCGCCAGCGTGGCCACCGACACCGCGGCCGCCCGGCCGAGGTCCTGCGACAGGAAGGCCTCGCGATAGATGTCGATGACCACCGTCGCCGTGTCGTGCCGGCCGCCGGTGAGGATGAAGAACTGGTCGAACGCCAACAGCGAGCCGGTCAGCGACAGCACCATGGCCAGCGCGAGGGTCGGCCGGAGCAACGGAAGCGTGACCCGCCACAGGGTCTGCCACCGGCCGGCGCCGTCGATCCGGGCCGCCTCGTAGAGCACCGGGTCGATGCTCTGCAGGCCGGTCATCAGAATCAGCATGTAGAACCCGGCGAACCGCCAGGTGATCATGGCGACGGTCGAGCCGAGCGCGGTGCCGGTCGAGCCGAGCCAGTCCACCCGGCCCAGCCCGACCAGCCGCACGAGTTCGTTGAGCGGCGACGAGTCGGTGGTGAACAGCCCGTAGAACAGCAGGCTGGTCGACGCGAGCCCGACGGCGCTGGGCAGGAACAGCACCGCCCGGACCGCGCCGACCCCGCGCCGGTTCCGCTGCACCAGCAGGGCGAGGCCGAAGGCGATCAGGCCGAGCACGACCGTGGTGACCGCGGTGTACTTCAGGGTGAACCAGACGGCGCGGAGGAACAGCGGATCCCCCAGCGCCTGGTAGTTCGTGAGGCCGTTCGGCGCGGACGCGCCCAGCAGCGGCCAGTGGTTGAGCGACATCCACACCATCAGCACGAGCGGGACCACGAACAGGGTCCCCACCAGCACCGCCATCGGTGCCGCGTACACCAGGCCGAGTCGGCTGCGGCGGCGACTGATCGGGTCGCGCCGGGGCGCCGGCGGCGGGGCCGGGCGCACCGACTGCCGGGGCGGTGACAGGGACACCATGTCAGCTCCCGCTCGCGAGCGACTCGGTGATCGCGGCGTTGTGCTCGTGCAGCGCCGAGGCCGGGTCGCCGGCCCCGAACACGGCGTCGATCACGGTCTGCGTCCAGGGGCCGTTGGTGTCGTTGTAGGTCTTGCCGAAGTTGACCGAGATCGGGGTCTGGCCCTGCTCGGCGAGCTTGTTGAACACGCCCAGGCGCGGATCCTGCTGGGCGTAGGTGTTGCCGGCGAGGTCGGAACGGACGGTGATGTTCTTGTTCTTCGCCACCACGTCCACCTGGGCCTTGTCCGACAGCGTCCAGGCGATGAAGTCCCACGCCGCCGCGGCGTGCTGGCTGTTGGCGCCGATGCCGACGACGTCACCGCCGACGAAGGAGGAGCTGCCGCCGGTCAGGCCGGGAATCGGGGCGACGCCGACCTGGAGGTCGGGGCCCTCCTTCATGCCCTGCAAGGCGGTGGCGCCCATCGGCTGGATGCCGATCTTGCCGTCGATGAACGACTGCGTCCACGTCGGACCGGACTCGTCCTTGGCCGACGCCGGCACCAGTCCGTCGGCGTGCATCTGGCGCAGCAGGGAGTACACCTTGGCCGCGACGGGATTGTCGATGGTGGACGCGGTGCCCTGGTCGTTGAGCACGGTGCCGCCGGACGCCCAGATCATCGGCCAGCTGGTGAACAGCTGGCAGCCGGGGCAGGCGCCGCCGAAGAAGTAGCCGTTGACGCCGCCGCCGAGCGCGTTGATCTTCTTCGCGTCGGCCGCCATCTCGTCCAGGGTGGTCGGCGGCTTGGCGGGATCGAGGCCGGCGCGGGTGAACAGGACCTTGTTGTAGAACATCGCGGACAGGTCGATGTCGTGCGGGACGGCGAAGTCCTTGCCGTCGTGGGCGGCGGCCTTCATGTGCGCGGGGGCCAGGGATGCCTTGAACGGCAGCTGGTTCACCCGCTCGGTGATGTCCATGAACACGCCGTTGGCGGCGTAGTTCGGCGCGTACACCACGTCGGAGGCCAGCACGTCCGGCAGCTGCTTCGCGCCGGCGGCCGTGCCGACCTTCTGCTGGTAGGAGTCGGCCGGGAAGACCGTCAGCTTCACCTTGTTCTTGTGGCTCGCGTTGTACGCGTCCACCAGCGTCTGGCTGAAGGTGGCCGTCGGCGACCGCGTCCACATGGTGATCGTCGTGCCGTCGTCCACCGAACCGGTGCCACCGCCCGACGACGGTGGACCGCCCTGACACGCTGTTAGCGCTAACACCGCGGCCATGACGACCGCCGCACGGACACGCGCGATCATGTGCTTCTCCTCACGGCCGCTGACGGCTCGGCAGGCTTCGCGGAGACAACCGGAAACCGGTTGCCGCAAAGCTAGACCCGGCCAAGAGCGACGTCAAGCACCTTGTTTCCCAGTGGTAACAGCGGTATGGTCCGCCAAGCGCAGACGTCCGGGTACTGTGCGGGTATGTCCTCCCGGAAACTTTCCGCAACCGATGGCCGCGGTCGCCCGACCACCATCGCCGACGTCGCCCAGCTCGCGGGCGTGTCGACGGGGACGGTGTCCAAGGCGCTCAACGGCCGCGGCACGCTGCGCGCCGAGACCCGCAGCCGCGTGCTCGCCGCGGCCGAGCAGCTGGGTTTCCACCCGAACCGGGCGGCCGTCACGCTGAACTCCGGCCGGACCTACACGGTCGGCATGATCACCACCGACACCATCGGCCGGTTCAGCATCCCGCTGCTGATGGGCGTCGAGGACACCCTGGGCGCCGGCGAGATGTCGGTGTTCCTGTGCGACGCGCGCGACGACCGCATCCGGGAGCAGTACTACCTGCGCACGCTGCTCAGCCGCCGGGTGGACGGCATCATCGTCACCGGCCGGCGCAGCCACGCCCGCCCGCCGATCGGCGCCGACCTGCCGATCCCCGTGGTCTATGCGTTCACCAGCTCCACGGATCCCGAGGACGTGTCGGTTGTGCCCGACGAGGCCGGCGGCGCGCGCAAGGCCGTCGAGCACCTGCTGACCATCGGTCGCCGCCGGATCGCCCACGTCACCGGGCCCGAGCACCACCACTCGGCGGTGGTGCGCGCGTCCGCGACCGTGGCGGGGCTCGCCGCGGCCGGGCTGGACCTGGTCGTCCCGCCCCTGTTCGGCGAATGGAGCGAGGCCTGGGGCCGGCACGCGGCGAAGATTCTGCTCGGCTCCGGCAAGGAGTTCGACGCCGTGTTCTGCGGCAGCGACCAGATCGCCCGCGGCGTCGCCGACGCGCTCCGCGCGTCGGGCCGGCGCGTGCCGGACGACGTCGCCCTCGTCGGCTTCGACAACTGGGACGTCATGGCACTCGCCTGCCAGCCGCCGCTGACCAGCGTGGACATGGAGCTGCAGCAGCTCGGTCGCACCGCGGCCGAGCTGCTGTTGGCCGCGATCAACGGTGAGACCCCGCCGCGCCGGCACGTCCACCCGTGCCGCCTGGTGGTTCGCGACTCGACCGCGGCGCCGATGCTGCCGTCTTCGCCAATCGCGGCGAACGCCGAGGGCAGCCTCGACGTGACATGACCCGGCCTGGACAGTGCTGCCCGCGCCCGCCGCACCACCCCACCCTGCCGGAGGTCAAAGGCCGCGGATCCGGGTCGACTATTGTGTTAGCGCTAACACAATCCGTTCCTCCTCGGAACCGGCTGGTGGACGCGCTGCGGAAATCACCTTCGCGCGACGGCCGTTCGCGCTCATCACCGTCACGGCCGCCCTCTTCCGGGAACGGCCTTTCGCATTCATTCGACCATGGGCAAAGGAGTTCACAATGGTCTTTCGGGCACGGCTGCCCGACTCGGGCGGACGCTCCTGGCTGCAGCCGTGGCGACAACAATCGCCGTCGTCACGGCCCCTGCCCCTCGGACAGCACGACGCGCGACGTCGGACCAGTCAGCCCCGGCGGCGTGCCGTCACCACGACGCAGGACTCCTCCCGCGCCGACACTCGGGTGAGCCGCTGACCGCTCGACCAGCCGCCGCGGGCCGCCCAGGTCCGCGGCGGCTCCTCGCCGTCAGTCCCTGACGGTCAGCGCCGGGACGAGCAGCTCGACCCCGAACCGCTGGGCGCCTTCGATGCGGGCGACCAGGAGTTCGACGGCGCGCCGGCCCAGGTCCTCGGCCGGCACGTGCACCGACGACACCCTGGGCTCGGTCCGCCGCGCCACTTCGTCCGGGCATATCGCGACCATGTCGACCGGCGAGGGCGCACCGGCCAGCACGGCCGGCAGCGCGGCCTCGTTGTGCACGACCAGCCCGGTGATCTCGGGCCGCTCGGCCAGCAGCTCGGCCGCGGCCCGGCCGTCGGCCTCGCACGCCCGCACGACGGCGTTCACCCCTCGGCGCGCGGCCGCCGCACTGAAGCCGGCCACGCCGCGCTCGGCGTAGCCGGTGCGCCGCTCGTAGACCGCGCGGGGCGCGCCGAGCAGCGCGATGTCCCGATGCCCCCGGTCGGCCAGGTGGTCGACACACATCCCGTACGCGGCCGAGAAGTCCAGGTCGACGCAGGTCAGGCCGCTCGGGTCCGTCGGCACGCCGATCAGCACGGACGGCACCGGGCACCGCCGCAGCGCCGGCAGGCGCGGGTCGTCCATCTCGACGTCCATCACGACCAGGCCGGCCACCGGCGATTCCACGGTGCGCAGCACACCCTGCGGCCCCTCGTCGCCGGTGACCAGCAGGACGTCCCGGCCGCCCCGGCGGGCGCTGTCGACCATGGCCCGCACGAACCGCATCACGACCGCCACATTGATGCCCTCGCGCAGCGGCAACACCACTCCGACGGCGCCGACGGCGGAAGGCGGCAGTATTCCGCCGCGTGGGCGATAGCCGAGCGACCGAATGCTGTCCCAGACGCGGTGCGCGGTTTCGCTCGATATCGCCCGCTTGCCGGTGAGCACGTACGACACCGTGCTGGGAGCCACTCCGGCGTGGTGGGCGACATCGGCGATGGTGACCACCGACCCACGTTACGCGAGCGCAGTTGACGGCGACAAGCGATTCACAGTGACCGCGGATTGACAGAATCGTCGAACACAATTCGACACTCCGCATCGAATCGCATCGAAAGTTGACATTCGGCGAACACATACAGAACACTCGTTCACACATCCGGATGTGGTTCACATATACAGAAACTGCTCATCCCATCCTGCTGGAGAAGAGGGTTTCCATGTCTGCAACACTTCGCCGAAAGGTCACGCTCGCCCTGCTGCCCGCGTGCGCCGCGTTCGCCCTGAACCTGTGCGGTGGCACCGCGCAGGCGGCCACCTCGACCCTGGAAGGCTACGGCGCGGGCACCACCGGCGGCGCCGGCGGCGCCACGACCACCGTCAGCTCGCTGTCCGCGTTCACCGCCGCGGTCAAGGGCGACGCCGCCAAGACGGTGCGGGTGTCCGGCACCATCAGCCTGTCCGGCCAGGTCAAGGTCGGCTCCAACACGACCGTCGTCGGCGTCGGCGCCAACTCCGGCCTCACCGGTGGCGGCCTCGCGCTGGACGGCGTGCACAACGTCATCGTGCAGAACCTGCGCATCAGCAAGGCCGTCGGCACCGACGCCATCAGCGTCATCCGGGGCGCCAACCACATCTGGATCGACCACGACGACCTGTCCTCGGATCTCTCGCACGGCAAGGACTACTACGACGGCCTCGTCGACATCACCCACGCCGCCGACTACATCACCGTGTCGTGGAACCACTTCCACGACCACTACAAGGTCTCGCTGGTCGGCCACTCGGACAGCAACGCCAGCGAGGACACCGGCCACCTGCACGTGACGTACGCGCACAACTGGTTCAGCAACGTCAACTCCCGGCTGCCCAGCGTCCGGTTCGGCACCGCGCACGTCTACGACAACTACTTCCAGAACGTCACCGACAGCGCGGTGCACTCGCGGATGGGCGCGCAGACGCTGGTGCAGAACAACGTGTTCCGCAGCGTGAAGACCGCCGTCACCACGACCGGCGACAGCAAGACCGACGGCTACGCCAACCTGTCCGGCAACGACCTCGGCGGCGCGGCCACCGACATCACCCGCGCCGGCAGCTTCACCAAGCCGCCGTACGCCTTCACGCTCACGCCCACCTCGTCGGTGATCGGCTCGGTCACCGCGGGCGCCGGCACCGGCGTCGTCGGCTGATCGGGAAGGGCACACAGCAATGAAGCTGCTCATGGCCGCGCTCACCGCCGCCACGCTGCTCACCAACCCGGCCGCCGATCCCGGCCACCAGCCGCTGCCCGCGAAGGACGGCTGGGCCAACGGCACGACCGGCGGTTCCGCCGCCACCGCCGGCCACGTCGTCACGGTCACCACCCGCGACCAGCTGGCCGCCGCGGTGAAGGGTGACACGCCGAAGATCGTGTACGTCAAGGGCACGATCGACGCCAACACCGACTCGTCGGGCAAACCCCTGTCCTGCACCGACTACGCCACCAACGGCTACACGCTCGCCGGCTACCTCAAGGCGTACGACCCCGCGACCTGGGGCCGCACCAAGGTCCCCACCGGCCCGCTGGAGAGCGCCCGCGCGGCCTCCGAGGCCAAGCAGGCCGCCCGCGTGGAGATCCAGGTGGGCGCGAACACGACGCTGATCGGCGTCGGCACGACGGCGCGGCTGCTCGGCGCCAACCTGATCATCAAGAGCGACAACGTGATCGTCCGCAACCTCACCTTCGCCGACGCCTTCGACTGCTTCCCGCAGTGGGATCCGACCGACGGCAGCACCGGCAACTGGAACTCGGCCTTCGACGACGTCTCCCTGCAGGGCGGGACGCACGTGTGGGTGGACCACAACACGTTCACCGACGCCCCGTACCCGGACAGCAAGGAGCCGACCTACTTCGGCCGGCCGTACCAGCAGCACGACGGGGAGCTGGACATCACCAACGCCGCCGACCTGGTCACCGTCGAGCAGAACGTGTTCAGCCAGCACGACAAGACCATGCTCATCGGCAACTCCGACAGCAAGACCAGCGACGCCGGGCACCTGCGGGTCACCGTGCACCACAACGTGTTCGACGGCGTGCAGGAACGCGCCCCACGGGTCCGCTTCGGCCAGGTCCACGTGTACGACAACCTCTACCGGTCCGGCGCCGGCTTCGCCTACAGCCTCGGTGTCGGCAAGCAGTCGCAGATCTACGCCCAGAACAACAACTTCCAGTTCGGCGGCGGCGTGACCGCGGCCGACGCCCTCCACAACTGGGGCGGAACCGGCATCCACGCCGAGGGCAGCGTCGTCAACGGCGCGTCCGTCGACCTGGTGGCCGCCTTCAACGCCGCCAACCCCGGCAACAAGCTGGCCTCGACGGTCAACTGGACGCCGACGCTCTACACCGGCCTGCAACCGGCGTCCGTGCTGCCGGCGCAGCTGCCCGGCAGCGCCGGCGCGGGCCATCTCGGCTGACGGGCCGCCGTCCCGCCAGAGGTGCCGGTGCGTCGCCCCGGGCGCACCGGCGCCCTTACCCCGGAAGGACTTTCACGGCGTGAGCAGAGCCCGATGGACGCCGTACCTGCTGATCGCACCGACCGTGCTGCTGATGGCCGTGTTCCTGGCCTATCCCATCGGCAGCGTGGTGTACTACAGCCTCCAGCACTACAACGCCACCCGCAGCTGGGCCAACGGCTTCGCCGGGCTGGACAACTTCCGCCAGATGCTGCTGCACGACCCGTTGTTCTGGCAGAGCCTCGGGTTCAGCGTGCGGTGGGTGGTGGTCGAGGTCGGCCTGCAGCTGCTGCTCGGCCTGGTGCTGGCCCTGATCGTGAACGAGACGTTCATCGGCCGCGGCCTGGCCCGCGCCCTGGTGTTCTCGCCGTGGGCTGTGTCCGGCGTGCTGACCACGGGGATCTGGATCCTGCTGTACAACCCGTCCACCGGGATCTTCCAGCAGCTCGCGTCGTGGGGCATCGGCAGTCCCGGCGCCTCCGTGCTCGGCGACCCGGCCACGGTCTTCCCCGCCACGGTCGTCGCCGAGCTGTGGCGGGGCGTGCCGTTCTTCGCCATCCTGCTGCTCGCAGACCTGCAGGGCATTCCCCGGGAGCTGTACGAGGCGGCCGAGGTCGACGGCGCGACCCGATGGCAGCGGTTCCGCCTGGTCACGCTGCCGCACCTGCGGGACGCCATCGTGCTGTCCACCCTGCTGCGCGGCGTGTGGGAGTTCAACAACGTGGACCTGCTCTACACGCTGACCGGCGGCGGCCCCGCCGACCAGACCACGACGCTGCCCCTGTACGTGGCGCGCAAGGCCGTGGACTCGCACGACTTCGGCTACGGCTCGGCGCTGACCACGGCCGGCTTCGTGGTGCTGCTGTTCGTCTCCGTGCTGTACCTGCGGCTGTCCAAGTTCGACAGGAGATGAGGATGCACGACAAGGGCCGCCTCGCCCGGCTGTTCCTACCGCTGGGCGCGTACCTGGTGGTCACCCTGGTGCCGTTCTACTGGATGCTGGTGTTCGCGTTCCGGCCGACGGGGTCGACCGCGCTGGTGCCGTGGCCGATCACGCTGGACCACTTCCGCACCGTGTGGACGGACCTCGGATTCGCGGTGTTCTTCCGCAACAGCCTGATCGTCGCCCTCGGCACGCTGGTCGTGGTCAGCGTGTTCGCGGTGATGGGTGGGTACGCCTTGGCGCGCTTCGCGTTCCGCGGCCGGCGGGCGTTCCTGCTGGCGCTGCTGTGTTCGCAGTTCGTGCCCGGCGCGATGGTGCTCATCCCCCTGTTCCTGGTGTTCAAGGCGACGCACCTGCTGAACAGCCTGCAGGGCTTGGTGATCGCCGACAGCGCGTTCCAACTGCCGCTGGCGCTGATCCTGATGAGCGGCTTCGTCCGGAACGTGCCGGTGGACCTGGAGGAGGCCGCGATGGTCGACGGCTGCGGGCGGCTGCGGGCGTTCCTCGCCGTGGTGTTGCCGCAGCTGCGGCCCGGCCTGGTCGCGGTCGGCTCGTTCGCGTTCATCGGCTCGTGGAACAACTTCCTGTTCGCACTCATGTTCTCCGGCCGGCAGGACCGGTTCACGTTGCCGGTCGGGCTGAGCTACACGCTCGGCGAGTTCAATGTGGACTTCGGGGCGCTCGCGGCCGGCGGCGTGGTCGCCGCGGTGCCGGTGGTCGCGGTTTTCGCGGTGATCCAACGATTCCTGGTGCAGGGACTGACGGCGGGAGCGGTGAAGGGATGAGCAGAATCAGGGCGACGGCGCTGGCGCTGGTGTGCGGGCTGGCGTTGGCCGGCTGCGGCGACGACGGCGGTGGCGGCGCGGAGACGATCACGTTCTGGGACAACAACGGGGGTCCCGCACGAACGCCCGTCTTCCAGCATCTGATCGGCGAGTTCGAACGGGCCAACCCCGGCATTCACGTCGAGTACGTCGGCATCCCCAGTTCCTCGGTGCAGCAGAAGTACGACACCGCGATCGCCGGCGGCGCCACCCCCGACGTCGGCGGCATCACCACCTCGTACCTGTCGGACCTGGTCGGCCAGGACGCGCTGGAGCCGCTCGACGACCGGCTGGCCGCCAGTCCCCTGCACGACAAGCTGCTACCCAACCTCGTCGACGACATCCGCAAGGCCAGCGGCGACCACAAGCTCTACGAGCTGCCGTCCTCGGCGAACCTGGACGTCATCTGGTACCGCAAGGACTGGTTCGCCCAGGCCGGGCTGCAGCCTCCGTCCACATGGGACGAACTGATCGCCGACGCCACCAAGCTGACCGACAAGGCCGCGAACCGCTACGGCTACACCGTTCGCGGCGGCGCCGGCTCCGTGTTCCAGCTGCTCAGCGAGGCATACGCGTACTCGGGCGTGCCGACCTTCTTCACGGACAACGGCGTGAGCACCACCGCCGATCCCGGCAACGTCGACCTGGTGCGCAAGATCGCCGCGCTGTACGGCAAGGCGACGCCGACCGCCGACGTCAACAACGGCTACACCCAGATGGTCGCCGAGTTCACCGGCGGCTCGGTGGCGATGATGCACCACAACCTCGGCTCGTCCGGGGACGTGCTGAAGGCGCTCGGGCCGGACAAGGTCGGCGCGATCCCCCTGCCCGTCGGCCCGTCCGGCAAGCGCACCGTCGTGCCCAACCCGACCGACGGCTTCGGCGTGTTCAAGGCCAGCGAGCACCAGGACGCGGCCTGGAAGTTCGTGCAGTTCCTGCTGTCCAAGGAGAGCAACAGCTACTGGAACCAGCGGGTCGGCCAGATCCCGGCCAACACCGACGTGTACGGGGACGCCTGGCTGCGGGCCGACGCGCCGGTCGAGATGGCGCTCGGCGTGCTGCGGGCCAAGGACACCGTGCTGGCGTCCGCGCCGTTCGCGCTGCCGCAGTTCTCCGCCATCACCAAGGCCGACAGCGAGCCGCTGTACCAGAAGGTGTTGCTCGGCACCATGTCCGCCGACGACTTCCTGCGCAAGCTGGCCGACGAGCTGACCGCCGCCGAGCGGGACTGGCGTTCGCACAACGGATAGGAGCAACCGTCGATGCTGATCGATGCAGTGGCCGTGCGGGTCTTCACCACGACGGCGCGCACCGCCGTCGACGAGGCCGGACATCGCCATCCCGCCCCGGAGCACGAGGTCACGGCCGCGCTGTTGGAGATCACCGACCAGGACGGCAACGCCGGCTACTGCCCGGTGCAGCCGGACCACCTGCGGGAGCCGGTGCTGGCCGGGCACATCCGGCCCACCGTGGTCGGCCGCGACCCCTGGCAGCGGGAACGCCTGTGGCAGGCGCTGTCCCGCCGGCAGCGCGGCGCGCACGGCGGCCTCACCGACCGGGCGCTCGGCTACGTGGACCAGGCCCTGTGGGATCTGCTCGGGCGGCGCGTCGGGCTGCCCGTGTGGAAGCTGCTCGGCGGCGCTCGCGACCGCGTGCCGGCGTACGCCAGCACGATGTGCGGCGACGAGATCCCCGGCGGCCTGAGCTGCCCGGAGGACTACGCGGCGTTCGCCGAGCAGCTGGCCAAGCGCGGCTACCGCGGCATCAAGCTGCACACCTGGATGCCGCCGGTGCCCTTCGCGCCGGACGTCCGGCTGGACATCCGGACCTGCGCGGCGGTCCGCGAGGCCGTCGGCCCGGACATCGCGTTGATGCTGGACGCCAACCACTGGTACCGCCGGACCGAGGCACTCGAACTGGGGCGGGCCCTGGAGAAGCTGGACTTCGCCTGGTACGAGGAGCCGATGGACGAGGCGTCGATCAGCTCCTACCGCTGGCTGGCCGACCAGCTGGCGGTGCCGGTGATCGGTCCGGAGACCGCCGCCGGCAAGCACTTCGCCCGCGCCGAGTGGATCAGCGCCGGCGCGTGCGACATCCTGCGGGCCGGCGTGGACGACTGCGGCGGCATCGGGGCCACGCTCAAGGCCGTGCATCTGGCCGAGGCGTTCAACATCGACTGCGAGATCCACGGCAACGGCTCCGGCAACCTCGCCGTCCTCGGCGCCACCGAGAGCGGCCGCTGGTACGAGCGCGGCCTGCTGCACCCGCACGTCGACTTCGACGAGCCGCCCCCGCACCGGCACACCATCGTCGACACCATGGACGCCGACGGCATCGTGACCATGCCGTCGGCGCCCGGACTCGGTGACGACTGGAACTTCGACTACATCAGCGAACACACCGTCGACGTCTGGTGATCGTCACGGCGACGAGCGGTTGGACCTGCCGGGCGGTGTCCGTCACCGCCCGCCAGTCAGTGACCGAATGAGCGAGGCGCTGCGCCTCGGCCGGCGATCCGCGTCGAACAGGCCGAACGACACCGACCGGCCGGCCAGCCATTCGTAGTTGTCGATGCCGGTCCAGATCGACACGCCCTCGATCCGCATCCCGTCGTCCTGAGCTGCTGCGATGTGTTCGAACGCTCGGTGCAGGTACTCGCACCGTGCGGTGTCGTCCAGCCCGCCGGTATCGCCGTAACCGACCTCAGCCACCACAATCCGCGCCCCGGGCAGCTCGCGGTGCAATCGATCCAGCACGACCGCGATGCCGTCCGGCCAAGGAACGTACCCGAGCGGGCCCGGCCTCCCGCCCGCCGGGAACGGCGCCGGCGCGCCGGTCGAGGTCACGGACATCGCGTAGTAGTAGGAAAAGCCGATGAGGTCGAATGCGTCCGCATAGCGAGGCTCGCGGGCAAGGTTGAGCCAGGAGTCCCACACGACCTCGTCCAGTAGCGCCACTGCCGTCGCCGTTTCGGGACGGTCATCCGCCGGATACAGCGGCAATACGGCTTCGTTGCTACACGTGGGTTTCCCCGTCGCCTCCCGCAGTCGCAGCGCCGCCTCGAAATCGCCGGCGTGCACGGTGGCGAGAACCGCCGCGAACTGCTCGGGATCGCGGCGGCCCGGCGGGAAAGTCCCGGTGAGGTAGGCCTTCTGGGCATAGCTCGTCGGCAGGTTGACCGGCATCCACCCGCCGACGAGGTCCCCGAAAAGGGCGGCGGCCAGGTCCACCCACCGCAGCCACGCCGCCGAGGCCCGGTCTCCGGCGAAGCCGCCGACATCGGCGAACCACACCGGGATCGCGCTGTGCAGCAAGCAAACCCACATCCGGAGTCCCGCATCCCGCGCGGCGGAAAGGACGGCCCGGTAGTAGTCGACGGCATCCTGGTCGAGACGCCCCTCGACCGGCTCGACACGGGCCCAGTTGATCGACAGCCGGTGATCGGTCAGCCCGAGTTCCCGCAGCAGCGCGAAATCCTCACGGTAGCGCCGCGCGAAGCCGTTGCCGTCGTAGGACGGCGGGGCATTGCCGGCCGAAGTCCACCGCGACCAGTCGTCGGCGGGAGAAGCGCCCTCGACCTGCACGGCCGACGCACCGCTCCCCCACCACCAACGCCCGGCGAATCCCTCCGACGGCACAGCCGGCACCTTATACTGCGGACGTGTTCAGGCCGAACGGCCAGTACATCGCGTCGGCGGTCCCGGCGAGGCCGAGAACCCATCGACTTCGCCAGAAGAAGCTCGGCGACGGCAACGTGCGCGTCTTCCCGAAGTAGGCAGGCAATGTCGGACGGTTTTGTGCGGCTGTACCGCCGTGGCTGGTCGCCGGAGTCGGCGCGGCGGCGGGTCGAGTCGCTGGCGGCGGCCGGCCTGGTGCTGGGCCACCCCGACACCGGCCGGATCACCGCGATCAGCGGCGAGCCGGAGACCATCGGCGAGCAGGTCGAGCTGGACCGGGCCGACCTGCTCGCGGCCATGGGATCCCTGGGCGACAAGCGGTTCACCTTCCAGTACTGGCTCGCCGACGACCGGGACGCCGACGTCATCTGCACGCTCGGCCGGGTCGGCCCCGATGTCGTCGTGGAGGACTACGACCTCGACGGCCTGGGCGGCCCGGTGCACAGGATCGGGCAGGACGGCGTGATCCGCCGCCTGCTCGCCGAGTTCCAGGCCACCGGCGCCGCCGCCGTCGGGCTGGTGGTCGACCGGTGGGGGCCGTCGCTGGACACCGACCTCGACGACATCGTGGTCGGCGGCCCCACCCCGGTCACCGTCTGGCCCGAACTGCTGGTGCTGCGCCCCGAGGTCGCGCACCGGCATCCGGAGTTGTCGAACCCCGTGCCGTACGGGGACTTCCTCGCGTTCGACTCGGACGGCATCCTGGCAATCTGAGTGCGCCTCGGAGACTTCCACGGGCAGGTATGAGGTGCCGGAACGGCCGAACCGGTTCGTGCGTTGCTATTTTCAGTCGCCACTGAAGTCATAGTGCTTTAGACACAAAGTATGGGAATCGGTTGTCGTGTGGCCCGCGGCCGCGAGGCGGACAATCGTCGTTCGCGACGAAGGAGTGCCCGTGCAGGTCGTGGACAGGGAACTGACCAGGTTCCGGCAGTGGCTGGCCGGCGAGCTCTCCGGCAAGGTCGCCGGCCCGAACGCCGCCGAGGTGCGCCAACGCGTCATGGAAACGCCGGGGCCGCGCTGGTTCGGCGAGGACCGGCCGATCCGCCGGGTGCACGGCGACGCGGCGATCTTCATCGGCGGCCTGCGGGCCCTGCTGCTGCAGTCGCTGCACCCGCTGGCAATGGCCGCCGTGGCGGCGCACTCGGGCTACCGCGGCGATCCGTGGGGGCGCTTACAACGGACCAGCGCCTTCCTCGCCACGACCACCTACGGCACAGCGGAGGACGCCGAGCGGATCGTCGCCGTGGTGCGGGCGGTGCACGAACGGGTCCAGGGCACGGCGTCGGACGGACGGCCGTACGCCGCCAGCGACCCGCACCTGCTGGAGTGGGTGCACGTCGCCGAGGTCGACAGTTTCCTGCGCTGCCACCAGCGCTACGGGGCCGAGCCGCTCGACGACGCGGGCGCCGACGGCTACGTCACCGACATGGCCCGCATCGCCATCGAACTCGGCGTCCCCGACCCGCCCCGCACCCGAGCCGAACTCGCCGAGCGGCTGCGCGCCTTCCGCCCCGAACTGGCCGGCACGCCGGAGGCGCGTGCGGCGGCCCGGTTCCTGCTCCTCAACGCTCCCCTGCCGCTCCCGGCGCGACCGCCCTACGCCGTGCTGGCCGCCGCGTCCGTCGCGATGCTGCCCAGCTGGGCGCGCTGGCCGCTGCGTCTCCCCTACCTGCCGCTGACCGAGGCCACCGCGATCCGCGCCGCGGGCCACACGCTGGTCGGCGGCCTCCGTTGGGTCCTCGGCGCCCGCTGAGGCGGGTCACGACGGCCGGCCGAGCAGTCAGCGCCGCCGGGACGCGGCGTTGATCACGTCGTCGAGCACCTCGCGGGAGTTGGCCAACTCGGTGATCATGCGGTCGATCCGGTCCCGCTCGGCGGTCAGCTCGGCCACCAGCTGCGGGGTCGCGATCGCCGAAGGGCCGCCGTCGGCGTCCCGCATGCACGGCAGCAGGCGCGCGATCTTCTTGCTGTGCAGGCCGGCGGCGAACAGCTCCTGGATGCGGATGACCCGGTCCACCGCGTGCTCCGGGTAGTCGCGGTGGCCGCCGTGCGTTCGGTCGGCGGCGAGCAGGCCCTGCTGCTCGTAGTACCGCAGCGACCGCTCACTGACGCCCGTGCGCCGGGCGAGCTCGCCGATGCGCATCACACCTCCGCGCCTTGAACCTGACACTGATGTCAGATTCTACCGTGCAGCCATGACGGACAACCCGCTCTTCGACTACAGCCCGATCATCGACCGTCCCCGGATCACCTGGCCCGACGGCAGGAAGGTCGCCGTGTACGTCGGGCTCAACATCGAGCACTTCCTCCTCGGACGTCCCTCCACCAGCATCTGGCCCGGCACCGCCGACCTGGTGCCGGACGCGCTCAACCACGGCTGGCGCGACTACGGAGCCCGGGTCGGCATCTGGCGGGTGATCGACAGCCTCGACCGGCACGGCGTCCGGGCGAGCGCGTTGCTGAACTCGTCGGTGGTCGACCACTATCCGCAGATCATCGAGGCGGGCCGGGCGCGGAACTGGGCGTGGCTCGCGCACGGCCGCACCAACTCGGTCCTGCACACCGGGATGTCCCGTGCGGAGGAACGTGTCGTGCTCGCCGACATCGTGGACACCATCGCCGCCGGCACCGGGCAGCGCCCGCGCGGCTGGCTGGGCCCGGGGCTGACCGAGACCGTCCACACGCCCGAACTGCTCGCCGAGGCGGGTCTCGACTACGTGCTGGACTGGACCAACGACGACCAGCCGTATCCGCTGACCGTGCCCGGGATGATCAGCGTGCCGTACACGCTCGAACTCAACGACCTGGTGGTGTTCGGCCGGGGCGTCACCGGGCCGGAGTACCTGCGCATGGTCCAGGACCAGTACGAGCAGCTGCGCGCCGACTCCCAGGACAGCGGCCGGGTGCTGGCGCTGGCGCTGCATCCCTTCGTGATCGGCCAGGCCTTCCGCGCCAAGTACCTGGACCTGGCGCTGGAGTTTCTCGCCGCCCAACCGGATGCGTGGCTCACCACCAGCGACGAGATCGCCGAGCACCACCGGCGCGCCCGGCCGTAGTCCGCACCGAGGGCGGCTCAGAAGCCGAGGTGGCTGATGTCGCGGACCAGGTCCTTGCCGACCTCCACCGCGCCCGCGTTGACGCCGGTCAGCAGGCCGGCGGCGAGCTGGGCCAGCACGCCCTTGAGCGCGGTCAGGCCCCGGCGGACGACGCCGCGGTCCGGCTCCGGCCGGGCCACCTCGGCCAGCACCTCGTTGGCGTTCTGGGTCGCGTCCCGCACGTCGGCCGCGGGCAGCCCGAGGTCGGCCAGCCGCTCCAGCACGGCGGTGACGACGCGGGCGACCTCCTCGAAGCCGGGGGCGACCTGCTCGACGTGGCCGAGGTTCTGGTGGACGACGGCGTTGTTCCAGGCCAGCTGGGCGTTGTTGACCTCGCCGTGGACGACCGGGCCGTGGTAGTTGTTCGTGACCGACTGGGCGGTGGAGGGGTTGTTGTCTGCCATCGGAATCCTCTCCGGCACGGCGTTGTCGCCCTGGACCAGCAACGGGTTGTAGACGGCCGCGTTGAAGACGGGGCCGTTGAAGTAGTTCACGATCTGCTGGGCGGCTTCCGGCGGCGGTTCGGGCGTGTGCTCGGTGACCGGCAGCTCGGACCGCAGGTCGGTCAGCACGACGAGACCGTTGTGCACGACGCTGGAGCCCCGGCTGCCGGTGACGGAGCAGCGGACCAGGTGGCCGCCGCAGGATCCGCTGGTGGTGACGCCGATGAACCGGGTGTCGCCGAACTCGCTGTCCTTCACGTCGAGCCACGCGGAATCCTGCCCGGCCAGGCCGTACAGGCCCGGTTGGGCGACGGTCAGCCGTTCCGCGGTGAGAATCGCCTTGCCGGCCGCGATGACGCCGCCGCCGTCGGTGTGCTCGACCCGGCAGTCGTAGGCCAGCAGCTGGGACTCGCCGCCGGCGGACAGCCCGCCCAGCCCGTCCCGGAACGAGCAGTTCCGCAGGGTGACCCGGGCCTGCTCCAGCACGGACGCGCCGATCCGGCCGATGTTGCGGAAGTCCGAGTCCAGCAGCGTGGCCTTGGTGCCGCCGGCGCCGCTGGCGTCCAGGCCGACCGCGCCGCCGTCGACCCGGATGCCGGCGAACTCGGCGGTCGACCCCTGCCAGACCCGCAGCGCCACCTCGGTGACCCCGGTGACCTCGCACCGGGAGAACCGGCCCCGGCCCTCGACCAGCGCGATGCCGACGTGGCCGCCGGTGACGCGGCAGCCGTCCACCACGGGCGAGCCGCCGGTGGTGGCGAACACCGCGACGTTGCCCGCGCGGACGATCTCGCAGTTCTCGAACTGCCCCAGTCCCTGGGTGTTGACGATGATCCCGGTGTCCCGGCAGTCCCGGAACACGGAGTTGCGCACGACCGGCCGTCCCCCGGTCTGGGTCGCGATGCCGTGCTCGGAGTCGCTGACCACCGTGCCCTCGACCGAGCCGGTGGACTGCTCGACGAACGACACCCCGACGGAGTGCGAGTCGGTGATGTGGCAGTCCTGGACGACGAGCTGCGCCTGCTTGTCCGCGTAGATGCTGTCGTTCCCGGTCCCCGTCAGCCGGCAGCCGACGACCGTCGCCCGCGCGCCGGTGACCCGCACCCCGTGAAAGCGGGGATGCTCGATCCGGCAGTCCTGCAGCCGCACGACCGCACCCTCGATCGCGGCGACGGCATTGGTGCTGGAGCCGGTGAAATCGCAGCGCTCGGCCACGCCCTCGGCGCCCGAGAACACCACCCGCCCGCTGCCCACCAGACATTCCCGCAACGTCACCGAGGTGCCGGCGGCGGCCCACACGCTGACGCCGTCCAGGCCCTGGATCTGCGACCGCTCCACGACCAGCGTGCCGGCGCTGCAGCGGACGGCCTCGTCACGGGACCCGACGAGCACCAGATCCGACAGCCGGAGCCGGCCCCAGCTCTCGATCACCGGGCCCTGGGCCGAGGCGAGCGTGACCGAGGCGGGGCCGTCGATCGCGACGAGCTCCACGTCGCCGCCGAGGCTCAGCGACTCCTGGTAGCGGCCCGGCTCGATCTCGATCCGCACCGGTTTGCGCAGGTTGTGCGCGGCCTGCAGGGCCAGGCCGATGGTCCGGTAGGCGCGCCGCGACGTCTGCGACACCCGGAACCTCTTGGCCATGCACCCCACTCCTGATCACTCACGGCGCGTCCACGTTAGCGGTTCCGGTTGCGCGGAGTGCGAAGTTTGCCGCACGTGTTCAGGCCCCTCCGTGCTCCACCGCACTAGTGCACGTGGCTGCGCCAGTCCTCGGGGACGCGGCCGGCCGGGCCCGGGATCGCGGCGTCAACGGGGTGGTGCTGCGGGTCGGCCAGTTGCGGGCCGTCGTAGAACTCCTCGGTCTGGTAGTTCCAGAACCAGTCCTCGCCCGGCTCGAAGCTGCGGATGAACGGGTGGCCGGTCTCCGCGGCGTGCGCGCTGGCGTGCTGGGCCGGGGACGAGTCGCAGCAGCCGATGTGGCCGCACTGGGTGCACCGGCGCAGGTGCACCCACCAGCCGCCGGCGGCGTCGCACTCGACGCAGCCGGTGCCGCTCGGCGGCACGGAAGGGTCGATACCCGGAACGGTCATGACGTGCCCTCCTGGGTGACGGGAGTGAGCGGGATGCGCACCCGGAACCGGGTGTCGCCGGGCACGGACTCGACGGACAGGTCCCCGTGGTGCTTGTTGACGACGATGCGCCACGAGATGTCCAGGCCCAGACCGGTTCCGGAGCCGACCGGCTTGGTGGTGAAGAACGGCTCGAAGATGCGGTCTTTGATTTCCGGCGCGATCCCGGTCCCGGTGTCGCGGATCTCGACCAGCAGCCGGTCGTCGTCGCGCGCGGTGCGCACGGTGAGCGTGCCGACGCCGTCCATGGCCGCGACGGCGTTGTCGATCAGGTTCGTCCAGACCTGGTTCAGCTCCGCCGCGTAGACCGGGACCTCGGGCAGGCTGTGGTCGTACTCCTTGTGCACGGTGATACCGTCACCGATCTTGCGGCCCAGCATCATCAGCGTGCTGTCCAGCAGCTCGTGCACGTCGACGGGACGGAACGGCGCGCGGTCCAGCTGCGAGTACTGCTTGGCCGCGGCGACCAGGGTGGACACCCGCGTGGTGGAGTCCTCGATCTCGGACATCAACAGCTCGGTCTCGATGGTGTAGTTCAGCCACCGCAGCGCGCCCTCCAGGATCGACGCGTCCACCGTGCGGGCCACCGTGTCCAGCCAGGCGACGTCCAGCCCGGCCTGCACGTAGGTCGGCGCGAGGTCCCAGCCGCCGGCGATGTCGTGCGCGTCGAACCAGTCGGCCAGCTCGTCCTCCAGGTCGGCGGCCTCCAGCGGCTCCAGCGGGCGGGCCTTGGCCACCTGCTCGACCGCCTGTTCCTGCAGCTTGATCAGCTGCTCCAGCGACACCCGGTCGTACGGGCCGGCGGCGATCAGGCCCAGCTTGTGCCGCATCCCGGCGACCCGTTCCCGCAGCGTGGCGGTGGCCCGCACCGCCGCGGCGGCCGGATTGTTCAGCTCGTGGGTCAGCCCGGCCGACAGCGATCCCAGCGCCAGCAGCCGTTCCCGCTGGCCGATCGCCTGCTGGGTGTTCTGCATGCCGAAGAACAGGCCCTCCAGCATGTGCAGCGCCATCGGGAACCACTCCCGCATGAGCTGCTCGAACAGCGTGGCGTCCAGCACGAAGAACCGGGACGGTTCGGTGACCCGCATCGAGTTGTCGTAGTTCTGCGGGACCCGGTCGCCGAGGAACGCCCGCCACGCGCCGGCGTACACGCCGCGATGACTGGTCCGGCTGATTTCCACGTCCTCGGCGCCGACCCGGCGGGACAGCGCCAGACCACCCTCGATCATGACGTAGAAGCAGGTCGCCGGGTCACCCTCGTGGTAGACGGGGCCGGGCTCGAAGTGCTCGATGTGGCCGTGGGCGCACAGCCACTCCAGCTGTTCGGTGTCGAGCTTCTCGAACAGGAACAGCGTGCGCAGCTCCTCGATGTCGCACGGCAGCCGTCCGGACTCGGTCATGTCCGCTCCAAATACCGGTGCACCAGCATCACCGCCATCGCTCCCTCGCCGACCGCGGAGGCGACCCGCTTGCCGGAGTCGCAGCGCACGTCGCCGGCGACGAACACGCCGGGCACGTTGGTCTCCAGGTGGTACGGCTGGCGGTCCAGCGGCCAGTCGCGCAGCGCCGTGCCGGTGGCCAGGTCCGGGCCGGCGATGACAAACCCGCGCTCGTCGCGGGCCACCACGCCGTCCAGCCAGTCGGTGCGGGGCGCGGCGCCGATGAACGCGAACAGGTACGAGGCGTCGACCGTCCGCTCCTCGCCGGTGCCGTTGTGCCGCAACGTGATCTTCTCCAGGTGGTCGCCGCCGTGCGCCTCGACCACCTCGGTGCAGGTCAGCACGGAGATGTTGGGGATGGCGGCGATCTGCTGGATCAGGTAGTGCGACATGGACTGGGCCAGCGAGCCGGCCCGCACGACGATCGTCACGGACCGGGCCGTCCGGGCCAGGAACACCGCGGCCTGGCCGGCCGAGTTGGCCCCGCCGACGATGAAGATGTCCTGCTTGGCGCAGTTGGTCGCCTCGGTCAGCGCCGAGCCGTAGTAGACGCCGCGCCCGGTGAAGCCGTCCAGGCCGGGCGCGGTGAGCTGCCGGTACGACACGCCGGTGGCCAGGATGACCGCGTGCGCGTCGATGGCGTCGCCGTCGGCGAACCGCACCGTGCGCGCCGACCCGTTCACCTCCACGCCGACCACGTCCCGGGTGGTGATCAGCTCGGCGCCGAACCGGGTGGCCTGCCGCCGGGCCCGGTCGGCCAGCTGCGCGCCGGACACGCCGTCCGGGAAGCCCAGGTAGTTCTCGATCCGCGAGCTCTGGCCGGCCTGCCCGCCGGTGGCCGTGCGCTCGATGAGCACGGTCCGCAGCCCCTCGGACGCGCCGTAGACGGCCGCGCCCAGACCGGCCGGACCGCCGCCGATGATGGCCAGGTCGTAGAACCGCTCGGACGGCCTGGTGCTCAGGCCGACCCGGTCGGCCAGTTCCGCGTCGGACGGCGCGATCAGGGCGTCGCCGGTGGTGGTGATCACCACCGGCAGGGTGCGGCCGTCCGCGCCGGCGGCGGCCAGCAGCCGCTCGCCCTCCGGCTCGTCGACCTGGTACCAGCGGTAGGGCACCTGGTTGCGGGCCAGGAACTCGCGAACCTCGGACGACCGGGCCGACCACTGGTGGCCGATCACCTTGGTCTCCGGCACCCGCTTGTGGTCGGTCGCCGCCCACGCGTCGAGCAGCGAGTCGACCACCGGGTAGAGCTTCTCCTCCGGCGGGTCCCACGGCTTGAGCAGGTAGTGGTCCAGGTCGACGAGGTTGATGGCGTCGATGGCCGCGCCGGTGTCGGCGTACGCGGTCAGCAGCACCCGCCGGGCCGACGGGTACAGGTCCATCGCCTGCTCGAGGAACTCGATGCCGTTCATGTCCGGCATCCGGTAGTCGGCGAGCATGACCGCGACCAGCTCGCCGCGCAGCGTCATCTCGCGCAGCGTGTCCAGGGCCTGCCGGCCGGACTCGGCGCGGATGACGCGGTGTCGGTCGCCGTAGCGGCGGCGCAGGTCGCGGGCCACCGCCCGGGACACTCCGGGGTCGTCGTCGACGGTGAGGATCGCGGACCGCGCGGGACGGGTCGGCGCGGTCACGCGGCCGTCACCGGGATAAACCGAGCATGCACAGCCTCACCATACGTTCCCGCATGGCACTATTCCACGGGCGTGAGCCGCAGCGTGACGACCTGGAACGGGCGGAGCCGCAGGCGCACGGTCCCGTCCGGTCCCACCGCGACGTCCTGGCCGAGCGGCCGCTCCAGCAGGTCGACGACCTGGGCGCGGCCGACCGCGAACCCGGGCCGCAGCACCGCCTCCGCCCGGCCGCCGAGCGACTCGTAGAGCCGCACCACGACGTCACCCGACCGGTCGTCGGCGAGCTTGACCGACTCGATGGCGGCCTTGCGGCCGTCCAGCGTCACCAGCGGGGCGGACGCCGCGTCGGAGCCGGGCACCACCCGTAGCGGCAGGTTGAGGGCGTAACCGCCGTCGACCGCGTCCGCGACGGTGGCGCCGGGCAGCAGCGAGTACGTCATCCGGTGCCGGCCCTGGTCGGCGTCCGGATCGGGGCAGCGCGGCGCGCGGATCAGGCTGAGACGCAGGGTCGTCGTGGTGCCGCCGTCGTCACGGGCGTCGCGGCCGACGTCGTGGCCGTACGTGGAGTCGTTGAGCACCGCGACGCCGTAGCCGGGCTCGGCCACGTGCGCCCAGCGGTGGCAGAAGACCTCGAACCGGGCCGCCTCCCAGCTGGTGTTGGTGTGCGTGGGCCGGAAGACGTGGCCGAACTGGATCTCGGCGGCCGAGCGGTCGGCGTGCACGTCCAGCGGGAACGCCGCCTTGAGGATCTTCTCCCGCTCGTGCCAGTCGATCTCCGTCTCGATGTCGATCCGGGGCGAGCCGGCGCGCAGCCGGATCGTCTGCACCACAGTGGACGCACCGAAGCGGCGTTCGACGCGCAGCGCGCCGACCAGCGGACCGCGCTCGACCACGGTGATCGACTCGGCGTCGGTCAGGTCCGTGTACTGGTGGCGGTAGTGCTTGTCGATGTCCCAGGCGTCCCACTGGTTCGGGAAATCGGTGTGCAGGCGCAGCAGGTTGCCGCGCTCGCCGGGGGCCAGCACCTCACGGTCGGCGACCAGGTCGTAGACCGACGAGAACAGGCCGTCGTCGTCGAACTCGACCCGCACGAAGCCGTTCTCCAGCAACCGTTCGCCGACGACGACCGCCGGCTGCGCCGACGCCTCGACCAGTGGCCCGGCGCTGGAACCCGGGGTTTCCACGAGCACCGCCACCGTGCCGTCGGACAGCGGTTGCCCGTTCCCGGCGAGTTCCTTGGGCACCGCAACGACTTCGGTACGGGCGCGAGGACCGGCATTCAACACCCACGGCACGTCCTTCGAAGCACCGGCCAGCGCCGCCGAGGCATCGGCGACGATGCCGTGCAGCTCCTCGGCGACTCGCGCGTACGTTGCCTCGGCCTCGCGGTGCACCCACGCGATCGAACTGCCGGGCAGGATGTCGTGGAACTGGTGCAGCAGGACCGTCTTCCACAGCCGGTCCAACTGTTCGTACGGGTAAGGGAATCCTGCCCGTACAGCCGCGGTGGCGGCCCACAGCTCGGCCTCGCGCAGCAGGTGTTCGCTGCGGCGGTTGCCGGACTTGGTGCGGGCCTGGCTGGTGTAGGTGGCGCGGTGCAGCTCCAGGTAGAGCTCGCCGGACCACACCGGTGCGTCGGGGTACTCGGCCTGCGCCTCGCGGAAGAACGTGTTGGGATCCTGGACGATCACGCGCGGCGAACCCTCCAGATCACGCAGCCGCCGCGCCTTCTCCATCATCTCTCGGGTGGGGCCGCCACCGCCGTCGCCGTGGCCGAACGGCACCAGCGAGCGCGTGCCGCCGCCCTTGTCGGCGTAGTTGCGCACGGCGTGCGCCAACTCCTCGCCGGAGAACACCGCGTTGTACGTGTCCACCGGCGGGAAGTGGGTGAAGACCCGGCTGCCGTCGATGCCCTCCCACCAGAACGTGTGGTGCGGCATCTTGTTGGTCTGGTTCCAGGAGATCTTCTGGGTGAGGAACCAGCGCATCCCGGCCAGCTTGGCCAGCTGCGGGTAGGCGGCGGTGTAGCCGAAGGAGTCCGGCAGCCACACGCCCTCGCACTCGGTGCCGAACTCGTCGAGGAAGAACCGCTTGCCGTGCACCAACTGGCGGGCCAGCGCCTCGCCGCCGGGCAGGTTGCCGTCGGCCTCCACCCACATGCCGCCGACCGGCACCCAATTGCCGGCCTTGGCCGCCTCCTGCATCCGGGCGTAGACAGCCGGATGGTGTTCCTTGGCCCACGCGTACTGCTGCGCCTGCGAGCAGGCGAAGACGAACTCGGGGTAGTCCCGGGCCAGCGCGGTGACGTTGGAGAAGGTCCGCCCGGTCTTCCGGACCGTCTCACGCAGCGGCCAGAGCCAGGCGCTGTCGATGTGCGCGTGGCCGACCGACGACAGGGTGTGCGCGCTGGCGTGCGCCGGCCGGGACAGCACCTCGGCCAGTTGTGCCCGGGCCGCGGCGGCGGTCGACGACACGGCGGCGATGTCGAGGGCGTCGAGCATCCGTCCCAGGGCGCGCAGCAGTTCGTGCCGACGGGTGTCGTGCTCGCTCAACTGGCGCATCAGCTCGGCGGCGACCTCGATGTCCAGCACGAGATGCCAGACGTCCTCGTCGAGGACGGCGAGATCGGCGCGGGCGAAGGTGTAGAGCGGGTCCGGCGGCGCGGTGAGCTTGTCCCCCAGCGGCGTCGGGACGAAGCCTCCGGCCAGGATGTCCGGATTGCCGGCGGCCTCCAGCAGCAGCTCCACCGCCTCGCCGCCGGCGGCCGGGTTCGCCACCGGCACGTACTGGTTGCGCGGCTCGATGCCCTTCACCGGCTGCCCGGCGGCGTCGTACACGAGCGCCTCGGCCTGCCCGCCCGGCCAGTCGCCGATGAAGCCCAGGTCGAAGACGGCCTCCACGCGGCGGCCGGCCCACTCCGCCGGCACCGTGCCGACCGCACGGAACCAGCTGGTCGACCACGGCCGCCCCCAGCGCTGCCCCACGGCGAACGGCTCGTACTCGGCGGCCAGCGCCTCGGCCACCGGCACCGGCTCGTCGGGGACGTGCCACGCGGTCAGCGTCAACGGGATCCTCGGGCCGTGGACGGCGGGCCGGATGCGCTGCTCCAGGACGCGGTCGAGACGCGCCTCGACCTGCTTGCGGTCGTCAAACACGGGGTTCCTTCAGGTAGTCCAGGCCCGGGAGGTCGGCGAGGTAGCCGTCGAACAGCCGCCGCGCGACGGCGACGGAGTCGACCAGCGGGTGCAGGGCGAAGGCCCGCAGCGCGGCCGCCCGGTCGCCGGTGGTGGCGGCGCGGATGACGTCCCGCTCCACGGCCTTCACGGCGGTGACCAGGCCGACGGCGTGACCGGCCAGCGGCTCGCCGATGATCGGCCGGGCGCCGTTGGCGTCCACATGGCAGTTCGTCTCCACGACCGCCTCGTCGTCGAGCGGCTTCAACGCTCCTCGGCCGCGGACGTTGAGGATCAGCGTCGTTCGCTCGTCCAGCGCGATGGCCCGCATCAGGGCCAGCGCGACCTTCTCGTAGCCGCCGGAATCCAGATCGCACGAGTTGCGCTCGCCGGCGTCCACCGCCTCGCGGTTCTCCGCCATGTACGTGACCTCGCGCTCCAGCCGGGTGGCGTCCCAGGTGGCGAACGGCGGCGTGCCGGGGGCCTCCATCCGCTCGTAGAACCGGGACTGCTGGTCGAGGAGGAACGCGCCACGCGTCTTCTCGGCGCTGCGAGCCCCGGCCACCGCCTCGCGGTTGAAGTAGTAGTAGTGCAGGTACTCGTTGGGCAGCGAGCCCAGCGTGCGCAGCCAGTCCGCGCCGAAGAGCTTGCCCTCCTCGAACGACGTCAGCGCGGACTCGTCGTCGAGCAGCCTCGGCAGCACGTCAACGCCGTCGACCCGGATCGCCCGCAGCCAGCCCAGGTGGTTGAGGCCGGCGTAGTCGAACCAGGCCCGCCCGGGGTCGACGCCCAGCGCCTGGGCGGCCCGGCGGCCGAGGCCGACCGGTGAGTCGCAGATGCCGATGACCCGGTCGCCCAGGTGCGCGGCCATCGCCTCGGTGACCATGCCGGCCGGGTTGGTGAAGTTGATGACCCAGGCGTCCGGGGCCAGCCGGGCGATCCGCCGGGCGATGTCCACCGCCACCGGGATCGTGCGCAGGCCGTACGCGATGCCCCCGGCGCCGACCGTCTCCTGCCCCAGCACCCCCAGTTCCAGCGCCACCCGCTCGTCGGTGGCCCGACCGGCCAGGCCGCCGACGCGAATCGCCGAGAAGACGAAGTCCGCGCCGGTCACCGCCTCGTCCAGATCGGTCGTCACGTCCACGGCCGGCGCGTCGTCGTACCCCGCCGCCTGCTCGCGCAGCACCTTGACGATGGCGTCCAGCCGGCGCGGATCCAGGTCGTGCAGGGTCACGTGGGTGACCCGCCCCTTGCCCCGGTCCGCCAGCAGCGCCCGGTAGACGAGGGGGACACGGAAGCCACCCCCGCCGAGGATCGTCAGCCTCATACCTCCACGACCTCCACCCCAGCCTCGCGCAGCGCGTCCCGGGTGGCCGCGTCCGCGGGCCCGTTCGTCACCACGACGTCGAGATCCTCCGGCCCGCACACGCGGGCCATGCCGGTGCCGGGGAACTTCCCGGCGTCGGCGGCCAGCACCACCTTCTCGGCGGCGGCGATCATCGCGCGCTTCACCGGCACCTCGACTGCGGTCGTGTCGAGCACGTGGCCGTCCGGGCGGATTCCGCTCGTGCCGAGGAAGAGCACGTCGGCGTGCACCTGGCGCAGGTTGTCCTCGGTGAGGAAGCCGACCAGCGAGCGGTAGTCGCGGCGGACCACCCCGCCGAGCAGGATCAGCTGGATGTCCTTGTCCTCCACCAACTCCTCGTAGACGGCGAGGTTGCTGGTGATGACGGTGAGCGAGCGGCCGCGCAGGTGCCGAGCGATCCGGTGCGCGGTGGTGCCGATGTCCAGCAGCGCGGTCTGGCCGTCCCGCACCATCGACGCGCAGTGCGCCGCGACGGCGTCCTTGGCCTCCACCCGCACGCCGGCGACGTCCGCGAACGGATCGTCGTGGCCGTTCACCGGGACCGCGCCGCCGAACACCCGCCGCAGCAGGCCCTCGTCCTCCAGCTGCAGCAGGTCACGGCGGATCGTCGCCTGGCTGGTGTCGAGCAGCTCGGCCAGCGCGGTGACCGTGCTGGGGCCGTCCGAGCGCAGTGCGCGCAGGATCAGCTCGTGTCGTCGGGCGGGAAGCACAGCCGAACCGTACTCTGCAAACTCGCTCAAAGTCACGCACCTATTGCCATTCTCGTGCACGCGGTGCAGTCTCTAGCTCAACTTCGAGCGGACAGAAGGTTGCGGAGTGGCAACACCAGCGGCGGTCCCCGACGTGTTCCTGTCGGGCCTGCTCTTCTACGACATCGGATTCGCCTGCCTGCCCGCCGCACCGGCCGCCGGCACCGAGGTCTGGGCCCGGGAGCGCGGCACGAGTCCCGGGGGCATCGCCAACTTCGCCGTCGCGCTGAGCCGCCTCGGCCTGCGCACCGCGCTGGCCGCCGCCATCGGCGACGACGTCACCGGCGACATGTGCCGGCGGGAACTGACCGCCGAGGGCATCGACCTGTCGCTGTCCCGCCGGCTCCCCGACTGGCCGATGCCGCTGACCGTCGCCATGGCGTACGACGGCGACCGCGCGCTGATCACCCACGGCTCCGCGCCGCCGGTCACCGCCGACGACCTCATCGGCACCCCGCCGACCGCCCGCGCGGCCGTCGCCCACCTCTGCCCCGAGCCGCAGGCGTGGATCGGCAAGGCCGCCGCCCAGGGCACGCTGCTGTTCGCCGACGCCGGCTGGGCGGAGGCGTCACACCACCGCGAGGCGATCCTGGCCCAGTTGCCCGACTGCCACGCGTTCCTGCCCAACGACCGCGAGGCGATGGCCTACACCCGTACCGACTCCCCCACCGCCGCGCTGGCCGCGCTGGCCGAGCTGGTGCCGCTCGCCGTCGTCACGTGCGGCGCCGACGGCGCACTCGGCATCGACGCCACCACCGGCGAAACCGCCACCGTGCCCGGCATCGCGGTCGACGCGGTGGACACCACCGGCGCCGGGGACGTCTTCGGCGCGGCCCTGGTCTTCGCCACGCTGGCCGGGCTGCCGCTGGCCGACCGGCTGCGCTTCGCCGCCCTCGTCGCCGCGCTCTCCGTGCGGCGCATCGGCGGTGCCGCCTCCGCCCCGCACTGGTCCGATGTGGACAGCTGGCGGCGCGACAATCCCCGACCCGACTACGTCTTCCTCGACGACCTCCAGGCACGAGTAGGAGCGAGCCCATGGAACTCTCCCGCAGACGATTCCTCCAGGCATCCGCGCTGACCGCCGCCGCGGCCGGATTCACCGCCGCCTGCGGCAGTTCCGGTTCCACCAGCGCCCACGGCAAGGACCTGACCCTCTGGTACTGGGGCGGCGGGCTCAGCGACAAGGTGGTGGGCGACGCCAAGACCCACTTCGCCGCCGACATCACGCTCACCGCCAGCTCCATCGGCGGTGACTTCAAGCAGAAGCTGGTCACGACGCTGGCCGCCGGCGGCTCGTCGGTGCCCGACATCACCGGGATCAAGGGCGAGGACATGGCCTCGTTCATCCCCAGCGCCAGCAAGTTCCTCGACCTCAACGAACTGGGCTTCAAAGACATCGCCTCGCAGTACCTGGCCTGGAAGACCAAGCGCGCGCAGACCCCGGACGGCAAGCAGCTCGGCTTCCCGATCGACATCGGCCCCACCGGCATGTACTACCGGGTGGACCTGTTCGAGCAGGCCGGGCTGCCGACCGACCCGGCCCAGGTGGCCGCGCAGGTCAAGACCTGGGACGACTTCTGGGCCGCCGGCGCCCAGCTGCACCGGGCGGTGCCCAAGTCCTTCCCGGTGCGCAACCTGCCCGAGCTGTTCAGCATCGTCATCAACCAGGGCACCAAGCGCTTCGTCGACGAGAACAACCACTTCATCGGCGACCAGGACCACATCCGCAATGCCTGGAACACCGCCGTGAAGAGCCAGACCTCGGGCCTGAACGGCAAGGTGGACGACAACAGCTGGAACGCGGCCATCGCCACCGGCACCCTCGGCGTCGAGCTCGGCGCCGCCTGGCACGCGCTGGACATCGAGCAGGCCGCCCCGGACCTCAAGGGCAAGTGGCGGGTCGCGCCGATGCCGGGCGGGCCGGCCAACGACGGCGGCTCGTTCCTGGCGCTGCCCCGGCAGTGCCGCAACCCCGAGCAGGCGTTCAAGATCATCAGCTGGATCCTCGACCCGGAGAACGACGCCCGCGGCTTCACCGACGCGGCGCTGTTCCCCGCCGCCCCGGCCGCGTACAAGCTGCCGGCGATGACCACCGGCGACCCGTACTTCGGCGGCCAGAAGACCATCGACGTGTTCGGCCCCGCCGCCGAGGCCATCCCGATCAGCTACGAGGCGCCGGCCGACGCGGCCGTGATGGCGCCGTACCGCACCGAGCTCGGCAACATCGAGAACAACGGCAAGTCGCCCGACGCCGCCTGGAATGACGCCGTCAGCCAGGCCAAGCAGATCGCCCAGCGGCAGGGGGTGAGCTGAGGGTGGCGTCTGTGCCCGCCACCCGGTCGCGGCCGGCGCGCTTCCGGCCGCGGCGGACGCCTGTCCCGTCCGCCCGGCCGCCGCGCCGCGGGGTGTTGTCGTACTGGCGGCAGTACCTGGCGATCTCGCCGTTCTACCTGGTGTTCGCGGTGTTCTCGCTGTTCCCGGTGTTCTTCTCGCTGTTCCTGGCCTTCCAGCGCTGGGACGGCCTGAGCGACATGACGTTCGTCGGGCTGCAGCAGTTCCAGTTCCTGGTCAAGGACCCGGTGTTCTGGCAGTCCGTCGGCAACACGCTGGTGATCTGGGTGCTGTCCACCGTGCCGACGCTGTTCGGCGCGCTGGTGCTGGCCGCGCTGGTGCATTCGGTGCGGCGGTTCAAGGGCTTCTACCGGATCGCGCTGTTCGTGCCCAACGTGACGTCCATCGTGGCGGTGTCCATCTTCTTCGCGGCCGTGTTCAGCAACAACTTCGGTCTGGTCAACGCGATCCTGGGCCTGGTCGGCATCGGGCCGATCGCCTGGCTGACCAACCCGTGGCTGATCAAGGTGGTCATCGCCCTGCTGATGACCTGGATGTGGACCGGCTACAACATGATCATCTACCTGGCGGGGCTGCAGGCGATCCCGCCGGAGGTGCACGAGGCGGCCCGGATCGACGGCGCCGGACCGGTGCGCGCCTTCTTCGGCATCACGCTGCCGATGCTGCGGCCGATCATCCTGTTCACCGTGGTGATCTCCACCATCAACGGCCTGCAGAGCTTCAGCGAACCCCAGGTCCTGTTCGGCACCAACGCCGCCAACGCCAGTCTCGGCGGCCCGGGCCAGGCCGGCCTGACCACGCTGCTGTACTTCTACCAGGAAGCGTTCATGAACAACGACTACGGCTACGGGGCCGCGATCGTGTGGGCGTTCTTCCTGCTGATCATCGTGCTGGTCGTGGTCAACTGGCGGCTGGTGCAACGCGGGAGGAAGGAATGACCCGGCGCTGGGGCGGCATCGGCGCGCACGTCGTCCTGGTGGCGGCCGTGCTGATCTCCGTGTTCCCGTTCGTGTGGACGGTCGTGATGGCGACCAACACCACCACCGACATCTACCACAGCCCGCCCAAGTTCACCCCGGGCTCGCACCTGCTGGAGAACGTCGGCAACGTGCTGGCCGACATCGACTTCTTCGGGTCGATGCTGAACACGCTGATCGTCGCGACCGTCACCACCGCGCTGGTGGTGTTCATCGACTCGTTGGCCGCCTTCGCCTTCGCCAAGTTCGACTTCCCCGGCCGACGGGTCCTGTTCGGACTGCTGCTGGTGTTCATGATGCTGCCGCTGCAGCTCGGCACGCTGCCGCAGTTCATCATCATGTCCCAGATCGGCTGGGTCGGGACGCTGCAGGCGCTGGTGCCGCCCGCGCTGGCCAACGCCTTCGGCATCTTCTGGATGCGGCAGTACATCAGCGGCGGCGTGCCCGACGAGCTGCTCGACGCGGCCCGCATCGACGGCTGCGGCTTCTTCCGCCAGTACTGGAACGTCGCCGTCCCGTTGATGCGGCCGGCGCTGTCGTTCCTGTCCATCTACGCCTTCGTCAACTCCTGGAACGACTACATCTGGCCGTTGATCGTGCTGACCGACCCGAGCCGGCTGACCCTGCAGGTCGCCCTCGCGCAGCTCAACGTCGGCCACAACACCGACTACAGCATGGTGATGGCCGGCGTGCTGCTGGCGACGGTGCCGATGGTGGCGGTGTTCGCGCTGTTCGCTCGCGGCTTCATCGCCGGCGCGACCGAGGGGGCGCTGCGCGGGTGAACTGGTTCCAGGAGGCCAAGTTCGGCATCTTCGTGCACTGGGGCGCCTACTCGGTGCCGGCGTGGGCGGAGCCGATCGGCGAGCTGGGGACGTTCCCCTCGGACGTGTGGTTCACCCGCAACCCGTATGCCGAGTGGTACTGGAACACCAGTCAGATCCCCGGCAGCGCCGCGGCCGAGCACCACCGCACCCATCATGGCGGCCGGCCGTACGACGGCTTCCTCGACCAGTGGCGGGCGGAGCGCTTCGACCCTTCCGACTGGGCCTCGTTGTTCGCCCGCGCCGGCGCTCGCTATCTCGTGCCGACCACCAAGCACCACGACGGGATCACGCTCTGGGATGCCCCCGGCACCGGCACCCGCAACACCGTGCACCGCGGGCCTCGCCGTGATCTCGTCGCCGACCTCGCCCGCGCCGCCCGCGCACACGGCCTGCGTTTCGGCGTCTACTACTCCGGCGGCATCGACTGGCACGCCGGCCGGCGGGCCGTCATCCGGCACGAGGACGAGATCGACGATCACGGCCGGGCCAACGAGGCCGCCTACGCCGCGTACGCGCTGCGCCAGGTTCGGGACCTGATCCTGCGCTACCGGCCCGACGTGCTGTGGAACGACATCGGCTGGCCCGACCTCGGCCTGGCCGACCTTCCCGCGCTGTTCGCCGAGTACCGCGCGGCCGTGCCCGAGGGCGTGGTCAACGACCGCTGGGACGGGACGCATTCGCGCCGACCGTCGGTCCGACCCGACTTCCGGACCAGCGAGTACCAGGCCAACCGCCAGAACGAGGCCGACGGCCCGTGGGAGAACTGCCGCGGCGTCGGCTATTCCTTCGGCTGGAACCGTGCCGAGGGGCCGGAGCACTCCCTCTCCCCGGCCGGCGCGATCCGGCTGCTGGCCGATGTCGTCTCGCGGGGCGGCAACCTCCTGCTGAACATCGGTCCCCGCGCGGACGGCACCCTCCCGGAGACGCAGCGTTCCGTGTTGGAGGGCATGGCCGAATGGATGGCCGTCAACTCCCCGGCCATCCACGGCACCCGCCCGCTGGACGACGCGTCGCCCGGGGACACGCCGTGGCTCCGGTGGACGCGCAGCGGCGGTCACGCGTACGCGATGCTCGCCGATGTCCGTGGCGAGGCAACGCTTTCCCACCGCTCGGGTCTGGTGAACCCGGTCCGGCTCGACGGCGGTCGCATCGCGGCTCGGGCCGTTCCCGAGGGAACGGCAGTCGATGTCGGCGAGGTCGGCGCAACGCCCGTCGTCCTCCGCTTCGACGTGACGGGCCTTCCCGCACATCCGCGGTAGGACCGACGCCCGGCACGCACCGGACGGGACATCAGTCCTCAGGTCTTGACGGCGACACCCGCGTACAGCCCGTCCTCCTCCGGATCGACGGCCGCCGCCGTGGAATCGTCCGGACGCCATCCCGACGTCGTGACGAGGCCGGGCGCGACCAGGGCGAAGTCGCCGAACAGTTCGAGCACCCGCGCCCGCGTCCGCGGGAAGACGTTGTTCTGCGTGCTCCTCATCGTCTCGACGATCGCGTCGCCGTGCAGGCCGGCGAAGTCGTCGGTCAGATGCGAGAGCGCGAGGTGGCTGCCCGGCGCGACGGCGTCGCGGTAGCGGGCGAACACCCCGACCGGGTCGGTGGCGGGCGGCAGGTAGTGCCCGATCGTGACCGCCAGCAGACCGACCGGCCGAGAGAAGTCGATCAGCCTGCGGGTCCCGTCGGCGGCCAGCACCTCGTCGGGCCGGGTCACGTCCCGCTGCACGACGGCGGCGTTCTCGTTGCCGGCGAGCAGGAGCTCGCTGTGCGCGACGGCGATGCCCTCGTAGTCCACGTAGACCACCCGCGAGCCGGGCGCGGCCTGCTGGGCGATCTCGTGCACGTTCCCGGCGGTCGGGATGCCGGAGCCGAGGTCGAGGAACTGGCGGATGCCGGCCGCCGCCATGAACAGCACCGCGCGGCGCAGGAACGCCCGGTTGCGTCGGGCGATGTCGGCGACGTTGGGCTGCACGGCGAGCAGCTTGTCCGCCAGCTCGCGGTCCGGCCCGAAGTTGTGACTGCCGCCGAGCAGGTAGTCGTAGATCCGCGCCGCGCTCGGCACGTCCGGGTCGACCTCGGCCGGCGTCCAGCTGGTCATGTCCGACATGCTTCTCCCCCACCGCATTCCCCACTGTCTACCGCATCGCCGGGCTCGGGGCACTCGGCCCTTTCGCCCATACGGGCACGGCCGGCCTGGCTAGGATGTGCCCGCTGGGGGTGAGGCTGTGCCTCGTGGAGAACGACCGCTGGATCCGGGCGACACACCGCTGCTGCGGTTCGCCGCCGACCTGCGCAAACTGCGCGAGAAGGCCGGGAACCCGGTGTACCGGGAGCTGAGCCGGCGCGCGCACTACTCGGCGCCGTCGCTGTCGGACGCCGCCGGTGGGCGCAAGCTGCCGACGCTGGCGGTGACGCTCGCGTACGTGGCGGCCTGCGACGGCGACACGGCGGCGTGGGAGCAGCGGTGGCGCGAGGTCGCGGCCGAGCTGGCGTACGACGCGACGCCGGAGACCTCCGGCCGGCCGCCCTACCTGGGCCTGTCGGCGTTCCAGATCGAGGACGCCGACCGCTTCTTCGGCCGTGACGACCTCGTCGCCGAGCTGCTGGAACAGGTGCGCAACCGGCGGTTCGTCGGGGTGTTCGGCGCCTCCGGCGCCGGCAAGTCGTCGCTGCTGCGGGCCGGCCTGGTGGCCGCGGCCGAGTACCGCGCGCTGGTGTTCACGCCGGGCGCGCATCCGCTGGAGGAGGCCGCGGTCCAGGTCGGCGGGCTCACCGGCGTGTCGACGGTGACGCTGCGCGCGGAGTTTGCCGATGATCCCACGGCTTTGCACCTGCGGGTCCGGGAAACGCTGCCGGACGAGGATCTCCTGCTGGTCGTCGACCAGTTCGAGGAACTGTTCACGCTGTGCGCCGACGAGGCCGAGCGGCAGGCGTTCGTCGCGGCCCTCGTGCACGCGGCGACCGTCGAGACGAGCCGGACCCGAGTGGTGATCGGTGTCCGCGCCGACTTCCTCGGCCACTGCACCCAACTGCTCGACCTGCGGGAGGCGCTGCGCGGCGGGCAGGTGCTGGTCGGGCCGATGACCGCCGACGAGCTGCGGGTGGCGATCACCAAGCCGGCCGCCGGCCTCGGGCAGGGCGTGGAGGCCGCCCTGGTCACGCGGCTGATCGCCGACGCCGTCGGGCAGCCGGGTGTGCTGCCGCTGGTGTCGCACGCGCTGCTGGAGACGTGGCGACGCCGGCAGGGCGTGACGCTGACGCTGGCCGGCTACGACGCCGCCGGCGGCATCCGGCACGCCATCGCCCAGACCGCCGAGGCCGTGTACGCCGGATTCGACGCCGCGCAGCAGGATCGCGCCCGCCAGCTGTTCGTGCGGCTCACCGCGCTCGGCGACGGCACGCCCGACACCCGTCGCCGGGTCAGCCGGGCCGAACTCGACGCCGACGAGACCATGGACGCGGTGCTCGACGCCCTGACCGACGCGCGCCTGATCACCGTCGACCGGGACGGCGTCGAGGTCACGCACGAGGCGCTGATCAGCCATTGGCCACGGCTGCGCGACTGGCTCGCCGCCGACCGCGAAGGGTTGCGCACGCACCGGCAGCTCACCGACGCCACCGAGGCGTGGGCGGCGGTCGACGAGGACCCCGGCGCGCTGTACCGGGGCACCCGCCTGGAACTCGCCCGGGACTGGGTCGACCGCGCCGATCCCGTGCTGACCGAACGGGAGCGCCGCTTCTACGACGCCAGTGTCGCCGCCCGGACCCGGGAGGAGACCGCCGGGCGCCGCCGGACCACCCGGCTGCGGCTGGTCGTCGCCCTGCTCGCGGTGCTGGTGCTCGCCGCGACCGCCGGCATCGTGCGCAGCGTCGCCGCCGAACACGACGCCGACCAGCAGCGGGACATCGCCGTCGCGCAGGACGCCGCGCGCCAGGCGGCGACCCTGCGGGGCTCGAATCCCGCGCTGTCGCTGCAGCTCAGCCTGGCGGCGTACCGGCTGGCCAACGTCCCGGTGACCCGCGACGGGCTGCTGAGCAGCTTCGCCCAGCCGTACTCGACCCGGGTGGACGCCGGCCCGGACGTCAGCTTCCAGGCCGCCGTCAGCCCCAAGCGGCACCTGATGGCGCTGAGCAGCAGGGTCGGCGCGAGCATCTGGGACATCGCCGATCCGCACCGGCCACGCCAGGTCTTCTTCGTCCCCGGCCACACGCAGACGCTGCTGGCCCTGGCGTTCAATCCGGAGGGCACGCTGCTGGCCTCCGTGAGCACGGACAGGTCCACCAAGCTCTGGGACGTCACGGATCCGGCCCACATCCGGCTCGACGCCACGATGGAGGGGCACGCCGGCGTGGTCGACGCGGTCGCCTTCGCCCCGGACGGCCGGACCCTCCTCACCGGCTCGTACGACGGCACGGCCCGGCTGTGGGACGTCACCGAGCCGGCGCAGCCGCGGCCCGCCGGCACCATTCCGGCGCCGGGCGGCGCGCTGGCGGTGGGGTTCGCGCCGTCGGGCGACTTCATCGCGGTCGCCGGCGCCGGCGTCCGGCTGTGGGACCCGCACGATCTGTCGGCGCCGCTGGGTGTCGTCGACGACAACTCGGCGGCGCTCGCGTTCACCCCCGACAGCCGGCGGCTGGCCGTGGCCGCGCCGGGGAACCAGATCATGCTGCTGGACGTCGGCAATCCGCGGCAGCCGCGCACCGAGTCGACCACGCCCGGCCCCGACAGCGGCGTGAGCAGCCTCGCGGTCAGCGCCGACGGCACGCTGCTGGCCGCCGGCAGCGGGGACCACAACGTGCGGCTGTGGGACATCAGCGACGCCGCCCATCCCGTCACCCGCGCCACGCTGCCCGACTACGACAGCGCGGTCCCGGCGGTCGCGTTCACCCCGGACGGCTCGGCGCTGGTCGCGCTGACCCAGGACCACATCGCGATGATCACCGACGTGGCGCCGCTGCTGACCCAGGCCCAGCCGAACGTGGTCACCGCCGGGTTCGGACCGGGCAACACCGTCGTCACCGCGGACAAGTCCGGGGTGGCCACGGTGCGGGACCTCGGCACCGGCAAGGCGTTGGGCTCCGTCCCCGGCAACGCGCCGCCGAACGCCGTCCCCGGTGGCATCGCCATCAGCGGCGACGGCCGACTGCTGGCCGTCAACCACGACAACGTCGTGTCCCTGTGGGACATCAGCGATCCGCGCCGGCCGCGTGAACTGCCGCCGCTGCCCTCGCCGCAGTGCATCGTGTACGCGCTGGTGTTCAGCCCCGACCACCGCCGGCTCGGCTGCATCGGGCAGGCCGGCGTGCGCATCTGGGACATCCACGACCCGGCGCACGCGGTCGCCGCGCCGCTCATCTACGTCGCCGGTCCGGGCCTGTCGACCATCCACCGGGCGACCGGCCTCGCCTTCAGCCCGGACAACCGGCTCGCGGTCCTCGCCCGGGGCGACGGCAGTCTGCGCCTGTGGGACATCGCCGACGCCGCGCAGCCCCGGGAACTGTCCAGCATGACCGGCCACCGGGACCTGACGCTCGGCGTCGCCTTCTCCCCCGACGGCAAGGTGATCGGCTCCGCCAGCGTCGACGCCACCGTCCGGCTCTGGGACGTCGCCGACCCGACCCGTCCGCGGGCCGCCGCCGTGCTCACCGACCAGCACGACACCGGCGGCGCCATCGCCTTCACCCCCAGCGGCCACATCCTCGCCACCGGCGGCGACGACAGCGCCGTACGGCTGTGGGACGTCGAGGATCCCGACCATCCCGTCAGCGTCGGCGTGCTCACCGGCCATTCCGGCGGCATCGCCAAGCTCGCCATCGCCCCCGACGGCCACAGCCTGATCACCGCCGGCGGCGACCACACCGTGCGGCTGTGGGACACCGACCCGTCACGGGTCGCCGCCCGGGTCTGCGCCACCGCCTGGCCGCCCATCACCCGTGAGCAGTGGAACCAGTACCTGCCCGGCATCGACTTCTCCCCGCCGTGCGGCTGACCGGCTGGTCCAAACCGGAATGCGGTACGGCGTAATTACCCACACTTTTCCCGGCCAGCACAGGACGTTTGTCCGGACCCACTGCCCGCGCACGCCTTGAGGAGTCGCGGCGGAACTCCGTTTCATTACCGTGCCGAGAATGCTCCACGGGGGACAGTCCGGCGCCTGTAGTGAAATGCTCACGAGGAGTGGCAGTGCCAAGCAAGGAAGAACTGAAGAGCGCCATCCACGCGGCTTTCGAGTCGGTGGTCGCGGACGGGGCGAGCTACACCAAGGTGTACGCGGCCGAGGTCAAGCAGAAGAACTTCATCGTGTTCCGCACGACCACCGTCAGCAACTTCGCCGTGGGCTTCAAACCGGGGCGGACCGACCTGGTCGTGGTCCCGCTCGACGAGAAGAACGGGAAGGTCACCGCGGGCGCCCCGCTGACGATCACGGACGCCAACCGGGCCTCGGTGAAGCGGCGCGACCTCCAGGGCCGGTTCGTGGTCAAGACGACGGACGGCCAGACGTTCAAGCTCTCCGTCCTCCCGTCGGTGCCGAAGCTGATGGCCGTGGCCTACCAGCTGCCGGTGGACCAGAAGGCGGAGTACGAGGCGTTCGTCGCGGTGCGGGACACCCTCGCCGCCGCGTAGTCGACTTCACGCGAGACGCCGACGGCACGGTCCCCGTGCCGTCGGCGTTTTTTGGCGTTGAAAACGTCGAAAACGCGAAGTCCTCATCGACGCGGCCGAATGTGAGCCGTCCACGCACCGGCCCGACTCGCCCGGAATGCGCTTTCTTGACAGCGCTGTCCGGGCAATGCTGAGATGGTCGACGTTACCCGCCCGCCCGCCGCCTCCATCCGATCGAAGGACACGTGGGAGGACGCAGTGGCACCCCTCTTTCCGTTGCGCGCGCTACTGACCGGCGCCGTGGCCGCGGCCGTCGCCGTGACGGTCGCCGCATCCCCGTCGGCGGCAAGCCCGGCGGCGCAAGGAAATCCGTCGGCGGCCGGCGACTTCGCCCTCACCAGCACGGCGTTCGCCGACAACAAGACGATCCCCGACCACTACACCTGCGCCTTCACCCACAAGGCCGGCAAGAACGTGTCGCCGCCGCTGGCCTGGGGCGCCGGGGCCACGAACGCCAAGGGCTACGCGATCATCCTGCGCGATGTCGCCAACGGCGGCGACAAGGTGCACTGGGCGATCTGGAACCTCACGGCCGACACCCTGTCGCTGCCGGAGGGTCTCAGCGCCGGGTACACCGTGCCCGGCCAGAACGGCGCCAAGCAGAAGGCGATGGGCAGCGGCTCCGTCACCCAGCAGTACTTCGGCCCCTGCCCCGGCGGCCGTGAGCACCCGTACACGTTCACCCTCTACGCGGTGAAGTCCGCGACCGTGCCCGGGCTGAGCTCGTCGTCGAGCATGTCCCAGATCGAGTCGGCGATCAAGAAGGCCAGCAGCGCGAACGTTGTGCTGCACGGGAAGTCCGCCGCGTCGGCGAACTGACGTCCGGGGCGCCGGGCCGACGCCACGGCCCGGCGCTCACCCGTGCGCTTCGGTGAGCACCGACAACGCCACGTCCGGCTGGTAGGCGCTCACGATCCGGGTGGCCGGCCGGCGGAGGGCTTCGACGGCGTGCTGCCGGCAGGCCGGCACCGGACCGTGATCGTCGGGCCGAAGCAGGTCGACGATCGGCTCGGCCGGGCAATCGACTGTCCCGCAAGCCTTGGCCTCGCGGCCGATCAGCGCCGAGTGGCCGTTCGTCGCGGCATAGGCGTCGGCGGTCAGCGCGGCGAGCAGACCGATCGAACGTGCGGCGGCGGGGTCGGCCGGCGTGGCGGCGTTCAAGGCCACCGCGTGTGCGTCCACCACCATCAGGTCGAGCGCGTCGCTCGACGCCTCCTCCAGCCGGGCGCGCAGATTCGCCGACCACGGCAGTTCCTCGGTCACGGCGAGCACGGCGCGGACGCACTCCACGAACTGCTCCCCCCACGTGTTCCACCACGCGAGCTTGCGCTGTCGCGCGTCGGCCAGCCCGGCCAGTCCGGGCCACTTGCGCCGGGCGCCCTGCCTGGTCATCCCGGCCGCCGCACCGATGTCGGGATAGTCGGCGCCGTGTTGTGCCGCCGACAGCGCCGCCGACGCCGCCAGCTGTTCGGCGCTGTCCCGGATGACCAGCAACGAAGTCAGCGCGGCCAGCCACGATTCCCGCCGGTCGGCGTCCGGCCCCGCCGTTTCCCGCGCCGAAGTCCACGCCAGTCGGTCGACGGCGGCGGCCAACTCGGCGCGTTGCTCGTTGGACAGACCTCGCACGGCAACTCCTTGACAACAAGTGTTTACGACCCGACCATAGCTCGACAACACCTGTTGTCACCAAGGGGGATGCACATGAGGCTTCTGGTCATCGGCGGCACGGCGTTCGTCGGCCGCGCGATCGTGGCCGACGCCCTGGCCCGGGGGCACAAGGTCACGACGTTCAACCGGGGCCTGACCGGCCAGGATGCCGACGGCGTCGAGGCGCTGCGCGGCGACCGGTCCACGGACGCGGGTCTCCGGGAACTCACCGGCCGCTCCTTCGACGCGGTCATCGACCCGGGCGGCCTGGTGCCGGCCCACGTGCTCCGCACCGCCCGAGCCGAGTTGGCGCCGTTCTACGCGTTCGTCTCCACCACGGCCGTCTACCGGTCGTGGACCACGGCCGGAACGGACGAGTCGGCGCCGACCTGGCCGGGCGTGCCGGACGAGGACGGCGACCCCGACCTGGCCCGGCTCGGCGTCCGCAAGCGCGGCTGCGAGCTGGCGGTGGAGCAGACCTTCGGCCCGGACGCCGCCGTGATCGCGCGGGCCGGCATGATCGTCGGCCCACACGACAACGTCGGCCAACTGCCCTGGTGGCTCACCAGGATCGCCCAGGGCGGCCGGGTGCTCGCGCCCGGCGATCCGGACCGCGGGCTGCAGCTGATCGACGTGCGCGACCTGTCGGCGTTCGTGCTGGACCAGGTCGAGGCGCGAGCGGGCGGCATCCACAACGTCGTCCCGGACGAACCCAACACGACGATGGGCCACCTCGTCGACGACTGCGCACAGGCCACGGGTTCGACCGCCGAGGCCGTCTGGGTGGACGAGGGTTTCCTGTTCTCCCAAGGCGTTCAGCCCTGGGCCGAGCTTCCGCTGTGGATCCCGGACGGGCCCGCCACCGCCGGGTTCTGGGCGGTGTCCGGCGCGAGCGCGAAGGCCGCCGGCCTACGCACCCGGCCGGTCGCCGAATCCGTCCGGGACACATGGGAATGGCTCCGGTCGGGCGGCGAGGTCCGGCTCACCCCCGGCGCCGCGCCGTTCGGTATCGCCGGCGAGAAGGAACAGCAGGTCCTCACGGCCTGGGACGCGCGATCAGTCGTCTGATCACGCGAACGGGCAGTCCGGCTCCGGCGCGGCCGTCCAGCTCACCGGGATGACAGCACGCTGATGGCGTCCGGCCGGGGCCGGACGCCATCGCCTCGCGTGTCGCGTCAGATCTGGTCGGGGCGCTTGACGTGGTCGCGCCAGGCGCCGGTCTCGTGGCCGCGGTGCTCGATGAACTCCTTGAACCGCTTGAGGTCCGCGTTGACCCGGTGGTTGAGGATGCCGAGCTTGTCGCCGACCTGCTCGACGAAGCCCTCCGGGTCGATGTCCATCTGGGCGGTCACCCGGGTGTTGGCGTCGTCCAGCCGGTGGAAGGTGATGACACCGGCATGTGTGGGCCCGCTGTCCGACTTCCACGCCACCCGCTCGTCGGGGTGCTGCTCGGTGATGGTCGCGTCGAACTCGCGGGTGACGCCGCCGACCTTGGTGATCCAGTGCGTGTGCGTGTCGTCGGTCTGCCGGATCTCCTTGACGCCGTCCATGAACTGCGGGAACGACTCGAACTGCGTCCACTGGTTGTACGCGGTCGACACGGGCACGGCCACATCGACGGACTCGGTGATGGTGCTCACACGCTCTCCTTCCGATTCGTTCCGGTGCACCGTTCGTGCATCCCTACGCGACCCCAGGTACCCGGTCGCCGCACGAATACACGCGCCGGAAAAACCGTCCGGTGCAACGGTTGTGCATCACGCGCGGAGAAGTGGGTAGCCGCAGTGCCATGACTGAGACACCCGACACCACGCTCGTGCGAGCGGTCGGCACGCTGACCGAGGCGCTGGAAGTGATCGAGGAAGCACGCGGGCACCTGTACGCCTTCCACCGTCTCACCGGCCACGCCGACGTCCTGGTGGAACAGGCGGCCCAGCAGCTGCGGGACCTCGGCCAGCACGACCTGGCCGACAAGCTGGCGCACGAACTGGTCGGCCGCAACGTGTTGCCCGGCCGCTGGACGTTCCAGATCGTCGAGGAGTACGACGGCGACTACTACCGCCTGTTCCGGGAACTCGAACGCGAGGGCCGGGAACTGCTGGGCGGCCGGCGGCACGTGCACGAGGCGCGGATGAAGGAGGACCGCCGCAGCCACGGCCGGCCCGGGCACGAGGCGAGGCCGGACGAGACCCCGAGCGTGCCGACGAGGCCATGAGTCTCACCGACTCGACGCAGCCGACGTGGACCGCCGGGACGGTGGCCCGTCACCTCGGCATCGCCGAGTCGACCCTGCGCTCATGGCATCGCCGCTACGGCCTGGCGCCGCAGGGCTCCACGCCCGGCCGGTATCGCCGGTACAGCACCGAGGACGTGGCCCGCTTGCGGCGGATGCGTGACCTGATCGCGCGAGGGATGCTGCCGTCCGAGGCCGCCAACACGATCGCGTCGTCGCTCGCGCCGATCGGCATCAGCACGTTGGTCGAGGCGGCGCAGGCACTGGACACCGCCCGCTGTGTGGCGCTGGTGACCGATGCGTTGGCCGCCAACGGAGTCGTGCCGGTGTGGGACCGGCTGTGCCGGCCGGCGCTGGTCGCGTTGGACACGGTCCAGTCCGTTCAGCCGGCCTGTGTGGACAGTGAACACGTGCTGTCCTGGTCCGTGCTCACGGCTCTGCACCGCGTGGTGGGGCCGCCGCCCGCGCCGGACGCGCCCCGCGTCCTGTTGGCGTGCACACCGAACGAACAGCACACGCTGCCGCTGGAGGCATTGGCTGCCGCGCTGGTCGAAAGGGCCGTGCCCATTCAGATGCTGGGCGCCGCGACGCCCGCGATCAGCATCGCGCACTCGCTGCAGACCTCGGCGCCGGCTTCCCTCGTGCTGTGGAGCCAGCGCCGCGAAACCGCCGACCGTGACGTGCTTCGGGCCGTGCTGCCCTCGTCGGCACGCGTGGTGCTGGCCGGACCCGGCTGGAACGGCCTGCGGTCTCGGCCATCGGGCGCAGCAGGCTCGTCGCGGGTGACGAGCCTGCCGGACGCCCTGAACGCCCTGGTGTGAGTCAGACGATCGGCGAGCCGCCGGTCACCGCGATCACCTCGGCGGTGACGAAGCTGGATTCCTGCGAGGCCAGGAAAACGTAGGCCGGCGCCAGTTCGGCCGGCTGCGCGGGCCGGCCCATCGGCGACTGCTCGCCGAACGACTCGACCTTCTCCTCCGACATCGTCGCCGGAATGAGCGGCGTCCACACCGGACCCGGAGCCACCGAGTTCACCCGGATGCCGTGGCCGACCAGGTCCTTGGCCAACCCCTTGGTGAAGTTGACGATCGCGGCCTTGGACGTCGCGTAGTCGAGCAGGTGCGGCGACGGCTGGAACGCCTGGATCGACGAGGTGGTGATGACACTCGCGCCCTTCGGCATGTGCGGCACGGCCGCCTTGCACAGCCAGAACAGGGCGTACACATTGGTCTTGAACACCCGGTCGAACTGCTCGCTGCTGATGCCGGCCAGGCCGTCGTCCTGCGACATCTGGTACGCCGCATTGCTGACCAGGACGTCGATGCGGCCGAACTCGGCCACCGCCCGCTCCACGACCTCCTGGCAGACGCTCTCCTCGCGCAGGTCGCCGGCGACGCCCACACCGCGCCGGCCGGCCTCCCGCACCCAGCGCAGCGTCTCCTCGGCGTCGGACTTCTCCTCGTCCAGGTAGTTGATCAGCACGTCGGCGCCCTCACGGGCGTACGCGATCGCCACCGCCCGGCCGATGCCCGAGTCGCCGCCGGTGATCACCGCCACCTTGTCGGTCAGCCGCCCGCTGCCGCGGTAGCTGTGCTCGCCGTGGTCGGGCTCGCGGTCGAGTTCGTCCGTGCGGCCGGGATGCGGCACCGTCTCCCCGCTGCTGACCGTGGCGGGCTGCTGCCGGGTCGGGTCCTGCTGGTCGTACTGGTCCTGGGGCATCTCTCGTCCTCGCTCGGCTCGGCTGCTTCCGCGCGTTCGGATGCCCATTCCCACGGTCCGTAACCGTGACGGCTCAAGACCCCGGCACCTGCGGCCGTGCGACGAACGCCACCTCACCGGCGGGAGGGATGATCAGGGGTCGGCGCGGCGGTCGCCTCTCGGCGAGTGGCGCGACGCGGCTCCAGCCGAACGGTATTCCGCGAAGGCGTGTAGGTGAGGCCCGGGGGACACGGACCGCACCGACCGCTCCCTGCAACGGCAAGACGCTGACCGTTGTTCCCCGACGGACGTGTCCCTCGGCTCAGCCGCCGTGACGGGACGGGCCCGGCCGATCGGATCGGCCGGGCCCGTCGTTCGACGCCGGCTCAGGCGAGGTCGAACCGGTCGAGCTCCATGACCTTGGTCCACGCCGCCACGAAGTCGGTCACGAACCGCTCGCGAGCGGCCTGGCCGGAGTACACCTCGGCCAGGGCCCGCAGCTGCGAGTTGGAGCCGAAGATGAGGTCGACCGCGGTGGCCGTCCACTTCACCTTGTCGGTCGCCAGGTCGCGGATCTCGTACACGTGCTCCTCGGACTCCGACGCCTTCCACCGCGTGCCCGGCGAGAGCAGGTTGGTGAAGAAGTCGTTGGTGAGCACGCCGGGCCGGTCGGTGAACACCCCGTGCCGGGCGCCGCCGACGTTCGCGCCGAGGGCGCGCAGGCCGCCGACGAGCACGGTCATCTCCGGCGCGGTCAGGTTCAGCATGTACGCCCGGTCGACGAGCAGCACCTCGGGCTGGAGCTTCTCGCCGGCACGCAGGTAGTTGCGGAACCCGTCGGCCCGCGGCTCCAGGACCGCGAACGACTCGACGTCGGTCTGCTCCTGGGAGGCGTCGGTGCGGCCCGGGTGGAACGGCACGGTCACGTCGAAGCCGGCGTCGCGCGCCGCCTTCTCCACGGCGGCCGAGCCGGCCAGCACGATCAGGTCGGCCAGCGAGATCTTCGCGCCGCCGGCCTCGTTGAACTCCCGCTGGACGTCCTCCAGCTTCGCCAGCACCGACGCGAGCTGCTCGGGCTGGTTGACCTCCCAGCTGCGCTGGGGCTCCAGACGCAGCCGGGCGCCGTTGGCGCCACCGCGCTTGTCGGTGGACCGGAAGCTCGCCGCGGCGGCCCAGGCGGTGCTGACCAGCTGCTCGGTGGTGAGGCCGGACTCCAGCACCTTCGCCTTCAGGGCGGCGATGTCGGCGTCACCCACGAGCTCGTGGTCGACGGCCGGCACCGGGTCCTGCCACAGCTGGGGCTCCGGGACCCACGGCCCGAGGTAGCGGCTGACCGGACCCATGTCGCGGTGCAGCAGCTTGTACCAGGCCTTGGCGTAGGCCAGCGCGAACTCGTCCGGGTTCTCCAGGAACCGGCGCGAGATCGGGCCGTAGGTGGGGTCGAAGCGCAGCGCCAGGTCGGTGGTGAGCATGGTCGGCTTGTGCTTCTTGGTCGGGTCGAACGGGTCCGGGATGATCTCCGGCGCGTCCTTGGCGACGTACTGCTTGGCGCCGCCCGGGCTGGTGGTGAGCTCCCACTCGTAGCCGAAGAGGATCTCGAAGAACCGGTTGCTCCACTCGGTCGGCCGGTCGGTCCACGTGACCTCCAGCCCGCTGGTGATCGCGTCCGCGCCCTTGCCGCTGCCGTGGGTGCTCAGCCAGCCCAGGCCCTGCGCCTCCAGCGGCGCGCCCTCCGGCTCCGGGCCGACGTGGTCGTCGGCGACGGCGGCGCCGTGCGTCTTGCCGAAGGTGTGGCCGCCGGCGATCAGCGCGACGGTCTCCTCGTCGTTCATCGCCATCCGGCCGAAGGTCTCGCGGATGAAGTGGGCCGCCGCCATGTAGTCGGCGCTGCCGCGGGGACCCTCCGGGTTGACGTAGATCAGGCCCATCTCGGTGGCGCCGAGCTCGGGCACCATCTCCGCGTCGGCGACGTAGCGCTCGTCGCCCAGCCAGTCGTCCTCCGGGCCCCAGAAGATCTCCTCCGGCTCCCAGGTGTCCTCGCGGCCGAAGCCGAAGCCGAAGGTCTTGAAGCCCATCGACTCCATGGCCACGTTGCCGGCCAGCACCAGCAGGTCGGCCCAGGAGATCTGCTGGCCGTACTTCTCCTTGACCGGCCACAGCAGTCGCCGCGCCTTGTCCAGGTTGGCGTTGTCCGGCCAGCTGTTGAGCGGGGCGAACCGCTGCGCGCCGTCGCCGGCGCCGCCGCGGCCGTCGTGGATGCGGTACGTGCCCGCGGCGTGCCAGCTCATCCGGATCATCAGGCCGCCGTAGTGGCCGAAGTCGGCCGGCCACCAGTCCTGCGAGGTGGTCAGCACCTCGACGATGTCCCGCTTGAGCGCCTCGACGTCGAGCTTGGCGAACTCCTTGGCGTAGCTGAAGTCCGGCCCCAGCGGGTTGCTCTTGGACGAGTGCGCGCGCAGCACCGACAGGTCGAGCTGGTTGGGCCACCAGTCGCGGTTGGTGCGCGGGCGGCCGCTCGTCTTCGCGGTCGGCGAGTCGATCGCCGGGTTCTCGCTCTCGCTGCCCTGCGCGGTCACCGAGTCGTGCGCGACCGGACAGCCGGCCGCCGCCTTCTGGTCCACGCCCTGGGCGCTGGTGGGCTCGCTCATCTGGTTCCTTCCGAGCTGGCGGATCGTTCGGGGATACGTGTCGTCGAGCAGTCGGGGCAGGTGCCCCAGTAGACGACCTCCGCCTCGTCGACCACGTACCCGTGGTCGTCCGAGGGGGTGAGACAGGGCGCCTGGCCGACGGCGCAGTCGACGTCCGCGATCGCGCCGCAGGAGCGGCACACGACGTGGTGGTGGTTGTCCCCCACCCGGGACTCGTAGCGCGCGGTCGCGCCGGCGGGCTGGATGCGCCGCACCAGGCCGGCGGCCGTGAGCGCCTGCAGCACGTCGTAGACCGTCTGGTGGGACACGGCGGGGTGATCGGCACGCACCAGCGAGATCACCGCGTGCGTGTCGATGTGCGGGTGGTCGCGCAGCGCCGTGAGCACCGCCAACCGTGGCTGCGTCACGCGCAACGAGGCCGCCCGCAGCTGCGCCTCGAAGTCGGACATCACCCCAGTCACCGTAGCGCTGATTTGGAATGAGTCAAATTATGGTGACGCTCACCGGAGGAGGTCGAGGTCGACGGCGCTGCCCATCGCCCGGTAGCCGGCGTTGTTCGGGTGCAGGTGGTCGCCGCTGTCGTACGCCGGCAGCAGGCGCAGCGGATCCGACGGATCGGCGACGGCCGTGGCGAAGTCGACCACACCGTCGAATGCCCCGCTTGTCCGGATCCACGAGTTGATGGCCTGGCGCTGCCGTTCCATGTCGGCGTCGTAGCGGGCACTGCCCTCCACCGGGGTGATGGTGGCGCCCAGGATCCGTGCGCCGCGGCCGTGCACCCGCGCGATGACCTGCCGGTAGCCCGCGATGATCTGCGCCGCCGTGGCCGGCGGCGTCGTGCTGCGCAGGTCGTTGACGCCCTCCAGCATGATCACCGTGCGCAGGCCGGGTTGGGAGAGCACGTCGCGGTCGAGCCGGTGCAGCACGCTCTGGCCGCTCACCGGGTCGTCGGTGAGCACCTTGTTGCCGGCGATCCCTTCGTCCACAACGGATTGGTGGGCGACGCGGTCGGCAAGGACGTCGGGCCAGCGGTGGTTGCCGCCGGAGGAGCCCGATCCGTCGGTGATGGAGTCGCCCAGCGCGACGATCGTGCCGACGTCGGAGCGGCCGGCCACGCCGACTGAGTCGAGGAAGAACCAGTGTCCGGCCTTCGTCGTGAAGTTCGTGGCCGCCGGATCGGTGGTGTGGTCGCCGTCCGTGGAGACGTAGTTGGTCTGGTACGCCGCCCGGTGATAGGTCGCCGGGCCGGTGTCGTCGGGCAGGTAGACGCTGACCGCGAGGTCCGCGCCGGCCGTGACCCGCAGCGGGGCCGGGTCGCTGACCGCCTCGCGGCCGACCGGCACCGTCACCGAGGCGGCCCGGTTGAAGGTGAGCGTGCGGAGCGTGCCCGCGACCACTGCCCCGCCGCCGGCGCTCAGGCCCACGGTGGCCCGGCCGAAGGTCACGGGCCGGTTCCCGAAGGTGTTGGACAGCCGGATCCGCACCGCTTGGCCGTCGGCGCGCGAGTGCACGATCAACCGGACAGTCTGGTGAACAAACGTCGGAGGTGCCGGCAGGGTGGTGGTGGACTGCTGCCCGGCGGCCCATGCCGCCACCCATGGCGGTGATGCGGCCGCCTGTCCGCTCGATGCCAGTGTCCCAGCGGCAAATGTTGCCGCCACTACGGCGAAACGCAGTCCGGATCCGGACATGACACGTCCCCTCGGAGTAACGCGGCGGTCACTCCAAGCTATGAGCCCTCCGATGTCTGGTCAATAGCGACGAAAGGCCACAATGGAGCGCGTGGCCACACCGGAGACGCAGCGGCTGGTTGCCGGCAGATACGCCCTGCTGGCCGAGTTGGGCCGGGGCGGCATGGGCGTGGTGTGGCGTGCCGAGGACAAGGTGATCGGCCGGCAGGTCGCGGTCAAGGAGCTTCGACTGCCCGACGGCCTGCACGGTGAGCAGCGCGCCGTGCTGGAGGAGCGGGTCCTGCGGGAGGCCCGCAGTGCCGGACGGCTCAACGACCCGACCGTGGTCACGGTGTTCGACGTCGTCACCGACGGCGGCCTCCTGTACCTGGTGATGGAACTCGTCGAGGGGCCGACGCTGACGCAGTGGGTCGCCGCGAACGGCCCGATGCCGCCGGCCGCCGCGGCGGCGCTGGGCAAGCAGGTGCTCGCGGCATTGGAATGCGCGCACGCCGTCGGCGGCGTGCACCGCGACGTCAAGCCCAGCAACATCATGGTGCTGCCTTCGGGCCGGGCGAAGCTGGCCGACTTCGGCATCGCCCGGATCGACGACGACCCCCGGCTGACCAGCACCGGCGCGGTCGTCGGCTCGCCCGGGTACCTTGCGCCCGAACGCATCCAGCACGCCGTGGCGACGCCCGCCACCGACCTGTGGGCGCTCGGCGCGACCCTGTTCTTCGCCGTGGAGGGCTACGCCGCCTTCGAGCGCGCCACCACCGCCGCCACCCTCTACGCGGTCACGAACGAGGTGCCCTACCTCAGCCGCTGCCAGGGACCGCTGGCCTCCGCCGTGATGGGCCTGCTGATCAACTCACCGGACGCTCGGCTGTCCCACCAGCAGGCGATGCACCTGCTGGACCTGGCCAGCACCCAGGGCGGCCCCCAACCGAACCTCACCAACCCCATCACCCGTTCCGCTCCCGTGCCGAAGCCGGGCGGGCGGCTGAAGCGGGTCGCCGCCCTGCTCGGCTCGGCGGTGTTGCTGGCAGCCGCCTGCTTCGGCGGCGGCTGGCTCACCGGCCGGCTCGGCGTCACCGCCACCGCTGTCGGCTCCCCCGCCCTCCAGCCCACGTGGACCTACGGCCCCGGCGGCCAGATCCCCCAGTTCAAGCTCTACACCGGCAGTTGTGCCGGCGGCAGCATGCAGGCCGGCCGGGCCTACACCACCTCGATGTCGTGCGACCAGCCCCACGACATCGAGGTCTTCGGCACCACCACTCCCTTGGACACCAACTTCAAGGGCGGCTACCCCGGCCAGGACCCCTTGGCCCGCGACGCCGAGGGCTACTGCGCCCTGCTGTTCAGCAGCGCCAAGATCGCGCCGGCCGACAAGGACACCTCCCTCCGCTTCCGCGCCCTGATCCCCGGTGAACAGGCGTGGGACCACGTCAAGACCGAGGACGACCCCGACGGGGCCGCCCGCGACGCCTACTGCATCGTGTCGTCCGCCAACGGCGGCCAGCTCACCGACTCCGTGATCAAGAAACCCTCCTGACCGCCGAGGGCGGACTTCGGTGCGATCGGCTTCAGCACCGGAGTTCGTCGGCGATGCGGGTGACTGTCGCGGCGGCGTCGCCGTGTGCCTGCCGGGACAGGTTGCGAACCTGCCAGCACGCGTCGGGGCGGCCGGTGACGACGGACTGGCCGGCAGCGGCGACCCCGCGCAGTGTGTCGCGGGAGCCGCCGAGCATGCCGGCGAGGTCGAGCAGGTCGGTCTCGGCGACCTGGCGTGAGGCACGGGTCCAGGCCTGGCCGACGCGTTCGGGGGTCACCCACGGGCCGACGGTGCCGGCGGAGAAGCAGCCGAGCTGCAGCTCGATCTGGTTGGCCGACAGGAGCAACACGGCCTGAGCGGCGGTTACGCCGCGGCCGGAGCCGACCTGGTCGAACAGGGCGCGGAGGAAGCCGTCGAGAGGCGCGCACGCCTTGGCGGCGGAGATTGCGGCGTCTAGCTTGGTCTGCAGATCGCGGGCCTCCCGGGCGGGCAGGTTGAGGGAGGCGACGGTCGAGCGCAGTGCGGCGATCCCGGCGGTAGCGTCGCCGGAGCCGGTGGCGGCGGCGAAAGCGGAGGTGCCGCCGACGATCGGCAGGGTGACGTTGCTACGACCGAGGTCCACGGTCAGGCGGGTGCCCGGCGCGGGCCGAATGGTGGCCTCCTGGTCGCTGGACAGCACCAGCAGGCCGAGCCGATGACCGGCGACCACGACGGCGTCCTTGGGCTGCAGGTCGAGGCGCAGCCGGTGGAACTGGCCGGGAGTGACGGGCTCACTGGTCGCCGCGGAGTCGCGGTTCGCCGGGTCGAGCCAGCCACGGGTGAGGATGGTGCCGTTGCCGGTCGGCGGGTAGTCGACCAGCGCGACGGTCAGGTTGGCCTTGGGCGCGGACGACGCCACCCACAGCGAAGCCCATGGCGTGCCGGAGATCCGGACGTTGGTGGCCAGCACCGGGGTTTGGTAGACGAGTCTGGTCGCGGAGGTGGCGGCGTTGGCCGACGTCGCGGCCGGCACGGTCGCGTCGTCGGTGAGCGTCTCGGCCTGCGGGCTGCCCGGGCGCAGGGTCAGGCCGCCGACACCCGGTGCGCCGGCGGTGAGGTCCGCGGTGACCAGGCCGGTGGCCGGATCGGGCCATTCCGCGTACGGCGTGGGGTTCGCGCTGCCGCACGCCAGTCCGACCGTCGCCCCGCCGACGATGTGTTCGCCGGGCTTGGTCGCCACCGCCGACGCCAGCGTGATGTGCTGAGCGTCCGGGATGGCGGTGATGATCCGCGTCGCGGTGGCGACGGTGCCGTCGGCGCCGGTGACGGGGATCGACACCGTGAAACCGAGGGTGAGTCGGGTTGCGTCGGCGACCGTGAGGGACGCGGTGCCGGACTGGTCGCCGACGGCCGTGGTCTGCCGGGGCGGGCACGCGTTGGCCTCACGCACGATCCACGCCTTCGGCAGCTGCTCGACGCCGTTGTGCACGCCGAACAGGTACCGCGTGAACCACCGGTTGATCATCACGTCCGGCGGCGCGCCGCCGTGGCCGCCCTGGTGGAAGTACAGCATGTGCGGCACGCCCTGCGCCTTGACGGCGTCGTAGAACTGGGCCATGTTCTTGGTCATCACGTTGAAGTCGTTGTCGCCGTGGGCAACCAGCACCGCGGCGTGCACGTTCCGCACGTCCCGCATGGTGTTCCGGTCGTTCCAGAACGCACTGAAGTCGCCGGTGGCCCGGTCCTCCCCCGCTCGCAGCGCGGCGAGCACCGGCTGGCAGATCGCCCGGTCGGACCGCGAGTACACGGCGTCGGCCAGCACGTCCAGGTCCTCGCCCTGGTAGGTGAACGGGGCTCGGACCATGCCGTTGGCGCGGTAGTAGTCGTACCAGTCGGAGATCGCGGACACCGGCACGATCGCGGCCAGGCCGTCGACCCCCGTGCTGGCGACGGCCTCCGGCAGCGTGCCGTTGTAGGACGTGCCCATCATCGCGACCTTGCCGGTCGCCCAGTTCGCGGCGACCTGGTCGGCGGACGTGGCGCTGGTGAACGCCGGCGCCCGGCCGTTGAGCCAGTCGATCACCGCCTTGCCGGCGCGGGTCTCGTTCGGGCCGCCGGAGGTGGGGCACCCGGTGGACAGGCCGGTGCCCGGCGACTCCGCGTGCACCACCGCGAAACCGCGCGGCAGCCACGTGGATTCGTAGACCTGGCTGATGATCGGGCTGGTGTTCTTGGCCGGCCAGTCCGGCGTCACCGGCCGGGTCGCCGGCGGGCTGCCGAGCGGGTGGTCGACGTTCCAGTTCTCGGCCGGGCCGATGCCCGCGTAGTACGGGCTGTCCTCGAACACGACCGGCGCCCGGTAGTGGCAGGCCGGATCCGCGGTCGCGGCCGGCCGGGTGATGTCGACGTGCACGCGGTCCGGTAAGCCGTCGTGGTCGCTGTCGTCCGGCGTCTGCACCCAGGCCTCGGCCCGCACCCACGTCGTCGGGTCGGCCGGGAAGACGTTCTGGGCCAAGCCGTCGGTGAACCGCGGGCTGACGCACGGGGCGGACGGCGTCGCGGCGGCCGCCGGTTGGGGCGCCGCGAGAGCGAGCGTGATCAGCGCTGCGGCCACCGGGAACAGAGCGCGCATGACGAGGGCTCCTGATCTGTCAGGGATGCCCTGGCATGCTCTCGGACCAGGATCGGTCCGGACAACCGACCAAAGTCGGTTGGTTCGCTGTCACCGCCCGGATTCGTCTGCCCTGTCACCGGTTCCGGCCGCCCGGCGGCGGCCGCCGGTGACCTCGACCGTGCGCTTGTGCGGGAACCGCTTCTCCACGTGCTCCTTGGCCTCGGAGCCGGCGAGCACGTAGATGGGTTCCACCTTGTCCTGCAACGGCTTGAGCACGGTGTTCATGAACTCCCGCCGGTCGTCCAGGTAGGGCGCGATGACGTCCTCGCCGGCCGGGCAGACGGCCAGGCAGTAGGCCGCCTTGTAGTTCGGCTTGAACGACAGGCTCTGCCACATCGACGCGTTCTCGGAGTCGGTCACGCGGTCCCGGAACTCGGCGCCGTCCTTGCTGTCGGCGATGGTCTCCACCCACTCGGTGAAGCCGCCCATGAATTCCCGGTAGTTGTGCGTCGAGCAGGCCACCCAGTCCAGCACGCCGTCCTTGCTGATCGCGCCGACCGGGCAGGCCGCGACGCACAGCTTGCACTCCAGGCAGGGGTTGTAGTCCAGCTTCTCGCCGTGCTCGCTGATCTCGGCGTCGACCAGGATGGTGCCGAGCAGGATGAAGTTGCCGTACCTGGGGTGGATCACGTTGCGGTGGATGCCCATCGCGCCCATCCCCGCGGCGACGGCGATCGGCTTGTGGGCGATCACCCAGATCCGCCCGGGGTACTGTCCCATCTCCATCGGGAAGGTCGCCGACGGGTTGATCGCCCGGTGTCCCGCGTCCTCCAGCGCCCGGACGATGCTGTGCGCCGCCTCGTTGAGCAGTTCGCCCGTGCGGTGGAACTCCTGGTTGGCCACGCTGCGCGCCGGGGAGCGCACATTGTCCCGGTTCATCCGCGCCACCAGGGAGATGTAGCTGCGGGTGCCCGGCAGCGCGTTCTTCGCGTGGTCGACCTCGCTCGCGAGTTCCGGGTGGTCGATCGAGACGAAGCCGACGTCGTCCACCCCGGCGTCCAGGCACAGCTTGCGCAGCCATCCCGCGTCGATCACCTGGGCCGCGCCGGCCGCCGGCCTCTCGCGCACGGCACGCACGGACGGGTGGTTCTCCAGCCGCGCCGGGATCTTCGCCACGCCCAACCTCCACTGAGTCTGCTCGTGCAACTCACCTGCCCATCCAGCGTGGCAGAGTGAGTTGGAAAACACAATTCTCTGGCTACGGCGACCCTCGTCCCCACGGCCGGAAATCCGGCGGACATGCCGGCGGGTGGGCGATACGCTGCGGCGATGTCGGACTCATCCCTTACCGTGACCGCCGACGATGTCGAAAGCGTTGTGCGGCTGGCGGTTGAGACGCTGGCCGGCGCGGGAGACGTCGATTGGGAGGCGAAGGCCGGGCAGCTGGAGTGGAGCTGCTGGGAGACGGCGGAGCACATCGCCGACAACCTGTTCTTCTACGCGGCGCACCTCGGACCCAAGGCTCCGTCGACGGAGCGGGCGGTGCCGTTCGCGTGGGCCCAGCACCGGCCCGGTGGCCCGGGACTGATCATCTTCGCGGACCGGAAGGCAGGCCCGGCGGGGTTGGTGCAGGTGGTGGAAGCGTGCGGGGCGCTGCTGGTGGCGATGGTGCGGACCACGCCGCCGGACGTTCGCGCGTACCACGACACGGGGGTGTTGGACACCGCCGGGTTCGCGGCGATGGCCGTCGCGGAAACGCTGCTGCACATGCACGACGTCGCCGAGGGGCTCGGGCTCGAATGGACGCCGCCGGCCCACGTGTGCGGGCGGGTGCTCGCGAGGTTCGTTCCTGACGCGCCAACGGACACGGACCGATGGGCAACCCTGCTGTGGGCGACCGGGCGGGCGGAACTGCCGGGGCGGCCGCGGCTCACGGAATGGCAGTGGCACAACTCCTAGCGGCGAGTCGTTTCCTGGGCTGACGCGGTCAGCTCGGGCCGCGGGACTCGGCCAGCTCCCACTCGCGGGGCTCGTGCGCCCAGCTGTCGAACAGGGGGCTGCGGCGGGCCTCGCAGATCGCCGAGCTCGACGATGTCCTTCGCGGCCAACGGATGCTTCTCGGGCAACAGGACGGCGGTCGGGTCCGCCATGAACGCCGTGACGTGCACGTTCGGCGGCAGCGGGTGCTCGTAGCCGCAACAGCGAGCTCGTCGGCGCCGAGCTGATCAACCTCGGCTACCGCAACGTCTACAAGTACCGCGAGGGAATCGAGGACTGGGTCACCGCGGGCCTGCCCACGGAGAGCAGCCAGCCGGCTTGATCGCTAGTGCGGCGCGACCAGGCGGTAGACGGCGCCGGCCTCGTCGTCGGTGATGTAGACGGCGTGGTCGGGGCCGATGACGGCGGCGACCGGGCGGCCCCAACGAGAGCCGTCGGAAGCCTGGAAGCCGCCGACCAGGGTCTGCTGCGGCCCCAGGTTGCCGTTGGCCCACGGGAAGAAGGAGACCTCGGGGGCACGGGGTGGGGACGCGTTCCACGAGCCGTGCACGCCGACCAGGGCACCGTGGGCATAGCCGCCCGGGAGGCCGCCGTCGACGAAGGACAGGCCCAAGGGAGCGGAGTGGCCGCCGAGGGTCTGCTCGACGCGGGGCAGGGTCGAGCAGTCGAGCAGGTGGCCGTCGGGGTTGGTCTCGACGTCAAGGGTGAAGGGGGCGTTGGAAGGGTTCTGGGAGCTGCCCTTGACGCCGGGGTTGGTGTCGGCGTCGGGGTTGCAGTAGGGCCAGCCGAGGTTGCGGCCCTGGGTGAGCTTGGCCAGGGGCTCGACGGGGTGGTCACGGACGTAGTCGGGGATCACCTGCCCCCGCGACGAGCCGGAGGCGTCGCCGTAGGGGCGGTCGAAGGGGTATTGGATGTTGTCGCGGTTGTTGACGGCGGTCCACACGGCGCCGTCGGGAGCGATGGCCAGGCCGGTCCCGTTGCGGACGCCGACGGCGAAGGGCGTGGGGGAACCGCCGCCGGGTGGGACGCGAAGGATGGAAGCCCGGGGCGGGGTGGCCTTGAGGTCCTCGGCGGAGATGTTGCCGGTGGAACCGACCGACACGTAGACGGAGCCGTCCAGGCCCACGGCGACGCTCTTCAACGCGTGGGCGTACTTGCCGCCCAGCTCGGGGCTCCGGGCGTCGGGCAGGCCGACGACGACCGGCCGCGGATCGGTGGCGGAGCCGGAAGCGTAGGAGTAGCTGTCCACGCGGTCACTCTGGGCGACGTACAGGGTGGAGCCGACGAACGCGAGACCGTGCGGCTGGTTCAGGCCCTTCAGCAGCACCGACTCCGTCGCCTGGCCCTGCCCGTTCGGCACGAGTCGAACAACGGTGCCGTTGGCCGGCACGGACACGAGCAGCGTGCCGCCCGGCGCCCACGCGGCGAGCCGGGCCGACGGAACCCGGGCGAACACCGCCATCGTCCAGCCACTGGGCACGAGCACCTGCCGCGCCTCGTCCAGCGGCGCACCGCCCATGCCCGCCGGCACCGTGAGGGGCACCGGCACCAGTCCGGCCGGTACGGCGGCCGAGGGCGCGGGGCCGCCACCCGCGCCGGCAGCGGTGCAGGCGCTGACCAGCAGGGTCGCGGCCAGTGCCAGTACGGCGACGCGTCGGATAGTCATGCCGGCCCTTCGACGTCGGTGGGCTGTCACCCCCGATAGTGGCACTTGAACAACCCCCGCGACGACCTCGCCGAGGGCCGTGATCACGCCGGAGCGGCGCGGATCGTCCGGCGGGGTCAGGAAGATCGAGCGGGGCGAGCCTCGACGAAGGCGCCGGCCCGGGCGGCCAGGAACGCGGCGTGGGCGGCCCGATCGGCGGCCGGCTCGTCCGGCACCTGGCCGGTGATCAGCAGCTCGTAGTACAGCGGCGCCGACACGGCTCGGATCACCGCCTTGGCGTCGCTGCCGGCCGGCAGCTCGCCGCGGTCGATCGCGGCGACGACGCAGGGGGCCCACTCGTCGACACGGGTGCGGTAGAAGCCCCGCAGCGCGGTCGCCGCCTGCTCGTCCCAGGTCGCGGCGGCGATGACGGCCTTGAACAGAGCGCCCTGACGCTCGTCGGCCAGCGTGCGTTGCACCAGCCGCGCATTGGCGCGCAGGTCCTCGGCCAGGTCACCGGTGTCGGCACGGGGCGACGACTGCTCGGCCATGTCGAGGAGCAGATCGGTGACCAGCGCGATGGCCGTTCCCCAGCGCCGGTACACCGTGGTCCGCCCCACCTCGGCCCGGCGCGCGACCTCGGCCAGGTCCAGCTGGGCAAAGCCCCGCTCCGCCACCAGGTCGCCGGCGGCGCGGAGGACGTCCGCGCGCACCCGAGCCGTCCGGCCGCCCGGCCGACTGACCGCCATAACGGTACTCCAGTCCCCTTAACGTGCTACGGTGCTAACGGGACCACAATACCGATAGGGGTGGATGGCATGGAGTACCGCAGGCTCGGCGCGTCGGGACTACAGGTGCCGGCGCTGAGTTTCGGGGCCGGCACGTTCGGCGGGCGCGGCCCGCTGTTCGGGGCGTGGGGCGACGCCGACGCGAAGGCGGCCCGGCGGCTGGTGGACATCTGTCTGGACAACGGGGTCACGATGTTCGACACCGCCGACGTGTACTCCGACGGGGAGTCCGAACGGGTGCTCGGCGCCGCCGTCAGGGGCCGGCGGGACGCGGTGTTGTTGTCCACCAAGGCGAGCCTGCCCACCGGGGACGGCCCGAACGACGCCGGCTCGTCCCGGTCCCGGCTCATCCGCGCCGTCGAGTCCGCGCTGCGCCGCCTGGACACCGACTACCTCGACCTGTTCCAGCTGCACGCCTTCGACGCCGGCACACCGGTCGAAGAGGTGCTCGACACGCTGCACGACCTGGTGCGCGCCGGCAAGGTCCGCTACCTCGGCGTGTCCAACTTCGCCGGCTGGCAGCTGATGAAGTCGCTGGCGCTGGCCGACGAGCACCATCATCCGCGCTACGTCGCGCACCAGGTGTACTACTCGCTCGTCGGCCGCGACTACGAGTGGGAGCTCATGCCGCTGGGTCGCGACCAGGGCGTCGGCGCGCTGGTGTGGAGCCCGCTCGGCTGGGGTCGGCTCACCGGCCGGGTGCGCCGCGGCCGGCCGCTGCCCGAGAACAGTCGCCTACACGCCACCGCCGACTTCGGCCCGCCCGTGGACGACGAACTGCTGTACGACGTCGTGGACGTGCTCGACGAGATCGCCGCCGAGACCGGCCGGGCCGTGCCGCAGATCGCCATCAACTGGCTGCTCACCCGCCCGACCGTCGCCTCGGTGATCATCGGCGCCCGGAACGAGGACCAGCTGCGGCAGAACCTCGGCGCGGTCGGCTGGCGACTCGGCGACGACCAGATCGCCCGACTCGACGCGGCGAGCGCCCGGACCGCCCCCTACCCGTACTTCCCGTATCACCGGCAGGAGGGATTCGCCCGCCTCAACCCGACGGCCTAACAGAGCAGGCCGCAGTCCCCCGTCGGGTGGTCGAGTGGTCCGAGCAAATCCGGCGACTCCGACGCCGACATGGCTCAGATCAACGGATTCGGCGGGAGCGATCACGGCATCGGCCGGAGCGAAGGACACTCATCGATCCACAAGGGACAGTCGATCGACTGCGGACGATTGACACGAAGGTCCGATCAATCATACCCTCGCGGGCGTAATGGACGCCTGAAAGCGCCCATACATCCGATGTATCGGCCACTATCCGCCGCGTGGCCGTCGACGACGGGCGACCCGGTCGCGCGCCGCCGACCCAGGTCGAGGCTGTGACTCACACGCGATCGTGGGAGGTCCACCATGGCGGAGCCCCTGCACGGACGACGTCGCCATGGCCGACCCCGAAATCGACGGCGGCGATGACACCATCGCCGCCCGGTCTTCACCTCAGCGACGAGAAGGAAGCCATGCGAAGAAGTTGGGGCAAGCGACTGCTCGCCTACGGAGCCGCGATGGTCGTCGCGGCGGGGCTGGTGGCGGCGGCGACGCCGTCGGTGGCACACGCCGAGCTGCAGGACCCGCGCCAGGCGTTCCTGCGCGCCTCCCAGGCGGGCCTGTTCCTGCACTGGGGCGAGCGAACGGCGCCCGCGCACACGGACTGCAACGCCTGGGAGTCCGATGTCACGAAGGGCGGCTGGAGCGCCGACTACTGGGTCACCGAGGCGAAGAAGCTGCACACGCAGTACATCGTGCTCGCGACGTTCCACAGTAGACTCGGCTACGCGCGGCCATGGCCGTCGGCGATCCCGGGCAGCTGCCACACCAAGCGCGACTTCCTCGGCGAGCTGATCGCGGCCACGAAGAAGGCCGGGATGAAGACCATCCTCTACATGACCGACGACCCGCAGTGGTCGAGCGAGGGCCTGCCGTCCGGCAAGAGCTGGCTGGACTCCAAGGGCTTCTCCGGCTACGCCGGCCACAACGTCGACCTGACCAGCCGCGACGGGTTCGGCGAGTTCAGCTACGACAACTTCCTCGAGGTCATGGACCGCTATCCCGACCTCGGCGGGTTCTGGATCGACAACGACAACCAGTACTGGCTGGACCACAAGCTGTACGAGCAGATCCGCCAGCGCCGGCCGAGCTTCACGCTGAGCAACAACAACGAAGACACGCCGATCATGGACATGGTCAGCAACGAGCAGAAGACCGGCATGACGCCGTCCTACGACTACCCGCAGGCGGTGTGGACCGCGGCGCCGCGGCTGGTCGAGGCCGACTACAAACTGCCGGACACCGGCTCCTGGTGGTACACCGGCACCGACTCGACGGTGAACACCGCGCTCAACGTCGGACGCTACATCGCCAACTCCGGCTCGTCGATCAAGTCGCTCATGGACGAGACCGCGATGGTCAACGGCAAGTTCCCCAGCCACCAGCTGGACTACAACAACTTCCTCGACGGCTACCTCGACCAGATCTGGGGCTCGATCGACGGGACCGAGGGCGGCGGCTACATGTACGGCGGCCTGCAACCCGGCTTCTGGAACGACGGCTCGCACGGCGTCACCACGATCAGCAAGACCAACCCGGACCTGCAGTTCGTCCACGTGCTCACCAAGCCATCGGGCTCGACACTGCGGTTGCGGGACAACGGGTACCAGGTGACGCGGGTGACCAACTTCCGCACCGGCGCCGCCGTCGACTTCTCTCAGGGCAACGGTTACCTGACGCTGAACGGGATCTCCGGCTGGGACAAGTACGACACGGTGTTCCGGGTGGAGACCCACGGCCGGGCGGGCATCTACCCGGCGTCGTCGTACACGATGAGCGCCTCCGCGTCGGCCAGCGGGCACGCCGCTTCCGCCGCGGCCGACGGCAACTACCTGACCTACTGGGACAACAAGAAGACCCTGCCGGTGTCGCTGACCTACGACCTCGGTTCGTCCAAGCGGGTGCAGTACCTCGGGATCAACCAGCGCGAGGACTCGGTCAGCTACGCCCGGTCCAGCACCGAGCAGTCGGCCCGCATCCGCGACTACAAGGTCTACGTCTCCGCCAACGGCAGCGACTGGGGCAACCCGGTGGCCAAGGGCACGCTGCCCAGCCACCGCGGCGTGCAGTTCATCGACGTGCCGGCGGCCAACGCCCGCTACGTGAAGCTGGAGGTGGACAGCACCTGGGCGGCGTCCAGCGACTCCACCCACGCCAAGCTGCTGCGGATCGACGACTCGTGGATCGGCTCCGACTACGTGGGCGCCGCCACGCCGCCGCCGTCGGGCAACCGGTACGAGGCGGAGGACGCCACCTGCCAGGGCACGATCGACTCCGATCACGCCGGGTTCTCGGGAACCGGCTTCTGCAACACCACGAATGCCACCGGTTCCTACGCGGAGTGGACGGGCGTGCAGGCCGACGCGGACGGGAACGCCACGGTGAAGTTCCACTACGCCAACGGAACGACGACGGATCGGACGGCGTCACTGACCGTCGACGGGACGGCCGCGGGCACGTTGTCCTTCCCGCCCACGGCGTCGTGGGACACCTGGGACGACGCCACCGCGACCGTGAAGGTCAACAGCGGGTCGAACACGATCCGCCTCACCTCGACCAACACGGGCGGCACACCCAACCTCGATTACCTCGAGGTGACTCAGTAGATGACACTGGTGGCCCTCGGACTCGCGAGGGCCACCAGTGTTCTTCACCCCGTGACGGCCGGAGTGGCGGCATCCCCGGCCAGCCGACGGGGAGCTCCGGAGCCATCGGCCGGAACCGCCCACACGGCGTTGTCCAGTCCATACAGGACAGTGTGATCGTCCTGCCACAGCGCCTGGTCGTCCACGCTGCGCCTCTCGGCGAGTTCGGTCTCGCGCATCGTCGCCAGGTCGAGGACGGACAGCCGCCAGACGCCGTCGCCGACCTTCTTCTTGAACGCCACCCGCGTGCCGTCCGGGGACAGCGACGGGCATTCGACGTTCTCGCGCAGGGCTTTCCCGTGGAAGTGCGCGTAGTCGCCCTCGACGAGGTACGTCTTGCCCTTGCTGCCGAGCGTGGCGTAGAACCGGTTGCCGTCGGCGGCGAAGGTGATGCCCCAGTAGTTGACGTCCGGCGCGAAGTACCGGCTGCCGTCGACGAGCACCGGCAGCTCCTCGATCGTCTTGACCAGGCTTCCGGTGTCCACTTCGTACACTCCGGCCCGCGTGGAGAATCCCGTGGCGGCATAGGAGTCCCCGGTGACGAACACCGTCCAGTAGACGAGCTTGCCGTCCGGGGACACCCGGGCGCGGCTCGGCGTGCCGGGCAGGGTCTCGGTGTGTCGGACGTTGAGGTGGTCGTCGAGGACGAGGACGTCGGTCTCGACCGGGAGCGTGCCCGGCCGCGCGGCCAGGCACACCGCCGTCTGCTTCGCCACCGCGAACCGGTCGCACTTGAGACCGCTGAGCTTCGGCTTCGCGCCCGGGTCGGTGAGCGGAACCGAGGCGATGCGGCCGGTGGAGACGTTGCGGTACAGCAGCTGGCCGTGGGCGAGGGTGAGCTGGGCCGCCGGCACGGCCTCCGCGGCGTCGGGCCGGGCGCTGACGGTGTACGTGACGGCCGCGGCGGCCAGCACCACCGTGCCGGTCAGGGCGAGAACGAGTTTCTTCATGGCCGCACCGGCTTCACGACTGCGGCGGCGAGGGCGACGACGGCCAGGCAACCGGCGGCGACGAACACCGCCGGTCGCAGGTCCCACAGCGTCCACGCCAGTCCGAACAGGACGGAAGACAGCATGCGCGCCACCGCCTGTCCGGTCTGCACGACCGCCAACCCGGTCGCTCGCAGCCCCGACGGCACGAGCGGCCCGGCGGCGGCCATGAGCACCCCGTCGGTGGCCGCGTAGAACACCCCGTGCAGGCCGAGAGCGACCACCGCGAGCCAGATCCCCGCCTGCGGACCGCACAGCAACACCAGTGCCACGCACAGCGCGGCGTGGCCGCCGAGGAACACCGGCCACCGGCCGATCCGGTCCGCCAGCCGGCCGAGCGGCACGGCCAGCAGCAGGTAGATCCCGGCGGTGCCCAGCGGCAGCAACGGGAAGTACGTCGCCGCCACGTCCCAACGCCGTTGCAGCACTAGGTAGATGAACGAATCCCCGACGGTCACCAGGCCCAGCAACGCCGCCCAGATCGTCACCCTTCGGAAATCCTTGGCGCGCAACAGGTCGATCGCCGCACGGAGCGACACCGCGGCACGGTCCATCGTGCCCGGGCGGTCGCGGACGAACAGCACCAGCAGCATCACCGCGATCGTCGCGATGCAGAAGCTGGTGAAGAACACCGAGGTGTAGCTGCCCAGGCTCAGGGCGAGCACCGCCATCGCCACCAGCGGGCCGAGGAAGGCGCCCACGGTGTCCAGAGCGCGGTGCACCCCGAACGACCGGCCGAGCGCGTCGGGCTCGCTGCTGAGCGAGATCAGCGCGTCGCGCGGGGCGGTGCGCAGCCCCTTGCCGGTCCGGTCGGCGGCGAGCACGACGCCGATCGCCGCGACCGACGAGCCGGCCGCGATCAGCCCGAGCTTGCACACCGCGGACAAGCCGTACCCGAACCCGGCGACCGTCTTCAGCCGCCGCCACCGGTCGGCGAGGTGGCCGCCGAGCACCCGCACGACCGCGGTGGCGCCGGCGTAGAGCCCGTCCAGCAACCCGAACTGCAAGGGGTTCAGGCCGAGGCCGAGCACCAGGTAGAGCGGGAGGACGGCGGTGACCATCTCCGACGACACGTCGGTGACCAGACTGACCAGGCCGAGCGCGACGACGTTGGCGGCGACCCGCCGCAGCGCCGGTTTCCGTTCCGTCCCGGCCGCCAGGTCCGAGGTACGGCTTGCCGCGATGTACATGCCGGCTCCTAGTGGCAGGTGTAGGTCGGGCTGCTGTCCAGGGTCTTGCCGTCGACGCCGATCAGCTGCGTCTGGAACGTGCTGTCCGTCATCGACAGCTTCAGGACGCCGTAGGTCTTCAGCAGCTTCGCGGTCGTGGCGTGCTTCGTGCCCAGCTTGTAGAGGTCGGCGCCGCCGGAGCCGCCGACGATCTCGACGGGGCCGTTCTTGTCCGACTTTCCGCTGGCGTTCTGCGGGATGAACCGCTCGTAGTCGTGGTCATGCCCGTTGAGGACCAGGTCGACCTTGTTGTCCACCATGATGTTCCACAGCTCGATGCTGTCCTTGTTGTCGCCGTGGTCGCCGGAGCTCCACCGCGGGTGGTGCCAGTACGCGGCGACACAACCCTTGGTGTTGTTGGCCAGGTCCTGCTTCAGCCAGGCCAGCTCGTCCGACCCGGTGGAGTCCGGGGCGAAGTCGTCGTGCGTCATGAAGGCGCTGGAGTCGATGGCGACGAAGTGCCAGTTGCCCATGTTCCAGCTGTAGTAGCGCTTGCCGTCGGGCTTGCCGATGTCGCCGAAGTACTTGTCGTAGCCGTTGTACTTCGGGGAGTCGTAGGTGTCGTGGTTGCCGGGGACGGGGTGGGTGATGCTCTTGAACTTGCCCCACGTCTTGTCGTAGTAGTTCTTGTAGTCCGACAGGTGGGCGTTGTCGTACTGGTTGTCGCCCATGGTGATCACCGCGGCCGGCTTCATCTGGTCGACCAGCTTGGCCGTCTTGACGTGGGCGCAGTCCGAGTCGCTGGCGGTGCACTGCTCGGCGATGTCGCCGGCCGCGGCCAGGATGAACGCGCCGCTGCCGCCGGCCTTGGTCTTCACGGTGATCGGGGCGCCGGCCGGGGACAGGTTCCCGGCGGTGTCCCGAGTGCGGACGGAGTAGGTGTAGGCGGTGTCGGACGCCAGGCCGATGTCGGTGTAGGACGGGTCGTCGCTGGAGGCCACGACCGTGCCGTTGCGCAGGATGTCGTAGCCCGCGACGGCGACGTTGTCGGAGGCCGCGTTCCAACTCAGGGCGACGCTGGTGGCGGTGGTCTCCCCGGCGGTGAGACCGGTCGGCGTGGTCGGCGCCTGGTGGTCGCCTGCGGCGTCCGTGAGGCCGTAGACCTGTGCCTCCCAGAGCGAGTAGCCGTAGCTCGTGCCCCGGGTGACGCCGACGACGCGCACGTACCGGCCGTGGGCGTTGAGGCCGCTGAGGTCGTCGGTCTTGCCGTCACCGTCGTCGACGGTGGTCACCGTGGTGAAGTCGGTGCCGTTGTCGGAGATCTCGATGCGGTACTGCTTGGCGTACGCGGCTTCCCAGTTGAGGACGACGCGGTGGACGGTGGCGGCCTGGCCGAGGTCGATCCGCAGCCACTGCGGGTCGGCGCCCTCGATGCTGGCCCAGCGGGTGGTGCCGCTGCCGTCGACCGCCTTCGAGCCGGCGTACGAGGAACTCTCGACGGTGGAGGTGGCGACCGGTTTTCCTTGGGAGAGCAGGACATCGTCGGCCTGGCTGGCGGCCGCCGCGGCGATCGCCGCCGAGGGCAGGACGATGGCGGCGGCGATGACGGGGGCGAGCCTGCGCAGTGGTCGCAGGCCGGTGAGCGGTGGGCGGGTGAACGGCACGTCGCACTCCTTCGGGGAACCTTGGAGGTAGCGGGGGCCGGCGGCGGAGGTCGGATGAATTTAGGGTAAACAGTAAAGAAACTTTCCTAACTAGGCAGACTGTAAAAGATCGGTTTGCCCGCTGACAAGAGGTGACCGGGCGTTGAATCGGTCAAGTGAAACAACGCTGTAACGTCACGTCGTGAAGAAAGGTCGGGTCGGAGTCCCGCTCGCGTTCGGCGCGCCGTCGACCTGCGGTGTCTAGGCCGTCCCGGTGAGGAAGGCTCGCCGCAGCTCCGGCTCGAACTTCTCGATGGCGTAGCGGAGCATGGTCCTCGGCATCGTCTTCTGGTGCCGGACCAGCCACCGCAGCTCGGCGTCGCGGTCGCGGATGCCGACCTCGCGCAGCATCCAACCGACGGCCTTGTGGATCAGGTCGTGCGGATCGTCGACCAGCTTGTCGGCCAGCCGCAGGGTCCAGCCCGGATCGCCGCGTCGGATGAACGCGAGGGTGGCGATGATCGCGATGCGCCGCTCCCACAGCGACCGCGATCCCGCCAGCTCGTCCAGCACCGCGCGGTCACGGTCCACCAGCCACTCCCCCAGCAGCTGGAAGGCCGACGAGTCGACCAGGTCCCAGTTGTTCACCGCGGCCGTGTTCGCCAGGTACAGCTCGATGATCTCGGCCCGGCCGGCCTCGTCCGCCTTGGCGAACCTGAGCACCAGGATGAACAACGCCGTCAGGCGCTCCTCGTGGGCGCCGGTCGTCAGCAACCCGTGGATCTCGGGGAGCTCGAGGCCGGCGAACCGGCGGGCGACGCGCCGCTGGTCGGGCACCGAGACGCCGAGGAACCGGTCGCCCTCGCCGTAGCCGCCGGGCTGCGCGCCGAAGAACCGCGCCCTCGCATCGACCGCGCCCGGGTCGGCGACGGCCGCGAGCGCCGCAGAGACGTCCGCCGCCGTGCTCGAGATCATGGCGGTAGCCTACGGCGGCAGGTTTCGGCCGGCGCGATAATGGGGACAAAGGGGGCGAACAGCACCGGAGAGGAGCGGGCCATGGCGTCCATCTGGCAGCGGGTGTCGGACTTCCTGCGCAGTCCGCAGGGCCGCAAGCTGACCGAGCAGGTCAAGCGGGCCGCCCGTGACCCGAAGAACCAGCAGCGCGTCAAGGACGCGGTGCGGCGGCTGCGCAAGCGGTGACCGTTCAGTCCCGGCGCAGGGTGAACGCCAGCTTCAGGACCACCAGCAGCACCGTGCCGAGGATCAGCGGCTGGCCCAGGACCAGCTGAACCACGGTCGGCATCGCGTTGAGCGTCGACGCGGGCACGAACAGCCCGCCGATCGACGTGATGAACGGGAAGCCGACCAGAATCAGGTTGTCGCGGGACCAGTGCACGTCCGAGAGCACGTCGATCGCGCTGGCGAACAGCACGCCGAACAGGACTGTCCCGGCCGCGGCCAGCACGGGTAGCGGGATCGCCTGCAGCAGCCGGTCGAACGGCCCGAGGCCACCGAGCACCAGCAGGATGACGCCGGTGGCCAGGGTGACGTAGCGGGAGCCGACCTTCGTCACGCGCAGCAGGCCGATGTTGTCCGGGTAGGCCAGGGTGGACATGCCGCCGAAGACCGCGCCGACCGTGCTGCCCAGCACCTCGCCGAACACGCCCTGGGCCACCCGGTGCCCCGACAGCTCCTGGCCGCCCCATCGGGCCACGATGTCGTACGTCGCAATGCTTTCCGCGACCGCCGGCAGCAGCGTGACAAAGAAGATCAGCACCAGGTCGCCCCGCACCGCGAACCCGAACGGAAACGGCGTCGGCACCGTCACACCGAGGTTCTCCCCCACCGCCGCGAAGCTGGTCGGCGCGAGCAGCGCGTACACCAACGTGCCCGCGATCACCGCCACCAGCACCGCCCCTCGTCTCAGCAGCGTTCCCTTGGGCAGCAACGTCAACGCGATCACCAACGCCGCCGCCACCCCACCCGCCACCACGTTCACCCAGGGGAATCCCGGACTGTTCGGCGTGCCGATCCAGTTCGGCAACGCCGTGCTGGTCAGCTGCGTCGCCAGGGTCAACACCAGCACGCCGCAGATGATCGGGTCCCGGACGAACCGGGCCAGGTAGGCCACCGGCCCGAACCGCCGCGCCGGCACCGCCAGGACACACCAGATCAGCCCCGCGACGGTCATCGACCCGAACGCCGCTCCCAGCCCGCCCGGGCCATGGCCGACGGCCAACAACGCCGCCAGCGATCCCGCGTACGGCCCTTGGATGATCGGTAATCGCAGCAGCAGCACCGACTGCAGGATCACCACCAGCCCCGACGTCATGAACGTGACGCCGTACAGGTAGGCGGTGTCCCCCGCCGACAGCTTGAACGCCGTGCCGATCAGCGCGGGGAAGATCAGCAGCCCCGCCATGCCGAGGATGTTCTGTATCCCCAACCCGACCGCGCTCGACACGCGGACCTTGTCGTCGATGCCGACGTCGAACACGGAGACGGGAGCGTCGACGGTGCTGCGAACGGCCATGTGCACTCCTGCGGGAATGAAGGTCAGCTGACGGGTCTGGCGCCGCGGAGGCGGGCGGCCCACCGTTCGAGGATTCCGGCCAGCACGATGCGCAACAGCACGGACGCCTTCAACGGCGGGACACCGTCGGTGGCCGGCGCGGCAGGCGATGGCCCGGCGGCGGATTGCCCGGCGGTAGATGGCGCGGCGGTGGACGACACGGCGGTCGAAGGCGCTGCCGTGGTTGACGCCGCCGTGGATTGCCCGGCGGTGGATGACGCGGCCTTGGAAGGCGCGGCGGTGGAAGGTGCCGCCGTAGTTGACGCCGCCGCGGATTGCCCGTTGGTCGACGACGCGGCCTTGGAAGGCGCGGCGGTCGAAGGTGCCGCCGCGGATTGCCCGGCGGGAGGCGCGGTCGGTGTCGCGGCGGAATCGCCGTGTTCGATCCGGTCCCGCACCCGGCTCGCCAGTTCCCCGACCATCCGGCCGGAGACGTCGGCCATGATGCCGCGGCCGAACTGCGCCAGCTTTCCCGAGATGGCCAGGTCGGTCGCCAGGACGACGGAAGCGCCGGAACCGGCGGGGGTGACGCGCATGGTGGCCCGGGCCTTGGCGGTGCCGGCGCCGCGGGTGTCCTTGCCCTCGGCCATGAGCACGGCAGTGCGAGCGGCGGGGTCGCGTTCGACGACCTTGGCCACGCCCTGGTAGGCGGCGGTGACGGGGCCGACCTTGATCTTGACCTTGCCCTTGTACGCGTCGTCGCCGAGGTCCTCGACCAGCTCGGCCCCGGGGAAGCAGGCCGCGACGTTGTGGGCGTCCTGGAGGAACCGGTACACCTCGTCGGGGTCGGCGGCGACCTCGAAGGAGTTCTCGATGATCATCAGGGGGCCTTTCCTCCGGCGTCGGCGCCGGGCGAGGTGGAAGACGCGGAGGCCTCCGAGCCATGAGCGGCGGCGACGGCGTCGGCGATGCGGGCGGGGGTGACGGGGGCGCGGGTCACGCGAACTCCCAGCGGGCGGAGGGCGTCCTCGACGGCGTTGGCGATGGCGGCGGGTGGCGGGACGGTGCCGCCCTCCCCCGCCCCCTTGGCGCCGAGCGGATTGAGCGGACTCGGCGTCTGGATGTGGAAGAGCTCGACCGGCGGCACCTCGGCGGACGACACGAGCGCGTAGTCGAGGTAGCTCGTGGCCTGCGGCGTGGCCTCGTCGTCGTAGACGGCCTCCTCGTACATGGCGTTGCCGAGCCCGTGGGCGAACCCGCCGAGCACCTGCCCGTCGACGAGCAGCGGATTGATCACGGTGCCACAGTCGTGGCCGATGACGTACTTGAGGATGGTGATCCCACCGGTCTCCGGATCGACCTCGACCATGGCGGCATGAGCGCCGCTGGCGTAGGCGGCCCGCTCGGGCGAGAAGTAGCTGGCGGTTTCGAGGCCGGCCTTCACCCCACGGGGCAGCGTGATGCCGTGCTTGCCGATGTTGGCGACCTGTGCGAGTTGCTGCAGCGACACGGACTTCTCCCGGTCGCCGCCCAAACACACGCAGTCGTCGGCGAAGTCCACTTCGGACGGATCACAGCCGAGCAGGACGGCGGCGGTGTCGAGCAGCCGGGCCCGCATCTGCTTGGCGGCGTCGAACACGGCGGGACCGCAGGTGGCGGTGATGCGTGAGGCGAAGGTGCCCTGCCCGAACGGAATCCGCGCGGTGTCGCCGGTGGTGACGTCGATGTGCTCCATGCCGAGCCCGAGCCCGTCGGCGGCGATCTGGGCGTAGACCGTCTCGTAGCCCTGCCCCTGCCCGGCCGCGGCCAGCGTCACGAGGATCCGGCCCCGGTTGGTGAGACGGATCTTCGCCCCCTCGTACGGACCGAGCCCGCAGCCCTCCACGTACACGGCCAGACCGATGCCGACATACCGGCCTTCAGCGCGCGACCGAGCCTGCTCGCGGCGGGCCTCGTCGTAGCCGATGCGCTCCAGGGTTCCCTCGAGCAGGGCCGGGAAATCGCCGCTGTCGTAGGTCAGCGGGCTGCCGTCGCGGAAGGTGATACCCACCTGGTACGGGAACTCGTCGGCCTGGATCAGGTTGCGCCGCCGCACCTCGGCCGGATCGAGGCCCAGGTGCGCGGCGATCCGGTCCATCATCCGTTCCATCACGAACACCGCCTGCGGCCGGCCCGCACCCCGCACCGACGAGGTCGGGACCATGTTGGTGTAGCAGGCCCGCAGTTCGATCGCGATGTTCGGGACCTTGTACGGGCCGGGCACCGTCGACGTCGTGATCGACGGAACCTGCAGACCGGCACAGTACGCGCCCTGGTCGTGCTCGATCACGTCCTTGACCGCGAGCAGCCGGCCGTCGTCGTCGAACCCGACCTCGATCCGGTGCGTCTGCGAGCGTTCCATCATCGCCGAGACGAAGTTCTCCTGCCGGTCCTCGACCCACTTGACCGCGCGCCGCAGCTTCTTGGCCACCCACGGGATGACGACCTCTTCGCCGTAGAACTGGGCCTTCGGGCCGAATCCGCCGCCGACGTCCGACGGGGCGATGACCCGCAGGTCGTCCTCGGCCATCTCGTAGATCATGGACAGTTGCTGGCGGGCGTAGTGCGGCGACTGGGTGGTGTCCCAGATGGTCAGCTGGCCGGTCGCCGGCTCGAACCGCGCGGCGACGGCCCGCGGCTCCATCGAGTGGCCGCCGCCGCGCATCAGGAAGAACTCCTCGCTCAGCGTGTGCGGCGCGGTACGCAGCGCTTCCTCCGCGTCACCGGCCTTCTGGCTGAGCAGCACGGCCACATTGGACTCGTCACCCGAGTGCGCGAGCGGTCCGCCCGGCCGCAGCGCGATGGCGGTGGAGCCGACCGCCGGCAGCACCTCGTAGTCGACCTCGATCAGTTCGAGCGCGTCCTCGGCGACGTACCGCGACTCGGCGATCACGACGGCGAGGGGTTCGCCGACGTAGTGCAGTTCCTCCGGCGGCATCGGCAGCCGCGGGTAGTCGCGCAGCTCGGGATGCAGCACCTTGGGGGCCAACGGTTTCTGGATCTCCGCCAGGTCGGCGCCGGAGAACACGGCGACGACCCCGGGCAGCGCGAGGGCCTCGGTGGCGTCGAAGGCGGTGATCCGGGCGTGTGCGTGCGGGGAACGCAGGAATGCCGCCGCGAGCGCGTCCGGCAGGTCGAGGTCGTCGAGATACCGGCCGCGACCGGTGAGCAGCCGCTCGTCCTCACGCCGCGCCAGCCGTGCGCCGATCATCGTCTCACTCATCGGACCGTCCCTTCGCGACGTCCACAACGGACCGGACAAGCCCGCTGTAGCCGGTGCAGCGGCAGATGTTGCCGCTCAACACCTCGCGGGCGTCGTCCTCGTCGCGAACGTTGTCCTCCCGCAGCGCGGCCGTCACGCTCATCAGAAACCCAGGCGTGCAGAACCCACACTGCAGCGCGTGATTACGCTTGAACGCCTGCTGCAACGGCGACAGCTCGCCGTCAACGGCCAGCCCCTCGACAGTTTCGACGACAGCACCGTCCGTCTGCACGGCCAGCATCAGGCACGACCGCGCCGCGACGCCGTCGACGATCACCGTGCAGGCGCCGCAGACGCCGTGCTCGCAGCCGACGTGGGTGCCGGTCAGGCGCAGCCTCTCGCGTAGGAAGTCGGCCAGGGTCATGCGCGCGTCGACGGCTTCGTCGTATGACTCGCCATTGACGGTGACGCTGAGAGTGTGGTCAGCCATGGGCCTTCTCCGTGATGTCGACCAGTGCCCGCTTGACCAGCACGCCGGTCAGCCGCGCACGGTATTCGGCGCTCGCGTGGATGTCGCCGGTCGGCTCGGTCTGGGCCCCGGCCGCCGCCCCGGCGGCCTCGGCCAACTCCGGCCCGAGCCGGTGGCCGACGACCAGCGCCTCCGCTTCGGTCAACCGCTGTGGCGTCGGGGCAACCCCGGCCGCCACCAGCCGGCAGGCCGTCACCACGCCCGCACTGTCCACTTCGCACACCGTGGCGACGCCGGCCAGCGCGAAATCGCCGCGGCGGGTGGCGAATTCGCGGAACGCGGAGAACTGGTTGGGCCCCGGCCGGTCGAAGCTCACCTCAAGCAGCAGCTCGTCCGGTTCCAGCGCGGTGGTGAGGTGGAACAGGAAGAAGTCCCGCGCCGGCAGCGTCCGCACCCCACGGGCCGACGCGAGTGTGAACCGGGCGTCGAGTGCGGTGAGCACGCTCGGCAGCTCGGCGGCCGGATCGGCGTGCGCAAGACTGCCGCAGATCGTGCCGCGATTGCGGATCTGCGGGTGCGCGACGTTGTGCAGGGCCTCGGTGAGCACCGGCAGCAGCCGTGCGGCGTCGGCGGAGCGTTCCAGCTGCCGCTGCCGGACCAGCGCCGGGATGGTGATCGTCTCAGCGCCGAACGTCGGCGTGCCCCACTGCTCGCCGAGGCGGTTGATGTCGACGAGGTGCTCGACGCGGGCCAGCCGGAAGTTGAGCATCGGCATCAGGCTCTGCCCGCCGGCCAGCACCTTCGCCTCGTCGCCGTGCTGGCGCAGCAGGTCCAGGGCCTCGTCGAGCTCACGGGGCGCGTGATAGGTGAAGGGTGCGGGTTTCATCGGGTCTCCGTCACGCGACGCAGGTGCTGCCGGACGAGGTCGGCCAGCGCCGGCCGCTCGATGAGCGACATGTGCCGTAGGCCGGGCAGGATCTCCAGCTCGGCGCCAGCGATGCCGTCGGCGAGGGTGCGGGCCATGGACGGCGGGGTCGCGTAGTCGAGCTGGCCCACCATGACCAGCGTGGGTGCGGTGATCGCCGGCAGCAGCGGCCGGGAGTCCATGGCCCCCATGGCGATCGATGCCGCCGCGTGGGCCTCGCTGTTGGTTCGCAGGAAGATCTTGGCCACGCGGTCGACGTCCTCCGGGTGGGTCTCGGCGAACTCCGGCGAGAACCAGCGGTCGACCTGGAACCGCAGCTGGTTCGCCCGCGGCACGGTGACGGCCTTCCGCGCCCGTTCCGCCCACGCGGTGGCGGCGTCGTCGCCGTACCAGGCGGTGGTGTCGGCCAGCACGAGCGAGCGGACCCGTTCCGGGAAGCGGCCGGCGAAGTCGACGGCGACACTGCCGCCCATCGACAGCCCGAGCAGGCTCGCCGACGGCAGGTCCAGGGCGTCGAGCGTGCGGCCGACATCGTCGGCGAGGTCGGAGATGGTGAACGGCTTGCCGTCCCATGCGCTGTCGCCGTGTCCGCGCAGGTCGAGGGCGAACACCTGGAACTCGTCGGACAGCGCCTCGGCGAGCGGGGTCCAGAGCTCCCCGGACAGCGCCAATGGATGCAGCAACACCAGCGGCTCCCCCACACCGCGGCGGCGGACGGCCAGCGGACCGGCGGTCATGCGGGCCTCCGGAACAGCGTGTCGGCGTTGCCGTGCAGGACCTTCTCGACGGCGACATCGTCGAGACCGCTGTCACGGACCGTCCGCACCGGCTGCGGATCGCCCAGTGCGAACGGGAAGTCGCTGCCGAGCAGCACCCGGTCCGCCCCGACGAGCCCGGCCAGGAACGCTATCGACGGGCCGGACAAGCCGACCGTGTCGTAGCGGAAGTCGCCGAGGTACGCGGACGGCCGCTCACGGTCGAGCGTAACGGCGAAGGCCTCCTTGGTGCGGTAGCCGCCGTCGAGGCGATGGGCCTGGTACGGCAGGAAACCGCCGCCGTGCACCAGAACCAGCGGCAAGCCGGGGTGTCGGTCGAGCACGCCGGCCAGGATCAGCTTCGTGACCGCGACGGTGTTGTCGATCAACCGCCCGTGCACGTTGCCCATCGTGCCCAATGACGTCAGGTCCCCGGACGGCCCGCAGGTCGGCGGGTGCAGCACGACCGGGATCCCCTCGCTCGCCGCCACCGTCCACAATGGATCGAACGCGGGTTCGTGCAAGGCCGGTCCGGACGGCGGGTCGGTGTTCAGCAGCAGCCCGGCGAACTCCGGGCGCTTCCACGCCTCCAGAAGGTCGTCCGCGGCACGGTCGCCGTCGTCGGTGTCCACCGAGGCCAACGCGACGGTCCCCTGCTCGGCCGCCGACTCGGCCATCGCGTCGTTGACCGTGCGTGCCCAGTCGCGGCCGGCCGCCGGCGTGGCCAGAACGTCCAGCCACGGCGAGAGGATCTGGCGGGTCACGCCGGTGTCGCTCAACCAGGCGGCACGCGGCCCGGCCTCGGTCATCCGCGCGCCGATCGGACGGGTGTCGCCGGCGCCGGGCACCGCGACCACCCAGCCGGAATCCGTGCGACGGGCCGAGAATCCCGCGGATGCGGTCTTCTCGAGTGCGATCAGCAGCGAACGCGGCACGATGTGGGCATGCGTGTCGAGGACTTCCGTCCGACTCACCTCCGCCGGTCGATTCGGTTGCCCCGACGCTAAGTTGACGCGGCCCGGCGGACCAGCGCGCTTTCCTGGCAGCACCGGTAAGGACTTCTAACAGCGCCAACCCTCGCGCCCGGCGCGGGTTCGTGCTGCGATGTCCGGACGAGTCCACACGGGAAAGGCGGCCGCCGTGACGGAGATCCGGAACGTGGTGGTGGCGATCACCGGCGCCAGCGGAGCGTGTCTGGGCGTGCGCATCCTGCAACTTCTGCGCGAGCGCCCCGAGTTTCGCACGCACCTCGTGCTGTCCAAGGCCGGCATCCTCACACTGCGCCACGAATGCGACCTCACGGTGGCCGATGTCCGCATGCTCGCCGATGTCACGTACCGGCCCGGGGAGATCGGCGCGGCGATCGCGTCCGGCTCGTTCCCGGTCGCGGCGATGCTGGTCGCGCCCTGCTCGGTCAAGACGCTGTCGGCCATCGCCACCGGCTACACCGACGACCTGGTCAGCCGCGCCGCCGACGTCTGCCTCAAGGAAGGCCGACCGCTGCTGCTGATGGTGCGCGAGACGCCGCTGCACCTCGGGCACCTGCGGTCGATGGTCGCCGTGACGGAGGCCGGTGCGATCGTCGCCCCGCCGGTGCCCGCGTTCTACCGCCGCCCGCACACGGTCGACGACCTCGTCGACTACACGGCTCGCCGCGCGCTGGCGCGGGTGGGATTATCGGAGTTCGCGCCGGAGCCGTGGGACGGCGAGCTGAACCAGGCCGAGCCCGCGGACCTGGTGGCCGGGCGGTAGGGCGAGGACCGGGGCGATTGCGGAAGGGCTGAGCCAACGGCGGGTCGGAGCGGGGCGGAAGGGGCCGGGGTGCTGGAGGCGCGGCGGCTGCGGATCTTCTCGGCGGTGGCCGAGCACGGCTCGTTCACCGCGGCCGCCGAGGCGCTGTTCATGACGCATTCCGCCGTCTCCCAGCAGATGGCGCTGCTGGAACGCCAGCTGGGCGTGCCGCTGATGATCCGCGGCCCCCGCGGCATCGAGCTCACGGAGGCGGGCAGGCTCCTGGCCGAGCGCAGCACCGGGCTGCTCGGGACGATCGCCACCATCGAGCAGGAGATGCTGGACCTCAAGGCGCAGCAGTCGTCGGTGCGCCTCGGCGCGTTCCCGACAGCCGGCGCCGACCTCATCCCCCGGGTCGTCCGCGAGTACCAGCGCCGCTACCCGGACACGAAGATCGTGCTGCGGTCGGCGCACGCCTCCGACATGACGGCCGCGCTGCGCGACGGGTCGATCCACCTCGGCCTGGTCTGGGACTACGACTTCGATCCGCGCACGGTGCCCGCCGACGTCGAGTGGGTGCACCTGGCCGACGACCCGCTGTGCGTGCTGGTGCCGCTGGACCACCCCGTCGCCGGGGAGTCCGAGGTGGAGCTGCGGGAGCTGGCCGGCGAGACGTGGGTGGTCCGCAGTCACCAGCCGCCCTACGACGAGGCGTTCACGACGCTGTGCCGGCTGGCCGGGTTCGAGCCGCGGATCGGCTTCGTCACCGAGGACTACCTGTCGGTGCAGGGCCTGGTCGCGGCCGGGATCGGCATCGGAACGACCCCGCGGCTGGCGCTCATCGCGCAGCGGCCGGACGTGGTCGCCGTGCCGATCGCCGGCGCCACGCCCCGGCGGCGCATCGCGGCCGTGCGGTTGCTGGACGCGCGTCATCCCCCAGCCGCGACTCAGATGCTGGAAGTATTGCGGTCGGTAACGGCGGCCACCGACCCTCAGGAGAACTCTTGACCGTGCCGGAGAACGGCGACCGGCCCGGCAGCGACGTGCTGCGCCAGATGCTGCGCGACGGGCGCACCGACGTCTCGCTCGTGGACCGGATCGTGGAGGACCTGGCCCGGCAGATCATCGACGGCACGCTGCCGCCGGGCGCCGACGTCAACTCGGTCGAGCTGGCGAAGCGCTACGGCAGCAGCCGCACGCCGGTGCGGGAGGCACTGCTGACGCTGGAGCGCGAGGGCCTCGTCGACGTCCCGGCCCGCCGCCGGCCGCGGGTCGCGCCGGTCACGCTCACCCAGGCGCGGGAGCTCTACGAGATCCGGGCGAGCCTGCACACGCTGGTCAGCGAGCTGATCGTCAGCAACGCTGACGACCAGGACCTCGAGGTGCTGCACGTCTGGCAGGGCCACCTGCGCGACGATGCGGCGCGCGGCGACGTCGACGCGTACTTCTGGCACAACGTCACGTTCCGCCAGGCCGAGGCGGAGGTGTCGGGGAACCGGCAGCTGACCCGGCTGCTCAGCTCGCTCGGGCTGCGGACGCTGCAGCTGCGGCACGTCAGCCTGTCGCTGCCGGGGCGGCTGGACCGCTCCGTGGAGGATCACGAGCGGCTGCTCGCCGCCTACGCCGACCGGGACGCGACGCTGGCCGCCGCCCTGACCCGCTCGATCATCATGAGGGGCCTGCAGGCCATCGAGGCGTCCGGATGGTCCGGTCTGGACTCAGACTAGGCCGGACCGCTCGATCGCCCGGTACCCCCGCATCACCAGCGACCGGCTCACCGCCGCCGCCAGGTCGGCGTCGCGGTCGGCGTAGGCGTTGACCAGGCGCTCGTGGTCGGCGACCGAGTGCAGCAGCCGGCCGGGCAGCGACAGGCTCAGGTGCCGGAACCGGTGCATCTGCAGCCCCAGCGAGCCGAGCCGGCGCTGCAGCTCGCCGTTGCGGGCCAGGCTCGACTCGGCGTTGCGGAAGCCGACGTTGTGCCAGAAGTACGCGTCGACGTCGCCCGCCTCCGCGTCCGCCGCCAGCAGGCCCTGCCACGCCCGCAGGCCGTCGATCTCCTCGTCGGTCGCGCGGGCCACCAGCAGCTCGCTGACCAGCGCGTACAGGCTGGCGCGGATCTCGTAGACCTCCCGCACCTGGGCCATGTGCACCGGGGACACGTACGGCCGGCGGCGCGGCGGGATGATCACCAGCGACTCCCGTTCGAGCAGCAGCAGCGCCTCCCGCACCGGGGTCCGGCTGGTGCTGAACCGCCGGGCCAGCTCGGCCGAGTTGACCTCGTGGCCCGGCGGCAGCCGCCCCTCGACGATGCCGACCGCGATCTCCTGGAAGATCGTGAACGCCAGCGAGGAGCCGCCCTCCACCCCGCCCAGCGCCGTGAACAGCAGCTCCCGCCGGAGATCCGGGACGCCGGTGGCGGTCACTAGCCGAGCACCTCGGGCCAACGCCGGCTCACCGACGCGACCAGCTCCGGGCTGGACTCCGCGACAGCCGGGAAGTCGCCCAGCCGCTCGTACGGGCGGCAGGCGTCGATGATCGCCCGGCTGTTGAACGCGATCTCGCCGGGCAGCGTCAGCGGGTCGACGCGGCTGCCCCACGTCCGCTTCATCACCTCGATGTCGAGCGACGGATCGGTCCGCCCGCACATCGCCCACATCACCTCGCCGAGGTCACGCGGGTTGACGTCGTGATCCACGACGACCGTGAACCGGTTCATGTAGGCCGCGCTCGGCAGCTGCGCCGTGAGGTACGCGGCCTGCCGGGCGTGCCCGGGGTAGCGCTGCTCGATCGCCACGATCAGCAGCGACCGCCCGCCGCCGGCCTCGTGCGCCCAGACGCCCCGCAGGCCGGGCAATCCGGTCTTGCGCAGCGAGTCCGTGATGATCGCCGACTTCATCACCGTGCGCATGTACGAGTAGTCGTGCGGCGGCTTGCCCGGCGGGGCGCCGAGCAGGATCGGGTTGTCGCGGTAGTACACCTTCTCGACGTCGATCGTGAGGATCGGGTCGCGGGAGCCGGAGTAGTAGCCGGTCCACTCGCCGAACGGGCCCTCGGGGCGCTTGTCGTCCGGCCGCACCCAGCCCTCGATCGCGATCTCGGCGTCGTGCGGCAGCGGCAGCCCGGTCGCGAGGCCGGCCACCGTCCGCACCGGGGCGCCGAACATCGCGCCGACGTAGTCGTACTCCGAGACGTCGCCGGGCACCTCGACGCCGGCCGCCACCAGGTACGCGGGGTGGTGCCCGAGCGACGCGGCGATCGGCGCCCGGCCCTCGGCCTCGAACCAGCGGCGCAGGTGCTGGGCCCCGTGCTTGCCGGCTTCGATGTTGACGCTGGCCGACCGGCCTTCGTCCTGCACCTGCATCCGGTACGCGCCCAGGTTGATCCGCCCGGTGTCGTAGTCGCGGGTGACCACCGCGCAGCCGGTGCCGATGTAGCGGCCGCCGTCGCCCTCGTGCCAACGCGGCACCGGGAACTTCAGCAGATCGACCTCGTCATCCACATTGGACAGCAGTGGCCCGTCCTCCACGGTGACGGCCTTGTGGTCACCGGCCCGCTCGATCCACTCCCCCGGCTTGACCGCCAGCGCCTCGACCAGGTCCTCGTCGGTGTTGTCCCAGCCCAGCCCGAGCACGGAGCCGAGCAGCCGCGGGTTGCTGACCGAGCCGGACAGCACCCGCAGGCCCGGCGCGTAGTCCTTGATGCCGTCGAACATCAGCGCCTTGGGCTGGCCGCGCCGGTAGTTGACCTGGGAGAGCGCGCCGATCTCCAGCTCCCAGTGGGCGCCTTCGACCGTCTGCAGCTCCCCGGCGGCCTCGGCTTCGGCCAGCCACGTGCGCAGGTCCGGGTCGCTCATGCCACTGTCCTTCGCGAGGTCTGGCGGAAATGGTCGATCGCCGCGTCGGCGGTGATCACGTCCGCGTACTTCTGGTCGAGGTCGAACAGGCTGAGCCAGTGCGACGCCTCGAACCGGTCGAAACAGCAGTCGCCGACGACACCGATCCGGTAGCCCCGACTGCACGCGTCGACCACGGTCGAACGCACGCAGCCGCTGGTGGCCTCGCCGACCACGAGCAGCGTGTCGTGGCCGCCCATCCTCAGGACGGTGTCGAGCGGGGTGCCGTGGAAGCAGCTGGGCCCGATCTTCGCCAGCACGATGTCGTCCGGCCCGGGCTCCACTTCGGACACGATGGCGTTCGGGTCCACCGTGGAGGCGCGCGGGGCGAGCGCCGGCTTGGGTTTCCGGTTCCAGCGGCCGTACCGCGCCGGAGTCTGGTGGAAGTAGATCACCGGCGCACCCGCGTCGCGGGCCGCCGCGAGCAGCGGCGCGGTCCGGTCGACGGCGGCCCAGCCGTCCGCGCCGCAGGCGCTGGGCCAGTCCGGGACCGCATCGAGGATGTCCCGGCGCGGCAGGCCCAGCGCCGCGTAGTACAGGTCGACGACGATCACGGCCGGGGCGACCCCGAGACCGAACGGGCGTTGCTTGGCCCACGACGTCGCCGCCAGCACCGCGCGGTCGCGTTCGGTCAGGTACTTCGACCACTCCGCGGCGAACGGACCGGTCATGACGCGGTCAGACTGTTGTCGATGTACTTCGAGACGTCCGGCGGCGGTGTCGTCCTGGCGTTGGCCGCGGCCTCGTCGAAGGCCTGCTTGATCACCTTCTCGTCGACGGCCGGCGTCTTCGCCCAGACGTCGAGGAAGAAGTCGTAGGCGTACGAGGCGAGATCGGTGCTCTGCACGCCGCTGTACTTCTGGATGCTCTTCACGGTCTCGTTCTTGTGGCCACGGATGTACTGCAGCGCCTCGGCTTCCGCCGCGACGAACCGCTTCACGACCTCGCGGTTGCTCTGCAGGTACCGGGACTGCACGGTGTACGCGCCGAGCGGGAACGGCAGGTTCGACAGCGCCGCCAGCCGGTGCGCGCCCTTCTCCCGGCTCTCCGTGCCGTTGGGCGGCTGGGTGAGGATCGCCGACACCGCGCCGCTGACCAGCGCCGCCACCTCGGCCGGGACGCCCTTGACGAACACCGCCGTGACATCGGCACGCTGGAGGCCGTTGGCCTGCAGCAGCGCGGTCAGGCCGAAGTCGCTCTCCGAGCCCGGTGAGGTGATGGCGACCTTCTTGCCCCTCAGCCCGGCCACGTCCTTGACGTCGGGACTGGCCCACATCTCCAGGTTGTAGTGCGGCTCGGACATCGCCACGTACTTCAGGTCCGCACCCTTCATGATCGCCGCCGCGGTGTCGGCCGCGACGCCGACGCCGATCTGCACGCTGTTGCTGGCCAGCCCGGCGACCAGCTGCGAGCTGTCGTTGAGCCGGGTCAGCTTCACGTTCAGGCCGTGCTTGGCGAAGATGCCGTAGTCCTGCGCGGTGTAGAGGTCGGAGTAGCCCGCGCCGAGCGCGGTGTAGCCGATGGTGACCGGCAGCGCGCCGTTGGCGTCGGCGGCAACCGTGCCGCCCGCGCAGCCGGTGAGGCCGACCAACAACCCGGCGGCGACCAGTGTGATCCGGGTTCTCATTGCGCACCTGCCCAGTGGGTGAAGCGACGTTCGATGAGCCGGACGGCCCAGTTCAGCAACAGGGCCAGCACGGCGAGCAGGACGATCCCGGCCATCGCCGAGTCCATGTCGAAGTTGGACGTCTGCGTCTGCACGAAGTAGCCGAGGCCCTGGCTGGCCAGGAACAGCTCGGCCACGATCGCGCCGACCAGGGCGCGGCCGACGGCCAGCCGGACGCCCGCGAGGATGTACGGCAGCGTGGCGGGAAGTGCGATGGCGTAGAAGAACCTGAGTCGCGGCGTGCAGAACACCGTTGCCACGCGGGTGTAGTCGCGGTCGAGGTTGCGGACGCCGGCGGTGATGTTGATGATCAGCGGCAGGATCGCCGCCCACACGATGACGATCACCCGCGAGGCGTTGTCGATGCCGAACCAGAAGATGATGATCGGCAGGAACATCACGTACGGCACCGAGTAGAGGATGTTGACCATCGGCTCGGTCATGTCGTGCAGGATCCGGCTGCGGCCGAGCACCAGCCCGATCGGGATGCCCAGCACGAACGTGATGGCCAGGCCCCACACCAGTTCCAGGCCGGTGGCGCCGAGCGCCGGGAAGATCTCGCCGGTGCCGAACAGGTTCACCTCGGCCGCCGCGATGCGCGTCGGGCTGCTGCTGAAGGACACGTCGACCAGGCCGACGGCCGCCGAGAGCTGCCACAGCGCCAGGACGATCGCGATGCCGGCCGCGCCGAGCAGGGCGCTACGGTGTCGCAGCGCCAAGCCGGACGGTGCTGATGGCCGCGCCATCGGGCGCGGGGGTGACGCCGTTGTCATGGTTCCTCGCTGGGGTCTTGTGGTGGAGGGCCGAGAGGATCTTGTCGCCGTAGGCCAGGAACTCGGCGCTGCGCCGCCAGGCGGCGTCGCGGGGCCGGGGCACGTCGATGACCACTTCGAGCGCGACGTGGGCCGGCGACGGAGAGAACACCAGCACGCGGTCGGCGAGCAGCACCGCCTCGTTCACGTCATGGGTCACGAACATCGCCGTCTTCTTCGCGCCGACCGTGCCCGCCTGCCAGATCCGCAGCAGCTCGTCCTGCAGGTTCTCGCGGGTCTGCGCGTCCAGCGCCCCGAACGGCTCGTCCAGCAGCAGCAACGTCGGGTCCGTCGCCAGGGCGCGGGCCAGGTTGACCCGCTGCCGCATCCCGCCCGACAGCTCGTGCGGGTACTTCTTCGCCACCTTGGCCAGGCCGACGATCTCCAGCAGCTCCTCCGCCCGCCGCCGGGTCTCCGCCGTGAGCTTGCCCTGCACCTGGGGTCCGAACAGGACGTTGTCCAGCACCGTCCGCCACGGGTAGAGGGAGGCGTGCTGGAACACCAGCGACCGCTCCGGCCCCGGGCCGTCGATCGGCCGGCCGCCCAGTTCCAGGGCCCCGCCCGCGACCGGCACCAGCCCCGCCACCGCCTCCAGGAACGTGGTCTTGCCGCACCCGCTCGGGCCGACGATCACCACGAACTCCTCGTCGTGGATCTGCAGGTTCAGGTCCAGGCACGCGGTCGAGAACCCGCCCCCGCGCCGCGCCTTGTGCCCCAACAGCAGGTCGCGGGCGTCCAGGCAGATGTTCGTTCCGGGCATCAGGGCACCGCCACATCGTCCGGCGTGGTCACTATCGCTCCTCCTTGCCGATGGCTACGGACCGCAAGGTGTCGACACTTCGGGAGAGTCTGAGCCTGTGCGCCGCCTCACGTCAAGGCCCGAAACCGGCGTCACAGGCCGTCAGGAATCCACTACAGTGGCATACTTTGCAGCACAATCCGCCGGCCACACGGCTCGCGAGGCACCGCCGGGCCGACACTGAGGCCGTAGCGCGGCAGTCGAGATGGGCCGCCAAACTGTCGACACTAGCCGCTCCGCACTCATGATCGCCGGTTCCGGCCGGCGCGCGGCCACGGCCGATCCGTGCGATGAGAACCGGTTCCCGAGACGACAGCTCGGGCAGGTGAGCATCGACCGAACCCCGCAGGCCGTTGCGGAACCGGGTGCGGACGCAATACGGTTGGGCGGAACTAGAACACGTTACAGTTTCGGGGTGGGCTAGGAGCGGAGCGGTCATGGCGAAGAGGGCGCCGCGGGGCGTTGAGGCCGACTACGTGGTGGTCGGATCCGGCAGCTCGGGGGCCGCGATCGCGGGCCGGCTGGCGGAGTCGGGCGCGAGCGTGATCGTGCTGGAGGCCGGCAAGAGCGACGACCAGCTGCTGGTCAGGAAACCGGGGTTGGTGGCCCCGATGCACGCGGTGCCGCAGCTGAAGAAGCTCGTCGACTGGGGCTACTACTCGGTGCCGCAGAAGCACATCCTCGACCGCCGGATGCCGGTGCCGCGGGGCAAGGTGGTCGGCGGCTCCAGCTCCGTGAACGGCATGGTCTACGTCCGGGGCAACCGCGCCAACTTCGACTCCTGGGCCGCCGAGGGCAACGTGGGCTGGGACGCCGACAGCGTGAACGCGGCGTACAAGCGGATGGAGGACTTCGAGGACGGGGAGAACGCGTTCCGGGGAGCCGGCGGGCCGATCCGGGTCACGCGCAGCACGACCCCGCAGGAGGCGTCGCTGCAGTTCCTCGAGGCCACGGCCGACGCGCTCGGCTGCCAGATCCTCGACGACTACAACGCGGAGTCGCAGGAAGGCGTCAGCCGGATGCAGCAGAACGCCGCGAACGGCCTGCGCTACAGCGCCTCACGCGGCTACCTCCACCACCTCGCGCCGCCGACGCTGGAGCTGCAGTCCGAGGTGCTGGCGCAGAAGGTGATCATCGAGAACGGCCGTGCGGTCGGGGTCGAGGTCGTCGACGCCGACGGGACGCGGCGGACCGTTCGCGCCGGCCGGGAGGTCATCCTCTCCGCCGGGTTCATCGGATCCGCGCAGCTGCTGATGCTGTCCGGCGTCGGCCACGCCGACCACCTGAAGGACCACGGCATCCGGGTGATCGCGGACCTGCCGGTGGGCGACAACCTGCACGACCACATGTTCCACGCCCTGACGTTCCACGTCTCGTCCAGCAAGAACAAGGGCTCGGCGCCGTACTTCGCGCGCAACCTGGTCAAGGAGCTGCTCCGGCCCGGCACCAGCGTGCTGGCCAACACCGTCTTCGAGGCGGTGGCGTTCCTCAGGACGTCCCAGGCCGACGGCATCCCCGATCTCCAGTTGCAGGTCCTGCCGTGGGCGTACGTGTCGCCCAACCAGGACGAGCCGATCCGGCACGACGTCGACAAGCGGCCCGCGCTCACCGTGCTGACGACGCTGATCTACCCGCGCAGCCGCGGCACGCTGCGGCTGGCCTCGGCCGATCCGACGGCGCCGCCGCTCGTCGACTTCCAGTTCCTGGCCGACGCGGCCGACCTCGAAGTGCTCGGCGAGGGCTCGGAGATGGTGCGCGAGATCTTCGGCTCCCCGGCGTTCCGGGGCGCGGTCAAGGAGGAGATCCACCCCGGCGCCGAGCTGCGGGGCCAGGAGCTTCGAGACGCGATCCTGAACCGTGCCACGTCGGTGTACCACGGCGTGGGCACCTGCCGGATGGGTGTCGACGAGCTCTCGGTCGTCAGCCCGGACCTGAAGGTGCGTGGCGTCGACGGGCTGCGGGTCTGCGACGCCTCGATCATGCCGTCGATCACCGGCGGCAACACCAACGCGCCCTGCATCATGATCGGCGAAATGGGTGCGCAACTCGTCCTCGGGAGCCGGCGATGACCCTCACTCCGCTGCAGCTCACCCGCCCGGCGTCCACGACCGACGCGTTCCTGCGGCAACTCGTCGCCCGGGTGCCGGGGTCGTCCGCCGCGCCCTGGCGGCTCACCGAGGTCTACACCGGCGAGTTGCTCGTCGAGCTGCCGCAGTCGACGCCGGCCGACATCGAGCAGGCCTTCGCCACCGCCCGTGCGGCGCAACGGACGTGGGCCGCCACGCCGATCAAGCAGCGGCTGGCGGTGTTCAAGCGGGCGCACACGATCTTCGTCGACAACGCGCGGACCGTCGCCGACCTCATCCAGGTCGAGAGCGGCAAGAACCGGCAGATGGCGATCGAGGAGACCTGCGACCCGCCGATGGTGATGAGCCACTACCTGAAGCGGGCGGCCAAGCTGCTGGCGCCGGTCCGGCGCGGCGGGCCGGTGCCGATGCTGACGACGTCGACCGAGATCCGGCAGCCCAAGGGCGTCGTCGGGGTGATCGCGCCGTGGAACTTCCCGTTCGCCACCGGCATTTCCGACGCCGTGCCGGCGCTGATGGCCGGCAACGCCGTCGTGTTGAAGCCCGACAACAAGACGGCGCTCTCGCCGCTGTACGGCATCCAGATGCTGGAGGAGGCCGGGCTGCCGAAGGGCCTGTTCCAGGTGGTGTGCGGCGAGGGACCCGACGTCGGCCCCACGTTCATCGACCACGCCGACTACGTGATGTTCACCGGCTCCACCGCCACCGGCAAGGTGATCGGCGAGCGGGCCGGCCGCAACCTCATCGGCTGCTGTCTCGAACTCGGCGGCAAGAACCCGATGATCGTGCTCGACGACGCCGACATGGCCGAGACCGTGGCGGGCGCGATCTTCGGCGCGTTCGGCAACACCGGCCAGATCTGCATGCACATCGAGCGGATCTACCTGCCCGAGTCCCGCTACGACGAGTTCAGGAACGCCTTCGTGGCCAGGGCCCGGGCGCTCGACGTCCGCGCCGCCTACGACTTCGGCCCCGAGATGGGCTCGCTCGTCTCCGTGGACCACATGCGCCGGGTCAAGTCCCATGTGGACGACGCGGTGGCCAAGGGCGCCACCGTGCTCTGCGGCGGCAAGCCCCGTCCCGATCTCGGCCCGGCGTTCTTCGAGCCGACGATCCTCGAAGGCGTCACCAAGGACATGCTCTGCGGCGTCACGGAAACCTTCGGACCCGTTGTCGCGCTGCACAGGTACCGCACCATCGACGAAGCGGTCGCGCTGGCCAACGACACCGACTACGGCCTCAACGCCTCGGTCTGGGGCCGCGACATGGCCGCCGCGCACGCCGTGGCCAGGCGGCTCGAATCCGGCAACGTCAACATCAACGACATCCTCGCCACCGCTTACGCCGCCAAGGGAACGCCGTCCGGCGGCGTCAAGAACTCCGGCGTCGGCGCGCGCCACGGCGACCAGGGCCTGCTCAAGTACACCGACGTGCAGAACCTGGCCGTGCTCAAGAAGCAGGTCATGGGTCCACGGCCGGGCCAGGATCCCGAGAAGTACGTCGTGGGCATGCTTTCCACGATGAAGCTCATGCGGAAGCTGCGGATCAGGTAGCCGGCGGGAGGATGCGGCCCAGCGCTGCCAGCGCGGCCTCGTAGCCTCGGTCGGACGGGGCGGCGTAGCCGACGACGAGGCCGTCGAAGGCGGGCATCGTGGCGTCCGGATGCCGGAAGTCGGCCAGCCCGTCGAGGGCGATGGACTGCGCGGCGGCGGCCCGGACGGTGGCCCGCTCGGTCCCGGGTGGCAGGCGCAGCACGGCGTGCAGTCCGGCGACGATACCGGTCGCCGTGATGTGCGGGGCGAGGGCGGCGACCAGACGATCGCGGCGGCTGCGGTACCGCTGGCGCATGCGGCGAATGTGCCGGTCGTAGTGGCCGGATTCGATGAACTCGGCGAGGGTGAGCTGGTCGACCACGCTGGTCCAGGCTTCCCGATCCCCTTTGGCGGCAAGGACGGGCGCGACGAGCGACTCGGGCAGCACCATCCAGCCCAGCCGGACCGCCGGCGACAGGCTCTTGCTCAGCGACCCGAGGTAGACGACCCGCTCCGGGGCCAGGCCTTGCACCGCACCGACCGGTTCCCGGTCATAGCGGAACTCGCCGTCGTAGTCGTCCTCGATGATGAGGTTTCCTCGGCTTCGGGCCCACTCCACCGCACGGACGCGTCGCTCGGAGTGCAGCGGGCCGCCGGTGGGGAACTGATGGGCCGGCGTCAGCATCGCGGCCCGCACGCCCGCCAACTCGTCGGTACGGGCGCCGCGCTCGTCGAGCGGAAGCGGGACCGTGCGAACCGAAGCCGCGTCGAGGATGGATCGGTGAAAGGCGAGCCCGTACGACTCCAACGCCAGCGGGCCGCGCAGCACCTTGCCGCCGAACAGCAGCCGCAGCGCATGGGCGACACCAGAGCACACCACGATGCAATCCGGCGTCGTCCGCACCCCGCGTACCCGCGCCAGGTACTCGGCCAGGGCTCGGCGCAGCTCGGGACGCCCCTGCGGATCACCCACGCCGAAGGCGTCGTTCGGCGCGGCGGTGAACGCGCGGCGGGCGGCGGCCAGCCAGTCCGAGCGCGGGAAGGAAGCCGGATCAGGTTGCCCCTGCTTGAGGTTGTGCGTCGGGGCGGCCGAACGTGCGGGCGCGGCCTTCGCCGCAGGAGAGATCCGAGCCTCGGTGCGCGGCGCCACCTGCGTTCCCGAGCCTTGCCGGGCGACCAGCCACCCTTCGGCGACCAGTTCGGCGTACGCCTCGGCGACGGTGTTGCGGGCAAGGCCGAGGTCGGCCGCGAGGGACCGGTACGGCGGCAGCCTGGTGCCCGGCGCCAGCCTTCCGTCCCGCACGGCGTCACGCAGGGCCCGCATCAGCACCGCCCGGCGGCTGCCGGTGCCGGCCAGCTCCAGGTGCAGGTCACTGCCCAGGCGCGCCGCCGAATTGACCCATGAATCCGCCACGGAATTGAACTCTAGCGAAGGTCTTTCCGGCCCGTAGCGTTGTGCCCGTGACGAACCGACTCACCTTCGCCAAGGCCGCCCGCCCCGCGTTCCGCGCCCTGCTCGCCTTCGACGCCGAGGCCCGCCGCGACCTCGACCCCACCCTCGTCGAGCTGGTCCAGATCCGCGCCTCGCAGCTCAACGGCTGCGCCTACTGCCTGCACATGCACACCTCGGACGCCCGCAAGGCCGGCGAGAGCGAGGAGCGGATGCACATGGTCGCCGTGTGGCGGGAGGCGGCCGGCTTCTTCACGGACAAGGAACGCGCGGCCCTCGACCTGACCGAGGCCGTCACGCTGGTGTCCCGTGCGGGCGTGCCGGAGGCGGTGTACGCCCATGCCGCCGAGCACTTCGGCGAGGAGGAGCTGGCCCGGCTGCTGGCGCTGATCTTCACGATCAACACCTGGAACCGGATCGCCCTGAGCACCGCCAAGGTCCCCGGCACCGACGAGCGGGCGGCGTAGCCCTACCCGTCCTCACGCAGCAACATGCCGCGCCGCCGACACCTACGTGCTGGCCAGCGCCGAGAAGATCGGCGCCGCGTCGCGTTATCGCGTGCTGGGCGTGCACGAGGTCGCCGGCCGTGACGAACTTCGAGCGTGGCCTGTGCCATCACTCCCCCAGGTGCTCGGCGTGACTCGGTGACATGCCACGACTATACGCTCGGAGTATACATTCGCTGTATAGATACATATACGCAGGTCAGAGCGATATAGTCAAAATCAGGGCCGGTGGGTCAGCAGCCAGCGGGAGGCGGCGCGAAGGGCGGTCCCCACCGGTTGGACTGCCGGATACCACGCCTTCTCCCACTCAAGCGAGACCCAACCGGACCACGGTCGGAGCACTGCGGCGCACTCCCCGAGCGGGACTTCGCCGTCGCCCGGCGGCAGCGGTGTCGGATCGACCGCGCGGGCGTCCTTGAGCTGGAAGTACCCAAGGTAGTCGCCGAGCACCTCACGCGTACGGATGGGCGACTCACCATGCCGCCACGGATGCAGCGCGTCCCACAGCACCGCCACCGCGTCCGGCGCTCCGATCGGTTCGACGATCCGGCGCGCGGCCGCGCCGGTGGGATGCGAATCGTGCGTCTCGACCAGCAGCCTTGTTCCGGCAGCCCGCAGGTCGTCGAGGACGGCCGCGATCCGGTCGTGCGGACGGCCGTCGCCGCCGGGGAACACCCGGACGGCCGAGGCGTCGAGCTCGTGGGCGAGGTCGATCAGGGCCCTGAGCTCGGCGATCACCGGCCCGTCCGGGCCCGGCGCGCACACCTTGGCGTAACCGGCGAGGCACGCGATCGCCAGCCCCGCGTCGCCGATCAGCCCTCGCGCCGCGGCGGCGGAGGTCATGCCGCAGTGGACCTCCTCGTCGGGGTGGGCCCGTATCTCCAGGCCCTCGCAGCCGTGCGCGACGGCGGTGCGCACGGACCGTGCCAGTGGCGCGCCGGGCATGCCCAGCGTGCTCACCGCGAACCGCCACCCCATCAGGTGCCGTTGATCAGCCGGACGGCCAGGTCGGGGCTGAACTGGCCGGCCGGGACCGTGGGCGCGACGCCGCACTGGCCGTCCGACACGCCGGGGGTCTTGATCCACAGCAGCATGTCCGCCCCGCCGCCGGTCTGGGGCGGCGTGCCGAGCTTGCGGCCGGCGGGGTTGCACCACTCGCCGTCGGAGCCGTTGCCGTTGCGGCTGGTGTCGATCACGAACTTCGCGGCGTAGCCGAGGGCGGCGTTGACGGAGTCGGCGTAGCTGATCGACGAACTGGTGGTGTAGAAGTTGGACACGTTCAGCGCGAAGCCCCGGATGCTGCTGACCCCGGCGGATTTCAGCCGGCCGGCCATGGTGCCGGCGGCGACCCAGCCGGCGTTGCCGGCGTCGAGATAGGCCGACGCGTTGGGGGCCTTCTCCTGGAACATTCTGGCGGCGAAGGCGAGCATGGCGAGCCGGTCGGAGATGTCCGACGACGAGGTCATGCAGCTGATGTCGGCGAGACCGTCCGGTTCGATGATCACCACCGCCGGCTTGGCGCCGATGCCGGCGGCGAAGCTGGAGATCCACGTCTCGTAGGCGCTCATGCTGCTCGCGCCGCCGCTGGACTCGCCGCCGCAGACGTCCCGTTCCGGCAGGTTGTAGGCGACGAGCACCGGCACCAGGTTGTGGCTGGCGGCGGCCCCGACGTAACTGCCGACGGTGCCGCCGATGTTCGCGTCGTCGCCGAACCAGCGGGCGATCGGCTTGCTCGCGATGGCCGACTGGATGGCGCCGGCCCGGGAATCGCCGGGATTGTTCCGCACCCAGACCGCCGGGGCCGAGTCCGGATTGACGTAGAAGCCGGTGGTGGCGGCGCCGGCGGGGACGCCACCGGCGAGCAGCAGCAGGGTCGCGGCGAGGACGGTCCACCTCATCGTGGACCTCCTTTCGATCACGGTCGCAGGGAGTCGACGAAGCCGGCGAGCCAGGCCAGCGAGGAGTTCCAGTTGATCGCCACCTCGTTGGTGGAGTACGAGTCGATCTCGTCGAGGTAGCACTTGGCCGGCCGGCAGCCGGGCAGGTTCTGTTGCGCCACCGGGTCGTCCAGCCCGGAGTTCGGGCCGCCGGCCATCGAGCCGGCGGGCGGCTCGGGCAGCTTCGGATCCAGTTCGTGGGCGAAGATCCGGTTGTGCTCGTTGTGGCTGGCGCGTTCGCCGTAGCCGGTGATGTAGGACTGGTTGACGGCGTTGCGGCCGAGCAGGTAGTCCATCGACTCCAGCACCGCGTCGCGGTAGCCGGGCCGGCCCGTCAGGTCGTACGCGGTGGCGATGATCAGGGCGTTGTTCGTGGTGGCGCTGTTGGAACCCCACACGTACTGGCCGTCCGCCGGCCGGTAGGGATTGGGATATCCCTGCGACTTCAGGTCTTTGACGTACCCGTCGGCGACCTTGAGCACCCGCGCGCGGGCCGCCGCGACACGGGCCGGCGGGAACCGCCACGGCAGGCGGACGATGGTGAGATCCGCCAGCGCCCCGGTGTCACGCCAGGAGAATCCGGCCGAGGTGATGTCGGCGGTGATGTGGTCGAGGTACGTGCGGTCGCCGGTGGTGGCGTACAACTCCGCCGCCGCCCACGAGAACTCGTCGCTGACATCGGTGTCGTCGTAGGCCCCGCCGCCGACGCTGTCCTCGGCCGGGGCGTAGATCGCCGGGTGTTGCAGCGCCGCCTGCCATGCGCCATGCGCCGCGGCCAGGCATCGCTGGGAGAATGCCTTGTCCCACAACGCCCACACCCGCGCACACTGCGCTCCCGCCGCCGCCAGGTTGAGCGTCGCCGCCGTCGACGGCGGGTGCAGGTACCGCGGCTGCGGATCGTTCTGCGGCATCGTCGGCAGCGACGTCCAGGCCAGGTCGTGGATCTTGTGGTGGGCCATGCCGGCCAGCGGCTGCCCGGCCGGCACCTGCATGCTCAGCAGGAACTCCATCTCCCACCGGGATTCGTCGAGGACGTCCGGGATCCCGTTGTGGTTCTCGGGAATCGCCAGTAGCCCGTCCCCCGGCCGGCCCCACGACCGTTCGTACAGGTCCATGAGCTGCCACGCCGCCAGGCCGCCGTTCACGACGTACTTGCCCTGGTCGCCGGCGTCGTACCAGCCGCCGGCGACGTCCAGGCTGTAGTCGCAGGTGCCGGGCAGGCACGGCACGCTCGTGTCGCCCTTGTTCGGGGCCACGCCGATGTGACCGGCAGGCCGGGCATAGGCGGCGCCGACGTACTGGGCGTCGATCGGGATGCCGCTGCGGTTGTAGTAGAAGTACTCCAGCGAATCCCGGCGCAGCGAGTCGTACAGGTTGGCCTCGATGTCGAACGGGTAGCTGACCGCGGAGCCGACGGCCAGGGTGTAACCGTGGCCGCTGCGGCGGAAGCTCGAGAAGTCGGCGATGTGCACGTGGTCGCCGGACATGGCGTCGTCGCCCTGCACGCGCGTGCGGCCGCTGGCGACGGTCCGGCCGTCGGCATCGCGCAGCTGCCAGGACAGGGGTTTGGCCGCTGCATCCACAATGGACGCCTGCTTGGGACCGGACGGCAGGTAGCCGACCTGGTTGACGCGGACCGGCGAGCCGTAGTCGTGGCCGCCGCCGGGCGGGATCACTCCGCCGGTCAGCGAGACGTCGTCGATGCAGAACGTGTACGCGCCGCCGTTGCCGCCGAGTTGGAAGCCCAGTTGGCCGCTCAGGGTCGCGATCGTGGCGGTGCCGGTGAGGGTGAACGTCTTCGGCGTGGCGCCGATCGTCGCGGTCCTGGTGAACATCGACGTGTTGGGCGGCACGGCGAGGGCGAGGCCGGCCCGGATGGTGACGTCGGCCGTCGCTGAGGCGGTGAAGCGCAGGGTGTAGGGCCGGCCGGCTTCCACGGGGATGTCGTTCTGGCCGATCATCGAGTCCCAGGGATTGACCGTGACGGCCGGCACATCGGCGCACAGCCGGCTATTGTCCACTCGGGACGGTGTGCTGCCGCTGCTCCACCACGGCGTCTTGCCGGCGGCGAACGAGCCGTTGAGCACGCGGTCGTAGCCGTCGGCATGCGCCGGCGGCGCGAGCCCGACGACAAGGGCAGCCGCCACGACCAGCACGGTTCTCTTCACGTGTGCGTCACCACCAAGGGGTCGAAGCTGATCCGGGTACGGCCGCCGTCCTTCCAGTGCACAACGATCCGGCCCCCGTCGGGGACCTCGACGACCGGCGGCGACGGCGGCGCCGGATCGGCGGTGAGAATGGCGAGCGCGACGAACAGGGCGGTGCCCTCCGCGTCGGCGCTGAGTCGGGGCATCGTGGCCCACCTGGTGAAAGCGGTGCCGTGCGGAGCGCGGGCCTCGTCACGGAATTCCCAGCCGTACACGGGAAACAGCCGTGACTGCAGTTCATCAGCGGGGTCGGTCGCCCAGCCGGTCAGCGCCACCCGGGTGCCGCACGGCGCGGCGATCACCCGGTGCGCGCGGAGCTCCCACGGTCCGCGGGCCACGGTGACGCTCTCCACGCGCAGGCCGGGTCGCAGCGGCGAGCCCGACACGAACACGGGACGGTGCCAGGAGGCGGCCCAGTCCGCTCCGGCACCGAGCGGATGGATCCGCCGCCGGACGCTGCCGACCCCGTCGACGACGACGTTCAGATGGTTGTCGGCGGTGTTGCCGCGGGCGGTCGGCCCGGTCCGGGTGGAATACGCTTGCCGGCCGTAGTGCGGATCGTCGCCGGCGGCGGACTCGCCCTCCTCGGGACGGACGTGGTCGCTGCCGTGGTTGTGCAGGCGGACGATTCCATCGGCCACAGTGGACTGCAACAGCAGGCCGGGGGCCGGCATCGCCGCGACCCGGTCCCGTTCCTCAACCGGAGCGGGGAGTTCCACGTCCGTCCACAACGGATGATCCTCCGGCGCGAGCAGGCACACGAAAGCCTTCGACGCCCAGTACGGGGACGCCGGGCCGGAATAGTGCTGCGCTGTGGGCGGATGGGGGCCGTGCCAGCCGACGCTCAGCAACCCCGTCGAGTCCATCGCACCGTGATCAAGGAAGTGCCGCAGTGCGCCGCTCAGCAGCCGGCGGGACGCCCCTGGGGCAAGCGGGGTGTCGCCGGTGACCGCGCCCAGCCCGATCGCCGACGCGGCGGCGAAGCGGTAGGTCAGCGACCGGCCGAAGTGCAGCGGCGCGCCGTCGCTGCCGAACATCAGCGACAGGTCCGCCAGGTGTCGGCGCAGCCGCTCGCCGTGGCCGTCCGGCTTCCCGGCCAAGTGCCCGTCGAGCACCGGATACAGGTGCAGCGCCCAGCCGTTGTAGTGGTCGTAGGCCCGCCCATCGCCGTCGGAGTACCAGCCGTCGCCCTGGTACCAGGTGTCCAGCAGCTCAAGGGAACGGGTGCGGGCATGCGCCGTCTCGGCATCGCCCCGGCCCACGGATTCCAGGAAACCGGCGACGGTGAACGGGAACAGGTACCAGTTGTTCGGCGACGGGACGTGCCGCAGCGCGCCGCGCAGCCAGTCCTCGACACGATCCTGAGTCGGCTCGTCGAGGCGGTCCCACAGCCACGGCCGGGTCAGCCGCAGCCCGAGGGCCACCGAGGCGGACTCCACCATCGGCTGGCCGGCCACGTCGTGATCGAGGATGACCGGCCACGACTCGGCGTCGTCGCGGCCGGGCGTGCGGGTGCCGGCTTGGATGCCGTCGGCGTAGCGAGGCAGCCAGCCGTGCGGGTCGTCGCCACCCGAGCCGGCGATGCGGAACGCGGCGGCGAGGAAAGTCCTTGCGTAGCCCTCAAGTCCGTCCGAGCGGACCCCGTTCGACGACGGCCGCCCGGGGAGATCGAGCAGCGCCCCGCACGGGGTGGCCCACCGCCACGCGGCCTCCACCAGCCCGTCCGCGACCGCCTCCCAGTGCCGGCGGGTGTAGCCGGTGTGGGGGCTGAGTCGCCGGTCCTCCGCCGGCAGCCGCGGCGCAGTCATGCGATCCGGCCCAGACCCTCGCGCGGCACCGGATACGCGAACCCCTGGCCGGCCGCCCACCGGGCCACCTCGGCGACAGCCGTGTACGCGAGGCGGCGCCACTCGGTTCCCTCCGAACCGGCCAGATGCGGCGTGATCAGCACATTGTCGTGCTCCCACAACGGATGCTCGGCCGGCAGCACCTCCGGGTCGGTGACGTCCAGCACCGCGCGGATCCGCCCCGCCGCGGTGGCCTCGGCCAGTGCGTCCTGGTCCAGGATCGCGCCGCGGGCGGTGTTGATCAGCACGGCGTCCAGGCGCATGGAGGCGATCAGGTCCCGGCTCACGAGTCCCCGCGTCGACGGCAGGAGCGGGGTGTGCACGCTGACGACGTCGCTGCGTGCGAAGAGATCGTGCAGGCCGACCGCCTCCGCGCCGAGGTCGGCCGCCTCGGACGTGGTCACGAACGGATCGTGCAGCAGGATCCGGAAGCTGTGCTGCCGCAGCAGCTCGATCACCCGCCGGCCGATCATCGACGCCGACAGGATGCCCACGGTGCGGTCGAAGTTGCCGACGCGCGGCGGCACCGCGAGCCAGTCCCCCGCCCGCCGGGACGACCGGTACTCGCGGGCCCGTTCGAGCACCTTCTTGCCGGTCAACAGGATCATCGCGACGGTGTACTCCGCGACCGGCAGCGCGTTGGCCGCGGCGGCAGAGGTGACCTCGATGCCGCGCGCCCAGCATTCGTCGGTGACGTGGCTACGCACGGAGCCGCCGGTGTGCACCACCGCACGCAGCTGCGGCGCTGCCGCCAGCACGGCGGCGTCGAGCGGCGGGCAGCCCCAGCCCGTGACGAGAACCTCGGTGTCCCGCAACACGTTCAGGGCTCGTGGCGTGGTCAGGTCGTCCAGTGCCGGCCCGGGTGCCAGCTCGCAGACCCGGCGCAGGGTGGCCAGCGCGGGCTCGTCGAGCACGGCCGCGGCGGCGGCCGGAGCCATGGCGAGGGCGGTTCGTGGTCTGCGCACGAGCCGAGTATGTGTGTATGAACGCTTTACGGTCAATCGTGCGCGCTTATTCGATCAAACGATCAGAGTCGAGTTCCGGATCTTCAGCTCGGGCGCGATGGCGACCCGCCGGGGCCGGTTCGTGCCGGCCAGCCGGGCCAGCAGCAGCTCGGCCGTCGCCCGGCCGACCTCGGCCTTCGGCGGCGCGATCGCGGTCAGCGGCGTGCTGCCCATCGGGGCGACGACGTCGTCGTAGGCCACCACCGAGCAGTCCCGGGGCACCCGGATCCCGGCCTCGTCGAGCCGCTGGACCAGCATCAACGCGTCCACGTCGCTGTGCATCACCGCCGCGGTCGCGCCCACCGACCGGATCAGCTCGGCCACCGGCACCGAGGTGTCCGGGACGCTCGGATCGGCGCACGCGTCCGGAGCGCTGAGCGTGACCGCCCAGTCCTCGACCTCCCGCCGCGCCATGGCGATCTCCTCGAACGCCGAACGCAGCGTCCGGGCGGTCGGACTGTCGTCGCGGGCCGCGAGCACGATGCGCCGGTGCCCCAAACCCACCAGGTGATCGATCGCCAGGTGCATGCCGTACCAGTGATCGGTGCAGGCCGAGTCGGTCTCGTGCAGCACGCTGCCCGGACGGGGACGGCGTTCCATCAGCACCACCGGCACGTCCAGCTCGGCCAGCCACTCGTAGTCGGCCTCCTCGGCCGCCGACGTCCGCCAGCGCGGTGCGATCAGCAGGCCGCACACACCGTCGGCGACGATGCGCTCCGCGATCGGCCGCTCTGCGCCGGCGACGCGCGGCGCGATGTGCAGAACGGCCCGCATGCCGGCCGCCGCCAACGTCTCGCGGGCCCCGTTGACCGCCTCGTCCAGGTAGGCGTGCCGCTCGGGGATCACCAACGCGACCGCGGCTTGCTGCGGCCGGACCGGCGGTTGCGGCCCCGGCGAGCGCATGGAGCGGACGACTCCGTGGCCACGCGCGAGCTTGCCGGCCATCGCCAGCTGCTCCACGTCACGCCGCACCGTCACCACGGACACGTCCAGCTCGGCGGCCAGGTCAGTGACCCTGGCCTGGCCACGGCCGTCGACCGCGGCCAGGATTCGCTGCCGCCGGTCGTCACCCGGTTCCCGCATGCCCGCCGCCTCTGATCGTTTGATCGTTCGACGCAGCATAACGATCGCCGGCCGCCGGCGCACGTGTGGTCAGAACTCCGGCGCGGAACACCCACAGGAAGTTCCTGACCCAGGCGAACCGGCCGGCCAGGCTGTCAGCCCGGCCAGCCAGGGGGCGACGCCGTCGAAGATCAGTTCCCCCGAGTCGAAGCGCCCGGTCAGCCGCCCCAGCAGCTCCCGCACCTCGACCGCCCAGTCGTCCGGCTGCCGCTCGCGGCTGTCCAACGCCCGCAGCAGCAGTGTCACCAGCATTGTTCGCCGCCCGAAGGCCCGTCGGCGCTTGATCGTCAGCGCAACCGTACGGGAAGGGTGTGCAGCCTGCTGCCCATGATCCCGCCCGGTCCACTGTGGCGTAACGCGTCGAGCGGCATGGCGAGCCGGGCACCGGGAAAGCCGGAACGGACGGTCTCGACCAGCGCGCGGAGTTCGAGCCGGGCGAGTTGGGCCCCGATGCAGTAGTGCGGGCCCGCACCGAAGGAGAGGTCGGTGTCGCCCCGGGCGTTGATGCCCTGGATGTCGACGAGGACCGGGGAGTTGGCCGGCAGACGGACACCGCCGAGGTCGACCTCGGTGGAAGTGAAGCGCCAGAGCGTGAACGGGGCCGGCGGGTGTCGGCGAAGGGTTTCGCGGACGAGTTCGTCCGGCGGTGTGGTCGGGTCACCGAGCAGGCGTGCGACGAGGAAGCCGATGGTCAGGTCGGTGGTGAGCTGCCCGGCGAACAACAGGGTGAAGACCTGGTAGTGGAGGTCCTCGGGGGTGCTGCCCGCCGGCATGCGCTGGGCGAGTTCGGCGGCCAGACCGTTGCCGACCGCGGCGTGGGCAAGGCGCGCGAAGGCCGCCATGGCCTCACCGACATTGGCCGGATAGTCGTCGTGCATGAGACGGCAGGCACCGATCGCCGTGTCGACGTGGGCGGCGGGGATGCCGAGCAGGTCGCACAATACGGCCAGCGGGTACCGGGTGGTGAAGTCGTCGAGCAGGTCGACCTCGCCGGGGCCGAGGTGATCAAGTAACTGCCCGGCGATGGCCTTCATCCGCGGATAGGCCGCCTGCATCCGGGTCGCACTGAACAACGGGGTCAGCGCTCGCCGGAGGCGAGCGTGCGCCTCGCCGTCGAGCGTCGTCACGGACATCTGCTCGGCGGCGGTGGGTTCGAGGCCCGCCGTCCGGGGGTTCCACTGTGACGGGGCGAGGGCGGGGTCCTTGGCGAAGCGCGAGTCGGACAGGACGGCCCGGGCCAACTCGGCGTCAGTGACGATCCACATCGGGCCGCCCGCCGGGGCGTCGGCACGGACGACGGCCCCGGCCTCCGCCATCGCAACCCGCTGCGGATCGGGGTCGTCGAGGTGACGGATCGGGGTGGCGAACGGACAGCTGACCGTGGGCGCATCGAGCATGCGAGGCACAGTATCTGCGTACCGCAATTACTGCAAGACGCAGCGACTGCGCCGTGCAGTATGCTGACGTGATGACGCAGTCGCACAAGGCCCGGCGGGCCGAGGTGCTGCGGGCGATCGCCCGCTGGCAGATCCCGGTCATCCAGCTGAACGGGATGATCGCCGAGCACCTGGGCCTGAACTGGACCGATCTGCAGGCCATGTACGTGCTGGCCAACCACGGTCCCGCCACCCCCGGCGAACTGGCCCACCGCGTGAACCTGACCAGCGGCTCGGCCTCCCGCATGATCGAACGCCTGGTGCGGGCCGGCTACGTGCGGCGCGTGCCCGACGCACACGACCGCCGCAAGATCCTCATCGAGCCGGACGCGCAGGCGGTCAAGCGCATCGGCGGCCTCTACGGCCACCTGAACGACAGCCATCTCCGTGACCTCGGGCAACTCGACGACGCCGAGCTCACCACGTTGCTGCGCTTCGTCGACGCCGCCACCGAGCGCACCGAGGAGGAGATTCAACGCTTTCGGCAGCGGTCCGAGTGATCCTCCGCGTGCTAGCTTCCCCGACATGCATGGGGGCTCGAAGGCAAAGTTCCTCAGGTCGTTGGCGACGCTCGTCAGTGCGGTGGCGTTGGTCCTCGCCGGCACGGCAACCGCCGCAGGCAGTCCGCGCTGCGAGTGCAAGACGCCGTCGATCGACCGTTATCAGCAGTGGCTCGCGTCCGGTGAGGGCACGACGGTGCCGGCAACTGGCAGTCTGCTTGTGCGCCAGGGCAACGGATACGCGGCCAAGGTGGCGTTCCTCAACGCCGAGTGGCACGTGGTCGTGCTGTGGCTGGGCAACCAGTTCGAGGCGCAGGCCGACCTCTCCCGGTCGGCCGGTTTCTGGCTGACCTACAGCGCCACCGACGACCTCTACGTCCAGCTGCGGCCGGCCTCGCACTGGAGCGGCGGCGACAAGTGGCTCACCCGCATTCCGTCGACCGGCGGCAAGGTCGTGCGCAGGTTCTTCGGCTTCGCCCCGGACAAGTGGACGTGGCTGCCCGAACTGGGGCAGCCCTCGTACTCCCTCGCTTCGGCGCTGGGCGAGGCGCGCGGGCTGGTCTTCGTCGGCAAGACGCCGAACACGCTCGACTTTCGTGGGCTGCGGGTCGACGGCTACCGCCCGCCCTGCCTGTGAGAGACGGCCCGCCTCGTGGGCGGGCCGTTTCCGCTACTTGTTATACACCGCCGCGCTGCCGTACAGCGCGTTGGTGAAGCTGGAGATGTAGGTGTGCCGGTCGGTGGCGTCGAGGTTGTACGTCAGGTACACCCCGTAGCCCTCGGAAACGGTGCGCTGGGCCAGGCTCGTCGCCGTGCTGGTGGCCGTCGCCCCGATCTCGATGGCCGCCGGGGACAGCCCGGACTTGGGCAGGGAGATGCTCGGCACGCCCCACGTGCCGTAGTACGGGTTCCAGGCGTAGTTGAACTTCGGGCCGACGTTGACGCCGCCGTAGGACAGCCGGGACGCGGCCGGGCCGATGTTGTACAGCGAGATCAGCTTGTTGGGCATGTAGTTGCGCAGCGCCGTGACCAGGTAGACGAAGGAGCTGGCGTTGGGCTGGCCCGTGCCGTTGTTGCCGTACTCCGCGTACTCGTCGTCGAAGTCGATGCCGTCCAGGCCGTACTTGCCGACGGCGTCGGACAGCTGCTTGGCGAACGCGCTGGCCGCCGCCTGGGACGGGAAGTTGGCGAAGCCCGCGCCCTGGTGGTTGCCGAGGATGGACAGCATCACCTTGATGCCCTTGGCCTGCAGCGGGCGGATCTCCGTCGCCGCGTTGTCGAGGGTGCGCTGCACGTTCGGGTTGAAGTACAGGTAGGCCGACTTCTTCGTCGTGTCGTAGTTGATGTTGGCCGCGAAGATGACGCCGATGTCGAAGACGTTGCCACCCCCCTTCGCCAGCGTGTACTTGCCCACGTTGACCATGCTGTTGTTGTTCACCTCGACGTAGGCCACCGAGATCGGCCCCGTCTTGGCCACCGCCGCCGTGTTCGTGGGAACCGCCGCCGCCGCGGTTCCCGTCGTGCCGATCGCGAGCGCCGCCGCCGCCAGCAGAGCCAGCGCGCTCGTCGTGACCCGCCCAGACATCACCATCGTTGCCGAACTCCCATCGAGCGAGTTAACCGTCAATTCCGCCGTCAATTGTCAAAGACAACGTGAGGGCGTCACACAAGACCGGCAACCCCGCCCTCACCAGGACATTCATCCCCGAACCCTACGTCCCGCCGCCGATCGGCGCCGTGCTCCAGCCGAGCGAACCGGAGCGGGCAGGCGATTACGGAATTGACATGTTCACGGCCGGCGTCGGCAGGCCGACCGCCGGGCCGGGTGGCAGCATCGTGAGGATGCAGATGACACCGTATCCGCCGGCGCCCTGGTGGTCTTGCGGCACGATGTGGATCGCGTCGCTGCCCACGGCGGGTCCGGTGCCGGTGCCGGCCGGCTTGGCGTCGATCGGCGGGAACCGCCTGGTGCTCACGGTGGTCCGGTACCGCGAAGGCACCCTCAGCTACAACGAGGTGATCGTCGGCAGCGTGGTGCGGCGCGGCGGGCGGGTCGGGGTCTGGGTGCACGCGATCTGGGTGGACAGCCCGGAGTCGTTGTGGGGCGGCCGGCGGATCTGGGGACTGCCCAAGCAACTCGCGACGTTCGCCTGGCGGGACCGCGGCCTGGTGATGGAGGCGGAGGCCGGTCAGCGCATCGACATCAGGTTCGAGGGAAACCCGAGATGGTCGGCGCGAGTGCCCTTTGTCGCCCCGGCGTTCGGGATGCTGGGCGGAAAGCTGCAGTTCTTCCACGGAATCGGGCACGGGCGCCTGCGGATGGTGCGGCTCCAGCCGTCGGAGTGGCCGGCGGAACTGCCAAGGCTGCGGGAGGGGACGGGAGCCGTGCCGGCGATGTGGCTGAACGACTTCCACATGGTGGTGCGGGCGCCGAAGGAGCTGCCGTACGTGATGAGCGAGAACCAGGCGAGCGGTCGGGCGTGAACGGCCGGGAATCCCTTGCCCGCCAGGGAAGTTGACCGGATTTTCGGCCACCTGCCGCCACAATTGCCGATCCCGTTCACCCGTTTGACCGATCGTGCACACAAAGGCGCCACCGCGAAGGTGACCAATGCTCACCGGGCGCGTTCCGAAGTACGCTCGCGTCGCCGTGGACGCAAGATCGTCCGCTGCGACACAGCCCGCCGGATCACCACAGTGGATTCCGGCTGTCGGGACGCGTTCTTTTCGTGCGTGAAAGGTTTTTGTGATGTCATCTCGCATTGCGAGGTTCGCGGTGGCGCCTGCCGTCCTGCTGTTGGTGGCCGCGTGCGGAACGAACAAGGTCGAATCGGCCGGCAACGGCGCCGCCGCCTGCGACACCAGCAAGGGAAACCTGGTCGTCGGCGTGGTCGCGCCGCTGAGCGGCAGCCTGTCCGCCGTCGGCCTCGGCATCCAGAACGCCACCGCGCTCGCCGTCGACGAGGCCAACGCCAAGTGCGCGGTGAAGGGCTACAAGCTGGCCGTGGTCGGCGAGGACGACCAGGCCACGCCGCAGGTCGGCGCGCAGGCCGCGAGCAAGCTCGCCGCCGACGACACGGTGCTCGGCGTGGTCGGCACGTACAACTCCTCGGTCGCCCAGGCCGTGCAGCCGATCCTGGCAAGCAAGAAGATCGCCCAGGTCTCCCCGGCCAACACCAACCCGTCGCTGACCGTGGGCGACAACCCGGCCCGGCCCAAGCGGCAGTTCGAGACGTACTTCCGGGTCTGCGCCACCGACAACTTCCAGGGCCCCTACGCGGCCGACTACCTGGTGCGCAAGGCCGGCAAGAAGCGGATCGCGCTGATCACCGATGGCAAGACCTACGGCAAGGGCCTGGCCGACGAGTTCTCCAAGCAGGCCACCAAGGACGGCGCCACCATCGTGGACAGGGAGCAGGTCGGCGAGAAGGACACCGACTTCGCCGGCGTGCTGACCAAGGTCAGGCGGTTCTCCCCGGACGCCGTCTACTACGGCGGCGAGTACCCGGTGGCCGGCCCGTTGTCCAAGCAGGCCCAGGGATTGGGTCTGAACGTGCCGGTGATGGGCGGTGACGGCATCTTCGACAAGAACTTCATCCAGCTCGGCGGCAAGGAGGGTGACCTGGCCACCTCCGTCGGCGCCCCGACCGACCAGCTGCAGAGCGCGCAGGACTTCGTCAAGGCCTACAACGCCAAGGGCTACAAGGACCCGTACGCGGCCTACGGCGCCTTCGCCTACGACGCCGCCAACGCCATCATCGCCGGCGCGGCCAAGGCGATCGGCGACGCAGGCACGTGGGGCAACTCGATGCGGGAGACGCTGCTCAAGAACATCGGCTCCTACTCCGCCAACGGCGCCACCGGACCGGTCGCCTTCGACCAGTACGGCGACAGCACCAACAAGGTGCTGACCGTCTACCAGGTCGCCGACGGCGAGTGGAAGCCGGTGCAGACCGGCAACGCCTCCAGCTGAGCCGTGATTCGCGTGCCCGCCCCGGTGGGCACGCGAATCGTTCGGGGGGTTAGCCCCACCCACGAACGGGATTCACGACCAGTGCCCCGGCGGCCGGGTCGCACCAGGATCAGTGCGGAACCACCAGTCGAGGGGCGAGGCAATGGCCACGATCACACAGTCCGAACCGTCCACCAGCCCGGTCGAGCGGCGGCCGCGGCGCCGATGGCCGCTGATCACGCTGTCGGTGGTCACGGTCGCGACGACCGTCTACATGGTGTCGGCGTACGTGCCGCCGGTGCCGGCGGCGAGCCGGATTCCGTTGCAGGGCACCGTGCATTTCCTGTTGCTGGTGGCGCACATCTTCACGGCGACGGTGGCCACGCTGGCCGGGTTGGCCCAGTTCTGGCCGTACCTGCGCCGGCGTTTTCCGGTGGCGCACCGCTGGACCGGTCGGGCCTACTTCTTCCTCGGCGTGTTCCCGTCCTCGGTGTTGGCCGTCCCGGTCGCGGTGATGGCCCCCTTCGGCGCCGCCAACCAGGCCGCGCTGATCACGCTCGACGTGTTGTGGATCGTCACCGGCATCGCCGGCTACCGGGCCGCCCGCCGGCGTCGGTTCGCCGACCATCGGCGGTGGATGATCCGCAACTACGCGCTGACCTTCTCCTCGCTCGCCTCCCGGTTCTTCATCCCGGTGATGACGCTGGCCGTCGTGCCCCAGGCGGCCGGCTCCGCCTACCAGGGCGACGAGATCGCCATCGGCCACGACATCGCCAGCGGCAGCGCCTGGCTCGGGCTGGTGGTGACCATGGTGGCCACGGAGTGGTACCTGCAGCGCCGTCGCGGCGTCCAGACAACAGTGGCACAGTCGCGGCGTGTTGTTGCATGACCTGCCGGAGTGGGCGCCGGCCTGGTGCCTGAATCACCTCGCCGCCGAACGCCTCCGCCGCGCGAACGCCTGGAACTAGGCTGGGAGCGCGTTCGGGGAAACGCGGGCGGGACGCTGGGGAGGCGGGCATGTCGGCCGAGTTCGGGCTGTTGGGCGAGGTGGTCGTCGCGGTGCACGGCCAGGCGGTCGACCCCGGGCCCGCGAAGCAGCGGTGCGTGCTGGCGGCGCTGGCGATGGACGTGAACCAGCTGGTCACGGCCGATCAGCTGATCGAGCGGGTGTGGGGAACGCAGTGCCCGCCGCGGGCGCGGGCCACACTGTCGAGCTACGTCTCACGGCTGCGCGGAGTGCTGGCGGCGACGGACGCGGCGGAGCTGGTCCGGCGACCGGCGGGATACGTGCTGAACGCGGACGAGTCGCTGATCGATGTGCACCGGTTCCGGCTGCTCACGACCAGGGCGCGGTCGATGGACGACGAGAACGCGGCGGCGGCGCTGACGGAGGCGATCGGGCTGTGGCGCGGGGAGCCGCTCGCGGGACTGGACGGCGACTGGGCGAGCTTCGAGCGTGACCGGCTGCGCCAGCAGCTCCTGGCCGCCGAATGCGACCTGACGGACGTGATGCTGCGGCTCGGCCACAGCGGCAGCCTCGTCTCCGAGCTGGCGACGCGGACCACGCGTCACCGGCTGAACGAACGGATCGCGGCCCAGTACCTGCTGGCGCTCTACCGCGACGGCCGGGTGGCCGACGCGTTGGGGCACTACCAGCTGGTGCGGGCCCGGTTGATCGAGGAGCTGGGCACGGAACCCAGCGCGGCCCTGCAGAGCCTGCACCGACAGATCCTCGACCTCGACCCCGCCCTGACCGCGTCCAGGCCCGCTGCCGGCGAGATCGCCGTCATCCCCCGGCAGCTGCCGGCTCCGCCCGCCCCGTTCGTCGGCCGAGAAGCGGACATGGCCCGGCTCGACGAGGTCTTCGACACCGGGCGAGCGGTGGTGATCTCGACGCTGGCGGGCACCGGCGGCATCGGCAAGACGTGGCTCGCGTTGCATTGGGCGCACCGCCGCCTCGACCGGTTCCCGGACGGTCAGCTGTTCGTCGACCTGCGCGGCTTCGGTCCGGACGACACGCGTATGGACCCGGCGGTAGCGCTGCGCGGTTTCCTCGGCGCGCTGGGCGTGTCCCGATCGGCGGTTCCGGCCGACGCCCACGCGCAGGAGGCGATGTTCCGCAGTCTCGTGGCCGGGAAGCGGATGCTCATCGTGATCGACAACGTGGCCGACGCCGCACAGGTCACGCCGCTGCTGCCCGGCAGCAGCTCGTGCACGGTGGTGATCACCAGCCGCACGGCCCTGACCAGCCTGGTCAGTAGGCACGGCGCCCGCCATCTGTCGCTGGACGTGCTCGGCGACGCGGAGTCGTTGGCCCTGCTGACCGAGCGGCTCGGCCCCGCGCGGATCGACGCCGACAGGGACGCGGCGCTGGAGCTGGTCCGGTTCTGCACCGGGTTCCCGCTGGCGCTGGCCATCATCGCCGGCCGCGCCCTCGTCGCCGACACGGTCCCGCTGGGCAAGTTCGTCGCGGAGCTGCAGGCGACGGGCCTCGCGGCGTTGGACGACACGGATCCGGCCGGCAGCCTCGGCGCGGTGTTGTCGTGGTCGCTGCGGGCCCTCGATCCGGTGGACCGAACCGTGTTCGGGCTGCTCGGGCTCGCCCCCGGACCGGACATCGCCCTGCCCGCAGCGGCGAACCTGACCGGGCTGTCCCCCGCCGCGACCGAACACGCCCTGCGGCGGCTGGAAGACGCGTCGCTCGTGCGCCGCGACGACCACGACCGCTTCTGGATGCACGACCTGGTCCGCCGCTACGCCGTCACCCGTGCGCAGGCCGAACTCACCGAGGACGACCGCGAACGAGCCCTGCGTCGGGTGCTCGACTTCTACCTGCGCACCGCCCACGCCGGCGACCTGGTCCTGTTCCCCCATCGCGCCCCGAGTCCGCTCGGCCCGGCCGAACCGGGCAGCCACCCGCAACTGCTGGCCGACGGCGCGGCGGCGGCGGCGTGGTTCGAGGCGGAACACGAGTGCCTGCTCGACGCCCAACGACTCGCCCTTGCCCGTGGACAGCACCGGGCCGCCTGGCAGTTCGCCTGGACGATGAGCATCTTCCACCAGCTGCGCGGGCTGCACCATGATCACCTCGAGACCTGGCTGCACGCGCTTGACACGATCGAGCACCTAGCCGATCCCGTGAGCGCGATCCGAACCCACCGCAACATCGCCAACGCCTGCGCTGCCCTGGAGCGGTACGACCAGGCGGTCACCCACCTGCACGAGGCGGTCACCCTGGCCGAGAAGGAGGAGGCACACGCCGAGCTCGGCCACACCTACCTGGTGCTCTGCCGAGTCGACGAGGTGCGCCGGGACTTCCGGCAGGGCCGTGACCACGGCGAGCAGGCCCTGCACTTCTTCCGGCTCGCCGGGAACCCGGCGTGGGAGGCGACCGCGCTGAACTCGACCGGCTGGTGCGCCGCTCTCCTCGGCGACTACGACCACGCCCGGGAGTACTGCCGGACGGCCGTGGAGCTGAGCCGGCTCCACCAGTCCCCCACCGTCGAGGCCAACGCCCTCAACAGCCTGGGCTACGTCGACCACCACACCGGCCAGCACCGTTCCGCCATCGAGAACTACCGCCTGGCGCTGCGCGCCTACGGCGATTTCGGCTCCACGCACGGGCGGGCCGACACTCTCGAAGGCATCGGCCACCCGTACGCCGCCCTCGGCCAGTACGCCGAGGCTCGCGCCGCGTGGACCGAGGCCGCCGCCCTCCACGAGTCGCAGCAACGCACCGAGGACGCCGCCCGGGTCCGCCGCCACCTGCAGACGCTCCCCCGGCGGCCGGCCTCCTGACCTGGGCATTGCAGAAGTCTGCAAGGGGCGCGCAAACCCGGCCCAGCAGTGTCCCCAGGACGACCTCGCGGGGGTGAGGTCGCTCGGATCCAGGGGAGCCACCATGCCCGAACGCAAGCTCGCCGCCGCGGCGCTGACCTGCGCCGCACTCCTCACCGGATTCGTCGACGGCGCACCACGGGCGACCGTTCCCGCCGGCGAGTCCGGGCACCCGTGCCGGGGCAGCTCCGTCACCGTGGACTTCGGCACCACCGGCGGCAGCCCGTGGCGGGTGAACAGCGTGACCCTGGACCGCTTCGGGACCGGAACACCCTGCAAGTTCGGCTTCTAGGGCACCAACCCATGTCCTCGGCCGTCAAGTGCCGTCATGGCGCAGTCCGTTCATCAGGAGCGTGAGCAGACGGTCGGCCTGGGCCGAGTCATCCGGGGCGGCCCAGGCGATGGCGCCGACCATCTTCAGCACGTCGACCGCGTCCGCGGCGACGACTGCGCCCGATTCACGTGCCCGGGTCAGCAACGCGTCCCCTACCTCGAACAGCTGTGCATGCAGGTCCGACACGAGGTTGTTCTCGCGATCGAGCGCGGAGTTCATCACCGCGGCGGCGAGGCCGCGATACGTCAGGGCGTGCGTGACGGTGGCGCGCAGCCATGTCCACAGCGCGTCGAAGGCGTCGTCGGCCGCCAGCAACCCGCGTCCGAGGTCGGCCAGCTCGGTGATCTGCCCGGCCAGCACCGCCTCGATGAGATCCAGCCGCGTGGGGAAATGCCGGTACAGCGTCCCGCTGGCCACGCCCGCCCGCCGGGCGATCTCGTCCAGCGAGGCGTCCACCCCGAACTCGGCGAACGCGACGCGCGCCTCCGCCAGCAGCCGCTCGTAGTTGCGCCGGGCATCCGCCCGCATCGGCACCACACCCTTGCTAACCGGGGACACGGTCCGTTACCGTGCCCAGCTATCCGGACCACGTCTCACCTTAGCCGTGTGGGGGGCCATTCATGGCATTGACCGAGCAAGACCGGATCGACATCAACGACCTGATCAACCGGCACGGCCATCTCACCGACGCGGGCGAGCTGCACCGCGCCGGCGAGCTGTTCACCCCGGACGTCACCTACGACGTGACCGACTTCGGCCTCGGCTCGCTGCACGGGATCGAGGCGCTGCGGGAGGCCGCGGAAGCACTGGGCGACGCCAACCCGGTCGGACATCACGTCACCAACATCGTGATCACCTCGATCGACGACCACGCCGCCCGCGTCCGCTCCAAGGGCATCGGCATCAAGGCCGACGGAACCGCCGGCAGCGTCACCTACGAGGACGTCGTCACGCGCCGGCCCGACGGCTGGCGGATCAGCCACCGCAAGGTGGTCGCGAGGCGAAAGGCCGGCCCGCGCGAGGTGCTGGACCGCTTCCGCCGGGCCGCCATCGACCAGTCCGTCGAGGACATGAGCGCGCTGTACGCGGTCGACGCGGTCCACGAATTCCCGTTCACCCGGCCGGATCTGCCGTCCCGACTGGAAGGCCGGGACGAGATCGTGCGCTGGACGACCGCGGTGTGGCAGTCCACTGCGTTCAAGTACGACCGCTACCGCACCCTGGCCATCCACAACACCGACGACCCCAACACGATCGTCGTCGAGCAGGAGGCCATCGGCACCAGCGCGGCCGCCGGAGAGTTCACGCTGCCCAACATGGTCGTGCTGACCGCCCGCAACGGGCAGATCGCGCATCTGCGCGACTACGTCAACGTCCTGGCGGCCGCGGCCGCCCTGGGACGGGAGCTGTGACGGGTACGATCGCCGGCAGCAACTGATCCTCGGGGGGGAACGATGGAATTCCAGGACGTCGTGCGGCGCCGGCGCATGGTGCGCAAGTTCACCGACGAGCCGGTGGCCGAGGAGAGCATCCGCCGGATCATGAGCAACGCGCTGCGCGGGCCGTCGGCCGGATTCTCGCAGGGCCAGGCGTTTCTGGTGCTGCAGGGCGACGACGTCAAGCGGTTCAGCGACGTGGTCCAGCTCTGGACGTCGGAGACGGCCAAGGCGGCGCCGGTGGTGGTGATCCCGTTCGCCGTCAAGGACGTCTATCTCGACCGGTACGCCCAGGAGGACAAGGGCTGGACGGACCGCAGTGAGGACCACTGGCCGGTGCCGTTCTGGTACATCGACACCGGCATGGCGGTGCTGCTGATCCTGCAGACCGTGGTGGACGAGGGCCTCGGCGCCGTGTACTTCGGCATCGGCCGGGAGGACTTCGACCGGCTGCGCACGGAATTCGGGGTGCCGGCGAGCCACGAGCCGATCGGCGCGATCGCCATCGGTCACGACGCCGACGCCAAGGTCTCCGAGGGGGCCTCGCCGAACACGCGCAAGCGCAAGCCGCAGACCGAGACCGTCCACTACGGACAGTGGTGACGTCACGCGGCGTCGTGGAAGACCAGCCCCAGGGTGTGTCGGTGGCCGGAGCGGACCGCCGACACGCCGTGCCGTACCGGCGAGGCCGACCAGCCGCGTGACGACCGCACCGGGCGGTCGCGGGTGGTGAACACCAGGCCGTGTCCTTGGGGGATGAGCGTGGCGGTACCGCGCGACTGGGCCCGCGGCCGCTGCTCGACCAGCAGGAACTCGCCGCCGGTGTGGTCCTCGCCGGGCGCGTCGAGGTTGATCACGACCTGCAGCGGGAACACCTTGTCCCCGTACAGATCCCGGTGCAGCGCGTTCCAGCCGCCGGTCTCGTAGCGCAGCAGGATCGGCGTCGGCCGGGTCTGCCCGGCGTCGTGGCAGACCCGCAGCCACTCGTCCAGCGTGTCCGGCCATTCGGCGTCACGGCCCAGCCGCGCGTACCAGTCCCGCGCGATGGGCAGCAGCCGCGGGTACAGCGCCTGCCGCAACTCCTGGACGGCGTCGGGGAACGGCTCGGCGAAGTAGCGGTAGTCGCCGTTGTCGCCGAACCGGTGCCGCCGCAGGTTCACCTCCGCACGAAAGCGCTCCGGGGCCTGCCACAACGCGATGATCCTCGCGCACTCGGCCGGGGTGAGCAGCCGCGGCAGCAGCGCGCAGCCGTAGTCGTCGAGTTCGGCGGTCGCCGCCGCCCAGTCCGCCGCGGCGACGCGCTTCTCGTACTTGCCCATGCCCCGAGTCTGCCCGCCGCCCGCGACGCGGACCGGCGGAAATCGGCCATCGCGTTCCGGGGTGTCCAGTTCGGCCGTCGCCGTTCGTCCTTGGGTCACCCAGTAGCCGAGAAAGGGATCGACGATGAACGTGATGGAGCTGTACGGACGGGCCCAGGACGGGTTCGACGCGGTGCTGGCCGGCGTCGGCCCCGACCAGTGGGAAACCCCGTCGACCTGCCCGGACTGGTCGGTGCGGGACGTCGCCGGGCACGTGATCTGGGCCCAGCGCCAGCTGCGGGCGTGGGCGACCGGCGAGGAGTACGCCGACCACGCGGGCGCGCCCGGGTCACCCCGTCCCGCGGTGCTGGCCGAGGGCGACCCGCTCAAGCTGTGGCGGGAGGCGCGGGAGGAGGCGACGGCGACGCTGACCGGGGAGGCGCTGGCCAAGACGGTCGCGCTGCCGGGCGTCGGCGAGATTCCGCTGGTGGCGGTGGTGACGTTGCTGCTCACCGACACCGCCACGCACACCTGGGACATCGCCCACGCGCTCGGCGAGAAGGTGGTGCTGGATCCGGCGGTGGTGTCGGCGGCGTTCGAGTGGTCGCGGGCGAACGTGATCCGCCGGCCGGGCTTCTTCGGTCCGGAGCTCGCGCCGCCCGACGACGCCGACGAGCAGACGCGACTGCTGGCCTTCCTCGGGCGGACGGTCACGGCGTAGTCAGTCGAGGTCGCGCAGCCGGCCGGCGAGGAATCGCCGGTCGGCCGGGCTCGTGGCGAGCTCGTGGGCTCGCCGGTACGCCGCCACCGCTTCCTCCCGACGCCCGAGCCGCCGCAGCAGATCGGCCCGGGCGGCGTGCCATAGGTGGTAGCGGTCGAGACCGGCGATCTGGTCGATCAACGCCAAGCCCTCGTCAAAGGTCGTAGCCATGGCCACGGCGACCGCGTGATTCAACGCCACCACCGGCGACGGGGAGATCGCCAGCAGCTGGGCGTAGACGCCGGCGATGCCCGACCAGTCCGTCCGGTCGGGCGACGCGGCCTGGGCGTGCAGCGCCGCGATCGCGGCCTGCAGTTGGTACGGTCCCGGCCGGCCCAGGCGGAGCGCCCGATCGAGGACCCCGACGGCTTCGGCGATCTCGGCGCCGTCCCAACGGGACCGGTCCTGATCCTCCAACAGGACGACGTCACCATCGGCGTCGAAGCGGGCGGCGCTGCGCGAGTCGTGCAGCAGCAGCAACGCGACCAGGCCGAGGGCCTCGGGCTCGTCCGGCATCAGCGTGGCGACGAGCTTGCCGAGCCGAACGGCTTCGGCGCGGAGCTGGTCGTGGGCGGTGGTGTAGCCCTGGGTGAAGATCAGGTACACCACCGCCAGCACGCCGGAGAGCCGCTCCGGCAGCAGGTGGTCGGCGGGGACCCGCAGACTGATGCCGGCGTCGCGGATCTTCCGCTTGGCCCGCACCAGCCGCTGCGCCAGGGTCGCCTCGCTGACCAGGAACATCCGCGCGATCTGGCCGGCGGTCAGCCCGGCGACGGCCTGCAGGGTCAGCGCCACCCGCGCGTCCTCGGCCAGCGCCGGGTGGCAGCAGGTGAAGACCAGGCTCAGCCGCTCGTCACCCACCGCGAGAAGACTGTCCGTGCCCATGCCCGTCACCGCCTCGGGACGTTCACCCAGCTGGGCGAGCTTCTCCCGGCCGAGCCGGGCCCGCCGCAGCCGGTCGATCGCGCTGTTGCGGGCCGTGGTCAGCAGCCAGGCCACGGGGTCGTCCGGCGCCGCGTCGCCCCACTTGCCCAGCGCCGCGGCGCAGGCGTCCTGCAGTGCGTCCTCGGCGAGTTCGAAGTCGCCCAGCACGCGGATCAGGGCAGCCAGCATCCGGGCCCGGTGCTCCCGGTAGACCTGCTGCAGGACGGTCCCGGCGGTCATTCCGGCCGGTGGTCCAGGCCCGGCACGGCGACGATCGGCCGCACCTCGATCGAGCCCTGTTCGGCCATCGGGCACAGCGCGGCCAGCTCCAACGCCTCGTCCAGGTCACGGCAGTCGAGCACGTAGGCGCCGCCGAGGTGCTCGTGGGTCTCGGCGAACGGACCGTCGGTGATCAGCGTCTTGCCGTCGCGGACGCTCACCGTGGTGGCCGTGTGCTCGCGCTGCAGCGGATGCCCGGAGACGAACACGCCGCGCCGCCGGCACTCCTCGGCGAAGGCGTTCACCCGGGCCAGGGCCTCGGGGAACTCGGGGTCGCCCGGCTCGGGCCGCACGCAGTTGTAGATCAGCAGCATGTACTGCACAGGTCCTCCACTCCCGGTCGGTCTCCCAGGATGACGAACGAGCCGACCGTATCTCGACAGCGCCGCGGAAATTCGGTGGTGACCGTCCGTTAGTACGCACTAGCGTACTAACCATGCCGAAGCTACTCGCCCTCTCCGTGCTGACGGCCCTGCTCACCGGAGCAACGCCGTGCCCGGCCGATCCGGCGCTGGTCACCACCACCGACGGCCCCGTCCACGGCACGGTCGGCGCGGATTACCGCTCGTTCCAAGGAATCCCCTACGCGGCGCCGCCGGTCGGCGCGTTACGGTGGCGGCCACCGGCCCCGGTCCAGCCGTGGACGCAGCCGAGAGACGCCACGAAACCCGGCAACGCCTGCCCGCAAGCGCCCGGCGAGCCCCGGACCGACGAGGACTGCCTCTATCTCGACGTCACCACGCCCCGGCACGACACCGGCCGCCTGCCCGTGATGGTGTGGATCCACGGCGGCAGCTTCATCGCCGGCGCGGGTACCGACATCGACGCCCGCAGCTTCGCCGACAAGGCGCACGCGATCGTCGTGACGATCAACTACCGGCTCGGGGTCCTCGGCTTCCTCGCCCATCCCGCGCTGGACGCCGAATCCGGCGACCAGTCCGGCGACTACGGCATCCAGGACCAGCAGGCGGCGCTGCGCTGGGTCAAGGCGAACGCGGCCGCCTTCGGCGGCGACCCGGGCAACGTCACACTGTTCGGCCAGTCGGCCGGCGGCGCCAGCGTCTGCATGAACCTGGCCTCCCCCGGCGCGGCCGGCCTGTTCGAGCGGGCCATCACCGAAAGCGGCGGTTGCGTGGCGCCGCAACCCGACAAGACCATCGCCGAGCGCAACGGTGCCGCGCTGGCGACCCAACTCGGCTGCACCGATCTGGATTGCTTGCGCGGCAAGACCCCCGAGCAGCTGTTGGCCGCCGCGAACGCGATTCCGTACAGCCCGACCTACAGCTGGCATCCGGTGTGGGGCGGCTCCGTCATCCCGGTCAAGCCGGCGGTCGCGTTCTACAATGGACAGTTCAACCGGGTTCCGTTGCTGGTCAGCAGCAATCGCGACGAGTCGACGATCCTGATCGCCCAGCAGTACCCGAACGGCATCACCGAGCAGCAGTACGAGCAGCTGCAGGCCACTGTCTTCAAGGCCGACGCCGCCCAGGTTCTCGCCCACTACCCCGGCGGCGACAACCCCACGCTCGCGTTCGCCCGCTCGACCACCGACTGGTTCTTCAGCTGCACGTCGCTGGCCACCGACCAGTTCGCCTCGGGATTCGTGCCCACCTACGCCGACGAGTTCGCCGACGAAACCGCCCCGGGGGACCCGTATCCGCTCTACCCGCTCGGCGCTTACCACGGCTCCGAACTGCAATACCTGTTCGGCGGCACGCTTTCCCCGGCGCAGCAGGCCCTGGCCGACCGCATGATCGGCTACTGGTCACGGTTCGCGTGGACCGGCGACCCGAACGGGCCGGGCCTGCCGACCTGGCCCCGATTCCACCCGGGCGACCGGATCGTGCCGGCCTTCGCACCGGGCCGGTCCATGACCGTCGACCTCGGCACCGAGCACCAGTGCGACTTCTGGAACGGCCTGGCCCGCCAGGGCGGCTGACCTCAGCGCTTCGCCAGCCGGTCGACGCCCCCGGACCACGGCAGCTCGTCCTCGAAGTCGCACGCCGCGACCGCCGGCACCCCGGCGTCCCACGACCGCCGCAGCAGCTCGGCCGTCACCCGCACGATGGCCCGCTGGGCCGGCTCCTCGTCGGCGTAGAGCTCGACGATGGTCGGCCAGAGCAGGAAGTCGTCGTCGGGATCCACGTACTCGACGGCCGAGCGCTCGCGGCGCCACTGCTGCGCCCACGGACCGGTCGCGTTCTGATTGGACCGCTTCTCCACGTCCACGCCCGGCGCCGACGGCAGCTTCGCCGGCGCCGGGCCCTTCAGGAAGACCTTGCAGTACGTGTAGTCCACACCGGTCAGTTTCGCACCACGGGGGCAACGCCCCGTCAGCGCTGTCGCTTCGTCCAGATGTCGTAGGCCACCGCCGCGAGCAGCACCAGCCCCTTCACCAGCATCACCTGCTCGCTGGGCGCGCCGATGAGCGACATGCCGTTGTTGATCACGGCCATGATCAGGCCGCCGGTGATCGCGCCGACCACCTTGCCCACACCGCCCTGCACCGCCGCGCCACCGATGAAGGCCGCCGCGATGGCGTCCAGCTCGAACGAGGTGCCCGCGGTCGGCCCGGCCTGGTTGAGCCGGCCGGCGAAGATCACCCCGGCCAGCGCCGACAGCACGCCCATGTTGACGAAGATCCAGAACACCACCGACTTCACCTTGACGCCGGACAGCGTGGCGGCCTGCAGGTTGCCGCCGATGGCGTAGATGCGCCGGCCGAACACCGCCCGCGTGGTCAGCAGCGAGTAGAACAGCACCAGCGCGGCCAGCAGCACCAGCACCCACGGGATGTTCTTGAACCGCGCCAGCTGCACCACCACCGCCAGCACCACGACCCCGGCGCCGCCGATCTTGAGCAGGAACACCGGCAGCGGGTCGACCTCCTGTCGGTACTGCAGCCGTCCCCGCCGGGCCCGCCACTGCGAGAGGGCGATCCCGGCGACCACGAGCACACCCACCAGCAGGCTCACCAGGTCCGCGCCGCCGAGCGGGCCGAGGCCGATGTTGCCCAGGTAGCCGTCGGTGAAGCCGTTGGACAGGGTGCGGATCGGGTCCGGGAACGGGCCGATGCCCTGGTTTCCCAGCACGGTCAGGGTGAGGGCGCGGAACACCAGCATGCCGGCCAGCGTCACGATGAACGCCGGGATGCCGAAGTACGCGATCCAGTAGCCCTGCCAGGCCCCGATCACCGCCCCGACCACCAGCGTGATCAGCAGCGCCAGCAGCCACGGCACGTGCAGGTTGACCATCAGCACCGCGGACACCGCGCCGGTCACCGCGACCACCGAGCCGGCCGACAGGTCGATGTGCCCGGCGATGATGATCAGGATCATGCCGATCGCCAGGATCAGCACGTACGAGTTCTGCACGATGATGTTGGAGATGTTCTCCGGCTGCAGCATCGTGCCGCCGGTGAGCACCGTGAACAGCACGACGATCAGCACGAACGCCACGTAGATGCCGCTCTGCCGCGGGTTGAACGAGAACCTGCGCGGCGCTCGGTCGATCTTGCCGGAGATCCGCTCCGCCTCGACGGTGCTGCTCATGGGTGCTGCTCCTGGTTCCTGGTCATGTGCTGCATCAGGCGTTCCTGGGTGGCCTGCGCGCGGCTCACCTCGCCGGTGATCCGGCCGGCCGCCAGCGTGTAGACCCGGTCGCACAGGCCGATCAGCTCGGGCAGCTCCGAGGAGATGACCAGCACGGCCTTGCCCTCGTCGGCCAGCCGGTTGATGATCGAGTAGATCTCGTACTTGGCGCCGACGTCGATGCCGCGGGTCGGCTCGTCGAGGATCAGCACGTCCGGATCCGTGAAGATCCACTTGGACAGCACGACCTTCTGCTGGTTGCCGCCGGACAGCGTGCCCACCGCCGTGCTCACGGTGGGCACCTTGATGTTCATGCTGCGCCGGAACCGGCCGGCGACGCGGTACTCCTCGTTCTCGTTGACCCAGCCGCGGCGGGCCAGCCGGGACAGGCCCGCCGCGGAGATGTTGCGCTTGACGTCCTCGATCAGGTTGAGGCCGTAGCGCTTGCGGTCCTCGGTGACGTAGGCGATGCCGTTGGCGATGGCCTCCCGCACCGACCGGACCTCGATGGGTTTCCCGTCCTTGACCAGGCGGCCGGAGATGTTGCGGCCGTAGGACCGGCCGAACACGCTCATCGCGAGCTCCGTCCGACCGGCCCCCATCAGGCCGGCCAGACCCACGATCTCGCCGCGCCGCAGCACCAGGTTGGCCCGGTCCACCACCACGTGGTCGTGCCGGGTCGGGCTGTGCACCGTCCAGTCCTCGATGCGCAGCGCCTCCGTGCCGATCTTCGGTTCGTGCGGCGGGAAGCGGTGTTCCAGGTCGCGGCCGACCATGCCGGCGATGATCCGGTCCTCGGTGACGTTGTCGGTGCGCACGTCCATGGTCTCGATCGTCCGGCCGTCCCGCAGGATGGTGATCGAGTCCGCGATGGCCATGATCTCGTTGAGCTTGTGCGAGACGATCACCGAGGTCACCCCGTCCGCGCGCAGCCCCCGCAGCAGGTCGAGCAGGTGCGCGGAGTCGTCCGCGCCCAGCGCCGCGGTCGGCTCGTCCAGGATCAGCAGCTTGACCTCCTTGGACAGCGCCTTGGCGATCTCCACCAGCTGCTGCTTGCCCACGCCGAGCTCGCCGACCGGCGTGACCGCCGGCTCCCGCAGCCCCACCCGGTCCAGCAGCTCGGCCGCCCGGGCGTTGGTGCGGTTCCAGTCGATCAGCCCGCCGGCGGCCTGCTCGTTGCCGAGGAAGATGTTCTCGGCGATCGACAGCTGCGGGCACAGCGCCAGTTCCTGGTGGATGATCACGATGCCGCGGTGCTCGCTGTCCCGGATGCCGCCGAACTCGCAGCGCTGCCCGTCGAAGGTGATCTCACCGTCGTAGGACCCGTGCGGGTACACGCCGGAGAGCACCTTCATCAGCGTGGACTTGCCGGCGCCGTTCTCGCCGCAGATCGCGTGGATCTCGCCGCGGCGCACGGCCAGGCTCACGTCGGCCAGCGCCCGCACGCCCGGGAACGACTTGCCGATCCCGTCCATGGTCAGGATGAACTCGGTCATGGCGATTACTTCAGCTGGGAGGCGGTGTAGTAGCCGGAGTCCACGAGCGCCTTCTGGTAGTTGTCCTTGGTGACGATCACCGGCTGGAGCAGGTAGGACGGCACGACCTTGTTGTGATTGTTGTAGTCCTTGGTGTTGTTCACCGGCGGCTTGCCACCGGTCAGCACCGCCTGCGCCATGTCGACGGCGGTCTTGGCCAGCTGGCGGGTGTCCTTGAAGATCGTGGAGTACTGCTCGCCCGCGATGATCGACTTCACCGACGCCACCTCGGCGTCCTGGCCCGTGACCACCGGGTAGGGCTGGCCGGCGGTGCCGTAGCCGTTGCTCTTGAGCGCGGACAGGATGCCGATGGACAGCCCGTCGTACGGCGAGAGCACGCCGGCGACCTTGGTGGTGGCGTTGTAGGTCTTGGTGAGCAGGTCCTCCATCCGCCGCTGCGCCGTCGCCGGGTCCCAGCGCAGGATGGCACACGGGCCGAAGTCGGTCTGGCCGCTCTTGACCACCAGCGTGCCCTTGTCCAGGTACGGCTTGAGCACGGACATCGCGCCGTTGAAGAAGTACGAGGAGTTGTTGTCGTCGGGGGACCCGGCGAACAGCTCGATGTTGAACGGCCCCGTCACGCTCGGGTCGTCGCTGCCGTCGGCCTTCTTCAGCTTCAGCCCGGTCAGCAGCGAGGTGGCCTGCTCCACGCCGACCTGGAAGTTGTCGAAGGTGGCGTAGTAGTCCACGTTCGGCGTGTTGAGCAGCAGCCGGTCGTAGGAGATCACCGGGATGTGCCGGTCGGCGGCGTCCTGCAGCTGGGTGGTCAGCGCGGTGCCGTCGATGGAGGCGACGATCAGCGCCTTGGCGCCCTTGGTGATCTGGTTCTCGATCTGGTTGGCCTGCGTCGGGATGTCGTTCTCGGCGTACTGCAGGTCGACCTTGTAGCCGAGCTTCTCCAGCGCGCTCTTGATGTTGTCGCCGTCGTGGATCCAGCGCTCGGACGACTTGGTCGGCATGGTCACGCCGACCAGCGCGCCGGCGTTGGAGCCGGGCGTCGGGGCCTGGTCGACGGTCTTGACGGCGGAACCGCACGCGGTCAGCGCCGCGCCCAGCGTGAGGGCGACGCCGACCGCCGCCCAACGGGGAAATCCCATGTTCACTCCTCAGAATCCCTGTGCGAGCCGGTAGTAGGCCTGGTTCCAGCGGACGCGGTCGCCGAAGTCGGGGCCGGTGGTGTTCTGGTCGATGACCAGCAGTTCGGTGTTGAGCATGTGGCCGAAGTCCCGCAACGTGTCCGCGCCCACGGCCTGGGTCAGCACGGTGTGGTGCGGGCCGCCGGCCATGAGCCACGCCTCGGCCGACTCGGCCAGTGACGGCGCGGGCCGCCAGACCGCGCGGGCGACCGGCAGGTTCGGCAGCGGCTCGTCGGGCGCCACCACCTCGACCTCGTTGGCCACGAAGCGGAAGCGGTCGCCGATGTCGACGAGGCCGATCACCACCGCCGGTCCGGCCGCGGCGTCGAACACCAGCCGCACCGGGTCCTCGCGGCCGCCGATCCCCAGCGGGTGGATCTCGCACGACGGGCGGTCGGCGGCGATGGTCGGGCAGACCTCCAGCATGTGCGCACCGAGGATCTTCGGCTCCCCCGGCCCGAAGTGGTAGGTGTAGTCCTCCATGAACGACGAGCCGAGCCCGGTGCCGCGGCCCATCGCCTTGATCGCCGCCAGCAGCGTCGCGGTCTTCCAGTCGCCCTCGCCGCCGAAGCCGTAGCCGTCGGCCATCAGCCGCTGCACCGCGATGCCCGGCAGCTGCCGCAGCCCGCCGAGGTCCTCGAAGTTGGTGGTGAACGCGCCGAAGCCGCCCTCGGACAGGAACTGCCGCAAGCCGACCTCGATGCGGGCGGCGTAGCGCAGGGACTCGCGCCGGTCGCCGGTCAGGTCGGGGCTCACCTTGTAGGACGCCACGTAGTCGGCCACCACCTCGTCGACGGCGCTGTCCGAGGCCGAATCCACGTACTCGACGAGGTCGTTGACGCCGTAGGTGTTGACCGAGACGCCGAACCGCAGCTCGGCCTCGACCTTGTCGCCCTCGGTCACGGCGACGTCCCGCATGTTGTCGCCGAACCGGGCCAGCCGCAGGGAGCGCAGGTGCGCCAGGCCGATCGCGGCCCGCGTCCAGTCCTCGACCCGGCCGAGCAGCCGGGCGTCGGTGGCGTGCCCGGCGACGGTCTTGCGGGCCACGCCCAGGCGCGTCTGCACGAACCCGAACTCCCGGTCGCCGTGCGCGGCCTGGTTGAGGTTCATGAAGTCCATGTCGATGGTCGCCCACGGCAGCTCCCGGTTGAGCTGGGTGTGCAGGTGCAGCAGCGGCTTGCGCAGCGCGTCCAGGCCGGTGATCCACATCTTGGCCGGCGAGAACGTGTGCATCCACGCGATCACGCCGACGCAGTCGGGATCCCCGTTGGCCTCCACCATCATCCGGCGGATCGCGGCGGCGTCGGTGAGCACCGGCTTGCCGACGATCTCCGCCGGGATCCGGCCGGACGCGGTGAGCAGCTGCTGCACCTGCTCGGACTGGCCGGCGACCTGGCGCAGCGTCTGTTCGCCGTAGAGGTGCTGGCTGCCGGTGAGGAACCACAGCTTGGGTTTGCTGGCACTCATGGCCGCGATCTCCTGGGATGTCTTCGTCATGGGGTCAGCGCTGCCCGTAGACGTTCTGGTAGCGGTCGTGGAGCCGGTCGATGTCCTCGCGGCGCAGCGCGGGCAGCTGGCCGAGCTGGTGTGCGATGTGGACGGTCCGGGCGACGTCCTCGACCATCACGGCCGCCTTGACCGCGGCGCGGGCGTCCTTGCCGACGGTGAACGGGCCGTGGTTGCGCATCAACACGGCCGGCGAGCGGCTGGCCCGCAGGGTGTCCACGATGCCCTTGCCGATCGAGTCGTCGCCGATCAGCGCGAACGGTCCGACCGGGATCTCGCCGCCGAACTCGTCGGCGATCATCGTCAGCACGCAGGGAATCGGCTCGCCCCGGGCGGCCCAGGCCGTCGCGTACGTGGAGTGGGTGTGCACGACCCCGCCGACCTCGGGCATGTGCCGGTAGACGTAGGCGTGCGCCGCGGTGTCCGATGACGGCGCGAGCTCCCCCTCGACCAGCTCGCCGTGCAGGTCCGTGACGACCATGCTGTGCTCGGTGAGCTCGTCGTAGGACACCCCGGACGGCTTGATCACCATCAGGTCCCGGTCCGGCACCCGCGCGGACACGTTGCCGGCCGTCCAGATCACCAGGCCGTTGCGGGTGAGCTCGCCGTGCAGGTCGGCGACCGTGCGGCGCAGTCGCTGGACGGTGTCGCGCACCTCGGCGCTGACGGTCATTGCTGCTCCTTCGCCTTGCGCCTGCGCCGCTTCAGCCGGCGCATGACCTCGTTGGCACCCCGGCCGAAGTGGTCGTGCAGGGTGAGGTAGTCGGTGAACAGTTCCTCGTAGCCCGAGACGTTGGTCGGGATCGGCAGGTACACGTCGCGCTCCACCGAGCCCATGGCGGCGGCCGCGGCGCGGATGTCGGGGTAGGCCCCGGCGGCGACCGCGGCGTGGATGGCCGAGCCCAGCGCCGGCCCGTTGGCCGAGCCGATGACGGACAGCGGCATGTCGAGCACGTCGGCGTAGATCTGCATCAGCAGCGGGTTGCGGATCAGGCCGCCGGCCACGACGAACTCGGTCACCGGCACGCCGGCGTCGATGAACGTGTCGATGATCATCCGGGTGCCGAAGGCGGTGGCCTCCAGCAGCGCGCGGTAGGTGTCCTCGGCGCGGGTGGCGAGCGTCTGCCCGACGATCAGGCCGGACAGCTCGTGGTCGACGAGCACCGAGCGGTTGCCGCTGTGCCAGTCCAGGGCCAGCAGGCCGTGCTCGCCGACCCGCTGCCGCGCGGCCAGTTCCGTCAGCAGCTCGTGGACGGAGATACCGCGTTCCCTGGCCGTCTCGTGGTACTCGGGCGGGACGCCGTGGTGGGTGAACCAGCCGAAGATGTCGCCGACGCCGCTCTGCCCGGCCTCGTAGCCCCACAGGCCCGGCACGATGCCGCCCTCGACGACGCCGCACATGCCCGGCACCTCGCGCAGCTCGGCGCCGTTCATCACGTGACAGGTCGAGGTGCCCATGATCGCGACCATCTGCCCGGGTTCGACCGCCTGCGCGGCGGGCGCGGTCACGTGCGCGTCGACGTTGCCGACGGCGACCGCGATGCCCTGCGGGAGGCCGGTCCACTCGGCCGCCTGCGCCGAGAGCGTGCCGGCGGCGTCGCCCAGCTGTCCCAACGGGTGCGCCAGCTTGTCCACCACGAAGCTCTCGAAGGCGGGGTTGAGCTCGCGCAGGTAGTCGGGGCTCGGGTAGGCGCCGTCCTGGTGGATTCCCTTGTAGCCGGCGGTGCAGGCGTTGCGGACGTAGTTTCCGGTGAGCTGCCAGACGATCCAGTCGGCCGCCTCGACGAAGCGCCACATCGCGGCGTACACCGCGGGGGCTTCCTCCAGGATCTGCAGCCCCTTGGCGAACTCCCACTCCGACGAGATCAGGCCGCCGTAGCGGGGCAGCCACTTCTCGCCCCGGTTGCGGGCCAGGTCGGTGATCCGGTCGGCCTGCCCCTGGGCGGAATGGTGCTTCCACAGCTTGACGTAGGCGTGCGGCTCGGCTCGGAACTCGTCGAGCTCGCACAGGGGCGTGCCGTCGGCGGTGACCGGGATCATCGTGCACGCGGTGAAGTCCGTGCCGATGCCGATCACGTCTTCCGGCTTGGCGTTGGCGGCCTTGAGGGCGTTCGGGACCGCGTGCCGCAGCACGTCGACGTAGTCCGACGGGACCTGCAGCGCCCAGTCCGGCGGCAGCGTCCGCCCGGTCGACGGCAGCGTTTCCTCGACGACCGCGTGCGGATACTCGAAGACCGCGCTGCCCAGTTCGGCGCCGTCACGGACCCGCACGACCACGGCCCGGCCGGACAGCGTGCCGAAGTCGACGCCGACCACGAGGCTGTCTGTTAGCGCTAACACATCAGTCACGGCTCTTTCCTTCTCGGGGGCTTGATCAGCGCGAACGGGCGATCAGCCGCTGCAGGGCGATGAACACGAACAACAGGGCGCCGATCACGATCCGGGTCCACCAGGAGCTGAGCGTGCCGTCGAAGGTGATCAGGGTCTGGATGATGCCGAGCACCAGCACGCCGAGCACCGTGCCCAGCACGTAGCCGGAGCCGCCGGTGAGGATCGTGCCGCCGATCACCACCGCCGCGATCGCGTCCAACTCCATGCCCACCGCGCCCAGCGGGTCGGCGGACAGCGTGTAGAACGCGATCAGGATGCCGCCCAGCGCCGAGCACAGGCCGCTGATCGTGTAGACGGCGACCTTGGTCCTGGCCACGGTCAGGCCCATCAGCAGGGCCGACCGCTCGCTGCCGCCGACGGCGTACACCGTGCGGCCGAAGCGGGTGAAGTGCAGGACGTACCCGGCGATCGCCACCACGACCAGCGCGATCACCACGCTCGGCGACACGTGCAGGCCACCGCCCAGCGAGATCGGCGTCTGCGCCATGGCGGTGTACGTGCCGTCGGTGATGGAGATCGACTCGGTGCTGATCGTGTAACACAGGCCCCGGGCCAGGAACATGCCCGCCAGCGTGACGATGAACGGCTGGATCTCGAAGTAGTGGATCACCAGCCCCATCGCCAGGCCCAGCACCGCGCCGATGGCCAGCACGAACGGGATCACCGCGAACGCCGGCCAGCCCTTGTGCTGCAACAGGTCGGCGGAGACCATTGTGGACAGTGCGGCGACCGAGCCGACCGAGAGGTCGATGCCGCCGGTGAGGATGACGAATGTCGCCCCGACCGCGACCACCAGCAGGAAGGCGTGGTCGATGAAGATGTCCAGCACCACCTGGCCGTTGCCGAACGCCGGGTACCGCACGGCGCCGAAGCCGTACGCGCCGATCAACAGCGCCAACGCCGCCAGCACCGGCAGGTAGCGCCGCTGCGGCACGAACCGTGTGGACAGGGCGGTCATGACGCCACCTCGACCTTCTCCGTCTCCACGGTCACGGCCGGCGGCTGCGGCCGCCGTCGGCGCCGGACCAGTTTCGCCCGGAACGCCGGCGACTGCACCAGGCACACGATCGTCACCACAACCGCCTTGAACAACAGGGTTTCCTGGGACGGGATGCCGAGCGCGTAGACCGTGGTGGTCAGCGTCTGGATGAGCAGCGCGCCGATCACCGTGCCGCCCAGGGAGAACCGGCCGCCGGTCAGCTGCGTGCCGCCGATCACCACCGCCAGGATCGCGTCCAGCTCGATCCACAGGCCGGCGTTGTTGCCGTCGGCTCCGGTCACGTTGGAGCTGATGATCAGGCCGGCGATGCCGGCGCACAACCCGCTGAACACGTAGCAGAGCCAGATCAGCCGGCCCGAGCGCAGGCCGGACAGCCGGCTCGCCTCCGGGTTGCCGCCGACCGACTCCAGCAGCATGCCGAGCGCGGAGCGCCGGACCACCAGCGAGGTCAGCGCGTACACCGCCATCGCGATCAGGAACGACAGCGGCAGCGTGAGCAGGTAGCTGCCGGCGATCGCCAGGTACGGGCCGGACGACACGGTGACGATCTGGCCGCCGGTGATCAGCTGCGCCAGCCCGCGGCCGGCCACCATCAGGATCAGCGTGGCCACGATCGGCTGGATCTTCAGGCCGGCCACCAGCCAGCCGTTCCACGCGCCCAGCACCAGGCACAGGCCGAGCGCCAGCGCCACCGCGACCACCACGCTGGTGCTGCCCAGTTGCACGCACGCCATCCCGCCGCTGACCGCCACCACCGCGCCGACCGACAGGTCGATGCCCCGGGTGGCGACCACCAGCGTCATGCCGACCGCGATCAGGATCAGCGGCGAGCCGTTGCGCAGGATGTCGATCAGGTTGCCGTACAGGTGGCCGTCACGGATCTCGATGGCGAAGAACCGCGGCGACACCACCAGATTGCCCAGCAGCAGCGCGATCAGCGCGGCCGCCGGCCAGAACAGCCGGTGCCTGGTCATGCCGCACCCCCGTCCGCGATGGTCGACATGATCTCCTCCGGGGTGAGCCCGTCGTTGGTCAGCTGGGCGACGACCTGCCGGTCCCGCAGCACCGCGACATGATGGCTCAGCCGCAGCACCTCCTCCAGCTCGGCGGAGATGAACAGCACCGCCATGCCGTCCTCCGACAGCGTCGCGACCAGCTTCTGGATCTCCGCCTTGGCGCCGATGTCGATGCCGCGGGTGGGCTCGTCCAGGATCAGCAGCCGCGGCTCGGTGGCCAGCCACCGGGCCAGCAGCACCTTCTGCTGGTTCCCGCCGGACAACGTGCCGACCACCGCCTCGGGATCGGCCGGCCGGATGTCCAGCGCCTCGATGTAGCGGGCGGCCAGCTCCAGCTGCCGCCGCCGGGAGATCGGCCGCAGCCAGCCGCGGCCGGCCTGCATCGCCAGCGCGATGTTCTCCCGGATGGTCAGCTCCGCGATCAGGCCCTCGGTCTTGCGGTTCTCCGAGCAGAACCCGATACGGTGGCTCATCGCCGCGCGCGGGGACCGCAGGTGCGCCCGCTGCCCGTCGATGTCGACCGTGCCGCCGTCGGCGTGGTCCGCGCCGAACAGCAGTCGGGCCAGCTCGGTCCGGCCGGAGCCGAGCAGTCCGGCCAGCCCGACCACCTCGCCCTGGCGGATGGCCATCGAGAACGGCTCGATGCCTCCGGTGCGAGCCAGTCCCTCGGCCGCGACCAGCACCGGCCGCTGCTCGACGGACGTCGACCGCTCGGACACCTCCAACTCGTCCAGCGCGGCCAGTTCCTTGCCGATCATCTTCGTCACCAGCTCGACCGGGGTGATCTCCGCGGTGACGTACTCGCCGACGAGCTTTCCGTTGCGCAGCACGGTCATCCGGTCGGCGATCGCGAACACCTGGTCGATGAAGTGGGACACGAACAGGATGGCCATGCCGTCCGCGCGCAACGCTCGCAGCACGGTCATCAGCTGCTCGACCTCCTTGGCGTCGAGACTGGAGGTCGGCTCGTCGAGCACCAGCACGCGAGCCGACACGTCCAGTGCCCGGGCGATCGCGACCATCTGCTGCACCGCGATCGACTGGGTCGACAACTCGGCCGACACGTCGATGTCCAGATCGAGCCGGGCCAGCAGCTCCTCGGCGCGCCTGCGCATCCGGGACCACTGGATCCGGCCGAACCGCCGCGGCTCCCGGCCGATGAAGATGTTCTCCGCCACCGACAGGTTCGGGCAGAGGTTCACCTCCTGGTAGACCGTGCTGACGCCGGCCTGCTGGGCCTGGTCCGGACCGCCGAAGGCGACCGCCGCGCCGGACAGCTCGATCGAGCCGTCGTCGACGCCCTCGACCCCGGTCAGCACCTTGATCAGGGTCGACTTGCCGGCGCCGTTCTCCCCCATCAAGGCGTGCACCTCGCCGGGGAACAGCCGGAAATCCACGCCGTCGAGCGCGGTGACGCCGGGGAACCGCTTGCGGATTCCGGTCATCCGAAGGATCTCGCGGGGCTGGGTCATGACGTGCCGTTCTCCGGTCAGTACTGGCGGCTTGGCAGCGCGGCCTTGGCGGCAGCCTGGTCGAACGCGGTCTCCTTGGTCAGGATCCGGTTCGGCACGCTCTCACCGGCGGCGACCTTCTTGACCAGGTCCATCAGCTGCGGGCCGAGCAGCGGGTTGCACTCGACCACGTAGTTGAACTTGCCGTCGGCCAGCGCCTGCAGCCCGTCGTGGGTGCCGTCGACCGTGACGATCTTGATGTCCTTGCCGGGGGTCAGGCCGGCGGCCTTGATCGCGTCCAGCGCGCCGAGGCCCATGTCGTCGTTCTGCGCGAACAGCACGTCGATCTTGCTCTGCGACTTGAGGAAGGACTCCATCACCTGCTTGCCCTGGGCGCGGGTGAAGTCACCGTCCTGGGACGCGACGACCTTGAACTTCGGGTCGGCCTTGATCACGTCGTTGAAGCCCTTGGACCGGTCGTTGGCCGGGGCCGAGCCCGTGGTGCCCTCCAGCACGGCGATGTTCACCGGGCCGGTGGCCGACGCGTACTCCTTGGCCACCCAGTCGCCGGCTTCCTTGCCCTCGTTGACGAAGTCGGAGCCGAGGAAGCTCTTGTACAGCGAGGAATCCTGCGAGTCGATGGCCCGGTCGGTCAGGATCACCGGGATGTTCGCCGTCTTCGCCTCCTTCAGCACGGTGTCCCAGCCCGTCTCCACCACCGGCGAGAAGGCGATCACGTTCACGTGCTGCTGGATGTACGAGCGGATGGCCTGGATCTGGTTGGCCTGCTTCTGCTGCGCGTCCGAGAACTTCAGCGTGATGCCGGCCGACTTGGCCGAGTCCTGAATGGACTTGGTGTTGGCCGTCCGCCAGCCGCTCTCGGCGCCCACCTGGGCGAAGCCCAGCGTCACGGTCCCGTTGCCGGAGGCCGCCGACCCACCGCCGCCGCCGCAGCCGGTCAGCATGGTCAGGCCGAGTCCGCCGGCCACCAGTATCAGGGCAACTCTGCTACGCACCACGGTCACTCCTCGATCAGCGTTGATCTGTGCTGTTAGCGTTAACACAACAGGAATGCAGAGCCGGGGGTCGAGGCTCGGGAGGCCTGAACCCTCGGCCTCGGAGTCAAGGGCCGACGGCCGAAGCTCCGAAGAGTGGATTGGTCTGGTCCAGCGACGGGCTGAACGCCTTACCGGGGGCCGGTGCTCTCGCGGACGATCAGCTCCGGGGTGATCAGATGCCGGGCGCCGCGGTCCTCGTCGCGTAGTCGTGCCAGCAGCAACTCGAACGCCTGCCTTCCTACCTCGATGAAGTCCTGGCGGACGGTGGTCAGGGGCGGGCTGAAGTAGGCGGACTCGGGGACATCGTCGAAGCCGACCACGTGCACGTCCCGAGGAACCGAGACGCCGGCTTCGGCGAAGGCCCGGAGCATGCCCAGGGCCATCTGGTCGTTGGCGACGAAAACGGCGGTGACGCCGCGCTCGGTCACCAGGGCGCGACCGGCCTCGTAGCCGGAGCGGGGGCTCCAGTCGCCACGGAGCATGCGCGGCGGCTCGATGTCCCGCGCCTCCAACGTTTCCCGCCAGCCCAGTTCCCGGTCCCTGGCCTCCAGCCAGTCGGACGGACCGGCGATGTGCCACACGGTGCGGTGGCCCAACGCCAACAGGTGCTCGGTGGCCCGCCGCGCGCCGTCGTACTGGTCGACGGTGACGACCGGAACCGGGGCGGACTCGGCGGCGCCGACGGCGACCAGGGGCACGTCGCGCGGCACGACCTCCAGAGCGTGACCGGCCGACACGTGCGGCGCGATCACCAGGATGCCCTCGACGGCCTGCCGGCGCAGGATCTCGACGGCGTCCGAAATGGACTGCAGTTGCGGGCGGCTGACGCTGGAGATGGTGATCGCGTAGCCGGCCTCACGCGCGGCGTGCTCGATGCCGTACAGCATGCTCGCCGGACCGAACAGCGTGGAGTCGAGCGCCACCACGCCGAGCGTCTCGGACTTGCCGGTGGCCAGCGTCCGCGCCGCGGAGTTGGGCCGGTAGTCCAGTTCCTCGATCGCGGCCTGCACCCGGGCGCGGGTCTCGGGTCGGACCGGCCCGGTGCCGTTGATGACCCGGGACACCGTCATGTGCGACACGCCCGCGAGCTCGGCGACGTCCGTCAGGCTGGCCTGGCGCACAGCCTGCGCGCCGCCCCTGCGACCGTCCTCGGAGATCCGTGCCACTTAGGTCAGCTCCCGTCGTGCCGTTGAGGTGGACAGTGTTAGCGATAACAGCGGCGTGGTCAATGGCGTGAACGTAACGGTTCGGCATTCAGCCGATATTGCGGGCCACATAAGGATTTTCGAACACACCGTCGGGGTCCAGCCGTGCCCTCAGGTCACGGAAGTCCGCCAGCATCGGCCAGGCCTCGTCGGTCGGGCGGTGGTGGAACACCTTGCCCCAGTGCGCCCGGACGCCGAACGGCGCCAGCCGCTCCTCGATCAGCGGCAGCAGCGCCTCGACCTCGGATCGCCGTTGGTACCACGTGAAATGCAGCGCGATCCGGTCGCCGCCCTGCGCCGGGCTCAGCCACAGGTCGTCGGCGGCGATCGCGCGGATCTCCGAGCACATCACCAGCGGCGCGATCCGGTCGCCGAGCCCGCGCAGCGCCTCGAACGCCGCCGCGGCATGCCGATACGGCACGAAGTACTCGGACTGGAGCTCGTCCCCGACGCTCGGCGTGAAGCCGAGCTTGAAGTGCGGCAACCGTTCGTGCCACGGCCCGGGAACACCGAGCTGCTCGGTGCAGTTGTCGGCGGGCAGGCCGGCCGCGTGCGCGGGATGCCTCGGCCCGTCGGCGGGCGTCGCGCCGAACAGCTCGGTTCGCGACTCGCCGACGGTCTTCAGCCAGGCCAGGTCGACGGCGTCGTTGGCCCAGTTGGTGAAGAGGCTGACGCTGTATGCGGCATCCTCGATCTCGTCCACATGCTCGAACAACGCGTCCCACGGCAACGCGTCGAAGACGTTCTGCCGCACCTCGAACGCCGGCACGAGGTCGAGCGTCATGCGCGTGACGACGCCGAGCGCGCCGACGTTCACCACCACGCCGGGGAAGTCCTTGTCCCCCTTGGCAAAGCTGTGCAGCTCGCCGTCGGCCGTCACGAGGTCCAGCGCCGACACCGCCGACGCGAGTCCCTGGTTGCGCCGGCCGGAGCCGTGGGTGCCGGTCGCGACGCTGCCGGCGATGGTGCAGTGCGGCAGCGACGCCAGGTTCGGCAGCGCGAATCCGCGGGCATGGAGGACGGGGGCGAGTTCGCCGTAGCGCGTCGCCCCGCTCACCGTGACCGTCGCGGCCGCGGTGTCGAACTCGATCGGCGCCTCGACGCCGCCGATGTCGATCTGCACGCCGCCGTCGAAGTCAGCGATGTCGTTGAAGCAGTGCCGGGTGCCGAGCGTCTTGATCCTCGGCGCGGCCGCGACCATCTCGCGCACCTCGTCCACCGTGCGCGGGCGGAGGATCCGATCCGCCTTGTAGACGAGGTTGCCGGCCCAGTTCACTGCTTCCATTTGTTAACGCTAACATCATGGGCACGACGCTGTCACGGGTGCGGGTCCGGTGCTCTCCCGGACGGTGAGGCCGGGCGTGAGCAGCCGAACCTCCGGCACGGCGCCCTCGTCGAACTGCCGCAGCGCCAGCTCGACGGCGAGTTCCCCGAGCTGGGCGGTCGGCACGGCCACCGAGGTGAAGCGGACCGGCGGCCGCTCGGCCACGTCCTCGTGGCACACGGCCACAACCGAGACGTCCTCGGGCACGCGCAGGCCGCGCCGGCCCAGGTGCTCGAGCACGCCGGGCAGCGTCGCCTCGTTCTCGACCACCAGGCCGGTGATGCCGGGGTCCTGGGTGAACATCGCGTCCAGGCAGCTGCGCACCGCCTCGCCCGACTCGCCGCACGGACGCCGGCTGGCGCGCAGGCCCCACTTCCCCGCCACCGCCTCGAAGGCCTGCGTGAACCGCCGCGGATAGTCGGCCCCGCGCGTGTGCGCCGGCAGCGGCGACCCCACCACGCCCACGGCCCGGTGCCCCAGGTTCACCAGGTGCCCGACCGCGCGTTCGGCGGCCACCCCGACGTTGGCGTCCACGCACGCCAGGCCGGTCGGCCGGTCCGGCGTCCCGACCAGCACCACCGGGCGGTCCAGCGTCATCAGCGCCGGGATCGTCGAATCCGAGGCATGCACGTCCAGCACGATCAGCGCGTCGGCGACCGCCGTCGACATCGCCCGCCGCAACCCCGCCATGCCGGAGTCGTGCGTGAGCAGCAACAGGTCGTGCCCCCGGGCGCGCGCCGCGAGCATCGCCGCCCCGACGAATCTTGTCAGCGACGGCATGTTCACGCCGGCTCGTAGCGGCGCCAGCAGGCCCAGCACATTGGTCCGGTCCCTCGGGGCCGCCGTCCGCCGGTTGAGAGGCCGGTAGCCGAGTTGGCGGATGCACTGTTCCACCTGTCGCCGCGTTTCGGCGGAAATGGACCGCTTTCCGTTGAGAACGTACGACACCGTGCTCGGCGCCACCCCCGCCGCCCTCGCGACATCGATGATCGTCACCACGTGCCGGCCCCCTTGCCGTCGAATCCGCCGATGAGGAGCGAAAGTAGAGGAGAACGAGGAGTGCACACAAGCGTGGTGGCAATCGTAAACAGTCCTGCCCGTCGAATGTGTCGAACACATTCGCCCCGCACACCCGGTCCGGACGTTCCGGACCGCCCACATTCGACCGCTGAGCTGGGCATCCGCCGGAAACCTTGACGTAACCTCGGCGAAGGTCGATAGTGATCTGCGTCGCAGCGCTCCGTTCCACTCCCTGCCGGAGGTCGGCACTCGGTTCTGTCTTCAGGGTTACCTGTTAGCGCTAACACCGCTTGTCTGGGGAATGCCGACCTTCTTTTCGGAGCGCCGATTCATATTCCTTCTGCCTCTGAAGGGAGCACATTCGTGCGAAAGCTGGGAAGTGCCGGCCGGCGGTTGGCGGTGACCACCGCGGCCGTGGGCCTTGCCCTCACGGGTGTCGGCGTGGTGGGCACGCAGACGGCCTCCGCGGCCGGCAGCGGTCCGTGCGACATCTACGCGGCCGGCGGCACGCCGTGCGTGGCCGCGCACAGCACGACCAGGGCGCTCTACGCGTCGTACAACGGGTCGCTGTACCAGGTCCGCCGTAGCTCGGACGGCCGCACGGCCAACATCGGTCCGGTGTCGGCCGGCGGCTACGCCAACGCGGGGGCCCAGGACTCGTTCTGCGCCAACACGACCTGCCTGATCACCGTGATCTACGACCAGTCCGGCCGGGGCAACAACCTCACCCAGGCGCCCGGCGGCGGCGCGGCCGGCGGGCCCGACAACCTCGCCAATGCCACCGCGGCGCCCACCACCGTCAACGGGCACAAGGTGTACGGCGTGTTCGTCGCCCCCGGCACCGGCTACCGCAACGACCACACCTCGGGCATCGCGACCGGCGACCGGGCCGAGGGGATGTACGCGATCTTCGACGGCACGCACTACAACGGCGGCTGCTGCTTCGACTACGGCAACGCCGAGACGAGCAACAACGACACCGGCAACGGCCACATGGAGGCCATCTACTTCGGCAACATCAAGGTCTGGGGCTACGGGTCCGGCAACGGACCGTGGATCATGGCCGACCTGGAGAACGGCCTGTTCTCCGGCGTGAACCAGCACTACAACGCCAACGACCCGACCGTGAACCACCGCTACCTCACCGCCATCGTCAAGGGCGGCCCCAACAAGTGGGCGATCCGCGGCGGCAATGCGCAATCCGGTGGACTGTCGACATTCTACAGTGGACAGAGGCCCAACGTCTCGGGCTACAACCCGATGCACAAGGAGGGCGCGATCATCCTCGGCATCGGCGGCGACAACAGCAAGGGATCGGCCGGCACCTTCTACGAAGGCGTGATGACCTCCGGCTACCCGTCCGACGCCACCGAGAACTCCGTGCAGGCCAACATCGTCTCGGCGGGATACCGCTGACCGGGGTGTAGGCCGACGACGACCCTGGCACGCGCACGACCAGCTCAGCCTGTGCCGAGGTCGTCGTCGCCTCCGGCCTTGATCCGTGACGACTGGACGTCGGGCTAGGTCACGAGATCGGTCACCACGTCGGCCAACTGGAGGTAGGCACGGGTCAGCGGATCCCGCGGATGGCTGGACGCGACGAGGCCGCCGGGTCCCCGTTCGGCCAAGGCCGGCGAATGGGGCAGGGACAGCGAGCGGTCGCCCGGCGGCAGCACGACCCCGCCGGGCGAGTCGAGATGGGAGACGACGGGCACGAACTCGGGCGCTCCTTCGAACTCGACCCGCAGGAAGCTGAACACGCTGTCGCACTCGGCCTCGGAACGGCAGCCGACGGCGCTCAACTCCACGTGCACGTCGGCCATCAGCAGGCCGACCATGGCCATGGCGTTGAGCCCGCTCTGAGTGTCCAGCACCACCACGTCGAGCGCATACTGGCCGATCATCCGGTCGATGACGTCGGTCACCAGGCCCAAGTCGAGCTCCTGGGCGAGAGCGAACTCGACCTCCTTGTCCCGGACGAGGTAGCCGGGCAGCAGGGTGAGCAGGTCCCCGTGCCCGCGCCCGGGCAGGCGGGACGTCAGGTCGACCACGGCCTCGGCCAGCTCGCGGTCGCCGAGCAGCACGGTGGCCAGCCCGACCACCCCGGCGCCGCACTCCAGCGAGTACGGCAGGTGCAGCGCGGCGGAACCGAACGCGAGGTCGACCATGCCGACCCGCAGCCCACGCTGGGCCAGCAACCATCCGAGGTTGGCGGTGAGCTGGGTGCAGCCCCGCCCGCCGGCCCACGAATGCACGAGCACGACACTTGCGTCCATCGTCGTCACCCCCTCCGAGTCCGCTGCAGGACCATGGCCGTGACGTCGTCGCGGAAGCGGCCGTCGGTCTGGTCCAGCACCAGCGAGCGGATCTGCGGCCACAGCCGTTCCGGATCGCCGTGGCTGTCCTGCAGCACCCGGATCAGCGCGGGCTCACCGACCAGATTCCCGTAGATCGAGCGGGCCTCGGTGATGCCGTCGGTGTAGAGCAACAGCGTCTCCCCGGGCTCGATGGTCAAGGTCTTGGTCTCGAAGTCCGCGCCCGACACGAGACCGACAACGGGTCCGGTGGCGTCCAGCCGCCGGACCGAGCCGTCGGCGCCCAGCAGCAGGCCGGGCGGGTGCCCGGCGTTGACGTAGCTGACGGCGCCGGTCTCCGGGTTGAGCGCGCCGGCGAACAGGGTGGCGAAGTACGACCCCGACCGGGACTCTGCGAGGTAGGCGTTGACGGTGCGCACGGCCTCCAGCAGTTGCGGCTCTCCGGCCGCGAATCGGCGGGGCACCGTCTCGTCGGCGACAGGCTGCTCCCCGTGGAAGTGCTCGAGCATCTCGTGCACAGCGGTCCGGTTGGCGCCGTCCTGGACCAACCGCCGAAGCAGCCCGCGGATGAGTGCCACGTACAGTCCGGCGCTCACTCCCTTTCCGCTCACGTCGGCGACGACGAAGCCGAACCGACGGCCGCCCAGCAGCGGGAAGGTGTCGTGGAAGTCGCCGGACACGGTGCGCGCGGGCTCCGAGCGCACGGAGACTCGCCAGCCGTTCGGGGCGGGTTCGGTCGGCAGCAGGTTCTGCTGCACGTGCGCCCCGGCCTGCAGCTCGCGCTGGTAGTTGCCCAGCGCGCGGGCCAGCTCCGCCTCCTTCCCGCTGCGGCCGCGGTCGAGCAGATGGGCCAGGTACGACGCGGAGAACGGGCTGGCCAGGACGTCGAGGCCGCGCGCCTGGTAGTCGGCGACCACGGCCGGATCGCCGGTGTAGAGGATCACCGGTGGGCGGCCCGACGCTTCGCGCGCCCGCTCGCGGATCCGGCCGGCGTCCTCGGCGGTCAGGTCGTCGGGCAGCAGCACGGCGGCCACCGAGTCGAGCATCGAGCAGATCATCTCCACGTCGATGCGCACCGGGACCTCCTCTCCCAGCCGGATCACCAGATACGGCCGTGCGGACAGCAGCGTGGCGACGCGGTCGGCCAGCGGGCCGCGGTCCCCCACCAGCAGAACGGCCTCGGCGTCGAGGGAGTCAGTCATCGTCCCGCTCCGTTCGCATGATCACCACCGTGGTCTCGTTCGTGTCGTCGACCCGCCGGTAGTCGAGCCGGTCGGAGATCGACCGCAGCACGCACAGCCCCACTCCTCCGGGCTCGACCGGGCTCGTCCTCGGACACGTGTCGCAGCGCGTCGGGTCGAACGGGGCTGCGGTGTCGGTGACGACCAGGCGCACGAGGCCGGACAGGTCGCAGGCCTGTACGGTGATGCGGTCGCCGGCCGAGAGGTCGGCGTGCTCGACGAGGTTCGCGAACAACTCCTCGGCGGCCAGCCGCATGCGGTAGTGCTGCCGCTCCGGCAGTGACTGCTGTCGCGCGAACGCCGCGAGCGCGTCGGCCAGTCGTTGGAAGTCGCCGAGCATCGGTGACAGCGTGATACGCATGGGATCACGTCAGTCGTCCGATGAGGGTGATGGCGTGGTCGAGGCCGGCGAGGCGGATGATGTCGATGATCTCCCGGCGGGCGCCGGTGACCACGAGCTGGATGTCCTCGCCCATCTGCTGGTGGGCACTGGCCAGGCAGCGCAGGCCGGCCGAGGACATGTAGTCCAGTTCGGACATGTCCAGCACCAGCCGGTTCGGCCGGTCGGCCACGGTGTGGTCGAGCGTGGCCCGCAGCACGTCGGCCGATGAGATGTCCAGCTGACCGGACAGGTGCAGCACCACGCCGTCCGCGCGATGCTGGGTGTCGATCGAGAAGCTCATGATTCCCTCCTGGTGCTGTCGGCCAGCGTGACCCGGACCTCTCGGTCCGAGCCGGATCGCGGCAGGCGTACGGTCATCCGATCCGGGTCGAAGTCGCGGTGCGGCTGTCCATCCACAGTGGTCTTGACCAGCCGCACCCGGCCCGGCGGGAGCACGTCCGGCGCCACCCGCAGCTCGTCATCGGAAAACGCCGCGTCCGCCCGCGGCCGGAACCACAGGTCCAGCGGCTCGCCGTGGATCAGCAGCCTGTTGTAGACGGTCGCGAGGTAGCACAGCTCCGCGCTGTGGTACATGCTCATGGAGTGGCTGCCCTTCAGGCGTTCAGTGCCGAGCATGTACGGAACCCCGTTGGCCAGCACGCTGAAGTACACCGCGCCGTCGTCGTGGTCGAGGAAGTAGGCGTTGTAGAACGCCTCCGCCTCTCGGCCGTGCCTGAGATCGCTCGCGTCGCCACCCACGCCGGCCAGCAGGGTGTAGGCCAGTATTGCCTGCTCCTGCTGCCACCACGCCTTGCGGTCGTGCCAGACGAAGGTGTGCCGGCCGTCCTCGGCGATCCGCTCGAGCATGTCGTACCAGCCGCCGCGCTGCGGATCCCGCGCCAGGTCCGGCATGGCGTCGGCGAGCTGACGGGCCAGCTTGAGGTATTCGTGCTTGCCCCGCGCCGAGTTCATCCGCATCAGGTTCCACACGATCTTCAGGTTGTGCCCCACCACGGCCCGGTTCTGCTGCCAGCCCCACGACGTGTCGGGCGACCAGTCGGCGTGGAACCGCTCCTGCACGAACGGCGACGACCGGTCGGGCCAGAAGTGGGACACGATCATGTCGAAGGTGTGTTCCAGCATGTCGCGGTACCGTTGCTCGCCGGTGGCCAGCCACAGGTTGAACAGGTAGGCCGGGGCGTGGTCGCCGACGGAGTTCCAGTTCTTGCGGCTCCGGTTCGGCCCCAGGCTCTCGGCGTGCGGGGACAGCTGGTACGGGTCGACGTGCGAGAAGTAGCCACCCCGCGACTTGTCGGCGAAGTGCTCCTGAAACAGCCGCACGGTGCCCTCGATGTCCGCCAGCAGCCTGGGGTCGCCGGTGACCCGGAAGGTCTGCACGAGACCGCAGAGGGCGTATATCTGCTCGTAGGCGGGCACGGCCTCGTAGTCGTCGCCGAACTCGGAGGTGAACAGCTTGCGGCTGGGCACGCCGTCGCGCACCTCGGTGCCGTGGTACCAGTACACGACGTCGTTGTCCTCGTCCACGAACCGCAGGCGCTCGCGCAAATAATGGCTTCCGGCCTCGGCGACGTCCAAATAGGACTGGTCCCCGGACAGCATGTACGCGGAGGCCATGCCGTAGACCAACCGCGAGATGGTGTCGGTCTCCTGCACGTGGTTGCCGGCCGAGCTGCCGGTGCGGGACAGTTCCGTGCGGTAGCGGGTGAAGTCCACCGGGCCGTCGCCGAACTGGGCGTGCCGGTAGAAGCCGGCGATGCCCCGGATCTGGTCCACCCACCACTGTGGATGCTCGAACCGCGGCACGCCGTCCTCGCCGTCGATCACGATGACCCGACTGGCGTGCACCAGCCGCGTGCCCGCGGTCGGGTAGAACAGCCCGTAGCACGACACCATCCGCCCGGGCACGAGGTGCTCGGCCAGCCGGCCGCTCACGTCCTGGTAGGGCTCGCCCAGGTTGCGCAGGGCTTCGACGGCGGTGGTGGCCGCCAGCCGGGCCACCACCGCGGATCCGTCCAGTGTGGACAGGTAGAGCCGGTTGTCGCGGAAGGCCCGCACGTAGCCGGTGACCGCGTCGGAGTAGGTGTGTTCACACGTCATCACGGACCTCGCCGGCCAGCCGGGCGATCACTGCCCTGGCGAGTTGGGGCGCCTGCGCCACCGTGCGGCCGGTGAGCAGGTCGCCGTCGTCGACCACATCCCGGTCGACGTACTCGGCGCCCATGTTCCGGCAGTCCCCGATCAGGTTGTTGTGGCAAGTCACCCGACGCCCGCGGATCAGCTCGGCCACCGGCGACATCAGCCACAACCCGTGGCAGGAGAACACCTTCAGCAGCCGAGGCAGCCGGAAGGCCCGTCGCAGCAGCGACACCGCCGGAGCGAGGGTGTCCGGGTCGGGCGAGTAGCGCAGCCGGTCGGACACCATGCCGGACGGCACGATCAGCGCGGCATAGCGGTGCAGGTCGCTGTAGCCCACCTGCTCCAGGTCGCCGCTCACGGTCAGCGGCGCCTGGTACTCGTGCCCGGTGAAGGTGAGCGACTCCGCGCCCCACAGCCGGGTCAGCAGGTCGACCTGCGCCCCCTCCTCGGCGAAACGCATCCGGTAGTAGGCAATCTCCTCCTCGACGTAGTCGCTCTCCACCAGCAGGCCGATCTTCCGGTCGCGCAGCAGGGGCGGGAGGGCGTTCAAGGTCGTCATGTCCCCTCCGGTGTGGTGTCGACGTCGACCAGGAACGGCCCGTCGGCGCCGAGCATCCGGGCCACGGCCTCGTCCACGTCCGCCACGGACGACACCTGGCAGCCGGGCACGCCGAGGGAGGCGGCCAGGTCCACGAAGCCGATCGGTGGCTTGGACAGGTCGAACGCCCGCGGATGGGCGCGGGCCGGACGGCCCTGCTCGCGCCAGTACTGTTCGAGGTTGTCGTCCAGCAGCTGGTAGCGGCCGTTGTTGCAGACCACGAACTTCGCGTCGACGTCGTGCCGTGCCGCGGTCCACAGCGCCTGGACCGTGTACATGGTCGCGCCGTCGCCGCTGAACGCGATCACAGGCGCGCCGGGCCGCGCGAGCTTGGCGCCGATGGCCCCGGGGAAGCCGACGCCCAGCGAGCCGCCCCTGGTCTGGAAGAACCGGCCGGGTGTCTGCGCCGGCAGGTGGCGGGCCAGCGAGCCGGCCGCGGTCAGGGCCTCGTCCACCACGATCAGCTCGCGGGGCGCGCGCCGGGCCAGCCGGGCCACGAAGTGGTCCAGCAGCGTCGACGGCTCAGGCGGTCGGGTCCCGCGCGAGCGCCGCCGGGCCGGCAGCGGCCGCGGGGCGGTCCGCTCCAGCTCCACGGCCAGCGCCTCCAGGGTGAGCTTCGGGTCCGCGACGACGCCGAGGCTCACCGGGTGGTTCTTGGCGATCTGGTCGGGATCGAGGTCGATGTGCACCACCGACGCATCCGTCCTAAATGGACCCGACAGGCTGGGATACACCTCGGGGAACAGGTACGTGGCCACCACGAGCACGGCGTCGGCCTCGGCGACCACCCGCGCGCTGTCCGCGCCGAACATGTGCCCGAGCTGACCGCCGTAGAGCGGGTGGGTGGTGTCCATGTTCAGCTCCGAGCTGTTCACTCCCCACACCGGGGCTCGCAGCGCGCCGGCGACAGCGGCCAGCTCGGCCTGGGCGCCGCTGGCCGCCACCCCGTCGCCCATGAGGATCAGCGGGTGCTGACCGCCGCGCAGCAGCCGGGCGGCCTCGGCCACCACGTTCGGCGCCGGCAGCACCCGGGTGCTGGGCACGGAGGCCGCCATGGCGGGCTCGGTGGTCACCTCGTCCATCACGTCGGCCGGCAGCACGACCACCACCGGGCCACGCGGCGGTGTCATCGCGACCTGCACCGCGCGCCGCAGCACCCGCAGCAGCGAGGAGGAGTCCAGTACCCGAAGGGCCTGCTTGGTCACGGGCCGGGCCATGCCGATCAGGTCGGCGGCCATCTGCGCCTGCATGGCCTCGTATCGGATCCCGGCCTCGCCGACCAGGATGACCAGCGGCGACTGGCCCCGCATGGCCTGGTACAGCATGCCGATGCCGTTGCCCAGGCCGACGCCGCTGTGCAGCTGGACGACGGCGGGCCGCTCGCCGGCACGGGCGTAGCCGTCGGCCATCGCCACCGCGACGGTTTCCTGCAACGCCAGCACGTACTCGATGCCCGAGTCGGCGGCCGCGTCGAGGAATCCCTGCTCCACGGTGCCGGGATTGCCGAACATGTGACGCACGCCGTCCGCGGCCAACTGCTCGTACAGGGCGGTGGTTCCGGGCCTTGCGTACACCACGGGGCTCACCACCCGTACCGGCGCAGGCCCTCGTCGAGCACCCGCACGAGCAGTTGACCGGCCGGCAGGGAGTCCGGGGTGGACCGGGCCGTGACGAACGGGTAGTCCACGATCACCGAGGTCTCGCGGCCGACGTTGCCGTGGAAGCGGCCGTCCGGGCCGGTGGCGTCGCGCAGGATGTACTCCAGCGGGTACGGCGGCGGGCCCATGTTGAACTCCACGCCGACGAAGCCGGTGCCGTCCTTGTAGTCGTACTCCTTGGGGTGCCCGGTGACGTGCTTGCCGCGGATGATGCTCTCGCGGGTCTCCAGGTCACGGGCGAAAGCCAGCACGGTGACGCCGTAGCACTCGGCCAGGATCGGCTTGTCCGCGCGGTAGAAGCCCATCACGACCTCGTGCAGCCGCTCGTTGTTGGCCAGGTCCACGATCGGGCCGCTGCCGCCGACGATGGTCAGCGCGTCGTAGTCGGCGACCAGGTCGTCGACCGCGCGATCCCGCTCGCGATAGTAGGTCTCCAGCAGCGCGAGGTGGTTGACCGCGCTGAAGTACGGCCGCTCGGGCACCAGGTCGGCCAGGCTCATCGGGTTGTCCAGCAGCGGCCCGGAGTCCAGGGCCTGGGCCCGCTGCGCCATCGAGGTGCTGGTCACCGAGCGGCCCAGCGGCGGGTCCAGGTAGTTGGGGTCCAGGCTGGGCGGCAGGGCGACCGGACGCTTGCCGGTGGGGGTGACGAAGTCGACCCGGTAGCCGGCCTCGTCGAACGCCTCCACCGGTCCGACCAGTTCCTCGCCCCAGTACCCGTACTCGGACAGCGCCACCAGAATCTGTCGGGTCATCGGATTGCCTTTCTCCGCGGTGGTTCAGGCCCGGTAGGCGGGCCCGATGATCCAGTTCTGCCGGGTGGCCAGCTGGTGCACGTAGCGCGGCTCGGCGTAGTCGAACAGCCCGTCCAGGAAGGTGCGGAAGGCCGCCGAGGACCGAGCGGCGACCAGCGCGTCGACGTCGTCGAACCACAGCTGGTGCGCGCCGTCGAGCACGGCCTCACCGACGCCGTAGGCGCCGTCGACCACCTGGCCCAGCCAGTAGCGGCGCAGGCCCGGGATCGGTCCCGCGGTCGGCGCGTGCTTGACCAGCGCGTGCCGGCGGGCGTCGTCCAGCGACCAGCCCTCGCGCCGCTTGTACAGCAGGAAGAGCTTCACGCCGGGCTCGTCGCGTTGGAACGGCGGCCCGTCGACGAGCACGTGCGTGTCGGTGTCGAGCACGATGGTCTGCCAGAACGCGGCCCAGCGGGGTTCGTCCATACGCGCGCCGTCGAGGAACTCCCGCGTCTGCAGGGACGCCAGCTGCTCCTCGGGGCCGGGCAGCCAGATCTCGGCCACTCCGCTCCACTGTGGATCGCCGTCCTCTCCCGGCAGCGCCGTCCTGGTGTCCACGGCGTAGCGCTTGATCTGCGGGATCCGGCTGGCGTAGCGCACGGCGTGCACCCGCGTCCAGTAGTCGTGGAACTCGGGTTCGCTCATGCCCGGGCGCGGGCTGGCGAAGATGAGCTGATGGATCACGGCTTCCTCCGGTGGTCAGACGTCGCGGTAACGCCGCTCGACATCGGCGGCGAAGCTGAGGTAGTCCCGCAGCGGCCAGATCTCCTCGAAGTCGAGGTACTCCCGCATGGGCAGCCGGAACACCGAGCGGTCCAACTCGTCGGCCGAGGGCGAGTCGACGATCGCGATCACCCGTTTCTGGCCGGCCACCTTCCAGATGCCCACGCAGAAACCGGACTTGACGGTCTCCTCGGCGTGCTTGGTCTCCTCGTACTCGATGTCGAGCAGTTCGTCGAGGGTGATGCGTCCCTCGTGGTTCCAGCGCATCTGGCAGTAGAACAACATCGCCTCGTCACCTCTTTCCGGCCAGCAGCCGGGTCAGTTCGTGCTCGGGCCCGAACACGTCCGCGGCGATGTCGACGGGCAGCGCGCCCTCGTGGCCGCGCAGGTCCTGTCGAGCGCCGGCGTCGATCAGGACTCGGGCGCACTCCTCGTGGCCGTGCCAGAGCGCGTCGTGCAGCGGGGTGTACCCGTTGGTGGCGCCGCGGAAGTCGATATCGGCGCCGGGCGCGCGGACCAGCACGGCCGTGATGTCGGCGTGTCCGTTGTAGACGGCCTTGTGCAGCGGGACCGCGCCGAACGTCGGCTCGACTGCGTTGACGTCGGCGCCGGCGGCGATGAGCTCCTCGACGATCTCACGGTGCCCGTCGCGGGCAGCGACCAGCAGCGGGGTGTGCCAGTCGTTGAAGCCGTTGAGCACCGGCGACCGTTCCTCGGTGTCCGCGCCGGCGGCCAGCAGGGCCCGTACCTCGGCCACGTCGCCGGCCACGGTGGCGGCCATCAGCTTCTGCTCGGCGACCTTCCGCTCGTCCTCGGCCAGCCGGCGGTTGAGCGCCTCCTCGGCCCGGCGCAGCTTCTCGTCGCCGAGCGCGTTGGCCTTCAGCGCGTAGTCGATGTGGTCGCGCATGGAGAAGCCGTAGTGCGTGGTCAGGTTGATGCCCGCACCGCGCTCCAGGAGCAGCTCGGCAACGTCCGCGTGCTTGTACCAGAAGGCGTCCAGCAGCGGGGTGTGCCCGGTGGTCGGGGTGGTCGCGTCGAGGAAGGCGCCGCGGTCCAGCAGCAGGCGCACCACGTCGATATGCCCGCCCTGCACCGCCTTGTGCAGCGCGGTCCCGCCGCCGCGAGTGTCCATGGTGTGGATGTCCGCGCCGGAGTCGAGCAGCTCACGCACGGCCTCCAGGTCGCCACGGCCGGCCGCCGACATGAGCGGGGTCAGCCCGCTCTCCTCGTCGCGGTCTCCGGGAGGTCGCGTCGCTCCCGACCGCTGCACCCGCAGGGTCCAGCCAGTGACCTGGCGAAAGCGGCTGTCGACCGTCAGTTCGTGAACCTCGTGCAGATGGGTCGGGCCGTCCCGGCCCGCGCGCACCGTGATGTCGAGCTCCGCCCGGGCCCGAGCACCACTCACATCCAGCACCCGTATCACGGCGGCGCTCGAGCCGACCCTGGCCCGGCGCAGCGCGAGCGCGACGCCGAGCGCGTCCCGGCCCGAGTAGACGCCGTCGGCGGGAAGGCCGGCGGCGGGCACCGTCGCCTCGCGGTGCAGCGCCGGGTGCATCCGCTCGTACAACGGCCGCGCGGATGGTCCGTTCAGCGCGGTGAGCATCTCGCTCACGACCACGCGCACTATGTCATCGGTCATCGGTCCACCTATTCGTGTCACCCCGAAGAGGAGAATTTGCGTGCCGAGCCAGCGGGATATAAGCGACATTCTTCTGGAATGTTTCTCGAGTGCCCCCTACCGGCCCACCCCATCGATTACACGGGCCGCCCCACAGTGACGCAACCCAGCCTGACCAGCCATGGAACACTAGTCCAAGTCCCTCATACCCGCCGGACCGCGCATAACAGGATGACCGCCGCAGCGTCTGTATTGAGAGTTCGGTAAGTCGCCAGAACGTCCGATGATCCCTCGCGAACCATAGCTGGCGGCCGCACGATAGGCCGGATGATCTCGAAAGGGGGAAACACGATGTCGTCACGCGTCGTCATCGACGAGGTGTTTCCGGACGTCGATTCCGGCCGGTGGCCGGTAAAGGCCGTGACCGGCGAGGACGTGACCGTCGGCGCCACGATCTGGCGGGACGGGCACGACGTGCTGTGCGCGCAGGTGCAGTGGCAGACCGGTGACGGCCTCGGGACACAGGCGGTCCCGATGACCGTCGTCAACGCGGGACTCGACCGCTTCGAGGCGGTGATCACGCCGGAACGCGTTGGGCGGGCGCGGTTTCGGATCGTGGCGTGGACCGACCCGTGGGCGACCTGGCTGCGGGACATCACGGCCAAGGCGGAAATCGGCCTGCCGGAACAAGAACTGGGCAACGATCTGGAGGCCGGCGCGCGGCTGCTCGAGACGGTGGATCGCCGTGCCCAGGCCGGGCGCTGGCAAACCGCGCTGGCGCCGGCCATCGCGGCGCTGCGCGACACCGGGCAGCCCCTGACCGCTCGGCTGAGCGCCGTCAGACACCCCAGCGTCCGGGCGGCACTGCGCGGGCGGACCCCGCGCCAGGACGAGACGACGGGGTGCTACAGACCCGTGCTGGTCGAGCGCCCGCGAGCCGCCTTCGGGGCCTGGTACGAGTTCTTTCCCCGCTCCACCGGCGGTTGGGACGACCAGGGCCGTCCGAAGCACGGTGATCTGGGCACGGCCACCGCCGAACTGGAGCGCATCGCCAGGCTCGGCCTCGACGTGGTGTACCTGCCGCCGATCCACCCGATCGGCGAACATGCCCGCAAGGGCCCCAACAACCGTCCGAACGGCACACGGCACGACGTGGGTTCGCCGTGGGCCATCGGCGACCGGTCCGGCGGCCACGACGCGATCCATCCGCGGCTGGGCACCGAAAAGGACTTCCGCCGGTTCGTCGGCCGGGCCGAGGAGCTGGGTCTGGAGGTCGCGTTGGATTTCGCGCTCCAATGCTCGCCCGACCACCCGTGGGTGCGCGAGCATCCGGAGTGGTTCACCGCACGACCGGACGGCACCGTGGCGTACGCCGAGAACCCGCCCAAGCGCTACGAGGACATCTACCCGCTGCGCTTCGACCGGGACAACCACGCGCTCGAGGCCGAGGTCGTGCGGGTGCTGGAGCACTGGATCGGTTTGGGGGTGAAGATCTTCCGGGTCGACAACCCGCACACCAAGCCCCCGGACTTCTGGGGACGGGTCCTCGACATCGTGCGCGGGCGGCATCCGGAAGTCGTGTTTCTCGCCGAGGCGTTCACCCGCCCCGCCGTGCTCTACGGCCTGGCCCGGCGGGGTTTCTCCCAGTCCTACACCTACTTCACCTGGCGGGAGACCAAGCAGGAGCTCATCGAGTTCGGCCGTGAACTGGTCGAGCACGCCGCCGAGTTCCGGCCGAACCTGTTCGTCAACACCCCGGACATCCTGCCGCGCCACCTGCGCTGCGGCCGGCCGCGCGCGTTCGCGCTGCGCGCCGCGCTGGCGGCGACCATGGGCGCCAGTTGGGGCGTCTACTCCGGGTTCGAACTGTTCGAGCACCACGCGCTGCGCCCGGACCGGGAGGAGTACCTGGATTCGGAGAAGTACCAGCTGCGGCCCCGAGACTTCGCCGAGGCCGTGAGGAACGGACGGTCGCTGGAGCCGTGGTTGCGCCGCCTCAACGAGATCCGCCGCGACCACCCCGCGGTGGGCCGCACCTCGACCCTGCGCTTCCACGACGTCAGCCACGACGCGCTGCTCTGTTACTCCACCACCGACAGCCGAACCGCGACCGCGGCACTGGTCCTGGTGAACCTTGACCCGGACCGCACCGCGACCGGTGTGCTGCGGGTCGACCGGGCGGCGCTGGGCCGAGAACACGGGCCGCTGTGCGGCACGGACCGGATCACCGGCGAACGCATCCGCTGGACCGACGACCAACCGGTGACGCTCGGGCCGGACCACCCGGTCGGCCGAGTGATCACCCTCGAGCCCGCATGACCACACGGAGGGAGGACCAGTGAGCGAGCTGTCCCCGGCGCCGCAGCGCCGACGCGCCCGCCAGATGCCGGTAGAGCCGGAGTGGTTCAAGAACGCGGTCTTCTACGAGGTTCTGGTCCGGGCGTTCAACGACTCCAACCGCGACGGCTACGGCGACCTGCGCGGTCTGGCCGGGCGGCTGGACTACCTCCAGTGGCTCGGCGTCGACTGCCTCTGGCTGCCACCGTTCTACGACTCGCCGCTGCGCGACGGCGGCTACGACATCCGCGACTTCCTGGCCGTGCTACCGGAGTTCGGCACGGTCGACGACTTCGTGCTGCTGCTGGACGAGGCCCACGAACGGGGCATCCGGATCATCACCGACCTGGTCATGAACCACACTTCCGACCAGCATCCGTGGTTCCAGGAGTCCCGTCGCGACCCCGACGGCCCCTACGGCGACTTCTATGTGTGGGCCGACGACGACTCCGGTTATCCGCAGGCGCGCGTCATCTTCGTCGACACCGAGACGTCGAACTGGACCTTCGACCCGGTGCGCGGCCAGTTCTTCTGGCACCGGTTCTTCTCCCACCAGCCCGACCTCAACTACGACAACCCGGCCGTGCGTGACGCCATGCTCGACGTGATGCGGTTCTGGCTGGATCTGGGCATCGACGGCTTCCGCCTGGACGCCGTGCCGTACCTGTTCGAGCGGGAGGGCACCACCGGGGAGAACCTGCCGGAGAGCCACGCGTTCTTGAAGACCTGCCGCACGGTGCTGGACACGGAGTACCCGGGCCGGGTGCTGCTGGCCGAGGCCAACCAGTGGCCGACCGACGTCGTGGAGTACTTCGGCGACCCGGCGACCGGCGGCGACGAGTGCCACATGGCGTTCCACTTCCCGCTGATGCCTCGGATCTTCATGGCGGTGCGGCGGGAGAACCGGTTCCCGATCTCGGAGATCCTGGCCCGGACGCCGGAGATCCCGTCCGGCTGCCAGTGGGGCATCTTCCTGCGCAACCACGACGAGCTGACGCTGGAGATGGTCGCCGACGACGAGCGGGACTACCTCTGGACCGAGTACGCCAAGGATCCCCGGATGCGGGCCAACATCGGGATCCGCCGCCGGCTGGCCCCGTTGCTGGACAACGACCGCAACCAACTGGAGCTGTTCACGTCGCTGCTGCTGTCGCTGCCGGGTTCGCCCATCCTGTACTACGGCGACGAGATCGGCATGGGCGACAACATCTGGCTCGGCGACCGGGACGCCGTCCGCACGCCGATGCAGTGGACGCCGGACCGCAACGCCGGGTTCTCGCACTGCGACCCCGGCCGGCTGAACCTGCCGGTGATCATGGACAGCGTCTACGGCTACCAGGCGACCAACGTCGAGGCCCAGATGAGCACCGAGACCTCGCTGCTGAACCGGACGCGGCTGCTGCTACAGATCCGGCGGCGCCATCCGGCGTTCGGGTCCGGCACGTACGCCGAGATCGGCGTGCCCAATCCGACGATCCTCTGCTACGTCCGGGAGCACCGGGACGCCGACGGCCGGATCGACCGGGTGCTGTGTGTCTGCAACCTTTCCGCTTCCCGCAGCCGGTCGAGCTGGAGCTGCAGCGCTGGGCCGGGTGCGGCGTCACCGAGCTGTCGGGGAACGTCGCGTTCCCGACGATCACCGACCTGCCCTACCACCTGAGTCTGTCCGGCCACGGATTCCTGTGGCTGGGCCTGCATCCACGGGAGGACGAGGAATGAGCGTGACAGCGGACCACCGGCTCACCGAGGCGCTGCGGGCCTGGCTGCCCCAGCAGCGCTGGTTCGGCGGCGGACAGCCCGACGAGGTCATCGTGGACGCCGCGCTCGCGCTCGGCGGCGGCCCGGACTGGCCGTCGTGTGCGTCGGTGTACGTCCTCACCGCCGCGATGCCCGGCGGAGAGCGGCGGCGGTTGCAGGCGCCACTCGGCTTTCGGCCGGTCGGCAGGACGCCGGCGGGCACGGAGACGATCACCGTGCTGGACGGCATCGCCTGCTACGACGCGACGACCGACCCGGCGGTGATGACCGAGTTGGTCCGCCGGACGGGCGCCGGCGGCGCGGTCGGAGACCTGCGGTTCGTGCCCGAGCCGGGCAACTCCGTCGCCGCCGACGCAGGGTGCCCGGTGCGGCCGATCGGCGTGGAGCAGTCCAACACCAGCGTGGTGTACGACGACCGCCTGATCTTCAAGCTGTTCCGGCGCCTGCACCCCGGGCTCAACCCGGACGCCGAGGTGCACCGGAGGCTGACCCGGGCCGGCTGTCGCCAGGTGGCGCCGCTGGTCGGCACGGTCGACACCGTGCTCGACGGCGAGCCCGTGACCCTCGCGGTGCTGCAGGAGTTCGCCGCCGACGCCGTGGACGGCTGGGCCATGGCGCAGGCCAGCGTGCGCGAGTCACTGGCCGATCCGGCCGAGGAGGTGGAAATGGCCGGTGGCGACCTGAGCGCGGAGATGTTCCGGCTCGGCGCCGCGGTCGCGTCGGCGCACCGCGCCCTGGCCACGGCGTTCGAGATCGGTCCCCCGGATCCGACCGGCATCGCCGGCCGCATGATCGAACGATTCGACCGCACCGCGGTCCTGGTCCCGGAGCTGGGCCGCCGGCGGGCGGAGTTCCGCGAGGTCGTCGAGGAGGCGGCCTACGCGGCGGTCGACTCGAGCACTCAACGGGTGCACGGCGATCTGCACCTGGGGCAGGTGCTGCGCACCAGCACCGGTTGGCTGCTGATCGACTTCGAGGGCGAGCCCGGCCGGCCGATCGTGGAGCGGATCGCGCTCGATCTGCCGGTACGGGACCTGGCCGGGATGGTTCGCTCGCTGGACTACGCGGCCGAGCGCCATCTGGCCGACCTCCCCTGCGGATCCGCGGATCCCGGCGCCGCCGACCGCGTCCGCGCCTGGGCGGCGGCCAACCGGCGGGCTTTCCTGGCCGGTTACGGGGATCCGGGACCGGAGCCGTTGCTGCGGGCCTACGAGCTGGACAAGGCCGTCTACGAGCTCGGTTACGAGCTGCGGCACCGGCCGTCGTGGGCGGAGGTTCCGCTGCGCGCCGTGGCCCAGATCCTGGACGGCGACACGTGAGCGGCCCGACCACCCACGCGCTCGGGGCCCACGTCAGCGCCGACGGCGTCCGTTTCGGCCTCTGGGCCCCGAACGCCCACGCGGTGCGGGTCGGCCTGGACGACGGCAGCCGGCACGAGCTGACCGCCGCGGACGGCCGGTGGACGGCCGAGGTTCCCGGCGTCGGACCGGGCGCGCGGTATCAGTTCGCCGTCACCGGGGCGGACGGGGTGACCAGGATCAAGGCCGATCCGCTGGCCTTCGCGGTGGCCGCCGACCGGCACGACGTGAGCGTGGTCGAGGCGTCGAACCACGTCTGGACCGACGAGAAATGGCTGGCTCGCCGCCGCGGGGCGGGGCATCGCCCGATGAGCGTGTACGAGGTGCACGTCGGCTCGTGGCGGCCGGGACTGGGCTACCGCGAGCTGGCCCGGCCGCTGGCCGAGCACGTGCGGGACTCGGGCTTCACCCACGTCGAGTTCCTCCCGCTCACCGCCCATCCGTTCGCCGGCTCCTGGGGCTACCAGGTCACGTCCTACTTCGCGCCGGAACCCCGCTGGGGGTCGCCGGACGACCTGCGGTTCCTCGTCGACACCCTGCACGCGCACGACATCGGCGTGGTGCTGGACTGGGTGCCCGGCCACTTCGCCCGCGACGAGTGGGCGCTCGGAGCGTTCGACGGCACGCCACTCTACGAGCACCCGGATCCGCGTCTGGGCTACCAGCCCGAGTGGGACACGTTCGTCTTCGACTACGGTCGCGCGGAGGTCCAGGACTTTCTCCTGGCCAGTGTGGCGCACTGGATCGAGCAGTACCATGTCGACGCGATCCGGGTGGACGCCGTCTCCTCGATGCTGTGCCTGGATTTCGGCCGTGCGCCGGGACAATGGCGGGCCAACGACGAGGGCGGGTGCACCAACCCGGACGCGGTCGACTTCCTGCACCGGCTCAACGACACCACGCACGAGGCTCATCCGGGCGTGCTCACCGTGGCCGAAGCGGCCCGCCCCTGGCCCGGCATCACCGCGCAGGAAGGTCCGACCGCACTGCGTTTCGACCGCACCTGGAACCTGGGATGGACACACGACACACTGGGCTACGTCGGGCATCCACCCACCGAGCGTCCGACCCAGCACGAACTGCTCCTGCGGCCGTTCGACTACGCCGATGACGAGCGGTTCGTGCTGCCGTTCTCACACGACGAGGTCGGCCCGCGCGCCGGTTCGCTCTGGTCGCGGCTTCCCGGCGACTCAGCGGACAAGGCCGCGGCACTGCGGGTCCTGCTGGCGCTGCAATGGGCGCTGCCCGGCGACAAGTTGCTGTTCATGGGCACCGAGTTCGGAGCTCGCGCCGAGTGGTCGCACGAGCGGGGCCTGGACTGGGGACTGCTGTCCGATCCGCGGCACGGCGGGCTGCGGAGCCTGGTTCGGGAGCTCAACCGCCTGGCCCGAACGATGCCCACACTCCGTGACCGGCAATTGTTCACCCGTCCGACGCAGAGCGACGCTCACCTGGGGTTACTGACCTTTGCCCGCCCTGGACCAAAGGGGCGAACTTTCGTTTTCGTTGCCAATCTCTCCAATAGGGACATCAAGAATTACCGTCCGTCAGCGATTGCTCCGAACGGTTGGTCCGTCGGACTCGACACGGATGACCCCCGTTTCAACGGCCGAGGCGCTGATCAGCCCGAACAAAGACCGCTCGGCATTGTGCGGCTGCGCCCCAGTCAGGCACTCTGGTTGTTCGGTGACGCTGCGCATCAGCACTGGACGCCATCGAGTCACGGTCCACCGAACGGCCGACCATTGCCCAACCCGACAACTTGCAAGTGACGGTTTGCAGACGGAAAACCGCAGTGGTTCAGTTCTGTCATCACCACCCCTGGTGGCCCAGCCAGGGCCACGGGGATGCTGTAGTCAATGGGGGAACAAACGTGTCTGAAAAGGATGTACGTCTGCCGCTGTCCAGCGCAGACGCGCTCGGCCATTTCGCCGAGTACCTGTTCGGTTCACTCACTCGCTCGGACCAGCGCCGGTGGGCCGACTACTACATTCGCGGGCTCCTGCTCTGCGACGGGCGCAAGACCGCGAGCAACATGGCCAGGGCCCTGCTCGAGGAGAAGTCGGCCGAATCCTTACGGCAGTTCGTCAACCGCAGCCCGTGGGACTGGGCGGAGACCCGCAGGCGGCTCATCGGACTGGTCAGCGACCGACTCGCGCCGCAGGTGGCCGCGGTGCAGAAGGTCATCATTCCGAAGAACGGCGCGTCCTCGGTCGGGGTGGAGCGCTGCTACGTGCCGGCGGTGGGGCGAGTCATCAACTGCCAGACCGCGTTCGGCCTGTTCCTGGCCACCCCGACCACCGCGGTGTCCGTCGACTGGCACCTGCTGCTGAGCGGCCGCTGGGACACCGACGAGGTGCTGCGCTCGCGGGCGCTCATTCCCCGCCAGGAGATCCACCGGCCGGAGTGGCAGCACGTGCTGGAGCTGACCGCCGACCTGAACGCCGACACCGACGGCACCGAGCCCATCGTGGCGTTCGACGCGACCGACGTCGCCGAGGTCGGCCAGCTCGCCGTCGCCCTCAACGCGCACGGAAAGCGCTTCGTGCTGGACGTGAGCGGCGAGTTCGCCCGCACCGAACTGCGGGCCCACCGGGAGGCGGAACCGGTGGACGGCCAGGTGCGGCGGGCCGGACCCGTTCACCACTGGGCCAACCGGGCCGCCGGCTCCCTGCTGCGGCGGGCCACCCGCGGTCCGTCCCGGCTGCGGGCCTGGGCGGTGCGCATCCCACGTCCGGCCACCGCGGGCCGCACCACCCTGAGCCGCGAGACCTACCAGCTGATCACCGCCGTCGGCGAGAACCGGCACCGGCTGACCAATCTCGACGGGCACGAGCTGGACTCCGTCGAGCACGTGCTGTCCGGCTGGCACCAGGCGGCCAAAGAACTCCGCTACCTGCAGACCCACCTGGGGCTGCTGGACTTCGAGGGCAGGTCTTTCCGCGGCTGGCACCACCACGCGACGCTGGTCTCCGCCGCACACGCGTTCGAGCGGTGCGGCGGGGACCGGCTCATGCCAACCATTCCGCAGCAGCAGACCGATGACCTATCCACCGGTTGACCGGCACGGCCGCGGACCGGCTCAGGACCGGGCCGCGGCCAGCTCCTGCTGCACGGCACGGCGGGCGGGCCGCTCGGGCAGGTCCGGCGCCTCGCCGAGCATGCGCTGCCGGACGATGTTCCAGTCGGTGACGAACATCCGCCAGTGGAACCGGCCGTCGTCGCCGGCCCGGCACATGTCCATGTAGTCCCAGCTGATCCGGTCGCCGGTGGCGGGCACGCCGAGGAAGTCGCCCCGGTGCGTGGCGGTGACCCGGCCCCGCACGGCGATCATGTCGGCGCTCTCCACCACGTCGTCGACCGTCACCTCGAAATCGGTGAACGCGGCGCCGTAGCCGGCGTTGAAGTTGGCCATCGCGGTGTCGACACCGACCGTCCAGCCGGTCAGGCCGAGGCAGTTCTCGACGAGGTTCTCGTCGAGAACCTCGGACAGCCGGTCGTACTCGCCGCCGTCGAGGATCGCGCGGTAGCGCCGATAGGTGTCAAGCATCTTTCCCATGAGGAACTCCTGTTCCGACGTCCGGTGGACCACCGGGACCGCCGATACGATGGGGTGGTGGCGGATCTGAACCTGCGGTTGCTGCGGTACTTCGCCGCCGTCGGCGCGGAGCGGCACATCGGCCGCGCGGCGCAGCGCCTGTTCATCACCCAGCCCGCACTGAGCAAGCAGATCCACCGGCTCGAGGACGAACTGGGCGTCCGCCTGGTCAAACGGGTCGGCCGCGGCATCGACCTGACCGAGGCCGGCCAGGCGCTGCTGGACGTGGTTCCGGCGCTGCTCGATCACGCCGACGAGGTACTGGAAACCGTGGTGCGCACGGGAAACGGGCGCCACGGCCGGGTCCGGCTGGGTTTCGTGCCCGGCGCCACCGCGTTGGCCTCCGACCTGCTGCGCGACGTCGGTCACCACCTGCCCGACCTGGACATGGAATCGTGCCGGGTCGGCTGGGTCGAGCCCGGGCTCTCCCTCCTGCGGGACGAGGTCGATCTGTGCCTGCTGCGGCCCCCGATCGACGAGGCCGGACTGAGCACGCACCGCGTGCTGAGCGAGCCGAGGGTCGCCGGCTTCCACGCGGATCACCCGCTGGCCGGAGCCACGGAGCTGAGGATCGCTCAGTTACGCGACGAACCGGTGATCGACACCTCCTTCCAGCGCGACTACTGGGCGGTGGACCCGCGCCCCGACGGCACGGTCCCGCGGCGCGGCCCGCGGGCCGACTCGGTGGAGGACATGCTCGCGATCGTCGCGGCGGGGCAGGCCATGTGCATCACCTCCGCGTCGATCGCGAGCATGTTCCCCGGTCCGGCCGTGTCGTTCGTGCCGATCTCCGACATCGCCCCCACCGAGGTGCACCTGGCCTGGCGGACCGGGGATCTCTCCCCCGCCGCGGCCAGAGTCGTGCACCTCGTCGTGGGCGGCGGTCACAGTCGCGCCGACAGGTGCTCGGCCGCCGCTGTGACCGCGTCGTCGACCGTCGCGTCGTCGTCGTAGAAGTCGAACTGGGTGCCCGAGCGCCAGCGCAGCTCGCACGGGCCGGACACCTTGTCGGCGAACCGGCGGATGCCGTCCGGGATGGCGGCGTCCTCGCTGTGCACGGCCAGCAGCGGCACATCGACCTGGGGCGCCACCGAGATCGGGTCGAAGGTCAGCCAGGTCGGCCAGCTCATGGTGGCCAGCCGGTTGGGCCACTGCTCGATCGCGCCCCGGGCCGCGTTCAGGTAGTAGTCGATCGGGCCGTACATGGCCGCGGTCGGGTCGGTGTCACTGACCGCCGGCACGTACTCCACCTGCCCGGTCTCCTCCCAACGCACGCGGGCCCGTTGCCCCGCCTCGATCTTCTCGCGCACGCCGTCCTCGCCGCCGTAGACGGCCCGCACCAGCTCGGCGTCGTGCAGCCACGGCGCGACCAGGGCCAGCGCCCGGATCCGCTCGTCGCGGGCCGCCGCCACGCAGACGTAGCCGGCTCCGGCGCACACGCCCAGCGCGCCGATCCGGTCGGCGTCGACCGCCGGGTGGTTCGACAGGAAGTCGACCGCCGCCACGATGTCGGCGACCTTGCTCTCGGGCGACTCGAACTCCCGCGGCTGCCCGTCGGACTCGCCGTAGTGGCGGAAGTCGAAGGCCAGCGCGGTCAGGCCGCGGGCGGCCAGCTCGGCCGCGTACCGGCCGGCCATCTGCTCCTTGACGGTGGTCCAGGAACCGGCGACGACCGCCGCCGGTCCCCGCTCGCCCTCGTCTCGGCCGGCGATGTAGAGGGTGCCGCGGAGCACGCAGTCGCCGCTGGCGAACTCCACGGACTCGGTCCGGTATAGCTTGTCCACCACTGTTCCTCTCCTCGTGTGCGGGAAGCCCTCAGCCCAGCAGGGCACGGTTGCCCTCGGCCCAGGCCAGGTCGAAGGTGATCGCGCGGATGCGCCAGTCGCCGTCCTCGGCGGTCAGCTCGAACCGGAAGTCGCCGCCTATCCGCCAGACCGGGGCGCCCCGGTCGTTCGGCGCCTCGTGGGTGGACTGCACGGCCGCCACGACCGTGGCCGCCGTCGCGGTCCGCTCCTGGACGAGGTAGTTGGCGGTGAGATGCTGGGTCAGCCGGAACCGGCTGAGCCCGTCGCGCCAGCCGGCCACGAGCTCGGCGGCGGTCATCTCCTGCGGGCTGCCGCCGTAGAGGCTCGTGTAGTCCATGCGCACGGTCGGCGCGAAGACGGTCTCCAGGGCCGCCCACTCACGATGATCGGCGTGCCAGGCCATCCGGACGCAGGTCTCCAGGACGCAGGACACCGGACTACCCGGCCTCGCCGCGGATGGCCCGCAGGATCTCGGACGGATCGGTGTAGGACATCCAGCGCACGATCCGGCCGTCCCGGACGGTCAGCCACTGCACGAACTCGATCTCGAAGTCCTGGCCGGTCGCCTTCACGGTGGAGATCTCGTGGATCACGCCGGCGGCGTGCTCACCCTGGGCGATGACCCGCAGCACTTCCTCCCGCTTGACGTCGACCGTGTCGAGGAAGAGCCGGAACGACTCGCGCACCTGGTCGACGCCACGCCACGTGCCGATCCAGTTCATGTCGGTGTTGTAGCCGGGCACCGGGATGTAGTTGACGAACTCGACGTCGTCGGCCATCAGCGCCAGCGCGCCCTCGCCGTCGCCGGAGGTCAGCCGCTCGAACCACTGTCGGGCCACGATCTCGGTCGTGGCAGTCTGCTCTGCCGTGGACATCGCCCCTCCGCAGGATATTTCCGCCAAAAAAGGAATGGGACCCGATCCGGAATCGATAACCGGTTCACTTACATCGGGTACCAGTAGAGCCCAGGTCCGCCGAACCGACAACGCGGGCGACTCGACTTGTCGAAGTCACCGATGCCGCCTCGTTCGCGCTGTTGGCGGCGTTGCCGGCAACTAGGCTCGGTCGTGCCGAACCGCAATGAATGGAGAGCGTTCGATGTCGAATTCCGAGACCGACCGCGCGGCGATCGTCGAAACGTGCACCCGAATGGCCTGGCTGGCCGACCAGCGCAGGTGGGAAGAACTGGTCGAGCAATTCACGGACGACGTCGCGGTCGACTACACCAGCCTCAACGGCGGGGCCCCGGTCCGCGTCCGCGGGCGCGACCTGGTCGCCGGATGGCGCGCCGGCCTGTCCGGCTTCGACGCCACCCAGCACCTGGTCAGCAACCACCTCGTCGCCATCGACGGCGACACCGCCGTGGTCACCGCCGCGTTCCAGGCCACCCACGTGCTGCCCAACCAGCGGGGCGGTCCGATCTGGCGGATCGGCGGAGACTATCGATACGAACTGGTGCGGGCCGACGGCTGGCGGATCAGCGCGGTCACCATGACGATGACCTGGTCGGAGGGCAATTTCGACCTGCTCGCACTGGCCGCGTCGGCCGGCGAGTCCGATGCCGGGGCGGTCCGGTGAACCCATGCCTTTCGGTTATCGGTCGGCCCGAATCATGCCTTGGACGGCGCGACCGCGATCTTCCTACGCTACGGCCATGACCTCGCATTCGGGCGGGGACGCCCGCATTTCCGAGCATGCCTCGGCCGTCGCGAAATCCCGCGGCCCGGTCCTGCTCCTCATCCTCGGCGCGCAGTTCGTGGTGATGGTCGACGCCTCCATCGTGAATGTGGCGTTGGCCCGCGTGCAGTCCTCGCTCGGCTTCTCCCCCGCCGGGGTGCAGGCCGTCGTCACCGCCTACGCCACCGCCTTCGGCGGCGCGCTGATCCTGGGCGGGCGGATCGGCGATCTGGTGTCGCACCGCCGGATGTTCCTGATCGGCATGGCCGGGTTCGTCCTCACCTCCGCAGCCTGCGGGCTGGCCCAGGACCCGACGCAACTGGTGATCGCCCGCGCGGCGCAGGGACTGACCGCCGCGCTGCTGGCCCCGGCCGCGCTGGCGCTGCTGACGACGCGTTTCGCCGAGGGGCCGGCGCGCAACCGGGCGCTGAGCCAGTTCGCCGCGATCTCCGTGCTCGGCTTCGTCGGTGGCCTCGTCCTCGGCGGCGTCCTCGTCGACGCGTTCGGCTGGCGGGCGGTGTTCGCCATCAACGTGCCCGTCGGCGTGACCGCCGTCATCGCGGGAATTCGGGCGCTGCCACCAGCGGCGCGCGTCCCGACCCGGGTGGACGTGCTCGGCGCCGTGCTGGTGACGGGCGCGGTGGCCCTGATCGTCTACGCCCCGTCCCGAGGCTCCGAGAGCGGCTTCGCCTCACCGGGCTTCATCCTGCCGCTCGCGGCCGGCGTGGTGGCGTTGGCGCTGTTCGTGTTCTGGGAACGCCGCGCGAAGGTTCCCTTGGTACGCCTGGGAATGCTACGGTCACGACAGCTGCGCACAGCCAACCTGGTCATGCTGACCTCGGGGGCGATGAACGGCGTGGGGTTCCTGCTCAGCGCGCTGTACCTGCAGAACGGACTCGGCTTCTCCCCCGCGCTGGCCGGCCTGGGCATCGCGCCGATGGGTCTGGTCGGGATCGTGGTGGGCATGCTGGGCAGCCGAGTCCTCGGCCGGCTGGGCGTGCGGATCACGACCACGCTGGCCACCGGATTGTCCGCCGTGGCGGTGGCGCTGCTCGCGCTGAGCATGGCCCCAGGCGGGCACTATCCGTTGCTGCTGGTCGGGCTGATCGTGATGGGGCTGGGATTTCCCTTGATGTCGGCCAGTTCCCGGGTCGCGGCCAGCATGGGCGTCGCCGATGAGGAACAGGGACTGGCCGGCGGGCTGGGACAGACCTCGTTCCAGGTCGGCACGGCGCTCGGGGTGGCCGTCCTGCTCACCCTCGCCGTCGACCACAGCGCCGGGCTCGGGATTCCCGGACCGGCCGCGACCGTGGCCGGCTATCGGCTGGCCCTGCTGATGATGGCGGCGTTCGGCGCGGCGGTCGCCGTGCTCGCGGGCGTCGGACTGCGCCCGACAACCAGGGAGGAGACATGAGCGGCCGGCCAGCCCCGGCCGTAAACCGACCAACCCTCGAATTCGAAGAAGGTAACGCAGACCATGGAACTGCCCGAGGAAGTCACCGACGTATTCGAGCGCACCCTGTCCTGTGAGATGACCACCCTGTCCCGGACCGGCCCGGTCACCTGGCCCATGGTGGCCATGTGGAAGCCCGAGGACTCGGAGTTCGTCCTCGTCACCGGGGTCGCCCTGCCGCGCAAGCTGCACAACCTGCACCGGGACAACCGGATCGGCCTGCTGTTCTCCGACTTCACCGGCAGCGGGCTGGTGAACCCGCCGCAGGTGCTCGTGCAGGGCCGCGCGACCGTGCCCGACGAGTTGCTCACCATCGAGGGGCTGGAGGACTTCTGGGACTTCATCTTCCGCCGCCGCCCCAGTTTCGCCGACGAGTACGCCCTCGACACCGAACAACAGCAGCAGCTGCATCCCGGGCTGGTGTGGCGCATCCGCGTGACCGTGACACCCGAGCGGGTGTGGGCCTTCCGCCGTGACGGCGCCGGAACACAGAACCTGGAGCGTGTGGCATGAGCATCTGGTCCGAATTCGACGAGCACGCCCACGTGTACGCCCCCGGCGTGCTGTCCTTCATCGACACCGACGGCTTCCCGTTCAGCCTGCGCGTGCGAGCCCGGCAGGACCGTGAGGCCGGGGTCTTCCGCTTCCCGCTGCCCGAGGGCACGCCCGCGGTGGACGGGCCCGCGTGGTTGCTCTGGCACCACCACGACGCCCTGCTCGACGACCACCACGTCCTCGCGGTCAAGGGGAAGTTGGTTCAGGACGACGGAGAGTGGGCCGTGCGCCCGGACCGCGTGTTCGCCAGCGGCTACGGCGACATGAGCAAGATCGGCGAGCGCACCGAGGCCTACCTGGTCAGCCGCGGCATCACCGAGCGGCCGGAAATCCCTTGGGACGAGCTCAAGCGCATCGCCCTCAAGGCCAAGGAGGCATCGTGACCACTGTGGATGATCGCACCGCCGTCATCGAGGCGTGCACGCGTTTCGGCTGGTACATGGACATCCGCGACTGGGACCGGCTCACCGGCGTCTTCGACGACGAGGTCGAGTGGGGCGCCGAGGGCGCGAGCGAGAAGCAACCGGCCGCGGCCCTCGTCGACTCCTTCGTGAAGGTCTTCGACGGCGTGGACAGCACCCAGCACCAGATCACCGACCACCTGGTGGACGTAGAGGGGGACACCGCCGTGTGCACCACCCAGTACCGCGTCTACCACATCCGGACCGGCATCCTCGGCGATCCGGTGCTGATGAACGCCGGCCGCTTCCGGTTCGAGCTGGCCCGGCGGGACGGGACGTGGCGAGTGCGGGCGGTGATCATGACGCCGACGTGGAGCTCCGGCAGTATGGCTGTGCTGGGCGCGCCCGCGCGCCACGAGTAGCGGCGGTGGTGCGGGACGTCGTCGCGCTCAGGACGGGTCCGCGGTCCGCGCCGCCGACAACGCCACCGCGACGAAGTCCCGCAGCACCGGGTCGGCGCTGCCGCGCGGCCAGGCGATGACCAGCTCACCGGGCGACGCGTCGACGACCGGGTGGTACACGATGCCCGGCCGGCGATAGACCGTGGTGCTGGTCTCGGTGAGCAGGGCGATGCCCTGCCCAGCCGAGACGGCCTCGAACATGTCCTCGGCGTTGGTCACCTCGACCGCGATGGCCGGCCGCTCACCGAACTCGCCGGTGGCCAGCCAGAAGTCCCGCAGCGGCCCCGTCGACGCGGGCAGCGCGACGAACGCCTCGTCCCGCAGGTCCGCCAACGACACCTCGGTCCGGTCGGCCAGCCGGTGGTTCTCGGACAGCGCGACCCATCGCCGGTCGCGGCGCAGGGGCTCGACGTCGAGCAGCTCCTGCCCCGCGACCGGAACGAACAGCAGCGCGAGGTCGCAGGCGCCGCTGAGCACGCAGGCCGTCGGGTCGGTCCAGTCGGCGAGCCGGAACTCCAGGTGCCAGCCGGGGCGAACCGCGCCGAACCCGTCGACGACCAGGTTCATCAGCTCCGGACCGATGCTGGAGTGGTAGCCCACCCGCAGAACCCGGTGCTCGCCGCGGTGGGCCCGCTGCGCGCGCACCACTCCCTGCTCGAATTCGCCGACCAGTCGGCGGGCCGTCACGAGCAACTCCTGGCCCGCCGGCGTGAGCGCGACGCCGCTGCGGTGCCGCACCAGCAGCGGAAATCCCATTTCCCGTTCCAGACGCCGGACCGCCTTCGACAACGCGGGCTGCGCGATGTGCAACCGCTCGGCCGCACGCGTGATGTGCAGCTCCTCGGCGATCACGGTGAAGTACGACAACAAGCGCAGGGACACCTCCCACACCGTGTCCACCGCCTCCCCATTCCCCCAGGACTCTCACCGGACACCCTACTGGCGATCACGACGGTGAGTGGCCCAACCCTCACAGACAGGTGCCATCATGGAATTGGAGCTCGTCAGCGACGGTCTGCGGTTTCCCGAGGGGCCGCTCGTGCTACGCGACGGCAGCGTCGTGTTCTGCCAGATGATGTCCGGGACGCTGTCCCGCCGGCATCCCGACGGCACGATCAGCACGATCGCCGACGTCGGCGGCGGACCCAACGGCGCCGCGATCGGTTCGGACGGCGCCGTGTACGTGGCCAACAACGGCGGCGTCAGCTTCACCATGGTGGGCGACGTCGCGTTCGGCGGCCACCAACACCCGGACTACATCGGCGGCCGCATCCAACGAGTCACCCTCGACGGAGAGGTGACGGACCTGTACGTCGAAGGCGATCGTGGGCCGCTGCGCGGCCCCAACGACCTCATCTTCGACGGCCACGGCGGCTTCTACTTCACCGACAGCGGAAAGATCCGGGAACAGGACCTCGATCACGGGACGCTGTACTACGCGGCCGAGGACGGGTCGTCGATCACGTCGGTCGTGCACCCGCTGGCCGCGCCCAACGGCGTCGGCCTGTCGCCGGACGGTTCCCGCCTCTACGTCAGCGAAACCATGACCGGCCGGCTCTGGTACTGGGACGTCGAGGCCCCCGGCCGGTTGACCGGGGGCTCTCAGCCGTTCACGCCGGGCGGGGGCACGCTCCTGCACGGGTTCGGCGGCTACACGGGTCTGGACTCGCTGGCCGTCGACTCCCACGGCAACGTCAACGTCGGCACGCTGTTCCACGGCAGCGTCAGCACCATCGCCCCGGACGGCCGCCTGGTCGGCCAGGTCGGGCTCGGCCTGGATCCGTTCTTCACCAACATCACCTTCGGCGGCCCCGAGCTGACGACGGCCTACATCACGGGCTCGGGCCACGGGCGGCTGTACCGGGCCACGTGGCCGGTGCCCGGTCTGCCGCCGGCGTTCGAGGCGGGGTGAGCCCGGCCCCGGCGGCGCCGGTCAGCGGCTGCCGACGGCGTCGCCGGGCACCAGGCCCAGGGACCGGGCCTGGGCGAACGTGTCGTAGAACTCGCGCAGGCGGATCAGCTTCCCGTCCCGCACGTCGATGATCATCACGTAGTGGTTCTCGTGCGCGCCGTCCGGCGTCGTCACTCGGCCCACGTACTCGGCGAGCACGCGTCCGGGTCGGGCGAAGGCCTGCACCTCGATGTCGCGGTGCTCGATCGAGGTGATCGACGCCGCCACCGACGTGTACAGGTTCGACACCTCTTCCCTGCCCTCCCAACGGGTGCGGCGCTCGGGCAGCGCGTACACCATCTCCAGCACCACGTCGTCGGCCAGCAGGGCCAGCGCGACGTCGAGATCGCCGCGGCCGACCGCCTCGACGAACGTGCGCACGATCCGCTCCGGGTCGTTGTCCATCATCTCTTCCTTGTCGTCGGAGTCGGTGTCCCGCCGGGACCGCTTGGCGCCGCCCGGCAGCAGCAGCGCGGTCGCCACGGCCGCGACAACCAGGACCACGCCACCGACGATCAGGGACATGGTCATGCCCGCCGCGAAGGCCAGGCCCGCGACGAAGGCGCCGCACGCGGCGACGCCGACCGCACCGCCGAGCTGCCGGGCGGCGTTGAGGATGCCCGAGGCCAGGCCGGAGCGGTGCGACTCCACCGAGTCGATCAGCGCGGAGGTCATCGCCGGGGTGGCCAGCGCACCACCGACGCCCACCGGGACCAGCAGCAGCACGACGATCCAGGTTGCTGTCGCGGTCGTCACGAACAGCAGGCCGACCATGCCGACGGCCAGGATGAGCAGCCCGATCACCATGGGCGGGCGCGGGCCGTAGCGGCCGACCATGCGCCCGGCGGCGACGTTGATCACCGCGGTCAGCGCCGTCATCGGCACGAAGATCAGGCCGGTCACCAGCGCCGACTCCCCGCGCAACTGCTGGAAGTACAGCGTCATCACGAAAACCGTGCCGTAGAAGGCGAAGCACAGCGCGAACCCGGTCAGGGTGGTCACGATGGTGACCGGGGCACGGAAGAGCTCCAACGGCACCGCGGGGTGCTTCGACCGCTTCTCCACAACGATGAACGCGGCCGCGGCGACCAGGAAGACCACCAGCGCGATGACGCCGAGCAGGTCGATGCCCGAGCTGCCGGCCCGGATCACCGAGAACACGACCGCGGCCATGGCCAGCACGCACAACACCTGGCCCGGAACGTCCAGCGCGGTCTTGTGGGGCTCCGGGCGCGGCGCGCGCATCAGGCCCACGAGGCCGAAGATGCCGGCGGGGACGTTGATGAAGAAGATCGCGGGCCAGCCCAGCGCCGAGGTCAGCAGGCCACCGGCCAGCGGCGCGGCCGCCATGGCGATACCACCGCCGGCAGTCCAGATCGCGACGCCCCGAGCCCGCGCGGCCGGGTCGTCGTAGGCGTGCCGCACCAACGACAGCGAGGCCGGCAGCAACAGCGCGGCCGCGGCGCCCTGCACGAACCGGGCGGCGACCAGCGCTGGCATCGCCGGGGCCAACCCGCAGGCCGCGGAGGCCAGGGTGAACAGCCCCAGTCCGATGCCGAAGCACCGGCTCGGACCGATGCGGTCCGAGATGGCGCCGGCCGACAGCAGCAACGCGGCGAACATCAGCGCGTAGCCGTCGACGATCCACTGCAGGCCCTCGACACCGCCGCCCAGTTGCGCGCCGATCGACGGCAGCGCGACGGTCACGACGTTGGCGTCCAGCACCGTCACGAACATTCCCACGCACGCGACCGCGACCGTCAGTCCCGCGAATACCCTCGTACCGCCCGTCTTGTCACCAGTCACGCGATCCATAATCGCCCGGCCTGCGCCGACTTTCCAATGCCAATTGTCATGCCCGCCAGGAATGACTCAATGGACTTACGTCAGTCGGCGCCATGTCACTCGGCCGCACGCAACGGCCGTCTGGTGCCTGGTCGCAGCCACCAGCCAGCCTGCCACCAGGCACGATGCCTCTGCGAAGGCCAACCGGGCTCGCAGCGAAAGGTGGGCAAGAATTGCTCCCGATCACCCGGAAGAGTGAATAACCCGTGAGGGAGGTTTATTCTCCGACAAGTGGCACGCCGGTCGCATCACATCGTGGTTTTTCCTTTTCACGTCATGGGTAGTCCACATCGTTCGGAAGACGTCGCTGTTCACGGAAAGGCCACCGACCAGTTCGGCCAGCGCCGGGCTCGCGAAGACGAGGGCGTCAATCGGCGACGCCGAGGGCCCGGTCGAGGGCGGCCTGGCAGTGCAGCGCGGTGGTCGCGAACACCGGGACGTCGAGATCCCCAGGTCCGATGCTGAGTTCGAGCTCCGTGCAGCCGAGCACGATGCCTTCCGCGCCGGAGTCCAGCAGGGACCGACATACGTCGAGCAACTGGTCGTGGGATGCACCGTCGACCCGACCGACACACAGCTCGTCGAAGATGATCCGCTGCACCGCCTGCCGGTCGGCCTCGCTGGGAACGACCGCCTGAACGCCGTGGGAAGCGAGCCGGTCACGATAGAAGGACTGCTCCATCGTGTACCGCGTCCCGAGCAGCCCCACCCGACCAACGCCAGCGGCGAGAGCGGCCGAGGCGGTCACGTCGCAGAGGTGCAGCACGGGGATGGAGACGGCGGCGGCGACCTCGTCGTAGACCTTGTGCAGGGTGTTCGTCGCCAGGAGCGCGAAGGCAGCGCCGGCGGCCTCCAGCGAGCGGGCCTCTTCGACCAGCACGGACGCGACGCCGGACCAGTCGCCGTCGGCCATCATCTGCTCGACGGGCGCGAAGTCCACAGTCGCGACCCGGAGCCGCGCGGAGTGCAGGCCGCCGAGCCGGGCCCGCACGCCCTCGTTCAGCAGCCGCAGGTACTCCGCGGTCGACTCCCAGCTCAGGCCCCCGATGATCCCGATCAGTTCCATGATTTCCAGGGTCGGGGACAGGACCCGTAACAAGAAGAGCGAGTTCGTGACACCACCTGGCAGTATCGGTTACATGCTGGACCTCGATCCCCGGAGCCTGGTCGTGCTCCACCTCATCGACCGCACCGGCTCCATGTCCGCCGCGGCCCGGGAACTCGGCTGGACGCACCCGGCGATCAGCCAGCACGTCAAGCGGCTCGAACGCGCCGCCGGCTGCGAACTCGTCGAGCGGCACGGTCGCGGCGTCCGGCTCACCCCGGCCGGCGTCGTCCTCGGACGGTACGCGGCGGAGATCGCCGCATCCCTCACCGCGGCCCGCGATTGCCTGCCCGACCTGGCGCAGGGTCACGCCCCACGGCTTCGGGTCGCGGCGTTCCCGACGGCGTGTGCCACCCTGGTGGTCGACGCCGTCAACTCACTCCCGGACGGCCTGCGAGTCGACATCCGGCAAGCGGAACCGCCGGAGGCGCTGGCCGCGCTGCAGGACGGCGAGGTCGACGTGGCGGTGACGTTCCATGACGAGCCGCCGCACGGCGACGGAGTCACGGTCCTCGGCCGCGATCCCCTCCTCGCCGCGCTGCCGGCCGCGCACCCGCTGGCGGCGAAGGAAACCTTGGCGATCAGCGATCTCCGCACGGCCACGGTCATCGCCGGATGTCCACTGTGCCAGGAGCGGTTCGTCCGCCACTGCGCACGGGAATCGTTCCGGCCCGTGCTGCACCACCAGGTCACCGACGACTACGTGTTGATGCAGGCGATGGTCGCGGCCGGGCAAGGCATCGCGATCCTGCCGGGCCTCACCCTCTCCGCTCATCGCCGTGACGACATCGTCACGATGCCGTTGGACCCGCCGTTGCACAGGGAAATCGCGGTGTGGCTGCCGCCCGAGCGGCACACGCCGCCGGCGGCGCGACAACTGCTCGACGCACTCTCGGTAGCTCACGCAATAATGCGCCAATAAGGCCCCTGGATAGCGTGGCGGCTCGGGAGCAACCGAACCGTTCGAGGGGGTCGTATGGACAGCGCCCACGGGCTCGCGGAGGCGGCGGGAAAGCTCGGCGTGACCGAGGAAATCCTGCTGCTCGCGGCGCACGCGAAGGTGCTGAGCGTGCTCACCGGCGAGGGCGCGGTCCAGTTGGGTCACGGGGGCCGGGTCGTCGTCCGCGACGGGACGTGGCGCGACCTCGTCGAGGCGACGGCGGCATCCCGGGTCGAACCGCACACACCGGTCTTCGATGACGAGCGTGTCGCGGGATATCACGCCAAGGCGCTGAGCCTGCTGATCGCCGACCCGGATGCCGACCACGACGCGGAAACCCTGCTGGGCGACGAGGAACTGCACCTCCAGGTGCACGGAATGGCCGGCCGGCAGCGGGAATTGCCGAACCGCCGCATGCACGAGCTGTTCGAGGAACGAGTCGAGCGGCACCCGGACGCGATCGCGGCGGAATGCCGGGGCGAGCGCTGGACGTACCGCGAGCTGAACGCCCGCGCCAACCGCATCGCGCATTTCCTCCTCGGCAAGGAGATCCAGGCCGAGGACGTCGTCGCGGTCATCTCCGAGCGCAACCTGGACTGGATGGCCGCGGTGCTCGGCGTGTTCAAGGCGGGTGCGGTGTACCTGCCGATCGAGCCGAACTTCCCGGCCGAGCGCATCGAGGCGATGCTCACCCGCAGCAACGCGGCCGTGCGACTGACCGAGCCGGTGCTCAAGGCCATCACCGGCGGCCCGACGACCAATCCGAACGTCGCGGTCGAGCAAGACCAGTTGGCGTACATCTACTTCACCTCCGGCTCCACGGGCCAGCCCAAGGGCGCCATGTGCGAGCACGGCGGCATGATCAACCATCTTTACGCCAAGATCGACGATCTGGGCATCGACGAGGGCGCGGCGGTGGCGCAGACCGCGCCGCAGTGTTTCGACATCTCGCTGTGGCAGCTGGTGTCGGCGCTGCTGGTCGGTGGCCGCACGGTCATCGTGCCGCAGCAGGACATCCTCGACATCAACCGGTTCCTGGACACGGTGGAAAAAGCCGAAGTCGAGGTACTGCAGCTGGTCCCCTCCTATTTGGAGGTCGTGCTCTCCGAGCTGGAGGTCCGCCCGCGCGAGCTGCCGGCGCTGCGCTGCGTCTCCGTCACGGGCGAGGCCATCAAGAAGGAACTGGTGCAGCGCTGGTTCGCGCACCGTCCAAACGGGACATTGGTGAACGCCTACGGCCTCACCGAGACCTCAGACGACACCAACCACGAGGTCATGACCGAGGTGCCGGCGACCGAGTCGGTGCCGCTGGGCAAGCCCGTCGCCAACGTCACGGTCTACGTGCTCGACGAGCGCCTCCGCCCGGCGCCGCTGGGTTCCGTCGGCGAGATCGCGTTCTCCGGCATCTGCGTGGGCCGCGGCTACATCAACGACCCGGAACGCACCGCGGCCGCCTTCATGGACGACCCGCTGCGCCCCGGCCAGCGGATGTACCGTTCCGGCGACTTCGGCCGCTGGCTGCCGGACGGACGGCTGGAGTTCCTCGGCCGCCGCGACGCCCAGGTGAAGATCCGGGGTTTCCGCATCGAGATCGGCGAGGTGGAGAACCGGCTGCTCGGCGCGCCCGGCGTGAAGGACGCGGCGGTGGTCGTCGCCGACGGCCCGCAGCTGGTGGCGTTCTTCTCCGCCGCTGGCGACCTGACCGGCGAGCAGCTGCTCGCGCACGCCGCCGAGTCGCTCGCCGAGTACATGGTGCCCAGCGCGGCGCACCGGCTGGACAAGCTGCCCCTCACCGACAACGGCAAGATCGACAAGAAGGCGCTCAAGGCCGCCGCCGACGACCTGTCGCGCCAGGGTTACGTGGCTCCCGCCACGGACGCGGAGCGCCGGCTCGCCGCCGTGTGGGCCGAGGTGCTCGGCGTGCCGGTCGACAAGATCGGCGCCGACGCGGACTTCTTCGAGCTGGGCGGCACCTCGCTGAGCGCGGTCCGGTTGGCGATCAAGCTGAAGCCCGCGGTCTCGCTGACCGACATCACGGCCGCCCCGACCCTGAGCAAGCTCGCCGCGCTCGTCGAACAGGCCGGCTGAAAGGAGTTTCGATGTCGTCCCTGGTGGAGGCGTTCGCGCCGCTGCTCGAAGGCAGACCGCCGGTCCTGCGGGCGTACGCGAACAGCGACGCCGAGGGCTGGGTCGCCGGCAACCTGGACACGCTGCGGGCCGCCGTGCTCGGCCACGGCTCGGTGGTGGTGCGTGGCCTCGACGTCGCCGACGCGGCTCAGGCCGGCCGCCTGGCCAAGCTGATCACCGGTGAGTTGATCACCGAGCGCGAGTCGTTCGCGCCGCGCACCAGCTACGCGCCGGCCGTCTACTCCTCGTCGGCGTGGCCGGCAAACCAGCCGATGTGCATGCACCACGAGCTGAGCTACGCCCAGGAGCTGCCCGGCACGATGGTGTTCGCCTGCCTGCAGGCCCCGACAACCGGCGGTGAGACCGCCGTCGCCGACGCCGCGGCCGTGCTGGCCGACCTGCCGCCGGACATCGTGTCCCGGTTCGAGCGCGACGGCTGGCTGCTGATCCGCAACTACGGCGAGACCATCGGCGTGCCATGGCAGCAGGCGTTCGGCACCGACGACCCGGCCGAGGTGGAGGCCTACTGCCGGGCCAACGACACCGAGTTCGAGTGGACCGAGGCCGGCCTGCGCACCCGGCAGGTCCGCACCGCCGTCGCGCACCACCCGGTGACCGGGCAGCGGCTGTGGTTCAACCAGATCGCGTTCCTCAACGAGCTGACCATGGATCCGGACGTGCGCGAGTACCTGGCGATGGTGCTCGGCCCGGACGGACTGCCGTTCACCACCCGCTACGGCGACGGCGAGCCGATCCCGGCCGAGGTGGTGGACGTGATCAACGAGGTCTACCAGCGGCACACCGCCAGCACGCCGTGGCAGCGCGGCGACCTGATGCTGGTGGACAACCTCCGCACCGCACACAGCCGGCAGCCCTACGAGGGTGACCGCGAGATCGTCGTCGCGATGGGGGATCCCGTCCGGCGCACCGACATCAGATGGAGCCGTTCATGACCGACCCGCAGGTGCCGCCGTTCGCCGTGATCCCCGGCAGCCAGGTGCACCGAGTGCTCGACGGCAACGAGAAGCGTGTCGTCGAGATCGTGGAGGCGGCCTACCGGGTGCACGGCGGCGGCGACACCGTCAACCCGCCGTCGTACTTCCTGCGCTTCCCGGACCGGCCGACCTCGCGGATCATCGCGCTGCCCGCCTCGATCGGCGGCGACGTCGCGGTGGACGGCCTGAAGTGGATCTCCAGCTTCCCGGAGAACGTGCGGCGCGGCGTGCCCCGCGCCTCGGCGGTGCTGATCCTCAACGACCGCGACACCGGCTATCCGCTGGCCTGCATGGAGGCGTCCATCATCAGCGCCGCCCGCACGGCCGCGTCCGCCGCGCTGGCCGCGGACGTGTTGACCCGCGGCCGAAACCGTCCCCGCCGGATCGGTTTCTTCGGCGTCGGCCTGATCGCCCGCTACATCCACACCTACCTGGCCGGAACGGGGTGGGAGTTCGACGAGATCGGCGTGCACGACCTGTCGACCGAGCACGCCGAGGGCTTCAAGGGCTACCTGGAGCGCAGCGGAACCGGCGCGACGATCACCATCCGTGACAGCGCCGAGGACCTGATCCGCAGCAGCGACGTCGTGGTGTTCGCGACGGTCGCCGGCAGGCCGCACGTGTCCGATGTGGACTGGTTCGCACACAACCCGTTGGTGCTGCATGTGTCGCTGCGTGACCTCTCCCCCGAGGTGATCCTGGCCTCCACCAACATCGTCGACGACGTGGACCACTGCCTGAAGGCGGACACCTCGCCGCACCTGGCCGAGCAGCTGACCGGCGACCGGAGTTTCCTGGACGGCACGCTGTTCGACGTGCTGAGCGGGAACGTCGAGCTGCCGCGGGACAAGCCGCTGGTGTTCTCGCCGTTCGGGCTCGGCGTGCTGGACCTGGCCGTCGGCAAGCACGTGCACGACGAGCTGGCCGCGGCCAACGAGCTGTCGGTGGTGCCGGACTTCTTCCACGAACTCTCCCGATACGGCAGGTCCTGACGAAGGCGGGTTGGCCATGCAGGTGATCTCCGGCCCGGACGAGTTCCATGTCGACGACCTCTACGTGGACCTGCGCCGGGCGGTGGGACTTCCGCTCCATCTCAAGTGCGAGGGCTTCAACTTCGCCGGCTCGGTGAAGCTCAAGGCGGCCGTGGCGATGGTGGACGCGGCCGAGCGGGACGGCCGGCTCACCCCGGGCTCGGTGCTGATCGAGTCGTCGTCGGGCAATCTCGGCATCGCCCTGGCGATGATCGCCGCCAGCCGCGGCTACGGCTTCCTGTGCGTCACCGACTCGCGCTGCAACACCGCGTCCCGGCGGCTGATCGAGTCGTTCGGGGCGCGGGTGCACATGATCACCGAGCCGGACCCGGACGGCGGCTTCCTCGGCGCCCGCATCGGTTACGTGCAGCGGATGTGCCTGCTCGACGACCGGTACGTGTGGCTGAACCAGTACGCCAACAGCGGCAACTGGCTGGCCCACCACGGCACCACCGCGCCGGAGATCGCCAAGGCATTCCCCGAGCTGGACGTGCTGTTCGTCGGGGCCGGCACGACCGGCACGCTGATGGGCTGCGCGCGCTACTTCCGGGAGAACCGGCCGTCGGTGCGGATCGTGGCGGTCGACGCGGTCGGCTCGGTCACGTTCGGTGCGCCGGCGTCGCCGCGGCTGATCCCCGGCCTGGGCACCAGCGTCCGCCCGCAGCTGCTCGACGAGTCCTTTGTGGACGACATCGTGCACGTGCGCGAGGAGGACACGGTGAAGATGTGCCACCGGCTGGCCGCCGCCGGCTTCGTGTTCGGCGGTTCCACCGGGACGGTCGTCAGCGGCGCCCAGCGGTGGCTGGCCGGCAACGACGCGACGACCGCCGTCGCCATCGCCCCCGACCTGGGCGAACGGTATCTGGACTCGGTGTACCAGCCCGAATGGGTCGAGCAGAACTACGGCAGCCCGCTGCTGGTGTAAGTTCGGCCAATGGCTGTTGGACCGGCGCTGGTGCGTGACCGCAACGCGTGGCAGCACCTGGAAGCGTTCGTGGTCTGCGCGGTCGCGACCATCCTGATCACCCGATCGTTTCTCGGCGCCACCGGTTACCCGAAGATCGGCAGCGGTGGCCTGCACATCGCGCACATGCTGTGGGGCGGGCTGCTGCTGCTCGTCGCGCAGCTGCTGGTGCTGTCCTACCTCGGGCCGATCACCAAACCGCTGGCGGCGGTGCTCGGCGGCGTCGGCTTCGGGCTGTTCATCGACGAGGTGGGCAAGTTCGTCACCGCCGACAACAACTACTTCTACCGGCCGGCCGTCGCGATCATGTACGTGGTCTTCGTGGTGATCGTGCTGGCCGGCCGGCTCGTGCACGATCGACGGCCGAGAGGTCCGGCCGAGCAGCTGGCCAACGCCGCCGCGATCGCGGCCGAGGGCGTGGTGGCCGGGCTGACGAAGTCACGGCGCTCGGTGGCCAACCGGCTGCTGATGCGGGCGGCCAAGGGCGGCGCGGACTCGAACATGACGTCCGCGCTGTCCACTGTGGTCGCCCTGTGCCCGCCTGGCCGGGCGAATCCGCACATCTTCCAGACGTTGCGGCACCGGCTGGCGGGGTTGCTGCCGCAGAGCTGGGTTCTGGTGTGGCTGACCAACATCCTGCTGATCGGGCAGGCGGCCGTCGGCATCATCGGCTCGCTGCTGGTGCTGCTGGACAACCCGCACGGCGCGGAGCTCATCGCCGGCTTCGGCCAGCTGGTCAGCGCGGCCGTCGCGGGCGTGCTGGCGATCGTGGCACTGATCCTGCAGTGGTCCGAGGACCGCACCGCCGTGCTGCGCTGGAGTCGTTACGCCGCACTGGTCACGGTGTTGTTCACCGAGGTTTTCGACCTGGTCGAGCAGGAGTTCGCCGGGTTGACCGGCGTCGGGGTCGGCCTGTTCGCCCTCGCCGTGATCGCGCTGCACGAGCGACGCTCACGCCGACCCCTGATCGCCAAGCGGCCGGAATCCCCGGAGGGTCCTCAGACCAGCACGTAGCCGTCGCCGGGCCGCTGGTACCGGGAGCGGCGCAGGTCGTTCATCACGAACGTGCGCTGCAGCCAGCGGTCCTTGCCGTCGTAGCGCGGGGTGAAGCCGGTGCGGCCGTGAACGGTCACGCGGTTGTCCACGATGGCCAGGTCGCCGGGGCGCAGCCGGATCGTCTGCGACGCGTCGTTGAACCGGTCCCGCAGCTCCTCCAGCGCGGCCTTCGCCCGGGGCGTCCGCGGCGTGGTGGCGGCCAGGTCGACCTGCAGGTTCGGGTCCTCCTCGGCGCCGAACAGCACCGCGTGCTCGACGGCCCCGTCACTGCCCAGCCCGAACGACGGCGGCGCCTGCGTGACGAACTCGCGGCTGAACAACGCCTCCCGCGCCTGGTCGGTCAGCATCGGCAGCACCGTGCGGGCGCAGGACGTCCGCAGCCCGGCGACGCCCTCGTGGTCCTGGCGCAGGCACAGCAGCATCACGTAGTCGGGACGGTTGGGGTGGAACGCGTTCTCGGTGTGCCACTCCAGCAGCACCGAGCCGGCGTTGCCCTGGAACTCCTCCTTGCCCGGCACCGGAACCACGTCCTGCACCAGGGCCCCGGTCTTCTCCGGCAGGAACGCGGCCGGGTCGCCGAGCCCGGTCGCGATCATCATCAGCACCGCCGCCGGCACCGCCACGGTCCGCTGCACGGAGCCGTTCACGGTCGGTGTGGCGGGCAGGCCGTCCTCGTTCACCGGCAGGTTGCGCAGCAGCATCGCGCCCTGCGGCCCGGAGTCACGGCGGAACCGGCGCAGCGGCCGGCGCAGGCCGACCGGCGTCTCGTCCCAGGCCCGCCGCGCCTCGTCCACCCATTCCGGCGTGTCCACTAGATCGTTGTCCACCGCGCTCAGGGCGCGGGCCAGCTCCTCGACGGCCTCGGCGTCGGCCGTGGCCAACGTGACCGGCGCGGAACCCGCCGTGGTTTCGGTGACCACCGTCATAGCTGTCCTACCTCCACTCGGATACGCCCGCGACGGTAGGCAGCACCGGCTTTGTTCCGTTATCGCCGGCATTTCGTCACGTGGTCCCTTGTGGACGGACATCGCCGCGTCGATATCTGACCGATAAGGGCGACCCCTAGCGTCTGGGACCATGACAGCTGCCATCCGTGTCGAGGGCCTCCAGAAGCGCTTCGGCGACACCCGGGCGCTGGACGGCGTCGACCTGGAGGTCGAGGCCGGCACCGTGTTGGGCCTGCTCGGCCCCAACGGCGCCGGCAAGACGACCACGGTCCGCACGCTGGCGACGCTGGTGCGGCCCGACGGCGGCCGTGCCTTCGTCGGCGGCTACGACGTGGTGTCGCAGGCGACCGAGGTGCGCAGGCTGATCGGCCTGACCGGGCAGTACGCGTCCGTGGACGAGAACATCTCCGGCCGGGAGAACCTGTACCTGATCGGCCGGCTGCTGGACCTGTCCGGCAAGGCGGCCAGGGCCCGCGCGGACGAGCTGCTGGAACGCTTCGCCCTCACCGCGGCCGCGTCCCGGCCGGCCCGCGGCTACTCCGGCGGCATGCGCCGGCGGCTGGACCTGGCCGCGAGCCTCGTCGGCAACCCCAAGGTGCTGTTCCTGGACGAGCCCACCACCGGCCTGGATCCCCGCAGCCGCAACGAGTTGTGGGACGAGGTCCGATCCTTTGTGGCCGGTGGCTCCACGGTGCTGCTGACCACGCAGTACATGGAGGAGGCCGAGGCGCTGGCCGATCGGGTGGTGGTCATCGACCACGGTCGGGTCGTCACCGGCGGCACCCCCGACCAGCTGCGGGCCCGCGTCGGCGGCCGGGTGCTGCACGTGCGCATGGAGCGCGTCGAGGACGTCACGAACGCGGCGAAGGCGCTGGCCGACGCCGGTCTGGGCGCGGCGGTCACGGAGGAGCAGGACGGCCGGCTGTCCCTGCCGATGGCCGACGAGCAGTGGCTCACCGCCGCGATCCAGGTGCTCGGCGGGCTCGGCCTGACCATCGCCGAGATCGAGACCAGGCTGCCCAGCCTGGACGAGGTCTTCCTGACGTTCACGAAGAGGTCGGCATGACGGCGTCCACCCTGCGGCACTCGCTGGCGATCTGCCGGCGCAACCTCGTGCACATCCGCAACGACCCGGAGCAGCTGCTGGACGCGACGGTGATGCCGATCGTGTTCACGCTGGTGTTCCTGTACGTGCTCGGCGGCGCGATCGGCGGCGACCACCTCGACTACCGGGAGTACCTGCTGCCCGGGATCATGGTGCAGACCGCCTCGTTCGCCTCCACGGTCACCGGCATCGGCCTGAACACCGACTTCGGCCAGGGCGTGATGGACCGGTTCCGGTCGCTGCCGATCGCCCGCTCCGCGGTGCTGGCCGGCCGGATCGGCTCGGACGTCTGCCGGCTGTTGCTGGGCCAACTGGTGATGCTGGCGTTCGCGTTCGTCGTCGGATTCCGCGTGCACACCGATCCGGTGGCCGTGCTCGGCGCGTTCGCGCTGCTGCTGCTCTACGGCACGGCGCTGTGCTGGGTGTCGGCTTTCGTGGGGCTGAGCGTGAAGAACGCGCAGGTGGTGTCCACGGTCGGCTTCCTGTGGATGATCCCGCTGCAGTTCGGCAGCTCCATCTTCGCGCCGCCGGACACGATGCCCGGCTGGCTGCAGGCGTTCGTCGCGGTCAACCCGACGACGCTGGTCACCGACGCGTGCCGTGGGCTGCTGGTCGGCGGCGTCGAATCGGGCTCGGTGGCCGGTTCCGCGCTCGGCGCGGTGGCCTGGAGCGTCGGCCTGATGGCGGTGTTCGCGCCGCTGGCCGTGTGGCGCTACCGCAACCGCACCTGAACCCCCGCGAGTTCCCCCAAAAATCAGCACTGTGCGGCACATCGAAACCCGTTCTTTTGCACACCTGAGGAGTCGATCGGCATGGAAGACCTGGTCTCGCGGCTGGTGGCAGCGCGGGCGGCCGGCACGCCGGACGCGACCGCCGTGGTCTGCGGCACCGAGCGGCTCAGCTACGCGGAGCTGAACGCGGCGGCGAACCGGTTGGCGCGGCTGCTGATCGCCCGCGGCGCGGGCCCGGGCAAGGTCGTCGCGGTGGCGCAGCGGCGATCGACGGAGTTGCTGGTCGCGCTGTTGGCCGTGCAGAAGACCGGCGCCGCGTACCTGCCTGTCGACCCCAACTACCCGGCTGATCGCATCGAGTACGTGCTGTCCGACGCCCGAGCGGTGACCAAGCTGGTCGGCGGCGAGCTGGCCGAGGCCGCCGATCTTTCCGCCGAGGACGTTCAGCAGCCCGGCGACATCGCTTACGTCATCTACACGTCCGGTTCGACGGGCCGCCCCAAGGGCGTCGCGGTCACGCACGCCAATCTGGTCAACTTCCTGCACGGCGTCGCCGAGCACGCGCCGCTGACGCCGGCCGACACGCTGCTGGCCGTCACCACCATCGCGTTCGACATCGCCGGCCTGGAGATGTATCTCCCGCTGCTGCACGGCGGCAGGGTCGTGATCGCCACCGAGGCCGAGGTCCGTGACCCGGCGGCGCTGACGTCCCTGGTCGCCGCCGAGAGCGTGACCGTCATGCAGGCCACGCCGTCGCTGTGGCAGGCGCTGGTGGCCAGCCACCCGGAGCGGCTGCGCGGGCTGCGGATGCTGGTCGGCGGCGAGGCGCTGCCGGGTGTGCTGGCCGAGAAGATGGCGGCGCTGGGGTCGACCGTCGTCAACCTCTACGGCCCCACCGAGACCACCATCTGGTCCACGGCTTCGGTTGTCACGGATTCGACGCCGACGATCGGCCGGCCGCTGCGCAACCAGGAAGTCCGGGTGCTCGGCCCGGAGCTGGCCTCGGTGCCGCAGGGCGAGATCGGCGAGCTGTACATCGCCGGTGACGGCGTGGCCCGCGGCTACTTCGGCCGGCCGGAGCTGACCGCGCAGCGGTTCGTCGCCGACCCGCTCGGCGAGGCCGGCACGCGCATGTATCGCACCGGCGACCTGGCGCGGTGGAACGCCGCCGGGCAGCTGGAGTTCCTGGGCCGCGTCGACGAGCAGGTGAAGCTGCGTGGGTTCCGCATCGAACTCGGCGAGATCCAGGCGGCCATGGAGTCGCACCCGGCCGTGGAGCGGGCGGTCGTGGTCGTGCGCGACGAGCGCCTGGTCGGTTACATCGTCGGCAAGTCGGAAGGTTTACGCGAGCACGTCGCCACGACGCTGCCGGAGTACATGGTCCCGTCGATCTTCGTCGAGCTGGCCGAGTTCCCGCTCACCCCGAACGGCAAGATCGACCGCAAGGCGCTGCCCGCCCCGAACTACACGGTGGCCGAAGGCCGCGCCCCGCGCACGCCGCGCGAGGAGACGCTGTGCGCGCTGTTCGCCGAGGTGCTGGGCCTGCCCAAGGTCTCCATCGACGACGGCTTCTTCGAGGCCGGCGGCCACTCGCTGCTGGCCACCAAGCTGATCAGTCGGCTGCGCACCGAGCTGGGCGTCGAGGTCCCGATCGCGATGCTGTTCGACGCCCCGACCGTCGCCGAGCTGGCTTCCCGCCTCGACGGCGCCGCCGCCGCGCGGGCCACGCTGGAGCGCCGTGAACGGCCCGAGCGGGTGTCGCTTTCCTATGCGCAGCAACGTCTCTGGTTCCTGCACCGGCTGGAGGGCCCCAGCCCCACCTACAACCTGCCGACGGTGATCAAGCTGTCCGGCGAGGTCGATGTGGATGCGCTGCGCCGGGCCGTGAACGAGGTCGCCGACCGCCACGAGTCGCTGCGCACGGTCTTCCCCGAGGCCGACGGCAAGCCGTACCAGAAGATCGTGCACACCCCGGTTCCGTTCGAGGTCGTTGAGCCGGCCAACCTGGACGAGGCGCTGAAGTCGGCCGTCCGGCACGAGTTCGAGCTGTCGACCGACATGCCGTTCCGGGTGACCCTGTTCAAGGTCACCGACACCGAGTACACGCTTCTCCTGCTGGCGCACCACATCGCGAGCGACGGTTGGTCGCAGGCGCCGCTGTGCGCCGACCTCGCCGACCGCTACGCGGGCCGCGCTCAAGAGCCGCTGGCCGTGCAGTACGCGGATTACACGCTGTGGCAACAGGAACTCCTCGGCAGCGAGGACGACCCGGACAGCGCCATCCGCGCGCAGCTGGACCACTGGGTGTCCGCTTTGGACGGTGCACCGGAGTTGCTGACGCTGCCCACGGACCGCCCCCGCCCGACAGTCGCTTCGTACCGCGGCGACATCGTCGAGTTCGGTGTGGACGCGGAGTTGTGCGCCCGGCTGGGTGAGCTGGCCCGTGAGGCCAACGGCACGCTGTTCATGGTCGTGCACGCCGCATTGGCGGCACTGCTCACTCGTCTCGGCGCGGGCACCGACCTGCCGCTGGGCACGGTCGTCGCCGGCCGCACCGACTCCGCGTTGGACGACCTGGTCGGCTTCTTCGTCAACACGCTGGTGCTGCGGGCGGACACGTCCGGCAACCCGACGTTCGCCGAGCTGCTGGAGCGGGTGCGGGGCAACGCCCTCGCCGCGTACGCCAACCAGGACGTGCCGTTCGAGCGGGTCGTGGAGCAGATCAACCCGGTCCGGTCGCTGTCCCACCACCCGCTGTTCCAGGTGATGCTGGCGTTCCAGAACAACGACGCCGCCGAGCTGGACCTGCCCGGCCTGCGCGCCGAGCTGGCCGACGCCGCCGCCGACGTGGCCCGCTTCGACCTGTACTTCAGCGTCACCGAGCGGGCCGGCGCGCTGCGTGTGGACCTGGAGTACGCCACCGACCTCTACGACCGGGAGACCGTGCAGCGGCTGGCCAACCGGCTGGTCCGGCTGCTGGCCCAGGTCGCCGCCGATCCGTCGGTCAAGCTCGACGACCTCGACCTGCTCGACGACGCCGAGCGGCACCTCGTCCTGACCGGCTGGAACGACACGGCCGTGGACTCCCCCGACGCGTCGATCGTCGAGCTGTTCCACGCCCAGGTCGACCGCACCCCGGACGCTGTCGCGCTGGTCGCCGGCGACGTCGAGATCAGTTACGCCGAGCTGGACCGCCGGGCCAACGGCCTGGCCCTGGAGCTGGTTCCCGAGACGCCGGTGATCGTGCTGCAGGAGCGGTCGGTCGAGGCCGTGGTGTCGATCCTGGCGATTCTCAAGGCCGGCGGCAGCTACCTGCCGCTCGACGTGCGCTACCCCGCCTCCCGCGTGGAGGCCATCGTCCGCGAGAGCGGCGCCACGCACGCCCTGGTCGACGCCGCCGGAGCTGCCCTGCTGCCCGCCGGGTGCACGCCGGTCCTGGTTACGGACGCTGCCGCCGACGAGCGCCCTGACGTGCGGATTCACGCCGACCAGCTGGCGTACCTGATGTACACCTCGGGGTCGACCGGCACGCCGAAGGGCGTCGCCGTGACCCACCGCAACGTCGTGGACCTGGCCCGGGAGCGGGCGTTCCGCAGCGGCGCCCACGAGCGGGTGCTGCTGCACTCCACACTCGCCTTCGACGCCGCCACCTACGAGCTGTGGGTGCCGCTGCTGTCCGGCGGGCAGCTCGTGATCGCCCCGCCCGGGGAGCTGGACCACACCGCGCTGGAGCGGGTGATCGTCGAGCAGGGGATCACCGGCCTGTGGCTGACCGCCGGCCTGTTCCGGCTGCTCGCCGACGAGGCCCCGACGTGCTTCGCCGGCGTCCGCGAGGTGTGGACCGGCGGCGACGTCGTGCCGGCCGCGTCGGTGCGCCGCGTGATGGAGCGCTGCCCCGGGCTGACCGTCGTCGACGGCTACGGTCCGACCGAGACGACGACCTTCGCCACGCACCACGTCATGCGGTCCGTCGACGCCGTGCCGACGATCGTCCCGATCGGCCGGCCGCTGGACAACATGCGCGTCTACATCGTGGATTCGCGGCTGCGCCCGGTGCCGGTCGGCGTGGTCGGCGAGCTGTGCATCGCCGGCACCGGCCTGGCCCGCGGCTACCTCAACTCCCCACGCCTGACCGCCGAGCGCTTCGTCGCCGACCCCTTCGGCGACGGCCGCATGTACCTGACCGGCGACCTGGCCCGCTGGCGTGCGGACGGCACCGTGGAGTTCGTCGGCCGCGACGACGACCAGGTGAAGGTCCGGGGCTTCCGGATCGAGCTGGGCGAGGTCGAGACCGTGCTGAACGCGCACCCGGCGGTCGCCCGGTCGGCGGTCGTGGTGCGCGAGGACCAGCCGGGCGACAAGCGGCTCGTGGCCTACGCCGTGCCGGCCTCCACCGACGACGACAGCCACGCCGACGAGCACGTGGACGAGTGGCAGCGGCTGTACGAGAACCTCTACACCGACAGCGCCGGCCGCTCCGGCTTCGGCGAGAACTTCGCCGGCTGGCACAGCAGCTACGACGAGCAGCCGATCCCGCTGGAGCAGATGCGGGAGTGGCAGGCGGCGACCGTGGAGCGCATCCTGTCGCTGCGCCCCCGCCGCGTGCTGGAGATCGGCGTCGGTTCCGGTCTGCTGCTGTCGCAGGTCGCACCGCACGTGGAGTCCTACTGGGGCACCGACTTCTCGTCCGTGGTCATCCAGACGCTGCGCGGGGAGGTCGATCGGCACGACTTCGCGTCACGGGTCCAGTTGCAGGCGCAGCCGGCGCACGTGGTCGACGGCCTGCCCACCGGCTACTTCGACACGATCATCATCAACTCGGTGCTGCAGTACTTCCCCGGCATCGACTACCTGCTGGACGTGCTGCGCAGCTGTGCGAATCTGCTGGTGCCGGACGGCGCGGTGTTCGCCGGCGACGTGCGCAACCACCGGCTGCTGCGGCACTTCTCCACGGCGATCGAGCTGACCAAGGCCGGCGACGACGTGCCGGCGTCGGTGCTGCGGCGGGCGGTGGAGCAGGACCTGTTGCTGGAGAACGAACTCACCGTCGACCCGGAGTTCTTCGCCCGGATCGGTGAGGTTGTTCCCGGCTTCGAGGCTGTCGACGTGCGGCTCAAGCGCGGCCGGTTCCACAACGAGCTGAGCCGGTACCGCTACGACGCCGTGCTGCGCAAGGGACCCGGTCAGTCCGTCGCGGACGTTCGCACCCTGCGCTGGGGCCGCGATGTCAGCTCGCTGGATGAACTGGTGATCGGGACTGAACCGCTGCGGATCACCGGTGTCCCGAATGGACGGATCGCCGGTGAGGTGGCCGCGATGCGGGCGCTGGAACAGGGTTCCGGTGTCGCGGTCGCGCGCAGCCTGCTCGGTGCCACGGACGTGCCGGATCCCGAGGAGTTCCACGCGCTCGGCAACGCCGTGATCACATGGTCGGGCACCGGCACCGACGGCGAGCTCGACGTGATCTACCTGCCGGCGGACGTCACCCCGGCGGGCGTGTTCGTCGGGAACCGGGGCGAGTTCGATCCGTCGCGGTTCGCCAACGACCCGGGCCGGTCGCGGTCGGCCGGCGCGTTGACGCAGGCGCTGCGTTCGTACCTGGCCGACGAGTTGCCCGACTTCATGGTGCCGTCGGCGGTCGTGATGATGAACTCGCTGCCGCTGACCCGGAACGGCAAGCTCGATCGGGCCGCGCTGCCGGCCCCGGACTACGCGATCACCTCCACCGGCAAGGCCCCGCGCACTCCGCGCGAGGAGATCCTCTGCGGCCTGTTCGCCGAGGTGCTGGGCCTGTCGACGGTCGGCGTGGACGACAACTTCTTCGACCTCGGCGGCCACTCGCTGCTCGCGACCCGGCTGATCAGCCGGCTGCGCGCGGTGTTCGGCGTCGAGTTCGAGATCCGCAACCTGTTCGAGGCCCCGACCGTCACCGAGCTGGCGCAGCGCACCGAGGTCGCCGCCCCGGCGCGCACCCCGGTCACCGCCGTCGAGGACCGGCCGGAGCGGATTCCGCTGTCGTTCGCGCAGAAGCGGCTGTGGTTCCTGCACCGCATGGAGGGCCCCAGCTCCACCTACAACGTGTCGATGACGCTGCGGCTGACCGGCGCGATCGACCGGGAGGCGCTGGGCGCGGCGATCAACGACGTGCTGCTGCGGCACGAGTCGCTGCGCACCGCGTTCGCCGAGACCGACGGCGAGCCGCACCAGGTGGTCCTGCCGGAGACCACGCCGATGAACTTCGTCGAAACCGACAACATCGACGAAGCCGTTGTGGCGGAAGCGAAGTACGGCTTCGACCTCGCGGCCGGCGCCCCGGTGCGGATCACGCTGTTCGCGGCGTCGGAGACCGAGCACGTGCTGCTGATGCTCATGCACCACATCGTCAGCGACGGCTGGTCGTGGGCCCCGCTGTGCCGTGACCTCGAAAAGGCCTACACCGCAAGGCTTTCCGGCCAGGCGCCGGCCTTCGAGCCGCTGCCGGTGCAGTACCCGGACTTCGCCCTGTGGCAGCAGGACGTTCTCGGCTCCGAGCGGGACGGCAACAGTCTGGTGACCAGGCAACTGGAGCACTGGAAGCAGGCGCTGGCCGGGCTGCCGGAGCTGGTCACGGTGCCGGCGGACCGGCCACGCCCGGCGGTCGCCACCTACCGCGGTGACCTGCTGCCGTTCACCGTCGACGCCAAGATCCACCAGGCGATGGTGAAGCTGGCGCACGACACCGACACCACGGTCTTCATGGTCGTGGAGGCGGCGATGGCCGTGCTGCTCACGGCACTCGGCGGCGGCGAGGACATCCCGATCGGCACCGCCGTCGCCGGCCGCACCGACGCGGCCTTGGACGACCTGGTCGGCTTCTTCGTCAACACGCTGGTGATGCGCAACGACACCTCCGGCGACCCGTCGTTCACCGAGCTGCTGCAGCGGGTGCGGGAGACCAGCCTCGCCGCGTACGCCAACCAGGAGGTGCCGTTCGAGCGCCTGGTCGAGCTGGTGAACCCGACCCGGTCGCTCTCGCACCACCCGCTCTACCAGGTGATGCTGACGTACCAGAACAACAGCGACGCCTCGCTCGCGCTGCCCGGCGTGCAGGTGGAGATCGGCGAGGCCAACACCGGCATCTCCAAGTTCGACCTGTCGTTCAACATCCGCGAGGTCCCCAGCCACACCGGCCTGCCGGCCGGCCTGGAGGGCGAGGTGGAATTCGCCACCGACCTGATGGACCCGTCGACCGCCGCTTCGGTGGCGCGGCGGCTGGTCCGCGTGCTGGCGGCCGTGGTGGACGACCCGTCGCAGCCGATCAGCTCGCTGGACCTGCTGGAGCCGGCCGAGCGCCGCCAGGTCGTCGAGGAGTGGAACGACTTCGCCCGCGAGGTGCCGTCGGCGAGCCTGGTCGAGTCCTTCGAACGCCAGGTCGCGGCTTCTCCCGAGACCACGGCCGTGGTCTTCGGGGAATCGGCCCTGACCTATGCGGAACTGAACTCCCGGGCCAACCAGCTCGCGGCCGTGCTGCGGGAACAGGGTGTCGGGCCGGAGAAGTTCGTCGCGGTGAAGATGCCGCGGTCCACCGACCTGGTGGTGGCGCTGCTGGGCATTCTCAAGGCCGGCGGCGCGTACCTGCCGCTGGACCCGTCGTATCCGGCGGACCGGCTGGAGTTCATGGTCTCCGACGTCTCTCCGGTGCTGACGCTCACCTCGCTGCCGGCGCTGGACGGCCGGCCCGTGGAGAACCCGGTTTCGCCGCTGCTGCCCGGCAACGCCGCGTTCGTGATCTTCACGTCCGGGTCGACCGGCCGGCCCAAGGGCGTTGTCGTGCAACACGATTCGCTCAACCAGTACCTGTCGTGGACGCGGTCGGCCTATCCCGGTGTCGGCGGGCGGTCGCTGGTGCACTCGCCGGTGTCGTTCGACCTCACGGTCACCGGCCTGTTCTCCACGCTGACCTCCGGCGGCTGCGTGAACATCGTCGACCTGGACCGGTCGGCCGACGCGTCGCAGGTGTCGCAGCAGCCGACGTTCGTCAAGGCGACGCCGAGCCACCTGCCGCTGCTGCTCAACCTGCCGGACGTCTTCTCCCCCACCGAGCAGCTGGTGCTCGGCGGCGAGTCGCTGATGGGCGAGGTGCTGGCCCAGTGGCGGGCCCGGTTCCCGCGGGCGACCGTCGTCAACGAGTACGGGCCGACGGAGACCACGGTCGGCTGCACCGAGTACCGGATCGAGCCCGGCGACGAGGTGCGGGCCGGCGTGGTGACCATCGGCAAGCCGATCTGGAACACCCGGATGTACGTGCTGGACAAGGCGTTGCGGCCGGTGCCGCCGGGCGTTCCGGGCGAGCTGTACATCGCCGGCGACCTGGTGACCCGCGGCTACCACAACCGGCGGGGGTTGACGGCCTCGAAGTTCGTCGCCGACCCGTTCGGGCCGCCCGGCAGCCGCATGTACCGGTCCGGCGACCTGGGGCGGTGGCGCACCGACGGCAACCTGGAGTTCATCGCCCGGGTCGACGACCAGGTCAAGGTGCGGGGCTTCCGGATCGAGCTGGGCGAGATCGAGGGCTGCATCGGCACCTACACGGACGTGCGGCACGCGGCGGTGATCGTGCGCGAGGACCAGCCCGGCGACAAGCGGCTGGTGGCCTACGTGGTCGGCGATGCCGACCTCGACGTGCTGCGCAAGCACGTGGCCGACGCGCTGCCGGAGTACATGGTGCCGGCCGCGTTCGTGCGGCTCGACGAGCTGCCGCTGACCGCGAACCGCAAGCTGGACCGCAAGTCGCTGCCCGCCCCGGACTACGCGTCGGCTTCGCGCGGGCGGGAGCCCCGGGACGACCGCGAGCGCACGGTGTGCGCGCTGTTCGCGGACGTGCTGGGCCTGCCCGAGGTCGGGGTCGAGGACAACTTCTTCGACCTCGGCGGCCACTCGCTGCTGGCCACCCGGCTGATCAGCCGGATCCGCGCCGACCTCGGCGCCGAGCTGTCCCTGCGTGCCCTGTTCGACCAGCCCACACCCGAGGCGGTCGCGGCGCGCCTGACCAAGCCCGCGAAGGCCCGGCCCGCGCTGCGGCCCCGTCCCCAGGAGGCGTTGTGATCCCCCTGTCCCACGCCCAGCGGCGGCTGTGGTTCCTGCACCGCCTGGAGGGCCCCAGCGCGACGTACAACATTCCGTTGGTGCTGCGGCTGTCCGGGCCGCTGGATGTGCCGGCGCTGCGGATCGCGCTGAACGACGTGGTGCGCCGGCACGAGTCGCTGCGGACCGTCTTCCCCGAGGTGGACGGGAATCCGGTTCAGTCCGTTGTGGACGCCGCGGTGTCTTTGGAAGCCAAGCCCGTTTCCAACGTGACGGCGGCGATGGAGGCCGCCGCCCGGCACAGGTTCGACCTGCTCACGGAGACCCCGTTGCGGGCCAGCCTGTTCCGGATCGCCCCCGAGCGGCACGTGCTGATGCTGGTGATGCATCACATCGTGGCCGACGGCTGGTCGATGGGGCCGCTGTGTGCGGACCTGTCATCGGCTTACGCGGCAAGGGTTGCCGGTGCGGAGCCGGCGTGGGAGCCACTGCCGGTGCAGTACGCGGACTACACGCTGTGGAAGGCCGAGGTGCTGGGCACCGAGGACGACCCGGACAGCCTGCTCAACGAGCAGTTGGCGTTCTGGCGTAACCAGCTGGCCGACCTGCCGGAACTGCTGCAGCTGCCGCTGGACAAGCCGCGGCCGGCGACGTCGTCCTACCGGGGCGCGACGCTTGACTTCACGGTCTCGGCCGACGTGCATGCCCGGTTGACGGAGCTGGCCAAGCGCACCGACACCACGGTGTTCATGGTCGCCCAGGCCGCGCTGGCGACGCTGCTCGGGCGGCTGGGCGGCGGGGTCGACGTGCCGATCGGGACGCCCGTCGCCGGGCGTGACGACGAGGCGCTCGACGACATGATCGGGTTCTTCGTCAACACGGTGGTGCTGCGCAACGACCTGTCCGGCGATCCGACGTTCGTCGAGCTGCTGGAGCGGGTCCGCGAGACGGATCTGGCCGCTTTCTCCAACCAGGACGTGGCCTTCGACCGGCTGGTGGAGCTGCTGAACCCGACGCGGTCGTTGGGGCACCACCCGCTGTTCCAGGTGGCGTTGACGTTCGAGAAGCCGGGCGAGCTGGCGGTGTCGCTGCCGGGGCTGGAAGCGTCGGTGGAGCTGATCGGGGCCGGCGCGGCCAAGTTCGACCTGTCGTTCAGCATGCAGGAGACCTCCGACGGTCTGGTGTGCGACCTCGACTACGCGGTGGACCTGTTCACTTCGGACGGGGCGCGGACGCTGGTCGAGCGGTTCGTGGCTCTGCTGACGGCCGTTGCCGCGGATCCTTCGGCGCGGCTGAGCGCGTTGCCGCTGCTGACGGCTTCGGAGGAGCTCAGCCTCGCCGCGTGGAACGACACCGACCGGGCGACTCCCGGTGGTTCGGTGCTGAGCCGGTGGGCCGAGCAGGTGGCGCGGACCCCGGACACGGCGGCCGTCGTCGGCGCTTTGACCTACCGGGAGCTGGACCTGCGGGCCAACCGGTTGGCGCACACGCTGATCAACGCCGGGGTCGGCGCGGAGACGCCCGTCGCGGTGCTGATGGACCGTTCCGTGGACCTGATCGTCGCGGAGCTGGCCGTGCTCAAGGCCGGCGGTGTCTACGTGCCGCTGCACGCGAGCTACCCCTTGTCTCGCATGCAGTGGGTCATCCAGGAGACCGGCGCCGCGGCAGTGCTGGTGGATCGTCCGTCCGGTTTGGACGGAGTGGTGGACATCCTGGCCACTGATCTCTCCGCTGACGACTCCGATCCTGGCGTCGCGGTGGATCCGCGGCAGCTCGCGTACGTGATGTACACCTCCGGGTCGACCGGCAACCCCAAGGGCGTCGCCGTCACGCACGAGGACATCGTCGCGTTGGCCGACGACCACTGCTGGCACGGCGAGGCGCAGCGCCGGGTGCTCGTGCACTCCTCGCACGCCTTCGACGCGGCGACCTACGAGGTGTGGGTGCCCCTGCTGGCCGGCAACGAGATCGTCGTCGCCCCGGCCGGGCAGGTCGACATGGCCGCCCTGGCCGGGCTTCTGGTGTCCGAGGGCATCACCAGCGTGTTCCTCACGACCGCGCTGTTCAACGTGATCGCCGAGGAGCAGCCGCTGGCCTTCGCCGGGGTCCGCGAGGTGTGGACCGGTGGCGAGCTGGCGTCGCCGTCGGCGATGCGGCGGGTGATGGGCGTGTGCCCGGACACGACCGTCGTGCACGTCTACGGCCCGACCGAGACCACGACCTTCGCCACCTACCTGCGGCTCTCCCCCGACTTCTCCGGTGTGCCACCGATCGGCCGCGCCATGGACAACATGCGTGTCGCCGTGCTGGATTCGCACCTGCGCGCCGTGCCGCCAGGAGTCGTCGGCGAGCTGTACATCAGCGGCGCCGGCCTCGCGCGTGGCTACTGGAACCGGCCGGCGCTGACCGCGGAGCGGTTCGTCGCGGTCGAGGGCGGCGGTCGCATGTACCGCACCGGCGACCTGGTGCGGTGGACCTCCGACGGGCAGATCGAGTTCGTCGGCCGCGGCGACGGCCAGGTCAAGATCCGGGGTTTCCGCATCGAGCTCGGCGAGATCGAGAACGTCCTCGCCACGCACCCCGGCATCGCCCAGGTCTCCGTGACCACCTACGAGCACGGCGCCGGCGACCGCCGCGTGGTCGCCTACTACGTGCCCGTCGGCGACCCGGTCGATGTGGCCGCATTGCGTTCGCACGTAACGGCTTCGCTGCCCGAGTACATGGTGCCGGCCGCCGTCGTGCCGCTGGACGTGCTCCCCCTGAACTCCAACGGCAAGGTCGACCGCAAGGCCCTGCCCGCGCCGGTGTTCACCACCGTCGAGTCCCGGGCCGCTCGGACGCCCACCGAGGAGACCCTGCTGGGTCTGTTCGCCGACGTCCTGAACGCCGCTGACGTCGGCGTCGAGGACAACTTCTTCGACCTCGGCGGGCATTCCCTGCTCGCCACCAAGCTGGTCAACCGGATCCGCGCGGCTTTCGACGTGGAGATCCCGATCCGGGCGCTGTTCGAGGACCCGACGGTCGCCGGCCTGGCGAGTCGTCTGGAGGCCGCCCCCGTCTCCGTGCAAGCCGCCAGCGACCAGCCCGTAGCCATCGGCCGGCCCGCCCTCACCCCCGCTCCTCGTCCCGCGCTGCTTCCTCTTTCCTTTGCCCAGCAACGTCTGTGGTTCCTGCACAAGCTGGAGGGCCCCAGCGCCACCTACAACATCCCACTGGCGCTCCACCTCTCCGGGTCGCTGGACGTGCCGGCACTCCGCGCCGCCCTCGCCGACCTGACCGCGCGGCACGAGGCCCTGCGGACGGTCTTCCGCGAGTCCGACGGCGAGGTCCACCAGGTCGTCCTGGACTCCTTCGCCCCGGAACTCGTCGAGGACGAGTCACCGGAGCGGTATGCCTTCGACCTGACCGCCGAGGTCCCGCTGCGGGTTTCCCTTTCCTCGCAGGGGTCTTCGCACGTCGTCACGCTGGTGATGCACCACATCGCCGCCGACGGCTGGTCCTTCGCGCCGCTCGTCCGCGACCTGTCGACCGCTTACGCGGCCCGGCTCCGCGGCGATGCCCCGTCGTGGCAGCCGCTTCCCGTGCAGTACGCGGATTACGCCCTGTGGCAACGGCAACTGCCGGTCGACCAGCAGCTCGACTTCTGGGCGTCGCAGCTGGCCGGCAGCCCGGAGCTCCTCGAACTCCCGCTGGACCGCCCCCGTGGCCTCACCGCCAGCTTCGTCGGCGCGACGACGACTTCGCACATCGACTCCGGCCTGCACGCCGACCTGGTCAAGCTGGCCCGGGACACCGGCACCACCCTGTTCATGGTCGTGCAGGCCGCCCTCGCCACCCTGCTCAACGCCCTCGGCGCCGGCACCGACATTCCATTGGGCACCGTCGTCGCCGGCCGCTCCGACTCGGCGCTGGACGACCTGGTCGGCTTCTTCGTCAACACCCTGGTGCTGCGCACCGACGTCGCCGGCAACCCCACCTTCCGGGACCTGCTCTCTCGGGTCCGTGACGTCGACCTCGCCGCCTTCGCCAACCAGGACGTGCCGTTCGAGCTGGTCGTGGAGCGGGTGAACCCGGCCCGGTCGCTGGCCCATCACCCGCTGTTCCAGGTGATGGTCATCCTGCAGGGCACCGACGCCGGCAGCGTCGAGATGCCCGGCCTCGCCGGCACCGTCGAGGACCTCGACACCGGCGTCGCCAAGTTCGACCTGTCCTTCAACCTGCGTGAATCGGCCGACGGCATCGAGTGCAGCCTCGAATACGCCACCGACCTCTTCGACCCCGCCACTGCCGATGCCCTGCTGTCCCGCCTGATCACCGTGCTGCGGGCGGTCGCCACCGAGCCGTCCACTCCGGTCGGCGCGGTCGAGGTCCTCACCCCCGCCGAACAGCACCGCGCCCTGGTCGTGTGGAATGCCTCCGCCGAGGACGTCCCCCAGCTCACCGTGCCGGAACTCTTCACCCGCCGGGTCGCGGAAACCCCGAACGCTCCCGCCTTGTTCTTCGAAGGGGCTGAGCTCACCTACGCGGAGCTGGACCGCCGCTCCAACCAACTGGCCCGGCTGCTGATCAGCAAGAACGTCGGCCCGGAGAGCTTCGTCGCGGTGGCGCTGCCGAGGTCCATCGAGATGGTCGTGACCCTGCTGGCCGTGCACAAGGCCGGCGGCGCGTACCTGCCCATCGACCCGACCTACCCGGCCGACCGCATCGCCTACATGCTGGAGGACTGCGGTCCGGTCCTGACCATCGACAACCCGCTGGAAGCCTCGGCTTTCGACGACGGTCCAGTGAAACCTCGGGCATCGCTGAGCAACTCCGCCTACGTCATCTACACCTCCGGCTCCACCGGCCGCCCCAAGGGCGTCGTCGTCACACATGCCGGCGTCGCCAGCCTCCTCACCCAGCAGATGCGGGCCTTCGAGGTTGGGGCCGGCAGCCGGGTGCTGCAATTCGCTGCCCTCAGCTTCGACGCGGCAGCGTGGGAACTGTGCATGGGCCTGCTCTCCGGGGCGTGTGTCGTGGTGGCACCGCAGGAACGGGTGATGCCGGGCCAGCCGCTGGCGGATTTGGTGGCCGAGGCCGGCGTCACGCACGTGACGCTGCCGCCGACCGCCCTGGCCGAGCTGCCGGACATGCCGTCGGTGACCACCCTGGTCGTGGCCGGCGAGGCCTGCCCGCCGGCACTGGTCGGCCAGTGGTCCCAGGGCCGTCGCATGATCAACGCCTACGGCCCGACCGAGACCACCGTCTGCGCGACGATGAGCGAGCCGGTACAAGGGGAGGTCACCGCGCCGATCGGCCGGCCGATCGTCAACGCCCAGGTCTACGTGCTGGACGCCTATCTCCGGCCGGTCGCGCCGGGCGTGGTCGGTGAGCTGTACGTGGCCGGCGCGGGCCTGGCCCGCGGCTACCTGCACCGGTCCGCGCTGTCGGCGGAACGCTTTGTCGCCAACCCGTTCGGTGCGCCGGGCTCGCGGATGTACCGCACCGGCGACCTCGCCCGCTGGAGCCATGACGGTCAGCTCGACTACCTCGGCCGCGCCGACCACCAGGTGAAGCTGCGCGGCTTCCGCATCGAGCTCGGCGAGATCGAGAACGTCCTCGAACACCAGGACGGCGTCGAACAGGCCACCGTGATCGTCCGCGACGGCCGCATCGTCGCCTACGTGGTCGGCACGCCCGACGCGGCGGCGGTGAAGGAACTGCTGCCCGAGTACATGGTGCCCGCCGCGTACGTGCGGCTCGACGCCCTGCCGCTGCTGCCCAACGGCAAGATCGACCGCAAGTCCTTGCCGGCACCGGACTTCACCGCCGGTGTCGAGGGCCGCGCGCCCCGCGACCAGCGCGAGGAAGTCCTCTGTGGACTGTTCGCCGCGGTGCTGGACGTCGACCGCGTGACCATCGACGACAGCTTCTTCGATCTCGGCGGGCACTCGTTGCTCGCGACCCGGCTCATCGGCCGGATTCGCACCGCCCTCGGTGTCGAGCCGAAGGTCCGCGACCTGTTCGAGGCGCCCACCGTCGCCGAGCTCGCCGCCCGCCTCGACGCCGCCACCGCCGGCCGTCGGCGCATCGAGGCCACGGTCCGCCCGGCCGAGATCCCGCTGTCCTACGCCCAGCGCCGTCTCTGGTTCCTGCACCAGCTGGAGGGCCCGAACGCCACCTACAACGTCCCCCTCGCGATCCGATTTACCGGGGCGGTCGACACGACCGCCCTCGAAGCCGCGCTGAACGACGTGCTCACCCGGCACGAATCCCTGCACACCGTGTTCCCCAGCGCCGACGGCCGCCCCCGCCAGGAAATCCTGGCCGACGCCCGGATCCCGCTGGTCATCGCCGGCCCCGCCGACACTCCGGAGGCGGAGGCGCGGCGAGGGTTCGAGCTGACGACTGAACTGCCGATCCGCGCGACGCTGTTCGAGGCCGACCACGCTGCGAACCAGTCCCGCCCCGACATCCCCGCTTCCGCCCCGCTCGGCGGCGGCCTGACCGAGGCTGCGCAGGTCGGCGGCGACCTGCTCGTCCTCGTCGTCCACCACATCGTCTCCGACGGCTGGTCCTTCGCCCCGCTCTGCCGCGACCTCTCCGCCGCCTACACCGCCCGGGTCGGCGGCGCCGCGCCCCAGTGGCTCCCGCTTCCCGTGCAGTACGCGGATTACGCGGTGTGGCAACAGGATCTGCCCATCGAGGAGCAGGTCGCGTACTGGACCTCGACGCTGACCGGGCTGCCGGAGCTGCTGGAGATCCCGACCGACCGGCCGAGGCCGAACGTCGCCAGCTATCGGGGCGACTACGTGGACGTCGCCGTGGACAGCGAGCTGCACGGCCGGCTGGCGAAGCTGGCGCGCGAGACCGGCACGACGCTGTTCATGGTCGTCCAGGCGGCGCTGGCGGTGATGTTCACCAAGCTCGGTGCGGGCACGGACATCCCGCTCGGCACCGTGGTCGCCGGTCGCGGCGACGAGGCGCTGGAGGACGTGGTCGGCTTCTTCGTGAACACGCTGGTGCTGCGGACGGACCTGAGCGGCAACCCGACCTTCGCGGAGCTGCTGGGCCGGGTCCGCGACGCCGACCTGGCCGCGTTCGCCAACCAGGACGTGCCGTTCGAACGGCTGGTGGACGCCCTGCAACCGACCCGCTCGCTGTCGCACCATCCGCTGTTCCAGACGATGCTGATCTTCCAGAACAACGCCGCCGCCGGCCTGGACATGGCCGGCGTGCGAGCGGAGATCGAGTCCGTCGACGCCGGCGTGGCCAAGTTCGACCTGTCGCTCAGCCTCGGCGAGTCCGCCGACGGCCTGACCGGCATGCTGGAGTTCGCCACCGACCTCTTCGACCGCGCGACGGCCGAACTCCTGGTCGAGCGCCTGATCGCCGTGCTCCGCGCGGCGGCCGACGAACCGTCCGCGCCGATCAGCGCCATCCAGCTGCTCACCCCGGCCGAACGCCACCGGGCTTTGGTCGATTGGAACGCCTCCGCCGAGGACGTCCCCCAGCTCACCGTGCCGGAACTCTTCACCCGCCGGGTCGCGGAAGCCCCGGACGCCCCCGTCCTGATCTTCGAGGGCACGGAGCTGTCCTACGCCGAACTGGACCGCCGCTCCAACCAGCTGGCCCGCCTCCTGATCGGCAAGGACGTCGGGCCGGAGAGCTTCGTCGCGGTGGCGCTGCCGAGGTCCATCGAGATGGTCGTGACCCTGCTGGCCGTGCACAAGGCCGGCGGCGCATACCTCCCGATCGACCCGACCTACCCGGCGGACCGCATCGCCTACATGCTGGAGGACTGCGGTCCGGTCCTGACCATCGACAGCCCGCTGGACGCCTCGGCCTTCGACGACGGCCCAGTGCAGCCGCGCGCGGGCCTGTCGAACTCGGCGTACATCATCTACACCTCCGGCTCCACCGGCCGCCCCAAGGGCGTCGTCGTGACACATGCCGGCGTCGCCAGCCTCCTCACCCAGCAGATGCGGGCCTTCGAGGTTGGGGCCGGCAGCCGGGTGCTGCAATTCGCTGCCCTCAGCTTCGACGCGGCAGCGTGGGAACTGTGCATGGGCCTGCTCTCCGGGGCGTGCCTGGTGGTGGCGCCGCCGGAGCGGGTGATGCCGGGTGACACGATGGCCGCCTTGGTTGCGGAGACGGGAGTAACGCACGTAACGCTCCCGCCGACGGCGCTGTCGGTGCTGCCGGACATGCCGTCCGTGACCACGCTCGTCGTCGCCGGCGAGGCCTGCCCGCCGGCACTGATGGGCCAGTGGTCGCAGGGCCGCCGCATGATCAACGCCTACGGCCCCACCGAGACCACCGTCTGCGCGACGATGAGCGAGCCGATGCACGGCGAGGTCGTCGCCCCCATCGGCAAGCCGATCGTCAACGCCCAGGTCTACGTGCTCGACGCCGCGCTCAACCCGGTCGCGCCGGGGGTCGTCGGCGAGCTGTACGTGGCCGGCGCGGGCCTCGCCCGTGGCTACCTCCACCGCTCGGCGCTCACCTCGGAACGCTTCGTCGCCAACCCGTTCGGCCAGCCGGGGTCCCGGATGTACCGCACCGGCGACCTCGCCCGGTGGACGCCGGACGGCGAGCTGGAGTACATCGGCCGCGCCGACCACCAGGTCAAGGTCCGGGGCTTCCGGATCGAGCTCGGCGAGATCGAGAACGTCCTCGAACACCAGGACGGCGTCGAGCGGGCGACGGTGATCGTCCGGGACGGCAAGATCGTCGCCTACGTGGTCGGCGCGCCCGACCAGGAGGCGATCAAGGAGCTGCTGCCCGAGTACATGGTGCCGGCGGCGTACGTGCAGCTCGACGCCCTGCCGTTGCTACCGAACGGCAAGATCGACCGCAAGGCGCTGCCCGCGCCCGACTACACCGCCGACTCCTCCGGCATCGCCGCCCGCACCCCGCGCGAACAGCTGCTGTCCGGGCTGTTCGCCGAGGTGCTGGGCGTGCCGACGGTGTCCGTCGACGACGGCTTCTTCCACCTCGGCGGCGACTCGATCCTGTCCATCCAGCTGGTCGCCCGCGCCCGCGCCGCCGGCCTGGTGATCACCGCCAAGGACGTGTTCCAGCACCAGACCGTGGAAGCGCTGGCACTGGTGGCGACCGAGGCCGGATCAACCGAAACCGACCCGGACGCCGGCATCGGCCGGTTCGCGCCGACGCCGATCATGCACTGGCTGCGGGAGCTGGGCGGGCCGTCCGACGGCTTCAACCAGTCCATGGTCGTCGACATCCCGGCCGACCTGCCCCGCGAGAAGCTGGTCGAGGCGCTGCAGGCCCTGCTCGACACGCACGACGCGCTCCGCATGCGGCTGCTGCCCGAAGGCGACATCGAGATCCGCCCACGTGGCGCGGTGGCCGCGGCCGACATCCTGCACGAAGTCGACTTCGCCACCGCCGCAGAATGGCTCGACCCGATGGAAGGCAAGGTCTTCCGCGCGGTGCGCGACGGCGGCAAGCTGCTGGTCGTCGTGCACCACCTCGCGGTGGATGGCGTGTCCTGGCGGATCCTGCTGCCCGATCTGCACGAGGCGATCGCCGGCAAGCCCCTCGCACCGGCCACGCTCTCCGTCCGTGCATGGTCGCAGCGGCTGCACGAGCAGGCGCAAAGCCGCGCCGGCGAGCTGCCGCTGTGGCAGGACGTGTTGCAGGCCAAGGAGTTCCTGCCGGAGCTGGACCCGCGCCGCGACGTCGTGTCGACGCTGCGGGAGGTCAGCATGACCCTGCCGCCCGAGGCGACCGAGCCGCTGCTGACCACGGTGCCGGCGGCCGTGCACGGCAGCGTCGACGACGTGCTGCTGGCGGGCCTGGCGCTGGCCGTCCAGCGCTGGCGCGGGACGACCGAGCCGGTGCTGGTCGACATGGAGAGCCACGGCCGGCCCGACGACGTCGACACCTCGCGCACGGTCGGCTGGTTCACCTCGCTGGCGCCGATCAAGCTGGACCCCGGCGACGACGAGTCGCAGGCGATCAAGCGGGTGAAGGAGCAGCGGCGGGCGTTGCCGGACAACGGAATCGGCTACGGCCTGCTCCGCTACCTCAACCCCGACACCGCCGACAGGCTCGCCGCCTTGCCGTCACCGCGGCTGGGCTTCAACTACCTTGGCCGCTTCGCCGCGACCACCGACGACATCGCCGGGCCACCCGGTCGCGACGCCGACATGCCGGCGACGCACTCCCTGCAGCTCAGCGCCGTCACCGAGGACACCGCCGACGGGCCGCGGCTGACGGCGACGTGGCAGTGGCCGGCGGCGCTGCTGACCGAGGCCGAGGTGACGGAGCTGGCGACCCTGTGGTTCGAGGCGCTGCGCTCGCTGGCCGGTCGCGACGACACCGGCGGCTACACCCCGTCCGACCTGTTCCTGGACCTCGACCAGGACGAGATCGAGGCGCTGGAAGCGGAATTGAGGTTCGCGGAATGACCACCCCCGCGTTCGACGACGTCCTGCCGCTGACACCGCTGCAGGAGGGCATGCTGTTCCACGCCCTGTCCGGCGAGGACGACGTCTACAACACACAGCTGGTCGTGCGGGTGCGCGGCCCGCTGGACACAGCGGCGCTGCGCGAGGCCGCGGAGAAGCTGCTGCGTCGGCACGGCAACCTGCGCGCCGGGTTCCGGCAGCGCAAGAACGGCCAGGGCATGCAGGTGCTGCACCGGGACGTTCACCTGCCGTGGCGCGAGATCGCCGCCACGGAGTCCGAAGTGGACTCCTTGCTCGCCGCCGACCGGGCGGAGCGGTTCGAGCTGGCCAGGCCGCCGGCGCTGCGCTTCACCGTGATCAGCCTGGGCGACCAGGAGTTCTGCGTGGTGCTGACGTGCCACCACATCCTGATCGACGGCTGGTCCGCGCCGCTGCTCCTGGGCGAGCTGTGGACGCTGTACGGCGGCGGCACGCTGCCGCCGGTCACCCCGTACCGGAACTACCTGGCGTGGTTGGCGAAGCAGGATCGGACCGCCGCCGAATCGGCGTGGGCCAAGGCACTGGACGGCCTCGACGGAGCGACGAAGGTCGCCCCGGAGCTGACCGGCACGGTCATGCCGTCCGCAATCGACGCCGAACTGTCCGAACAGGACACAGCGAAGCTCCTCGACGTCAACCGGGCCAACGGTTTGACGCTCAACGCCGGCATCCAGGGCGCCTGGGCGGTCGTGTTGTCGGAGCTGACCGGCCGTGACGACGTGGTGTTCGGCGCCGTGGTGTCCGGTCGCCCGCCGGAGGTGCCGGGTATCGAGTCGATGGTCGGCCTGTTCATCAACACCGTCCCCGTCCGGATCAAGATCGACCGAACGCTGTCGCCGTCCGAGAACTACGCCCGCGCCCAGGCCGAGCAGGCGAAGCTCCTGGGCCACCAGCACCTGCGACTGGCCGACATCCAGCGCGCCGCCGGCCAGGGCGAGATGTTCGACACCGTCACCGTGGTGTTGAACTACCCGCTCGACGAGGCGCCCCCGGAGCCGATCCGGGGCGTCACCGTCACGGACATCGCCGGCTACGACGCCGCGCACCTGCCGCTGCGGCTGACCGCCGGCACCCGCCAGGGCCGCCTGCAGCTGCGGCTGGAATACCGGCCGGACGCCTTCGACGAGGCGACGATCCGCACCATCGCCGACCGACTCACCGACCTGGTGACCAGGGACGACTTCGGCGACCCGCTGGCCGCGCTGGACCTCGGCTCACACGACACCGACGAGGTCATGGTGGAGATCGCCGAGCCGCGCACGCCGCAGGAGGAGATCCTCTGCACGCTGTTCGCGGAGATCCTCGGCGTCGACAACGTCCGCCCGGACGCCGATTTCTTCGCACTCGGCGGCCAGTCGCTGTCGGCGGTGAAGCTGCTCAGCCGGATCCGCACGGTCTTCGGCGCGGAACTTCCGATCCGCGCCGTCTTCGACACGCCGACGGCGGCGGGGCTCGCCACGCTCGTCGCCGCCGGCGGCACCACCCGCCCGCCGGTGCTTGCCGCGCAACGACCCGACCTCGTGCCGCTGTCGTTCGCGCAGCGACGGCTGTGGTTCCTGCACCGCATGGAGGGCCCCAGCGCCTCGTACAACCTGACCATGGCGCTGCACCTGACCGGGACGCCGGACATCCCGGCCCTGCGGGCGGCGATCGCAAAGGTGTTGGCCCGGCACGAAAGCCTGCGGACCGTGTTCCCGGACGTGGACGGCCATCCGTACCAGCGGGTGCTGACCAACGCCGAGGTGCCGTTCGAGATCGTCGACATGACGCCGGACGCGCTGCCCCGGGCCGCCGGCTACGCCTTCGACCTCGCCACCGAGATCCCGATCCGCGCCACGCTGGCCCGGATCAACGCCACCGAGCACGTGCTTCTGCTGCTGGTGCACCACATCGCCAGCGACGGCTGGTCGCTGGCCCCGCTGTTCCGCGACCTGTCCGCCGCGTACGCCGGCGAGGACCTGCCGCCGCTGCGGGTCCAGTACGCCGACTACACGTTGTGGCAGCAGGAAGTTCTCGGCGCGGACGACGACCCGACCAGTGTGGTCTCCGGCCAGCTGGAGCACTGGCGGCAGGCCCTGGCCGGGCTGCCGGACGCCATCGAGCTGCCGACGGACCGCCCCCGCACCGCGCACGCCACCCTCGCCGGCGACGTCGTCGAGTTCGAGCTGGACGCGGACGTGCAGTCCGGCATCGACAAGCTGGCCCGGGCGACCGGAACGACCGCGTTCATGATCCTGCAGGCCGCGCTGGCATCACTGCTCAGCCGGCTCGGCGCGGGCACCGACATCGCCATCGGCACGCCGGTCGCCGGCCGCCTCGACGAGGCCCTCGACGACCTGGTCGGCTTCTTCGTCAACACGTTGGTGCTGCGCAACGACCTGTCCGGCGACCCGACGTTCACCGAGCTGCTGCACCGGGTCCGCACCACCGACCTGGCGGCGTACGCCAACCAGGACGTGCCGTTCGAGCGGCTGGTCGAGGTGGTCAACCCGACCCGCTCGCTGACCCACCACCCGCTGTTCCAGGTCCTGTTGGCGTTGCAGAACAACAGCGGCGGCGAGCTGGAGCTGCCGGGCCTGACCGTTCGCCCGCACGAGGTCGCCACCGGCACCACGCGGTTCGACCTGTCGTTCGTTCTGGCCGAGGGCGACGGCGTCAAGGGCGTGCTGGAGTACGCCACCGACCTGTTCGACCGCTCGACCGCGCAGTCCATTGTGCACCGCTTCGTGCGGCTCGTCGAAGCGGTGGTCGCCGCCCCGCAGACCCGCATCGGTGACATCGGCGTTCTCACCGCCGCCGAGCTGGAGCCGTTGCGGGGAGCGGACTTCGAGCACGGCCTCACCACGCTGCCGGCGGCCTTCGAGGCGCAGGTGCGGCGCACGCCGTCGTTGCCGGCCGTGGAATGCGGCGGCGAAACCCTGACCTATGCGGAGCTCAACGAGCGGGCGAACCGGTTGGCGCACAAGCTGATCGCCCAGGGCGCGCGGCCCGGTGAGTACGTCGCCGTCACGCTCAGGCCGTCGATCGAGCTGATCGTGGCCTGCCTGGCGATCCTCAAGTCCGGCGCCGGCTACGTCCCGGTCGACCCCGGCTACCCGACCGAGCGCATCGACTTCATCCTCGGTGACGTCTCCCCCGTCTGCGTCGTCTCGTCGGCCACGGCCGAAGGCTTCCCCACGGACGATCCGTCCGTCGCGGTCCAACCCGACGACTGCGCGTACGTGATCTACACGTCCGGCTCGACCGGTCGCCCCAAGGGCGTTGTCGTCCCGCACCGGTCGCTGCTCAACCTGGTCGCCGAGTACGGCCGGCGGTTCGGCGCCGATCCGGCCCGCCGGGTGCTGACCTTCGTCTCCCCCAGCTTCGACGTGTCGATGTCCGAGCTGGCGCAGGCCCTGTTCTTCGGCGGCTGCCTGGTGATCCCGCCGGCCGGCATCGAGTTCGCGGAGTACCTGGCGGCCAAGGACATCACGCACGCGACCGTGCCGGCGGCGGTGCTCGCCACCGTGGAGCCGATCGAGCTGCCCAAACTGCAGGTGCTGGTCACCGGCGGCGAGCCCACCCGGCCGGAGGTGATCCGGGCCTGGTCGCCGGGGCGGACGTTCGTCAACGCGTACGGGCCGACCGAGGCGACCATCGAGTCCACCTTCGCGGTCTGGGGCGACGAGGCGAACCCCGTGCTGATCGGCTCCCCGATCAACAACGTCGCCGCGTACGTGCTGGACGGTCGGTTGACGCCGGTCCCGGTCGGCGTGCCCGGCGAGCTGTACCTCGCCGGCGCCGGCCTGGCTCGGGGCTATCTGCGACGCCCCGGGCTGACTGGCGAGCGCTTCGTCGCCGATCCCTTTGCCGCCAACGGCAGCCGCATGTACCGCACCGGCGACGTCGTGCGTCGGCGGGCAGACGGGCAACTGGAGTTCGTCGGACGATCCGACGACCAGGTCAAGGTTCGCGGGCTGCGGATCGAGCTCGGCGAGGTCGAGGTCGCGCTGGGCCGGCACCCCGGTGTTTCCGCGGCTGCCGTCGCCGTCCACGACGCCACGCTGGTGGCCTACGTCGTCGGCGACGTCGATGCGGCCGAGCTGCGGCGATTCGTCGGGGCGTCGCTGCCGGAGTACTACGTGCCCTCGGTGTTCGTGCAGTTGAACGAGCTGCCGCTGACCCCGAACGGCAAGGTGGACCGCCGGGCGTTGCCCGCCCCGGAACACACCGCCACCGAGGGCCGTGGCCCGCGGTCGCCGCGCGAAGTGTTGCTGTGCCAGCTGTTCGCCGAGGTGCTCAAGGTCGACACCGTGTCGATCGACGACAACTTCTTCGACCTCGGCGGGCATTCGCTGCTCGCCACGCAGCTGGTCAGCAAGATCGGCGCGGTGCTCGGCACCCAGCTCAGCATCCGCACCCTGTTCGACGCCGCCACCGTCGCCGAGCTGTCCGCGCAGCTGGACGAGGGCGACGAGCGGGACCCGTTCGCGATGCTGCTGCCGCTGCGGGCCGGCGGTGACGGGTATCCGCTGTTCTGCGTGCACCCCGTCGGTGGCCTGAGCTGGTGCTACTCCACGCTGCTACGCGGGCTGGACCGGGACACGCCGGTGTACGGGCTCCAGTCCCGGTCGCTGTCCGGCGGGCAGCCGCCCGAGACTCTGGAGGAGCTGGTCGGCGACTATGTGGACCAGATCCGCAAGGTGCAGCCGACCGGGCCGTACCACCTGCTCGGCTGGTCCATGGGCGGTCACCTCGCGCACGCCGTGGCCGCCGCGCTCCGGCAGTCCGGCGACGAGGTTGCCCTGCTGGCCGTGCTCGACGCCTACCCCGTCGCGCCCGAGCTGCGCCGTCCCATGTCGGCGCGGCAGGTGTACGACGACCTCTACGGCGGCTACGTCCGTCTCGGCGTCGCCACCGGCGAACCGCCCGCCGACGAGGCGTCACTCAAGGCCGAGCTCGTCCGTCTGCTCGGCACCGACGAGGAGATGCGCGGTTTCGACGACGCCCAGCTCGGCCGGGTGCTCGCCGCTACCGTCGCCAACGTGACCGTCACCGCCCACCGCGAGCCGCCCGTGTTCGACGGGGACCTGCTGCTGGTCGTGGCGACCGAGGACCTGCGGGAGTGGGCCGACCCCGCGCTGTGGACGCCGCACGTGCGCGGCGTCGAGAGGCACGAGTTCCCCGCCACGCACGAACAACTTCTGCACGCCGGCCACGGCGCCGCCATCGGCCGGCTCGTGGCCACCAGGATGAGTCAAGGAGAGAAGCGATGACCAACCCGTTCGAGGACAACGACGGCAGCTACCTCGTGCTCGTCAACGACGAGGGCCAGCACTCCCTGTGGCCCGAGTTCGTCGCCGTGCCCGCCGGCTGGACCGTCGCCAACGGCCCCGCGAGCCGCCAGGACAGCCTCGACTACATCGAGCGCAACTGGACCGACATGCGCCCCGCCAGCCTCATCGCCGCCATGGCCGAGTAGTGCGGAAGGGGCCGCGCCCGATCCGGGCGCGGCCCCGAGCAGCTCGACGACCCCGAGGGGGCCGTGCCCAGGCACGGCCCCCTTCTCGTCGTCCGCAGGCGGCTCGATTAACTCTAATGGTTGTTTCCGTATCGATTCCGCCGGGTAGCCCGCCTGCACAACTTGACCTCGCCGGCGAATAAGACCAACATTCGTTGGCGAAACCAGCAGGGTGTGGAGGTCGACGATGGCCAGCGAGCTTCAGCAGGCGAAACGTCCGGTCAGCGCGGCGCTGGCCGGGCCGTACGGGCACCCGTTCCACCCGATCCTGGTCACGGTGCCGATCGGCAGCTGGGTGGCGGCCCTGGTCTTCGACATCGCGTCGCGGTTCGTGGCCGGGCCCGGATTCCTGGCCGAGGGGTCGCTGTGGCTGATCGCCATCGGCGTGCTCGGCGCGCTGGCCGCGGCGATGATCGGCTTCCTGGACCTGTTCGCGATCCCGACCGGCACGCCGGCGTTTCGCACCGGGCTGGTGCACATGGCCCTGAACCTGGCGGTGACCGTCGGCTACGTCGGGAACTTCCTGTGGCGACGGGCGACCCTCGACGCCACGGGTCCGGTCCCGCTCGGGCCGCTGCTGCTGGCCGCGGTCTGCCTGATCGCCCTGGCCGTGTCCGGCTACCTCGGCGGCAAGCTCGCCTACCACTACGGCGTGCGCGTCGCCGACGAGGCCACGCAGGCCGACGGCTTCCGCCACTGACTCCCGATTTCCACCACGTCACAAGGAGAGAACCATCATGGCTGTCGCAGCCCTGATCACCTGGCTGCTCACCGCGGTCGGCGGCTTCGTCATGCTCGGCATGTGGATCGCCAAGGGTGGCCTGCGCGAGCCCCGAACCAGCCACTTCCCGCCCGCGGTGATCTTCGGACACTTCGCGCTGGCGGCGGTCGGCCTGGTCGTGTGGATCGTCTACCTGTTCGTCGACCGGCCGCTGCTCGCGTGGATCGCGCTGGTGCTGCTGGTCCCCGTGGCGCTGTTGGGCTTCGTCATGCTGGCGCGGTGGATCCCGGTCTACCGCGGCCGCGCGGCGGCGGCCGCCGGCGGCCCCGGCGCCAGCAGCGCGACCGAACACGGCCCGGCGGAGCGGTCCTTCCCGGTCGTCATCGTCGGCGGCCACGGCCTGCTCGCCGTGGTCACCGTCGTACTGGTGCTGCTGGCGGCCATCAACGCCTGACCCAGTTCGATCACGGCGCGGCCCTCACATCCGGGGGCCGCGCCGTGGCGCTACTCGCACGGGGTTGGCGGCAGCACGCCCCGGAGCTATGTTTGACACCACTGTCAAACATGGGAGGTGGCCATGCCGGACTCGGTCGAGCTGGTCGAGTCGTTCTGGGACCGGGTCTGGAACGCGCACGACCCGGACGCCGTCGACGACTTCGTGGTCGAGGACTTCGTCATCACCAACGCCGGCACCCGCATCGAGGGCCGGGAGAACTTCAAGGCCTGGATCCGCGCGTTCCTCGACCAGGTGCACGACCTCGAGCTGGAGGTCGTCGAGACGTTCCAGAACCAGGACGGCAGCCGGGTGGCGTCGCGATGGAAGGTCCACGGCCGCAACAACGGCGTGCTCGGGACCGAGCCGGACGGCCGCCGGATCTCCTTCAGCGGCACGGCGGTGTGGGAGATCGAGGACGGCAGGCTGGTGCACAACCACGTCGAGCGCGCCTCGTGGGAGCTGTACCAGCGCCTGACCACGGCCTGACCATGGCGGGTGTACGGCAGTTCGACGAGCGGGTGGCCCTCGGCCGCGCGCTCGAAGTGTTCGTCGAACGCGGCTTCCGGGCGACCTCGATGCTCGACCTCGCCGCCGGCACGGGCGTCCAGCGCGGCTCGCTCTACCACGCGTACGGCGGCAAGGAGGAGATCTTCCTGCGCGCCTTCGGCGAGCACACGGGACGGTTCCTCGCCGGGGCGGCGGCCGCCCTCGATCAGCCGACCAAGCGCGCCGCCCTGCTGGCGTTCTTCAACTACTGCATCGACACCTTCACCGCCGGCTCGCCGGCTCGCGGCTGCCTGTCGACCCGCACCGCCGTCGAGGCGGCGACCGAGTCGCCCAAGGCCGAGGCGGCCGTGCGTGCCCTGCTCGACCAGCTGGAGACCCTGGTCCACGACGCGTTGTCCACAGTGGACGACGGCGTCGAGTCCCCGGTGGACCTGCGCGCGGCGGCGCGCCTGGTCGTCACGACCACCCGCGGCCTGGCGGTGATGGAACGTGCCCAGTACGAGCCGGATGAGCTGCGCACGATCGCGGAAACCCTGGTGACGTCGTTGTTCGGGACCTAGTCGAGGTCCCGGAGCAGGCGGTGGATGGCGGTGACCTCGGCACTCATCTCGCGCATCCGGCCGTCGAGGTCGGCGAGCTGCTCGGACAGGTCACGGGTGGCGGACCGGCGGGCCCGGTTGCGCGCCAGCAGCGCGATCCACAGGGTCACGCTGCCGAGCACCGCGACCATGCACGCCACCGTTGCCGCCGTCTCTGCCATCGAAGTCCTCCACAATCGTCGTCGCCCGGCCGTTCGTTTCACGAACGGCCGAATGGGTCACGTTTTCCACGGGCGACCGTTCACTGCCACCGCCAGGAGGACCGTCAGCCTTCGCCGGCATGCGCGACTCTACGCAGGCGTGTTTTCTTCCCGTTATCGAGCGGATTTGCGTGACTTTTCAGGTGGCATACAGCACACTCGATACTCACGGTGACCTTGGATCGATACAGGGTTGCCTTACGTCATCACCGCAGCTCAGTGGCTTCCACGAAGAAATATCATGTTCGACTGGTGGTTGAACGGTGACGAACAGGTGACCGGTAGGTGCTGTCCGTGTTCGATGTGTTCGACGGAGCGTGCATATCTGGACACATGCGGTGAGTTCACCAGGTGTCACGCCCCAGTCCAGCCCAGCCATTCCTTTTCGTGCTTGACTGTGATCACCCGGATGAGTCGGGAACCAGGGGTGGGGACTCATGGGGAAACCGGGACAAAGTCGAATACCACGTTCGTGACCACTGGGGGGTCAATGAACCACTTGCACATCGGTGTGCTCGGAATGCTTCAGGCCGGCGTCGGCGACACGCCGATCGCCATCGGGGGGTCGAGGCAGCGCACCATCCTGGCGATGCTGGCCCTCGCCCCGGGCCAGGTCGTCTCCGTCGACGCGCTCGTCGAGGCGGTGTGGAACGGCCGCCCACCGGCCACCGGCCGCACCCAGGTGGCGATCTGCGTCGCCGCGCTGCGCAAGACCGTCAAGGCGACCGGCTTTCCCGATGACGTGATCATCACCAGCGCCCCCGGCTACCTGCTGCGGACCGACAACGTGCTGATCGACGCCGTCGAGTTCGCGGAGCTCACCGCCGCGGGCGAGACCGCCGCCGAGGCCGGCGACCTCGTGGAGGCGGCCAGATGCCTGGACGCTGCCCTGAAGTTGTGGCGGGGACCCGCGCTGACCGGCGTTTCCGGGCTGTCCGTGGAGATCGAGGCCGCGCGGCTGGAGGAGCTGCGGCTCACCGCGCACGAGAAGCACGCCGCGATCCGGCTGGATCTGGGACAGCACAACGACCTCATCGGCGAGCTGACCACACTGGTGCGCGAGCACCCGTTGCGGGAGCAGGCCCGGGCACAGCTCATGCTGGCCCAGTACCGGGCCGGCCGCCGCGCCGAGTCGCTGGCCACCTTCCGGGACGGGCAACGCCTGTCCATCAACGAGTTCGGCCTGGAGCTCGGGCCGGCGCTGCGCAAGATGCACGACGCGATCCTGCGTGACGACCCGATGCTGTCCGCCGCCGCGTCGAGACCGGCCCGCACGTCGGGTTCCCGGCTGCGCCAACGGGTTCGACCGGCGCAGCTGCCGGCGGACGTGCAGGGCTTCACCGGCCGTGCGGACGAGATCGCCGCACTGGACCGCATGGTCGACGACGCCGGGCTGACCATCGGCCTGATCACCGGTGGCGCCGGGGTCGGCAAGACGGGGCTGGCCGTGCACTGGGCGCACCGGGTCGCGGACGAGTTCCCGGACGGGCAACTGTTCGCCGACGTCAGCGCCGGCGCCAAGGCCGTGCTCGGCGGGTTCCTGCGGGCGCTCGGCGTACCCGACGACCTCATCCATGACGACGTCGAGGAGCGGGCGGCGCTCTACCGCAGCATCCTGCGCGACCGGCAAGCCCTTGTGGTGCTTGACAACGCAAGTTCGTTCGCCGAGATCCGCCCGCTGCTGCCCGGCAGCCCGCAGTGCCACGTGCTCGTCACCAGCCGAGGGCAGCTCTACGACCTGCTCGGCAAGCACGGCGCGCGGCAACTCCGGCTCGGCGCGCTGGCGCCGGCCGATGCCGTGTCGCTGCTGGGATCCGTCGCCGGAACCGACCGTGTCACCGCCGATCCCGCCGCCGCGCACCAGCTCGCCGAGCTCTGCGACCGGCTGCCGCTCGTGCTCCGCACCGCGGGGGCGCGGCTGGCCGCCAAGCCGCACTGGTCGGTGCGACACCTGCTGGACAAGGTCGCCGACGAGGCGCACCGGCTCGACGAGCTCAGCGGCGCCGAGCACGACCTGCGCGCCGGCTTCGCCGCCAGTTGCCGGGAATTAACTGAGCCGGAGGCGGCCCTGTTCCGCCGGCTCGGGCTGCTCACCGTGCCCGAGGTGTCGGTGTGGATCGGCGCCGCGCTGCTGGACACCACCGCCAACCGCGCGGAGAAGCACATGGAGCGGCTGGTCGACCTGCAGCTGCTCGACGTCGTCGGCACCGACGCGACCGGCGGCGTGCGCTACCGGCAGCCGGAGCTGATTCGCCTGTACGCCAGGGAACTCTGTGAGGAGCACGACAGCCGACAGGTCCGGGTCGGGGCGTGCGAACGGGTGTTCTCCGGCTGGTTGTCGATGGCCGTCGACGGTCGCCGCAGCACCGGCTTCGACGGGCAGCGGCTGGAGGAACTGCTCCGCGACCCCAGCACGCTGTTCGACGTGCCCGCCGACGCCATCCCCAGCCTGCGGGCCTACTGACTACCAGGCCACGGGTAGGGCCCGGACGCCCCGCATCAACTGACCGGTACGCCATTCGATGTCCTCGGCGGGCACCGCGAGGCGCAGGCTCGGCAGCCGTCGGACGAGCGTTGCCAGCACGACGCGCAGTTCGAGCCTCGCCAGCGGTGCCCCGAGGCAGTGGTGGACGCCGAAACCGAACGTCAGGTGGCGGTTCACGCCGCGGCCGAAGTCGAGCTCCTCGGCGTGGGGAAACGCCTTGTCGTCCCGGTTGGCCGAGTCCAGCTGGACGAGCACCGCGTCGCCGGCGCGGATCACCTGGCCGCCGATCTCCACGTCCTCCTTGGCGATCCGCGGCAGATCCGCGACGGCGGCCAGCGGCGTGAACCGCAGCAGTTCCTCGATCGCCGACGGGACCAGCTCCGGCCGTTCCACCAGTGTCCGCCAGCGATCTGCTGAGGACAGGAGCTGGAAGGCGAAGCTGCCGATCTGGTTGGCGGTCGTCTCGTGGCCGCCGGCCAGCAACGCGATGCCGAGCATCAGCAGTTCGTTGTCGGAGAGCCGGTCCCCCTCGTCGCGGGCGGCGACCAGCGCGGTCAGCAGGTCGTCGCCGGGCTGCTGTTGTCGTTGTGCGATCAACGAATTCAGCAGGCCCGCCAGGTGGTCGCGGGCCGCGACCACCTCCTCCCGCGTGACGCCCACCGCCACAATGGTTTCCGTGCACCGGCGGACCAGTCCACGTTCTCCGAGCGGGACGCCGAGCAGTTCGCAGATCACCTGGACCGGCAGCTCCCACGCCACCGTCTCGGCGAGATCGGCCGGCGGGCCGGCCGACGTCAACCGGTCGACCAGCCCGTCCACGATCTGCTGCACCCGGGGCTGCAGCAGATCGACCCGCCGTGCGGTGAAGGCCTTCGCCACCAGGGTTCGGATCCGGCCGTGTTCCGGCGGGTCCATGGCCAGCAGGTTGCCCACCGGCTCGAAGCCCGGCCGCGACCGCGGCACGTCCGCCCCGGCCGCGGCGGCGCGCGAAAACCTCGGGTCGGCGAACACGAGCTTGGCCTGCTCGTACCGCGTGACCAGCCACGCGTCTCCGCCGTACGGCATCGTCACACGCACCGGCGCGTCGCTCCGTCGCAGCTCGGCGAACCGCTCGTGCAGGTCCAGCGCCACCGCCGGGCCGAAGGGGTAAGGGAGGGACATCGGCGACCCCCTGACAGTCGGTGACCTGGTTCGCCACCGTACTGGAGCGGACGCCGGGGTCGTATCCGCCGAGTCAGCGGCGGGTGGCGGTGATGTGCCAGATCGGCAGCAGCGACCGGCCCCGTCCGTCGTCGACGGCGAGCTCCATGGCGGCGTCGGGCACGAGATCCCGCAGCGCGTCCGGAGCCATGTTGGTGGTGTAGCGGCGAACCTCCATGCCGTCGATGTCCCAGTGCTCGCCGATGTCCCGGCGCAGGCTGGCCTCGTCGAGGCTGCCGGGCATGGGAAACGCGCCGGCGACGAAGTCCGGGAAGCACAGCACGTGCAGCCGCGCGCCGGGGGCACTGACGCGGTGCGCGGCGGCGAGATACGCCTGGCGGTCCGCGTCGCTGAGGCAGTGCATCATGGCGCTGTCGAGCACCGTGTTGTAGCCGCCCTCGACGCCGTCGAGCACGGTGGCGTCGGCGACCCGGAAGTCGACGTCCAGACCACGGTCGGCGGCCTTCGCGCGGGCCTGCTCGATCGCGGAGCCGGCGATGTCGACGGCCGTCACCTCGAAACCCCGCTCGGCCAGCAACAACGCGTTGTCCCCGACCCAGCAGCCGCAGTCCAGCACCGGGCCGCGGATCTCCCCCTGGTCGGCGAGTTCGACGATCATCGGCTGCGGCTCGTCCAGCTGCCACGGGGCGACCTCCAGCCGGGGCCCGTCCTGGCCGAGGTCCGCGCCCCCACCCCCGTGCAGCGCGTCGAAGTCCATCAACCCGTGATCAGTCATCGATCCTCCAGCCCATCGGTGGACGTGCCTGGCACCGCCAGAGGCTAGCCAGGTGCGGCCGGCCGGCAGCGGGCCTCGTGGCCGGACTGCCCGTTGCGGCAACGAAAGGAGCCCGGCCGTGCCATGCCAGAGCCACGGTCGATCGGGCAATTCCGACCACCTATGGGTCCACAGTGGACTACTCGGACACCGCGCCCGGCCTACCAGCAGGTCACGCCGCGACCTTTCCGACCCCCTGATCACCGCGTCCGCAGCGGATCCCGCCGGCCGACCGGCAGCACGCTGTCGACGATCCGGTCGATGTCCTGTGGTGTCGGCGGGTTTCCCGTCAGCAGGCATGCCTGCATGATCAGCGCGGGTCCGGTCTGGACGGCCATCGGCGTCAGCGTGCCGGGTTCGATCTCGCCGGTCTCCTCGGCATGCCCGAGGATCGACTCGATCACCAGGAGCCGGGGCCGGACGATGGCCTCGACGAAAGCCTGGCGCAGCACCGGATCGCCGAGCAGGCCGGCGATCACCGGCAGGCCGGGGAACGACGTCTCACCGGCGAGCAGCTGGCACAGCACGGTGAACACGGCCCGCAGGTTCTCGCGCGCCGGGATCTGCGGGTCGAAACCGGGCAGCGCGGGCAGAGCGTGCCGCAGGGCGTCGAGCACCAGCGCCTGCCGGGTCGACCAGCGCCGGTACACCGCCGCCTTGCCGGTGCGGGCGCGGGCGGCGACACCCTCCATGGTCAGCCGGCCGTAGCCGACCTCGGCCAGCTCGTCGAGCGTCGCCTCGTAGAGGGCGTGTTCCAGCTCGGCGCCGCGGCGGCGGGAGCGGGTGGTGTCGGCGGTGGAGCTCACCACCCGATAGTAGACGTTGACGTTCCTAATACCCAGGACTACGCTCCGTCATAGTGAACGTTTCCGTCTACTAAACTGGGGTGACGAACGTGACCGATCAGAAGCTGATGGATTTCGACGCGCTCTACCAGGGGCAGAGCGTGACCTTCGGGGGCGGCGACCAGCGGCTGGACACCATTCCGTGGCGGTTGGACGGCCCGCAGCCGGTCATCGTCGAGCTCGCCGACGCCGGCGAGTTCACCGGCCCGATCCTGGAGAGCGGCTGCGGTCTCGGCGACAACGCGCTGTTCCTGGCCGAGCGGGGCTACGAGATCACCGCCTTCGACGCCGCGCCGACGGTGATCGAGCAGGACCGGGCCAAGGCGGCGGAGCGCGGGCTGAAGGTCGACTTCACCGTCGCGGACGCGACCACGCTGGACGGCATCGAGGGCGGATTCAACACGGCGCTCGACTCGGCGATGATGCACTGCCTCACCGACGAGCAGCGGCGGGCCTACCTCGCCGCGCTGCACGGCGTCTGCAATCCGGGCGCCAAGCTGCACATCCTGTGCTTCCCCGACATCGCCGAGGCCCTGTTCCCTATGCCCGGCCACACCGACGAGGCCAGCCTGCGCCGGGACATCGGCCAGCACTGGCGGGTCGACCGCATGCGGATGCGGGGATACAGCACCAGCTTCACCCGCGAGCAGTGGGCCGCGGTGATGCCGCCGGCCGCGGCCGCGTTCCTGCCCGACCCGGGTTCCGCCGACGGTGTGGATGACCAGGGCCGGGTGCTGCTGCCGGTGTGGCAGATCCGGGCGGTTCGGGACTAGCGGTTCGTCCGCGGCGTGGCACACCGACCTGGCCGTCCTCACCGGCCGAGAGACCGAGGCCTCCGCCTCGTCGCCCACGACATGAGCAATACTCAGGTCGCCGAACGGCTCGTGCTCAGCTCCGCGACACCAGCCTGCCTTCGCTGACCCGGTGCGTCTCGTGCAGGCGCGCCAGCCGGTCGGCGTCGGCGAGGAGGTCCTCGTCGACGTCGATCTCGTGCAGCACCTGGCCCTTCTGCGCGACGATCCGCCCCACCGGCCCGTCGCCCGGGTCGTGGACGGGGGCGATGCCGATCAGGCGGCCCTCGGTGTCGGACAGCACGGCGATCTTCATGGTCTGGCCCTCCCTCTCAGCGGAGCTGGCTGATGAGCAGGCGGTAGCCGCAGCCGTTGCGCGAGGTCAGGCGCGTGGTGTAGTGCTTGCCGCCGTTTCCGTCCTGGTAGAAGCCGTTGCTGACGGTCGTGACGTCGCCGCCGGCCGTCACGATCGACGGCGGCATGGCGACCGCGAGGATGGCCGGCGCGAACGTGACGTCCGGCCAGCCGAAGTCCCAGGTGACGTCGCCACCCGGGTAGATGTACGCCCCGTTGATCCCGTTCGGATCGGGCAGGAACCACTGATTCATGCCCGTACCATCGGCCGAACGCGCCAACCGTTCCGGGCATTCGCGACAGACCCCCCGATCGGGCCAGGGGTGTCATGGCCGCTGCCGGGCGCGGACGAACTCGATGGCGCTGTCGACCGCGTAGCGGAGGCAGGTGGTCGGTGGCCTCCCCGGTCTGGCGGACCCGCAGCGCTGTGCTGTCGACGCCCATCAGCCGGGCCGATGCCGGCCGGGTCACCCATGGTGACAGCCAGCCGTGGAAGGGTCATGTCGTGCTCCGGGTGAGCGCGGAGGCGGCGGTGATGAGCATGTCCGGGCCGCCGAAGCCGCCCGCTTTCGTGATCACGGGATGGCGGCGCGGGCCGGTCAGCGTGCCCAGCATGATCCCCGGCGCGACCGTGCCCGCGGCGCGGATGCCGGTGGCGCCGAGGGCCACCGCCAGCTCACGGGCCGTGTCGCCCCCGCTGAGCACAAACCCGAGGTCTGGCACGGCATCCGCGCACCTGACGCCGAGGATTGCCAGCCTGTGCAGGTGGCGTTCGGCGCTGGGGATCTCGGGCGTGGCCACGGCAACGGTCGTCGCGGTGTCGAACTGGCGGGCCACCCGGTCCGCGTCGAGGGTGGTCAGCACCGGCACCCCGCTGCTCTCCAGCTTCGCCAGTTGCTCACGGGTCGTCGGGTGTAGGCTTCCCACCAGCACCAACGCTTTCCGTGCCGCCGGCAGCTCACCTCGGCTGCCTCGGATGGGATGGAGCGCCTCCCACAGTCCGGGGCTGCCACACAGCACGACTTCGCTCAGGTGTCCCCTGATGGCCGCCGCGATCCGGTCCAGGTCGGCGGCGCTGGAGGCGTCGACCACCAGCGCCCGCGGTCCACTGGAATCCGCCAGCGCGGCGACGATCGCCCTCTCGTCCGGGGCGAGTTGGATGACCTGCATTCCCTGTCGTGCCAACGGTTTCAGCACCGACGAGTCGGTAACCGGTCGTACCGGATCCCGTCCCGCTGGTCCAATGTGGACCGGCACGCCGTCGGCCAGCTGATGCCCGTTGACGGTCACGCGGTCATAGGCCGGGCAGGCCGGCGCGACCACCGCCACCGACCGTCCGGACGCCCTCAGCACCGCCGCCAGCTCCGCCGCCCAGTTGCCCCGCAGCGAGCTGTCCATGGTCTTGTAGATGCCCGGGGCCCGCAGCTGTTTCGTCGCCCGCTCGTGCCGCGCGGCCGCCTCCGCCTCCGGCAGCCACCGGCTGTCCAGGTCCACGCACGGCCAGGCGTCCCCGCTCTCCCCCACGTCCAGCCGGACCGATGCCGGCCGACCTGCGTCGGCGAGGTGGCCCGCTGCCTCCGCCGCGCTGGTCAGGTCGTCGGCCAGGACGACGAACCGAGTGCTTTCCACGTCTCCAGTCTCGCCTACCGGCTTCAGCGCAACGGCGGCAGCAGCGACGCCGCCGCAGCCGTGGCCACACCGGAGGCGACGCCAGCCCACGCGACCGGGCCGAGGGGCGTGCACCCGAAGAACTGGCTCACCCCCGGCGTCTGCACGACAACGCCCAACGCGGCGGCGGAGCCGACGGCCGTGCCGACCACCAGCGGGCTGCGCCACCGGCCACGCAGCGTCTGCGCCAGCTGCGAGCCCACGAGCCCGCACAACGCCATCGTGCTGGTCCGGCGCTGCGTGCCGGGCGTGAGCCGCCCGGCCAGCCAGGCGGTCGTCGCGCCGATGCCGGTGGTGATGCCGCGGTTGCGGATGTCCCGGGTCAGCTGCGCCCCCATGGCCGACGCCGAGCCGTCGACGTCGGGGCGGGTGACCGCAACGGCCATCGCCGGGAACAGGTCGGTCATCAGGTTGACCAGCAGGAACTGCCGGGTGCTCAGCGGTGGTGCGCCGCCGACCAGCGCGGCCAGGACGGAGAAGCCGACCTCGCCCGCGTTGCCGCCGACGAGGATCGTGACGGCGTCGGACACGCTGCGCCACAGCGCCCGCCCCTCGGCGACGGCCTCCAGCAGCACCGTCACGTTGTCCTCGGTGAGCGCGATGTCGGCGGCCGTCCGAGCCGCCATCGACGCCTTCGCGCGGACGCCGATGCCGACGTTGGCGGCCCGGATCGCCGCCGCGTCGTTGGCGCCGTCGCCGACCATCGCGGTCACCCGCCCGGCGGCGCGCAGCGCCTCCACGACCTGGAGCTTCTGTTCGGGCGCCACCCGTGCGATCACACCGGCGTCGGCCAGCAGCTCGGTCCGGCCGGACCGGTCGCGGCGGGCCAGATCCTCGCCGGTGACGACCTTCGTGTCCTCGGGCCAGCCCAAGGCCACGGCGATCGCCCGTGCGGTGTTGGGGTGGTCGCCGGTCAGCATCACCGGCGCCACGCCCGCCTCGCGCAGCCCGGTCACCAGATCCGCCGCCCCTTCACGCGGCGTGTCGGCCAACCCGAGGAATCCCAGCAGCCGCAGGTGCTCCAAAGGGCCGTCCAGCGCCGGCTGCTCGTCGTCGGCCAGGATCCGACCGGCCACGGCGATGACCCGCAGTCCCTCGTCGGCCATGGCCTCGCCGACGTCCCCGCACCCGGTGTCACACGCCCGCAGCACCACCTCCGGTGCGCCCTTGACCAGCAACCACGTCGTGCCGTCGCCGTCCCGGCCGATGGTCGCCGAATAGCCGCGGCTGGCTTCGAACGGCAACCCGGAAAGCTGCTCCCAACCGGACTCCGGCCCGACAGCGTCCACAATGGCCTGATCGGTGACGTGCACCTGCCGCTTGCCGTTGTGCGGCAAGGCACGGACGGCGGCGGTCAACACCGGCATGGCGTCGCCGAGCTCCTCGACCCTGGCCACCCGCAGCCGGTTCTCGGTGAGCGTGCCGGTTTTGTCGAAGCAGACGGTGTCCAGCCGCCCCAACGCCTCCAGCGCCCGTGGGCTGCGCACCAGAATGCCCTTCTCCGACAGCCGCCGCGCCGCCGCGGACTGCGCCAGCGTGGCCACCAACGGCAGCCCTTCCGGCACGGCCGCCACGGCGATCGCCACGCCGCCGGCGACCGCGTTCCGCATCGGCGTGCCCCGGATCGCGGACAGCGCCGTGACCAGCGCGCCGCCGCCCAGCGTCAACGGGAGGGCGTTGCGGGTCAGTTCGTGCAGCCGCGCCTGGATACCCTCCGACGGCGGCGTGCGTGAGGCGAGGTTGACCGCGCGGCCCGACACCGTGTCGTCGCCGGTCGCCACCACCACGGCCGTCGCCTCGCCGCTGACCACGCTCGTGCCGGCGAACACCATGCAGTGCCGCTCGGCCGGTGGCGCGTCCGGCGTCGGCTCGATCTGCTTGCCGACCGGCAGGGATTCCCCGGTCAGCGCGGATTCGTCCATCTCCAGGTCGGTGAGCCGGAGCAGTCGCGCGTCGGCCGGCACGACGTCGCCGACGCGCAGCGAGATCGTGTCGCCGGGGGCGAGTTCGCGGGCGTCGATCGTGACGGTGTCGCCGTCGTCCCGCACCCGCCGGGCCTGCTGCCGCTCGTCCTCGTGCAGCTTGGCCAGTGCGATGCGGCCGCGGAACCGTTGCACACCACCGACAAACGCGTTCAGGCCCGTCGCCGCCGCGACCAGCACCGCGTCCACCGGCGAGCCGACGACGGCCGACGCCAGCGCGCCGAGCACCAGCACGGGCGTGAGCGGGTCGTCCAGTTCGGCGATCACGTCAGTGGCCAGGCCGACGCCGTGCCGTGCGGGCGCGAAGACCGGCAGCCTCGCTGCGGCGGCGATCGCGGCCCGGCCTCGATCCAGCGCCGTCGGCTCGGACACGGTCCGGCTGAGCCGTTCCACGGCCTCGTCGGCCGTCAATGCGTGCCACGCGACCCGCTCCCGGCCCGCGGGCGGCGGTGCGACGCCCGCCCAGAGCGCCGCGCCGCCGCCGAGGAGCATGCCGCTGAGCTCGCTGAGGAACAGCGGATGCACCAGGCCGCGCCGCTCGGATCGGTTGCCGGCCAACAACATCAGGCCGTTGAGCAACGCACTGCCGGTGGCCAGCGCCGTCGCGCGCTTGCTGTTGGCCCGCGCGGCGCCGGCCGCCCGGAGCACCCGCCAGACGCCCGGTAGCCCGTGCTGGACGATCAGGTCGGCGCCCCACAGCACCGGCGTGTCCTTGTCCGTCACGGCCACGCATACGTCGCCGGCCAGCAGCCCGGCAAAGCTGTCCGGCCGGCCCACGGTGAGCACGACGCCGCCCTCGCTCCGTAGCCGCAGCACCAAGTCCTCGAACGACTCGTCCTCCACCACGTCGTCGGCGAGCGCGGCGAACTCCCCCAGGTCGTCGGTCGCCCCGGCGATGACCACCCGCAGCTCGGCCTGCCGCGCCGCGTCCAGCACCGCCTCGGCGTGCGGGTCCAGCTCGCCCCGGTGATGCAGCGCCCCGGCGTGCAGCACGACGGTGTCCACGGCATCGAGCGCCCGCAGCCGGTCGGCGTCCCGCACCAGCACGCCCTGACCGGCCAGGGCCGTGCCCAGGACCATGTGGAAGACGCTGTGCGTGTAGCGCGCGGAGACTGGTGACGCTGCGATGACCGCCCGCGCCGCCTCGTCGAGGTCCCGGCGCAGGATCAGCGACGCCAACGCGCCGAGCACGCCGCTGTCCACGGCACCGGTCGCGTAGTCCTCGACGGGCGTCCGCTGCCGTCGGATGTCCGGCACCGCTCCCAGACTCGGCCGGTCCGGCGAGCACAGCGAGTCGTGGGCCGCGTCGAACGCGGCGGCCCGCGCCACCGCCTCCACCAGCTGGCCGGAGTGCAGCAGCAGGTCGAACACCAGCTGGCCGGGCGTCTGCCCCAACCCGCGGGCGGCCGCGTTCGCCGCCGCCCGGGCCAGCTCCGCCTGGGGCCAGCCGAACCGCTCGTTCAGCATCGCCCTGGCCGCCGGGTGCTCACGCAGCGCCGTCACCGCAGCCTGCACCACCTTGTGCGCGCGGGGCGCCCGGATGACCCGGGTACCGACCGCCACCGCGAGGCCCACTCCGTCCAGCGCCACCGTCGCCGCGGCCGTCCGTACCGGGGTCGTGTCGCCGGGGTGGGACAGCACGGGGTGGTCGGGGTCCGGGGCATGTTCCGTCGCCGCAAGGCCGTGGTGCTCGGTCCGTTCCCCGACCCACTCCAGGACCCCGTCGCATGCGGCCTCCTCCACCAGCCACACGATCAGGCAGGCCAGGCCGTCGTCCCACCGCGCCTCGGCCACGTCCGGGTGCTCGGCCAGCAGCTCCGCCAACTCCTCGGCCTTTGCCGTCCGCCCCGCGACCCTTCGCAGCGGCACGTGCAGGCGTCGCCCCGCCCGCCACGGCGCCGGCCGGGCCGCCGTGGCGTTGCGGACCACTCTCGTCGCCAGCACCGCGGCCTCCGCCACCTGCCGCGTGCGACCCAGGACCTCGCCGGCTACCGGCCGCACCAGCACAGCCGGCGTCAGCGCGACGGCCAGACCGACCTTGGACAGTGTGCGCAGCCCCTCGAACACAGGCTCAACGTGCCCAGAAACCCGCCGTTGAAACCCGGTCCCCGGGCCGTGTCAGTCCGAAATCAGGTGAAACGCCGGATACTCCGGCATGTCCGGCGTGAGCCAGCCGGGCAGTTCGCGGACCTCCCAGCCCCACGGCTGCCACTGCACGTTCGTGGGCTGAGCACCCGTCACAATGTGCTCGGCCAACGCCTTCTTGGCATCGTCCGGGTGCAGGTAGGCCGACCGCGGCCAGTAGATCAGCGGATCGTCGTCCCCGCTGTCCGGCAGCAGGGGCGCGTCGGCAAAAGGATGCGGGTTCAGGCTGCGCTCGGCGGTGCCGGTCCACGACAACGCTATGTAACCGCTCACCGGCGCCACTATGAACTCCACCCCGTCCTTGGCGTCAGGACGCCCGATGACAGCGTGGTTCCACCACTCCGGGTCGTCGTCCACGGCACACAGCTCGGTCAGCAAGTCGGCCACTTCGGCAGGGCTGGGCTGGTGGAGCACGCGGTCACCAGTGCGGTAGTACCGCCGACCGACGCGCCTCAAGACCTCAATGTCCGCCATCGTCAGCCCTCCTTGCCGCGCCCATGATCACGAACGGCTCTGCCACGCCGCGACGCCACACCCGCATGCTGTATCCGATGGGCAGAATAGCCGCGACGGCCTGCGCGCACCCCGGCGGCTTCCTGGCGACGCCTGGCGCGTAGTCGTCGCCGCAGACGAAGTCCCGGTTGGTCACCACGTCCACGAACTGCTTGCCGTTGGCCGCCGCCCACACCGCGGCCTTCGTCTCCGCGTGCGTCGCCGCACGCCGAACAGCGGTCCGCTCAGCCTGGTTCGTCGCCGCATCCCCGGCCGTGCCCACGTCACCGTTGGCAATCATGGTCTCGGCCACGACCCTGGCGGCAGCGGTCAGCTCGGTATCCACGCCGCTGTTGACCTGCCAGTCCTGCCCGGCCGCATCGAACACCAACGCTTCGGTGGAATGGCCTTCCTTCCATTCCGTGAGCTGCGCGCCGACCTGGGCTGCCCATTCCCAATCGCGCTGGTCGACCGGTGGCGGCGGAATGTTCGTCGGATGTGTCCGCCCAGCAACCGGCGACCGGGCCGCCCGCGCCCCTGACGGCACGGACGTCCCGTCCGCGCTGCGTATCCGTTCAACGAAATCAGTCAGCCTTCCGGCAATGCTGCCGAGCAGACAGGCCACGTCGTCGGCGCGTTCCGCCGCCATGGCCATACCGGCCAGCGCCTGCCCGGCCTCCGGAGCACTGTGCCCTGCCAGGACATCCGCCAACACGCTGTACGCACCGCCGAACTCCTGCTGCGCATCGGCGACGCCGCGGACGGCGCCGTCGACAAGCCCGGCGACGCTGCCCAGCGCCGACAAGACCTCGCCCACATTCGCCACGGATCCCCCACGTCACCCCGGCGAGCACGAGTTACGAGCGTCTCACACGAAAGAGATGGTGCGGAACTGGAACGACGACAGCGGCAGGCCGCGGTCGGGGATGAATCCGGTGACCTTGCTGCTGTACGCGTCGACCTGGTTCTTGAAGCCCCACACGATGTATCCGCCGCGGTCGTACTCGATCTGCTGCGCGTCCTGGAGCAGCCGGGTGCGGCGGGCGGGGTCGAGTTCGGCGCGGGCGCTGCGGATGACGGAGTTGAAGGCGGGGTCGTTCCAGTGGCATTCGTTGTACGGAGCATTGGGCAGCGAACCCTGGGCGACCTGGGGCAGGTAATTCCGCGTGTACCAATAGTCCTGGGCGAAGGTCCACCCCAGATATTGCTTGCCGTAGAACATTCCGCTGTCGACGGGCCGCACTCGGACATTGATCCCGGCGGCATGGGCCTGTTGGGCGAACAACAAGGCGGCGGTGACGGCGGAGGAGTCGACGGCGGTGGAGGTGAACAGTTCGAGCTGCAGGTTGGAGTGGCCGGCGCTGCGCAGCAGGGACTTGGCCTGGTCGAGATCCTGTTGCCGCTGCGGCAACTGCTTGGCGTAGGCGACGTCGAACGGCGCGTACAGGTCGTTGCCGATCCGGCCCTGGCCGTTGAGGGCCTGGCTGACGAGCTGCCCCCGGTCGGCGACGAGCCGCAGCGCCTGGCGGACCCGGGCGTCGGCGAACGGCGCGGTGTCGACCCGCATGGTGAACGGCGTCCAGTTGCCGGTCTCGGACACCAGCACGTTGGCGCCGGCGGCCTTCACGGTGGCCATCCGCTCCGCCGGCAGGTTGTCGATGGCCTCCACGTCCCCGCCGAGCAGCGCCTCCAGCTGCGGCTCGGCCCCGGGGAAGTCGATGATCACCAGCTCGTCCACGTACGGCTGGTCGCCGCGCCAGTAGCCGGTGAAGCGCGGGAAGGAGCTGCGGTCCCCCGGCGTGAACGAGCCGAACCGGAACGGCCCGGTGCCGACGGGTTTCGCGGGGTCGAAGCCGACCGGCACCATCCCGTTGTAGTACTGGGCGAGCTCGTCCTGGAACTGCGCGTACGGCTGCGTCAGCGGGATCCGCAGCGTCCGGGAGTCCAGCTTCCTCAGGCCGGCCAGGTCGATGATGCTCAGCGCCGCCGCCCCGTTGCCCTTGACGTCCACGATGCGCTTGAACGTGAAAATCACGTCGTCGACGTCGAATCGCTTGCCGTTGTGGAATTCCACGCCGTCACGCAGCCGCAGCGTCCACACGCTGCCATGGTCGGACGGCTCGATCGACTCGGCCAGCACGGGCTGGATGTTGTACGCCGCGTCGTGCAGGAACAGCGGCTCGTACAGGTTGGACACCCGCGCCTGGTCGGTGTACGTCGGCGGGTGGTGCGGGTCGAGACTGTCCGCCGTGCTGCCGCCGGCGATCCCCACCCGCAGCACGCCGCCGTGCTTGCTGGGCCCGAGCGCCGCCGCGCTGACCGACCGGCTGTCCTGGTCGGCGGAGCAGCCGGCGACCGCGCCGAGGCCGAGCAAGCCGCCGGCGCGCAGGAAATCCCGTCGGGAAACCGTCACGAGACCGCAGTCCGCAGGGTCCGTAACGCCGCGATGTCGCCGGGCGGGCCGGGCTTGGGCCGTCCCAGCAGGTAGCCCTGCGCCTGGTCGCAGCCCAGCGCCCGCAGCATCTCGAACTGGGCGGGCTCCTCGACGCCCTCGGCGATGGTGGTGAGCCCGAGGGCCTGGCCCAGGCGGATCACCGCCGTGACGATCTCCCGGTCGGACGGATCCGTGACCAGTCCGGCGACGAACGACCGGTCGATCTTGACGAAGCTGACCGGCAGCCGCTTGAGGTACGTCAGCGACGAGTAGCCGGTGCCGAAGTCGTCGATGCCCAGCCCGACGCCCAGTTCCCGGATCCGCTCCAGCTGGCGCAGCGTCGCCGCGTCGGCCTCCATCAGCACGGTCTCGGTGAGCTCCAGCGTCAGGCCCGACGGTTCCAAACCGGTTTCCGCCAGCGCGCGCTCGATGGTCGCGGCCAGGTCCGGCCGGTTCGCCTGCCGCGCCGACAGGTTGACCGCGGTGCGCAGCCCCGCCGGCGCGGCCCCGGTCTTCCGCCACGTCACGAGCTGCCGGCAGGCCTGCTCCAGCACGGACGTCCCGATCGGCACGATCAGCCCGCTGTCCTCGGCGACCTGGATGAACGTGTCCGGCGCGAGCAGCCCGCGGTCGGGGTCGTCCAGCCGCACCAGCGACTCCACCGCCACGGTGTCGCCGGTGTCCATGTCGACGACGGGCTGGAAGTGCAGCACGAAGCGGTCGTCGCGCAGGCCCTGCCGCAGCGCCGAGGCGATGGCGATCCGGTCGACGGCGCGTTCCTGCAGGCCGGCGTCGAAGATCTCGCACCGGTTCTTGCCGCGGGTCTTCGCCCCGTACATGGCGGCGTCGGCCTCGCGCAGCAGGTCCTCCGGCGCGGGGTTGTGCCCGTTGGCCAGGGCGATGCCGACGCTGGCCGTGACGACCACCTCGAACGTCCCGACCACCACCGGCTCGGACAGCACGCCGGCCAGCCGCTCGGAGATCTCGACGACGTTCTGCTCGGTGGCCAGATCCTGGCACAGCACCACGAACTCGTCGCCGCCGAGCCGGGCGACGGTGTCCAGCGGACGGATGTTGTCCTGCAGCCGGCGGCCGACCTCGGTCAGCACCTCGTCGCCGACGTCGTGCCCGAGGCTGTCGTTGACGTCCTTGAAGCCGTCCAGGTCGATGAACAGCACGGCGGTCAGCTCGGGATGGCGGTCGGCCCGGGCCAGCACCTGTCGCAGCCGGTCCATCAGCAGCGTCCGGTTGGGCAGGCCGGTGAGCGGGTCGTGCAGGGCCTGCCGCACCAGCCGGGCCTCGGCCTCGCGCCGCTCGGTGACGTCCTCGACCTGCGTGACGAAGTACGGGGACTCGCCGTTCTCGGAGTGGATCGTGCAGACGGTCACCTGGGCCCACACGGTCCGGCCGTCGGACCGCAGGTAGCGCTTCTCCAGGCGGTGCGGCGCGGAGTAGCCGTCCTTCGCGACCGCCACGGTCGCCACGGTCGCCGAGAGGTCGTCAGGGTGCGTGACGTCGGCGATCCGCAACGCCAGCAGCTCGTCCTCGGGGCGGCCGAGCATCTCGCACAGCGCCCGGTTGACCTGGGTGAACCGGCCGTCGATGTCGACCAGGCACATGCCGATGGACGCGTGGTCGAACGCCTTCTGGAACCGCTCCTTGGCCTCCCGCAGCGCGGCCTCGGCGGCGCGCTGCGCCGTGACGTCGATGCCGGTGGCGATCACGTGCGTGACGGCGGCGGACTCGTCCACCAGCGCCGTGTTGGACCAGGCGATCCGCCGCTGCTCGCCGGCCTTCGTCAGCCATGGGCACTCGAAGTTGTGCGGGAACTTCGACGGCTGCAGGTCGTCGAACTGCTCCTCGATGCAGGGCCGGTCCTCCGGCAGCAGGAACAGCTCCCAACACAGCTTGCCGACGACGTCGTCGGCGGCGTAGCCGGTGGTGAGCTCGCAGGCCCGGTTGAAGCGGACGATGCGGCCGTCCTTGTCGATCACCAGCACGAGACTGCCGGCGATCTCCAGCACGGCGTCGACGAAGTCGCGCTCGGACCGCAGCGTCCGCTCCGCGCGCTGCTGCTCCTCCACCATCTGCTGGAGCTGCTCGGCCATGCCGTTGAACGCGGTCGCCATCACGCCGATCTCGTCCCGGCTGCGCACTCGCGCCCGGCCGGTCAGGTCGCCGCCGGCGAGCGACGCCGCGACCCGCGAGACGGTGCCGACGTCCGTGGTGATCCGGCGCGACTGCCAGACCACGAGCAGCACGGTGACGGCGAGGACCGCCAGCACCGCGGCGAGGGCCAGCTGCCGGCCCATCGAGTCCATGTCGATCCGGGCCTGCAGCATCACGCCTTCACGCTGGGACAGCGCCGTCGACAGCGCCGACACCGCGCCGATGGCCTGGTCCACGGCGTGGCTCAGGGCCGGCCGCGAGAGCTGGAGCTGGGCCGCCTGCACGAAGTCCTGCGTGATCATCGTGCCGAGGTTGGCGACGTCCAGGTAGGTGGAGGTCAGCAGCGGGCCGAGCGCGTTCTGCACGGCGCGGGCCTCCGCGCTGCCGCCGCCGTCCTGGAAGATGGTGAACAGGTCCTCCTGCAGGCCGTCCGCGTCGGACGTCAGCGTGGCCACGGTGGCCGCGACGCCCGTCCGGTCCGGCAGCGTGACGCGCCCGTCGGCGACCAGCCCGTCCACGGTGTCGCCGACGGACCTGGTGTGGTCGATGATCGCGGGCGCGCGCACCGCCAGCGCGTCGGCGATGTGATAAGGGCTCAGTTCCGGGTCGAGCACGAGGTTGGACGTGACGCCGACGTAGGAGATCAGCGTGCGCACGTCGGTCACCAGCTGCGAGTGGAAGGCGTCGTCGGTGCCGGGGTCGTGGCGGCCGGACTCCCAGGTGTGCCAGTTCTTCGCCAGCGTCGCCGGCAGGATGTTGGCGTTGAGGTTCGCGCCCGTCGTCCGCAGGTCGCTGCCCACCTGGGCGTCGACCGCCGCCAGCGCGGCGAAGTCGGCGTCGACCTTGGTGCGGGCCGCCTCCACCTGCTCCGGCGTGGCCTGCCCGGCGGCGGCGAGCCGGTCCAGCGTCTTGTCGGCCGTGAGGTCGATCAGCAACGTCTCGAGCGGTCGCAGGTAGTCCAGGCCGCGCAGCTCGTTCCGGCTGAACTCGATGCGCTGGCCGTTGTTGACCATGAGCAGATATGTCGAGGTCACCAGGGGTAATGTGAACGCCAGTCCGATCAGCGCAAGTCTGTGCCAGACACGCGGCCGCCACCAGGTCGGGCGGGCACCGCGCGGACCGGGACACCTCGTCACGAGTTCAACACCCCATCGCTTCCTACATTTGTGGCGCCGCTCACCTTAGGGTTCGACAGTTTCAAGGGGGAAGCACTTGGGCTAATGCGTTCGCCGGACGGTAGGAACATCGGGTAGATCATAACGCTGCGCAGCCATCCGGCCGCACGCCGACACATCGGGTCACGACTTCACCTGCAAGTTGACGGCCGCAAGTTGACGCCGTGAACGTTCACAGCGAATGCGGCGGCGGGCTCGACCGAACCCGCCGCCGCAGCGTCAACTTACCGAGATCACCGCTTCGCGCGCTTCTTCGCCGCCGGCTTCGCCTTCGTGGCCTTCTTGGCGACGGCCGTCTTCTTCACCGTTGCCGCCTTCTTGGTCGCCGGCCGGGTCGCCTTCGCCGTCGCCTTTCCGGCCGCCGTGCGGGTCGTCTTCGCCGCTGTCTTCTTCGCCGCCGTCGCCCTGGTCGCCGTCGACCTGCTCGCGGTCGCCCGCGCCTTTGTCGTCGACCTGCTCGACGTGGCCCGTGCGGTTGTCGTCGACCTACTGGCCGTCGCCCGCGCCGTTGTCGTCGCCTTTGCCGCGGGCTTCGCCGCCGGCATCGCCGCACCGACTCGGGGCAGCTTTCGGGTGCCGTCGACGACCTCCTTGAACAGCGTTCCCGGGCGGAAGTTCGGCACGTTCGTCTTGCGCAGCCGCAGCGTCTGGCCGGTGCGGGGATTGCGGGCCGTCCGGGCCGCTCGGGCGCGTTTCTCGAACACGCCGAAGCCCGTGAGCGTGACATTCTCGCCCTTGTCGACGTTGCGGACGATGATGTCGAACATGGCGTCCACGGCCTGCGCCGCCATCTTCTTCTCCATGCCGAGCCGCATGCCGAGCATCTCGATCAGCTGCCCCTTGTTCATTTCCTGCCCTCCTGTGCGCGAAACGGAACCGAATGCGTGCACGGTAAGCAGAAAATCCGCCGAGACGCAGGCACGACGACCCGAAATGCGCTGCGAATCGGCGGATTTCACTCCTTCGAGGGACTGTCCGAAGTGGATTCGCCACTGCCGGTCGGGGTGTGGTCGGCGGCGTCGGAGGGTGCACGTGAGTGGCTCACTTGGCCGCGGAAGCCAAGTGAGCCACTCACGTGCAAGGGGCTGAAGCGTCAGGCGTCGGGGTCGAGACCGGCGTCGGCGACGGCGACACGCTCACGTTCGGCGGTGAGGTCGAGGGACCGGCACAGCAGGAGGTAGAGGCCGGCGGCGACGAGCAGGCCGATGGGCATGGAGATGTCGGCGCCGCCCAACAGCTTCGCCACCGGGCCCTGCACCTCGCCGACGATGGCGAACGGCATCATGGACGCGAAGCCGACGGCGTAGGCGACCAGGCCACGCCAGCTCCACCGGCGGTAGATGCCGTGCGGGTTGAAGATCTCCCGGATCGAGTAGTGGCCCCGCCGGACGACGTAGAAGTCGACGAGGTTGATGGCGGTCCACGGGGTGAACAGGTAGCCGAGCACGGTGAGGAAGTACTCGAAGTCCTCCAGGAACGTGTCGTTGGAGGCGAAGGCGATGGCGGTGGCCAGCACGCCGACGACGACCAGGGCGTAGACCCGCTTGACCGGAGTGGGCCGGAACCGCTTCAGGGAGTCCACGCAGGACAGCAGGGTGAGGCTGCCGCCGTAGAAGTTCAGCGTGCCGATGGTGATCAGGGGCAGGACGGAGCCGATCAGCAGCGTCAGGCCGAAACCGGGAAACACCTTGTCCCCGGCGGACAACACGGCGTCGACGGTGTCGGCCTTGGGGAACAGGCCGGCGGCGAAGGTGCCGACGAGCATCATCCACGCGCCGCCGACGCCGGCGCCGAGATAGGTCCACCAGAACGAGGACCGGACGCCGACGTCGCGCGGCAGGTAGCGGGAGTAGTCGGAGACGTAGATCGACCACGACAGCTGGTACACGGCGGCGGTGAAGAACTGCACCAGGAACGGGGTCAGCGCGAACGCGCCGAGGTCCAGCTGCTCGGCGCTGAACGGGTGCGCGGCCAGCAGCCCGACGGTGAACACGATCAGCAGCGCCAGCATCAGGTACGTCAGCCAGCGCGAGGCCTTGTGGATGAAGTCGTAGCCGACGACGGCCAGCACCACGCTGATCACGGCGTAGCCGATGTAGCTGACGGGTTTCGGCAGGTCCACGAGATGCTGCATGGTGCTGCCGACCAGGATCTGGTTGAAGCCGGTGTACCCGATGTAGGTCACGAGGGCGACGACCCACACCAGCAGGGCGCCGACGAAGCCGAACTGGGGCCGGGACTGCACCATCTGCGGCAGCCCCAGCTGCGGCCCCTGGGTGGAGTGGAACGCCATGAAGAACGTGCCGAACGCGTTGCCCAGCACGACCGCGATCGCGGTCCAGATCAGGTTCCCGCCGAGCGCGACGCCGATGATGCCGGTGGCGATGGTGGCGAGGTGGGCGTCCCCCGCGAACCACACGGGGAACAGGTGCCACACCTTGCCGTGGCGTTCGGCGATGGGCACGTAGTCGATGGACCGGGCTTCGATGCCCAGCGCGGGCCGGTGCGGTTGGTCGTCACGGACGATGGTGGGTGGATTGGCCGCCATGCCTGTTCTCCTCGTTGAGTCGCCGTGGTGGCGGAAGGCGCGCGTCCCTCAGTTCGCCACGCCCGGCTCAACCGATGCGGTTGAGCGTGGCGTAAGCGAGTTGCTCCAGCAATAGCGCGGTTTCGCGGGAGGCCTCGGTCGCCGCGGTGATCACCTGTTTGGCCACGGACACCGCCAGCGGCGGCTGCCCGGCCAGCTCGCCGGCGATCTCCAGCGCGGTGGCCAGATGACCACCTGCGGCCGTCTTCTCGGTGATCAGACCCCACGAGTGGGCCTCGGTCACCGTCATGCGACGTCCCCGCAGCACCAGGTCGCGGGTGCGGGCCGGGCCGACCGCGCGGACCAGCCGTGTCACGCCGCCGGAGCTGGGCAGGATGCCCAGCCCGACCTCGGGCAGCCCGAACACGGCTGTCTCGTCGGCGACCCGGAGGTCGGCCGCGAGTGCGAGCTCGAAGCCGCCGCCCAGGCAGTAGCCGGCGATCGCGGCGACGGTCGGCTGCGGCAGCGCCGCCACCGCCTCGTACACCGCGCCGCTCTCCCGGTAGTACTCGGCGATCGCCACAGGCGTCATCTCCCGCAGCTCCGACGTGTCGGCCCCGGCCGAGAACACCTTGTCGCCGCCAGTGATCACGACGGCCCTGCTGCCCTTCACGGCATCGCCGCGCACGGCATCGAGCAACCGCGACTCCAGGTGCGTGGACAGCGCGTTGAGCTTGGCCTCGCGGCGCAGGGTCAGGACGGCGACGTCGCCGTGGCGGGCGACCTCGACGTCGCCGGCGGTGGTCACGCCGCCGACGTGAAGGACAGCAGGCCGGACAGCCCGCGCTTGGCCACCTCGTTGGCGATCACCAGCCGCTGGATCTCCGAGGTCCCCTCCCAGATCCGATCGACGCGCAGCTCCCGCCACAGCCGCTCGACCGGGTAGTCCCGGATGTAGCCGCGGCCGCCGAAGATCTGCACGGCCCGGTCGGCGACCCGGTTGGACGCCTCCGACGCGGCCAGCTTCACCGTGGCGGCCTTGGCGTGCAACAGCTTCCGGTCCTCCCCGTGGTCGAACTCCCACGCCACCTGGTGGGTCAGGGCGCGGTTGGTGGTGATGTCCACGACCGAGTCGGCGATCATGCCCTGGATCAGCTGGCGCTCGATCAGCGGCTGGCCGCCCTGGATACGCTGTGCGGCCCACTCGGCGGCCAGCGTCAGCGCGCGTTCGGCGGCGCCGATGGTGCGGGCGCCGATCATCAGCCGCTCCTCGGTGAACCAGTCCCGGGTCAGCTCGTACCCGTTGCCGATGCCGCCGAGCACCGCGTCCCCGCCGACACGGACGTCCTCGAACAGGAACTCGGGGTGCTCGTAGACGAAGGTGTGCGTGTACCGCGGGGTGCGCTTGACCGACACGCCGGGAAGGTCCTTGTCCACCAGGAACAACGTCGGCGCGTCGCCCACCATGGCCAGCACGATGAGGAAGTCGGCGGCGTCGCCGACGGTGACGAACCACTTCTCGCCGTTGATCCGGTAGCCGTCGCCGTCCGGCGTGGCCGTGGTCTCGATGCCGGACGGGTCGGAGCCCGCGGCCGGCTCGGTGATCGCGACGGCGTCCCGGCGCTGCCCGAGGATGTCCGGCACCAGGTAGCGTTCCCGCTGCTCCGGGGTGCAGGCGCGCAGGCAGTTGGCCGGCCGCCACACGGTGTCCCACAGCGCGTTGGTCAGCTTGCCGAGCTCGTCCTGGACGACCACCTGCTCCAGCACGGACAGCCCGGCGCCGCCCCAGTCGGCCGGCATGTTGACCGCCTGCAGCCCGCTGGCCAGCACGTCCTGCCGGATCGCGTCCAGCGCCGCCGCCGACAGGCCGTTGTCGGCCTCGCACGCGTCCTCGTACTGCATGATCTTGGCGGTGAGGTCGGCGGCGCGCTGCTTCAGCTCCGCCAGCCTCGGGGTGTAGGCGAACTCCATGGTGATTCTCCTTCTGGGGGCCGGCTTCAGCGTCCGACGAGCACGATCCTGGCGTCCAGGCCGAGGCAGCCGCTCGGCGTCGCCAGCAGTGGGTTGACTTCGAGTTCGGCGATCTCGGGATGGGCCGCGCCGATCCGGCTGATCGTCGCGACCGCACGGGCGGTTGCGGTGAGGTCGACGGGGTGGCGGCCCCGGGCGCCGTGCAGCAACGGGGCCGCTTTCAGGGTGCGGAGCATGGTCTCGGCCTCGGCCGGTGTCACGGGGGCCAGCGCGAAGGTGACGTCTTTGAGGATCTCGGTGAAGACGCCGCCGAGCCCGACCATGAGCACGGGCCCGAACCGGAGATCCCGGCGCACGCCGACGATGAGCTCCACTCCCCCGGCGGTGTCGGCCATCGCCTCGACGCAGTACTCGGACACGGCCAGCCGAGCGACCATGTCCTCGTGCGCAGCGGACAGCGAGTCCGCATCGGACAGTCCGATCGCGACTCCGCCGGCGTCGGACTTGTGCAGCAGGCCCATCGCCTTCAGCACGACGGGATAGCCGATCTCCTCCGCCGCCGCGACCACGTCGGTGGCCAGCCGCGCCTCGGGGAAGGCCAGGCCGCCGGCCTTCAACAGTTCCCGGGCGTGCCAGTAGTCGCTGTGCCGCACCGGGTCGGCGGCCTCCGGCAGCTGCGGGACGGATGGGTGCCGGTCGGCGTGGTCGGCCAGCATGCCGAGGGTGCGCGCGGCGTCGTCGACGACCCGGAACACGCCGATGCCGTGCCGGCGCAGCTCGTCGGCGGCCGCGCTGTCGCTGCACATCGTGTGCAGGGCAAGGGGTTTGCCGTGTCGGTGCACGTGTTCGGCGATCACGGTGGCGGTGGCGATCTCACGGGCGGCCAGTTCGGGGCCGTACTCGCCGTAGCCGCCGAAGTAGCCGGTGACCAGCACGGAGTCGATGTCGGAATCGGACAGCACCCGGTCGATCGTGCGGGCGAACGAGGCGATGTCCTGCTCGCCGGCCCCGGCCAGGTCGACCGGGTTGGCCACGCCCGCGGACGGCGGCAGGTCGGCCTTGAGCGCGGCCACCAGTGAGGGCCGAAATTCCTCCACGGCAAGGCCGTTCGCGTCGGCGATGTCGCTGGCCGTGGACGCGTGCCCGCCGCCGTCGGCGATCACTGCCACCCGCCGCGCCGGCTTCGAGCCGTGCCGGTGCAGCGCGGCGACCAGGTCGGCCATCTCCCGGGGACTGCGTACCCGGTCCACGCCCGCGGCCCGACAGGCGGCGTCGATCACCGCGCTGTCGCTGGTCAACGCGCCGGTGTGGGAGCGGGCGGCGCGGTTGGCGGCGGTACTGCTGCCCACCGTCAGCAGCACAACCGGTTTGCCCGCGGCGACGGCCTCGCCGGCCGCCGCGACGAACGCGCGGCCGTCCTGGAAGTCCTCGCAGTACGCCGCGATGACCTCGGTCCCCGGATGCTCGGCGTAGGCGCGGATCAGGTCGGCGGCGCAGAGGTCGGCCTGGTTGCCGAGCGAGGCGAACCGGGAGAAGCCCAGACCGCGGTCGGCGAGGAACCGGCTCAGCTCCAACGCCATGTTGCCGCTCTGCGACACCAGCCCGACCGGCCCGCACGGCAACGGATTCGACACCAGGAACAGGTCGCTGGTGGTGTCCAGCACGCCGAGGCAGTTCGGGCCGAGCAGCACCGCCCCGGCGGCGCGAATCTTCCGCGCCACGGCGATCTGCGCCGCCCGCCCCTCGTCGCCGAGCTCCGCGAAGCCGGACGTGATGCCGACGATCGCCGTCGCGCCGGCGGCCAGCGAGTCGTCGACCGCGGCCTCGAAGCCGGCGGCCGGCACGGTGATCACCACGAGGTCGACGGGCTGCTGGATGTCAGCCATGCTGCGGTAGGTGGGCTGGCCCAGAACGGGCTCGCCGCGGCGGTTGACCAGGTACACCGGCCGGCGGTCGCGCATCCGCAGCGCCTGCACGCTGATCCAGTTGCCGTACTTGGTCTCGTCGTTGCTGGCGCCGAGGATCGCCACCGATCGTGGCGTGAACAGCGTGTCCAGGCTCCTCACGCCTCCACCTCCGGCACTGGATGGCCGGCGCCCCAGGCGTCGGCGCCGCCGTCGACGACGACGGTCGTGCCGGTCACGTAGGCGCCGCCTTCCGACGCGAGGAAGGAGATCAGCCCGGACACGTCCTGCGGGGTGCCGAGGCGGCCGAGCGGGACCGCCTGCGCCCAGCGCTGCCGGTCCGCGTCGGTGTAGTTCTCCCGCAGCCCCTCGGTCGCGATCGTCCCCGGCGCCACGCACACCGACCGGATGCCGTAGCGGCTCCATTCCAGCGCGAGGCCCGCCGCCAGGTTCTCCAGCGCGGCGCGGGCGGCGCTGGCGTGCACCATGCCGGGGATGCCGCGGCGCGGCGAGAAGGCGATGAACACGATCACGCCGGTCCGCTCGGGGATCATCGAGCGGACGGCGACCTCCCTGGTCAGCGACCACGCCGCGTCCACGGCCAGCCGGTGCACGGCCCGCCACCCGCCCGGGCTGATGTCCTCGGCCGGCGCGGCGAACTGGCCGCCGGCGTTGTTGACCAGCACGTCGATCCGGCCGTACTCGGTCATCGCCGCGTCGACCACGCTGGTGACGTCCTCGCGGATGTCGGCCACTTGAGCCAGGCATTGCCCGCCGGCCTTGACGATCTCGTCGCGCACGGCCGCCAGCGGCTCGGGCCGCCGGCCACAGATCACCACCCGCGCACCGCCGGCGGCGAGGTCGAGCGCGACCGCCCGGCCGATGCCGGTGCCGCCGCCGCTGATCAGCGCGACCTTGCCCTCGTGCACGTCCGGCCGGAGAACACTGGCCACCGTCGACCTCCCGTCTGACTGACGCGTCAGTCAGAGTCAGTAAACAGGCCGTGTCAAGGGCAGGTGATGCTTTTGACTGGCGCGTCAGTTACGCTGGCCGGCATGAGTAGGGCCGACGAGGACAGACGCGCCGCGATCCTGGACGCCACCTGGCGGCTCATCGCCGAGCGCGGCTACCACGCCGTCCGGATCGCCGACATCGCCAAGGTCTGCGGCACCAGCACGGGCACCGTGCACTACTACTTCCCCGGCAAGCACGACGTGCTGACCGAGGCGCTCAAGCACTGCGTCGAGCACGCTTTCGCCCGGCAGAGCCACGAACTCCGGCAGATCGACGACGCCTACCAGCGGCTGCTCAAGCTCATCGACATGCAGCTGCCCAAGGTCGGCCCGGTCCGCGACGAGTGGTCGGTCTGGCTGCAGTACTGGGCCGAGTCGGCCATCCGGCCGGAACTTCGGCCCGTGCACAACGAGTTCTACGCCCGCTGGCGCGAGACCGTCGTCCGCATCATCCACCGCGGGCTGCGCCAGGGCGTGTTCCGCGACGTCGACGCCGACCAGGTCGCGCTGCGCCTCACCGCCCTCACCGACGGGCTCGCGATCCAGGTGCTCACCGGCTCCCCCGCCGTCACCGTGACGGTGATGCGCGAGCTCCTGGTGGACTTCGCCCGCCGCGAGCTGCTGGTCGGAGCGGTCACGGGATGACTGCCCGAGGGCGGCGGCACGCCCCGCCGCCGCCCTCGGCCGGTCACCGTGCCGCCGTCGCCACGGCCGCCCGGTTCCGCATCGCCAGCAGCGCGATGCCGCCCACGATGCAGATCACCTCGGTGATCACGCTCCAGTACTCCGGCTGGCTGTTGAACTCGTCGTGCTGGCCGAGGAAGCCCACCGTCGCCGCCAGCACGTAGGAGCCCAGCGTCAACACGCCGAAACCCAGCGCGCCCAGCGCCGGCAGCCAGTGCCGCCAGGTCAGCACCGCGATCGCCAGCACCAGGCCGCCGATCGCGTTCAGCAGGAACAACGGGGTGACGATGCCCGGGTAGCCCTGCGTGAACAGGAAGTAGTGCACGCCGGCCGAGCCCACCAGCGCCGCCGCGACAACGATCCGCAACACCCATCCGATCATGACGGTCCTCCACTTCGTGCCCCCGCCCGCAGGACACACGAGGAAACCGCCGACCTGGTTCAGCCGCGCCGAAGGCCCCGACCAGATGCACCCGGTCGGGGCCGAACAGGCCGGTCAGGCCCGGGCCCGGCGCCCCTGGCCGGCCGGAGAGAACCGGCCAGGGGCGCGTCCACGCGGGTCAGCCGTCGGACTCCGAGGACGGGATGAATGCGCCCGGCACCTGGTCCGGGGCGAACACCTTGTTCTCACCCGGGTAGGGCACCGTCCACCCGTGCGTCTGGTACCACGTGAGGTGGTCCATCTGCAGCGGGTTGGCGTAGTCCGGCACGGCGTTCGGGCCGGTCAGCCGCTGCTGCCCCGCCCACTGCTGCCATTGCGCCGCCAGCTGCTTCTTGTCGGCCGGCACGGTCGTCGCCGGCTGCGACGCGGCGAACTGCGGCGCCACCTGGTCCGCGCCGCACGACGGCGGCGTGGGCAGGCCGAGGGTCAGCGACGTGCGGTTGGGCACGGCGGTGAACGGCGTGTAGTCGGGCTTGGTGGTGAACGCCGAGGCCATCGGGGTCGCGGCGCTGTCCTTCTGGTTCATCGGGTGGATCCCGAGGATCTGCTCGATGGTGCGGATCATCATGATCTGCGAGTAGTAGTGGTTGTCCACGACGCCGTGCTGCGCCCACGGGCTGATGATCTGGATCGGGGCCCGGTGGCCGTCGACGTGGTCCAGGCCGGCCTGCGAGTCGTCCTCGACAACGAAGATCGCCGAGTCCTTCCAGTACGGGCTGTGCGAGATGGTGTCGACGATCTGGCCGGTGGCCAGGTCGTTGTCGGCGACCTGGGCGGCCGGGTTGGGCGGGCCGCCGGTGTGGTCGCTGGACAGCCAGAACATGTTCAGGTTGGCCGGGCCGTTCTTCTCGAAGTCCTGCTTCCAGATCTGCTCCCGGTAGATGTCCGGCACCGAGGTGTCGAACTTCGGGAAGCCGGGCACCGACACGTTGTTCAGCGACGGGATCGGCGAGGACGACACCAGCGGGTACGCGGTGGGCTGCCCGGTGGCGGCCATGTTCTTGGCGTCGCAGTACAGGTTCTGCCAGCTGGCGTCGGCCGGCTTGGTCAGGAACTGCTGGAACTCGCCGAAGTCCCGCACGGTCTTGCCGGCCGCCTGCGCGCCGGTCCAGATGAAGCCCGACTCCTGGTGGCCGAGCGCGTCGTCCTCGGTGTCGTAGCTGCGCAGGTACTCGCCGGCCGAGGACTCGGTGTACTCGGGATTGTCGGCCTGCATCAGCCAGTTGTGGCCCTCGGCCGAGTTGGTGCCGATGTCGTAGGTGTTGTCGTACAAGCCGAACTGCTGCTCCAGCGCGTGCTGGTTGGGGGTGACGTTCGCGCCGAACTGGGCCAGCGTCGGGTCGCCGCTGCCGCGCGGGTCGTCGCCGTACACCTGGTCGTAGGTCCGGTTCTCCTTGACGATCAGGAAGACGTGCTTGATCGTCGACGGGTCGCCGAGCCGCTGCGGCACAGGCACCGGCTTGGCCTTGCCCCGGTCCTTGGCCACCTCGACCGAGTTGGGGGTCCAGCCGTTCTGCTGGAACACCTTGCTCGTGTAGCCGCGGATGGTGTGGTCGTCGGGCAGGCGGAACTTCTGCACGCTCGACGTGGTGTCGTGGGTGCCGCGCCCGGCGGCCGTGGTCGGGCGGCGGGCGTCGATGCCGCGGGTGTTGGACACGACGATGGTGTTGCCGACCGTGGCGATCGCCGTCGGGAAGTAGTCCGTCGGCAGCAGGCCGACGTAGCTGACCGGTTCCTGCGCGCGGGAGAACCGGTACACGGCAACGGCGTTGGCACGGCCGAGGGTCACCAGCAGGTGGCCGTCGGCGGTGAGGGTGATGCCGTCCGGCTCGTAGCCGACGGACGCCTCCGGCCACGGCTTCGTCGAGATCGTCTGCACGACCTTGTCGCGGCCGGTGTCGATGACGGAGACGCCGTTGCTGGCGGTGTTGGCGACGAACAGCGTGCTGCCCTTGGCGTACAACGCCGTCGGGTGCAGGCCGACGTCGATGCTGCCGACGGCGGCGGTCGGGTGCGCGAGGTCGATGACGCTGACCGTGCCGGTGGTCGTCGCGCCGGTGACCGGGTTGGCCGGCACCTGCGTGTTGTACGAGTTCAGCGTCGTGTCGCCGGGGCCGGCGGGGCGGCCGCCCTCGTTGCTGACGTAGAGCTTGGCGCCGATGCGGGCCAGGTCGCGCGGGGCGTTGCCGACGGCCCAGCTCTGCTCGATGGCGCCGCTCGCCGCGTTGATGGCGACGACCCGGTTCTGGCCGTTGACCGCGGCGTAGACGGTGGCGCCGTCGGCGGAGAACACCGCCTGCGCCGGCAGGCCGTGCTTGGCTCCGTCGGCCGGGATGGTGACGAACGTGGGGTTGGCGAGCGTGCCGTCGGCGTTGACCGTGAACCGGCGGTAGCCGTCGGTCTGGGCCATCCACAGCGACTTGCCGTCCGGCGAGTACGACGGGCCCTCCTGGCCCACGTCGTTGCCGGGGATGCGCAGGTTCGCCGTCGCCGAGTTGCCGACGAGCTGCTGCACCTTCCAGTTCTTCAGGTCGACGACGGCCAGCGCGAGGCCGCCGTCGGTGATCAGCGCCGCCAGGTGGCTGCCGTCGGGGCTGACCGCCGACGCCATGATCTTGCCGTTGTCGACGACAAGACGGTCGCCGATCGGCTTGATGTACTGGTCGTCGGACACGACCTGGCCCTGGCGGGTGACGTCGCCGACCTGGTCGTTGCCGAACTGCTTGGTCGACGCCGAGCCGACGCCCGTGCCCGTGAGGACGAGGGCGAGCGTGGCGGCGCCGGCGACCCAGCCGCGTGACCGGCTGCGCTTCTCGACACGTCTTCTGCGACGTGTTACCTGCATGGGGTCATCCCTTCGAGAGCAGCTCGATGTGGCCGTCGAACTGCCAGAGCGGGTTGGGTTGATCTCCGGTGGGGGTTCGCACCTGGAAGTAGCCGTTCACTTCCTTCGGTCCGTCGCCGTCGGCCACGTACTGTCCGTCCGAGGCGACGTCGAGCTGGTAGATGGCCTGTCCGGTGGCCGTGACGCCGGGAAGGCGCCAGGTCACGACGCACCGCCAGTCGTTGCCGGGGCCTTCGGCCTCGACGAGCCCGTCGCCCTTGGTGCACGCGGCCGTGCTGGCCAGCTGCGCCTCGGTGACGTCGGGCCGGTGGAGCTGCTGGGTCTGCAGCCGGTAGAGGTGCGCGAACGCCGTGGCGACGGACTGCTGCACCTTGTTCTGGTCGATGCCGGAGCCCGTCGACGGCGTCACCAGGGCCAGGATTCCCATCGTGACGACGAGAAGCCCGGCCAGTGGCGCGGCCGCGACGGTGAGGGCCCGCCGGCCGACGCCGTCGTGGCTGAGGTTGGTGAAGTCGCGGCGCATGAACAGCACGTACGCCAGCGCGGTCGCGGCGACGGCCCACACCAGGCTCACGGCGACGCCGATCAGCAATGGGCCCGCCTGCGCGGGAGTGGTGAACAAGCCGGTCCAGGCGATGAAGGCGTAGCTCGGCAACGCGAGACGGACGGCGACGGGCAGCGGCAGCAGCTGGGCGACCCCCATGGCGAGGGCGACGACCGCCGGCAGCAGCAGGCCCATCGGCGACCGGCCCAGGGCGACGGAGCCGAGGAGCCCGACGCCGGCCAGCGCCAGTGTCGGCGCCAGCACGCAGATCCACGCCAGCGCGACCAGGCCGGCGGCGTCGGCCGGCGCGAGCAACTGGCCGTCGAGGGCGACCAGCGGCCGGCCGCCGACCGCCACGACCCCGCCGACCGTGGCCGACACGGCCATCCCGACCACCAGCACCAGGATCACGGTCAGGCTGGCCAGCGCCTTCGACACGAAGATCCGTCGGTACGAGCGGACGGCCACCAGCAGGTACCGCCATGTGCCGAGCCGGTCCTCGGCCGCGAACACGTCGCCGGCGACCACCGAGGTCAGCAGCGGCAACGCGTACGTGCCGGCGAAGCCCAGCATCACCAGCGGCCCGGCCCAGCCGGTGATGTTCATCCAGCGGCCGAACAACGTGTCGGTGGGCAGGTCGCTCTGCTGGCTCACCGCGGCGACGAACACCGCCGGCGCCAGCCAGCACGCGAGCACCAGCAGCCGGATCCGCCACTGGGCCAGCAGCTTCACCATCTCGAAGCGGTAGCCGCGGGCCACCGGAACGGCCGTGACCGGGGCTACGGCGACGGCGGTCATCGGTCGGTCTCCTGTTCGGTCAGGGCGAGGAACGCCGCCTCCAGCGGCGACACCACCGGCGCCAGTTCCCGCACCGCGACGCCGCCGCGCACGAGCCGCGAGACGAGGTCGTCGAGGGCGGGAATCTCCGCTCGCACCACCAGAAGCTCGGCGCTGTCAACGATGTCGACGCCGGGTGTGTCGGCGGTCAGCCGGCGCGCGGCCTCCGGGTCGGAGGTGCGGATGCGGTAGTCGAGGGCACGGTTCTCAGCCGAGAGCTTGCCCAGCGGGCCGGTGAACACGACGCGTCCGGCGGCGAGGATGGTCACCTCGGAGCACAGCGCCTCGACGTCGTCCATGCGGTGGCTGGAGACGATCACGGTGGCGCCGTCGGCCGCGAGCCGGTTGAGCACGCCGTGCACGTGCCGCTTGCCGGCCGGGTCGAGGCCGTTGGAGGGCTCGTCGAGCACCAGAAGGCGGGGCATGGTCAGCAGGGCGGCGGCGAGGCCGAGCCGCTGACGCATGCCGAGGGAGAAGCCTCGGACCCGGTCGTCGGCGACGTCGGTGAGCCCGACCTGCGCGAGGACGTCGTCGATGCTCGCGCCACGACCGCGCAGCCGGGCCAGCGCGGCGAGGTTCTGCCGGGCCGTGAGCGACGGGTAGAGGCCGGGGCCGTCCACGAAGCCGGCGACGCCGTCGGGGGCGGTCAGCGCCCGCCCGACCGGCGCGCCCAGGATCTCCAGGCTGCCCTCGTCCGGGACGGCCAGGCTCAGCAGCAGCCCGAGCAGCGTCGTCTTGCCGGCGCCGTTCGGGCCGACGAGCCCGTGGATCTGGCCCGGCGCGACGTCCAGGTCGACGCCGTCGAGGGCGACGACGTCGCCGAAGCACTTCGTGATCCCGCGCGCCCTGACCGCGAGAGTCGTGTCCATTCCAGTCCCCGTTCCGCGAGCTGTCACGGAACTTAGGCCACGACAAGTAACGCCCAGAAGGGCGCGGGTTGAACGTTCGCTGAACTGGACCTGTGACTCGGACAACCGGGCGGAATTCAGCGCCCGGAGCGGCTCGCCTTCAGGAATTCCCGGTTGAGCGTGGCGATGCTGGCGAAGGGAATGCCCTTCGGGCACGACGCCACGCACTCGCCGGTGTTGGTGCAGCCGCCGAAGCCCTCGGCGTCCATGGTGTCGACCATGTCCAGCACCCGCTGCGCCCGCTCCGGCTGTCCCTGCGGCAGCAGGCTCAGATGCGTCACCTTCGCCGCGGTGAACAGCATGGCGGAGCCGTTGGGGCAGGCGGCGACACAGGCGCCGCAACCGATGCACGTGGCGTTGTCGAAGGCCAGGTCGGCGTCGGGCTTGGGCACGGGCGTGGCGTGGGCGTCCGGGGCGCTGCCGGTCGGCGCGGTGATGTAGCCGCCGGCCTGGACGATCCGGTCCAGCGCCGAGCGGTCCACGACGAGGTCCTTGACGATCGGGAATCCCTTGGCCCGCCACGGTTCCACGTCGATGACGTCGCCGTCGGCGAACGAGCGCATGTGCAGCTGGCACGAGGTCGTGCGCTCCGGGCCGTGCGCCCGGCCGTTGATCACGACACCGCAGGAGCCGCAGATGCCCTCACGGCAGTCGTGGTCGAAGGCCACGGGCTCGTCACCGTTGGCGATGAGCTCCTGGTTGAGCCCGTCCAGCATCTCCAGGAAGGACATGTCCGGGCTGACGTCCTCGACCGGGTAGGAGACCAGGCGGCCCTCGGCCTCCGGGCCGGATTGTCGCCAGATGCGGACGGTGAGTTTCATGTGTAGCTCCGCTGTGTCGGGTGGACGTGCTCGAAGGTGAGTTCCTCGCGGTGCAGCACGGGCTGGTCGCCGTACTCCCACACGGCGACGTACGAGAAGTGCTCGTCGTCGCGTCGTGCCTCGCCCTCGGGCGTCTGGTGCTCCTCGCGGAAGTGCCCGCCGCACGACTCCTCGCGCTCCAGCGCGTCGATGAGCATGAGCTCCGCCAGTTCGAGGAAGTCGGCCACCCGGTTGGCCTTCTCCAGCTCCTGGTTCAGTTCGCCTGCCCCGCCGGGGATCCGGACGTCACGCCAGAACTCGGCGCGCAGCTCGGGAACCCGTTCCAGGGCCTTGCTCAGGCCCTCCCGGTTGCGGGACATGCCGCAGTAGTCCCACATCAGCAGGCCGAGCTCGCGGTGGAACGAGTCCACCGAACGCTTTCCCTTGATGGTGAGCAGCCGCTCGATCCGTTGCCGCACCTCGGTTTCGACGGCTTTCACCTGGACGTTTCCCGAGTCGACCGGTTCGAGTCGAGTGCCGCCGAGGTAGTCGTTCAGCGTCGGCGGCAGCACGAAGTAGCCGTCGGCGAGGCCCTGCATCAGCGCGGACGCGCCGAGCCGGTTCGCGCCGTGGTCGGAGAAGTTGGCCTCGCCGATGACGAACAGCCCGGGGATGGTGCTCTGCAGGTCGTAGTCCACCCACAGCCCGCCCATGGTGTAGTGGATCGCCGGGTAGATCCGCATCGGCACCTGGTACGGATCCTCGGCCGTGATCCGCTGGTACATGTCGAAGAGGTTGCCGTAGCGGGCCTCGATCGCCGGCCGGCCCAGGCGCTTGATGGCGTCGGCGAAGTCCAGGTAGACGCCGAACCCGCCGGGACCGACGCCGTAGCCGGCATCGCACTGGTTCTTCGCGGCCCGGGACGCGATGTCCCGCGGCACGAGGTTGCCGAAGCTCGGGTAGAGCCGTTCGAGGTAGTAGTCGCGTTCGTGCTCCGGGATCTCGCCCGGCGGCCGCGTGTCGCCCTGCCGCTTGGGCACCCAGATCCGGCCGTCGTTGCGGAGCGACTCGCTCATCAGCGTCAGCTTCGACTGGTGCTCGCCGGAGCGCGGGATGCAGGTGGGGTGGATCTGGGTGAAGCACGGGTTGGCGAAGTAGGCGCCGCGCTTGTGCGCCCGCCAGATCGCGGTGGCGTTGGAGCCCATGGCGTTCGTGGACAGGTAGAACACGTTGCCGTAGCCGCCGGTGGCCAGCACCACGGCGTCCGCGAGGTGGGTGGTGATCTCGCCGGTGATCAGGTCCCGCGCGACGATGCCCCGCGCCCGGCCGTCGACGACGATCAGGTCGAGCATCTCGGTGCGGGCGTGCAGTTCCACGGTGCCGGCGTCGATCTGCCGGGACAGCGCCTGGTACGCCCCGATCAGCAGCTGCTGGCCGGTCTGGCCGCGGGCGTAGAACGTGCGCTGCACCTGCACGCCGCCGAACGACCGGGTGTCGAGCAGGCCGCCGTACTCGCGGGCGAACGGCACGCCCTGGGCCACGGCCTGGTCGATGATCTGCCCGGAGATCTGGGCGAGCCGGTACACATTGGACTCGCGGGAGCGGAAGTCGCCGCCCTTCACCGTGTCGTAGAACAGCCGGTAGACGGAGTCGCCGTCGTTGCGGTAGTTCTTCGCGGCGTTGATCCCGCCCTGCGCCGCCACGGAGTGCGCGCGGCGCGGCGAGTCCTGGAAGCAGAACTGCACCACGTGGTAGCCCTGCTCGGCCAGCGTCGCCCCGGCGGAGCCGCCGGCCAGGCCGGTGCCCACCACGATGACGCGGTGCTTGCGCCGGTTGGCCGGGTTGACCAGCTTGGCCCGGAACTTCCTTTCGTCCCAACGCTTCTCCAGCGGGACGTCCGGCGCGCTGGTGTCGGTGATCGGAGAGCCGTCGAGGTACATGTCAGTGCACCAATCCCGTCATGACGGCGATCGGGACGACGGCGAACCCGGCCGTGGTCACGATTGCCGTCGCGCTGCCGAAGATCTTGAGCGCCCGTTCCCGCTTCACGCCGGCGATGCCGAGCGTGCGGGCCGCGCTGGCGAAGCCGTGGTTGATGTGCAGGCCGAGCATGGCCAGCGCGACCAGGTAGATCACGTTGACCCACCACACCCGGAAGTCGGCGACCAGGTTGTGGTACGGGTCGCCGGGCACGAAGTCCTGGTTCACCTTGCCCACGGTCAGGTCGAGGATGTGCCAGACGACGAACACCGCCAGGGTCGCCCCGCCCCAGCGCATCGTGTGCACGGCGAAGGTCGCCCTGACCGGGCGGCGGTGGGCGTAGCGCACGGGCCGGGCCCGGTGATCGCGGCGGACGAGCTGCACGGTGGCGGTGATGTGCAACACCACGGCGACGATCAGGCCCGCGCGCATGATCCAGAGGAACCACTCGTAGTGCAGCACCGGCTCGCCGATGGTGCGCAGCCAGTGCGAGTAGGCGTTGAGGTCCGCGGCCCCGAGGAAGGTCTTGAGGTTGCCGACCATGTGCGCGAACACGAACCCGAGCAGGGCCGCGCCCGTCACCGCCATGACGATCTTCTTGCCGATCGTCGAGTCCCAGAACTGCCGGGCGGCCGGGCGTCGTCGCCGCTGCGCCACATCGATAACCACCTCAAGGACGCTAGGTCGCCCGTGACCAGAGGTCAAAGACATCATAACTCTCGTATTGAGAGTCAACGGCTATCATCGGGACATGCAGTTCCAGCAGCTCGCCTACTTCGTCGCGGTCGCCGAGCACCGGCACTTCACCCGCGCCGCCGAACACATGCGGGTGGCGCAACCCTCGCTGTCCCAACAGATCCGGGCGCTGGAGCACGACCTGGGCGCGCCGCTGTTCCACCGGATCCGCGGCAACGTGTCCCTGACCGAGGCCGGCGAGACCCTGCTGCCGATCGCCCGGCGCATCCTGGCCGAGATCGAGGGCGCCCGGCGGGCCATCCGCGAGCTGGACGAGCTCGAACGCGGCCGGGTCCGGCTGGGCGCGCCGCCCAGCCTGTGCACGGGCCTGCTGCCGGCGATCCTGTCCGCCTTCCGCCGCCGATATCCGGGAATCCAGCTGGAACTGCACGAAAGCGGGTCCGGCGACCTGCGGCAGCGGCTCGCCGAGGGCGCGTTGGACCTGGCCCTGCTCGCCGGTCCCCGGCACCCCGGCGATCACCAGCTGTCGACGACGGAACTGCTGCTGGAGGAGCTGGTCCTGATCTCCTCCGGGGACGCCTGGGAGTCCGCCCGCACGCGGCTCGCCGTCCGCGAGCTGGCGGACGTGCCGCTGGTGATGTTCCGGCGCGGCTATGACGTGCGCGAAGTCACCGTCAACGCCTGCCGGGCCGCCGGATTCGAGCCGTCCTTCGCGATCGAGGGCGGCGAGATGGACGCCGTGCTCGAACTCGTGCGCGCCGGCGTCGGCGCGGCCGTCGTGCCGAGTACGGTGGCGGGCGGGCGGTTCCGGATGACGCGGTTCGCCACGGACGCCGGCATGACCCGGATCGTGCAGTTGGCCTACCGCAAGGACGTCGACCCCACGCGGGCGGTTCGTGCCCTGCGCTCGGCGATCGTCGCGTTCATCGCCGACCCGGCCCGGCGGTCGGAGCTGCCGCCCGGCACCGAACCGCTCGTCGACTACGGTGAACTCGGCCTTGTGGACAGGAGTGTGTGACGTGACCACCGCGGCGGCGGCCCTGGCGTTCGTGTGGCTCGGCATGGTGCTGGCGATCTCGTTCGTCGAGGCGCCGCTGAAGTTCCGGGCCCCGAACGTGACGATCCCGATCGGACTCGGCATCGGCCGGCTGGTGTTCAAAGCCTTGAACGGCATCGAATGCGTGCTGGCGGTGGCGGTTCTCGGGCTGGTTCTGGTCGGTGGCGCGGGCGTCGGCGTGATCGCGTCGTTGGCGGTCGTGCTGGTGGTGCTGGTCGTTCAGCTGGCGGCGGTCCGGCCGCGGTTGAACCGCCGGTCCGACGCCGTGCTGGCCGGCGAGGAGGGGCCGCGATCCCACGCGCACGTGGCGTACGTCGCCCTGGAGTGCGTGAAGGTCGTCGGCCTCATCGTGCTGGGAGTCCTCGCCCTGGCGGTGTAGGGGGCAGGGCCTGTCCGGCCGATGACACGGGCCCCTGGGTGCGGCGACACTCGACCGGTGGGATTCCTGGACATGCTGATCGACGCCGCCCGCCAGGTTCCCAGCACCGCGGACGTGCTGCGCGCCGTCCACCTCCTCGCGCGGCGGATCGGCTCCGCCGAGCTCGAGGCCTGGGCCGACCGGGAGCTGTCCGGTTACCCCGACGACGGCCACGTGCCCTCGTACCGGGGTCCGTTCCACTCCGAGGCCCACGTCCGCTACCGGCGCGTCGTCGGCGGCATCGCGCCCGGCCTGGCCCCGCTGCCGCCGACCGCGTTCGCCGAGGAGTTACGGGAGTCCAAGCTGATGCGGGTGTACGAGGTCAGCGTCGTGGACCCCGTCGACGACCTCGACGACCTCGTCCGTGTCGGCGCTCCCCTCGTGCGGCCGTGGGGCGGCGTGCAGATCGACCTGATCAACCGCCTGATCGACATCGGCGGGCTGGCCGTCGAGCCCGGGCACACCATCGCCGCCGCGGAGACCCGGCTGGCCGGCGACCGGGTCGCCAAGGTCGTCGACTCCGTGCGCAGCCGGGTGCTGGGGCTGGCCCTCGGCCTGGAGCGCGTGGCGCCGGACGCCGGCGACGAGGACGGGCCGTCGACCGTCACCCCGGCCATGCACGAAGTCATCGCCAAGACGCTGGTCTAAGCCCCCGAGCACCCGTCAGGCGTGCGCCGGACGCTGCCCGAGCACCCGGGCAAGCCACTCGGTGCGGGTCCGGCGGGCCTCGGCCGACACCTTCGCGTTCGGGTACTGGGCGTCGAAACCGTGGAAGCCGCCGGCCCAGACGTGCAGCTCCGCCTGGCCGCCGGCCGCCCAGATCCGGCTGGCGTAGTCGACGTCCTCGTCACGGAAGACCTCGGCGGTGCCGGCGTCGACGTAGGTGGTCGGCAGGCCGGACAGGTCCTCGGCCAGCGCCGGGGAGACGTAGGCGGGCACGTCGGTGAGGTCCCCGAGCACCGACCGCCAGCCGAACGCGTTCATCTCCCGCGTCCACACGCCGGGGTCGCCGGAGTACTGCCGGCTGGAGGTGCTGTCGTTGCGGTGATCCAGCATCGGGCAGACCAGCACCTGGGCGGCGATCGCCGGGCCGCCACGGTCGCGCGCCATCAGCGTGACGCCGGCCGCCAGGCCACCGCCGGCGCTGATGCCGGCGACGATGATCCGTGCGGGGTCGATGCCCAGTTCGTCGGCGTGCTCGGCGGTCCAGGCGAGGCCGAGGTAGCAGTCGTCGACCGGGATCGTGCCGGTGGCCTCCGGCGCCAGCCGGTAGTCGACGGTGACGACAACGGCGCCGAACGCGTCGAGCCAGTCGAAGGGAATGTCGATCTGTGAGAACCGGTCCCCCATGACCATGCCGCCGCCGTGGACCCAGAACACGCACGGCGCGGCGGTGGATCTCCGGGCCGGCGTGAAGATCGAGAGCGGGATGCGCGCGCCGCCCGGGGCGGGGATGGTGAGTTCCCGGCGGTCGACGACGCGGCCGTCAAGGACGGCGTCGATCGGGCCGGCGGAGAACGGGCGCAGCTGGGCGAGCGTCCCGACGTCGAGGTCGGACCGCAGCGGCAGATCGGCGAGCAGCGTGCGCAGCTCGGGGTCGAGGGCGGGGCGTGCCGGTGTCATGGCTGGTTTCCTTTCCTGGTCTCAGAACGCGGCCTTGCCACCGACCGGCACCTCGTCGGTGTACTGCGACTCACCGACGAGCAGCGGCTGGAGGCTCTCGACCAGGGCCCGCGCCGGTGCGGTCGCGAAGAACCGGCTGTGCGCCTCGTCGCTGACCCAGCCCTCGGTGACGTGGATGACGTCCGGGTCGCCGGCCGAGCGGCCGACCAGGAAGACGACGCAGTCCTCGTGGGTCATGGACGGGGCCTTGAGGAGCATCTCCACCACCTCGCCGCCCTTGCCGGGCCGGGCGGTCATGGTGGCGTGGAAACCGTGGTTGACGATCATCGTGATTGTCTCCTGGCTCTCGTTCTCGGGATTCCGATGAGCCAATGCAATCACGCTGACCAGCGCAAACGTTAGAACGATCCTGCCTATCTCTTGCCTGATTCTCTCGTTGTCGCGAGGATCAGACTCATGCTTGACTCGGGTCGTGCGCCTCGACGAACTGCGCACCCTGCTCGACCGGCACGTGCGACCCGACTCCACCACCGCCATCGACGGCGCCCTGATCTCGGGGGTCGAGCAGTCGACGCCGCCGCCACCGGAGATGTCGCCAGCCGGGTCGGCTACGAGAGCCCGTCGCAGTTCAGTCGCGAGTACCGCCGCCAGTCCGGCGCCGCCCCAGCCAGGACGCCGCCCGGCTACGCTCGCGGCCATGATTACCGCGGTTCACACCCTGGTGTACGCCTCCGACGCGGAGGCCGCCCGCGCGTTCTTCCGGGACGTGCTGGGCTGGCCGCACGTGGATGCCCACGACGGCTGGCTGATCTTCAGGACGGGTCCGTCGGAGCTGGGCGTGCACCCCGGCACGCCGGGCCACGAGATCTCGCTGATGTGCGACGACCTCGAGCAGACCATGGCCGAGCTGGGCGCGAAGGGGGCGGAGTTCGCCGGCGACGTCCAGGACCGGGGGTTCGGCCGTACGGTCGCGCTGAAGGTGCCCGGGGCCGGGGAGATCATGCTGTACCAGCCTCGGCACCCGGTCGCCTTCGACCTGTGATCAGCAGTCGCCGGTCCAGCGGACCTGGCTGATCAGCGGCCACAGCTGCGGGTCCATCCTGGCGTACTGCCAGTGGTACTCGGAGTACTCCCAGTTGATCTTGGTCATCTGCGGGCCGTCGAAGCCGCCCACGGTCAGCACCGTGGTGCCCCAGGCCGTCATGAACTCGAACTTCTGGTGCCAGACGTCCGCGTGGTTGGTGTGGTGCGTCAGCAGAATTCCCGTGCCCCAGCCCATATAGACGTTGCCGTCGGCGTCCGGCGGCGACAGCGTGACGTAGCCGTTCTTCTCCTCGCAATCGCCGGCCGACATGGTGGTGGCCTCGACGGCGAACCACTCCCGGCCGTAGTCCCAGTTGTAGTCGTGCTGCGTCGGCCAGACCGTGCTGCTCTTCGCCGCGTACGCCGGCGCCTGCGTCGCCAGCACCGCCACCATCGCCGTGGCCGTGCTGGCGACGAACATGCGCCACCGCCGGGCGTTTCTCCGATCAGTCATGATCGCGAAAGCTAGCGCCGCGGTCCCGCCCCGAACATCGGGGAAACCCCTATGCCGGTGTGACGTAGAGGGTGAAGTCCTTGCGGGCCTTCGCGTCGACGGCCATCGGCAGGAGGATCCGTCCCGAATCGACCATGCCTCGCACCGCCGCCCGGCTCAGGCCGAACCCGGCCATCAACAGCTTCTCGACCCGGATCGGCGCCGGGAGCTCGAACCTGACGACGACCTCCAGCGGCGCCGCGTCCTCGCTCTCGAGCTCGTAGAACGGCATGTCGGTGTCCAGCTTCCAGGTGCCGCTCCAGTCGAGCCGGTACTGTGCCCGGCCCGCCAGCGCCGTGTCCATGGCCAGCTGTCGCACCGTGGCCGGGTCGTTCTTCTCGAACATCACCAGCCGCTCGTGGTCCAGCATCTGCACGTGGACACGCTCGTAGACCGGGATCTTCGACGTGCGGCCGCACTGCTCGCAGCCGATCAGCAGCCAGACGTCGAGGAGCTTGCCGCTCGCGTTCACCCGGACCTTGCCCGTGGGGTGGTGTCGCGTCGACCGGCACGCCGGGCACGCCCTGATGATTGCCGGCAGGCCGAGCTCCCTGACCACCCACAGCGCTTTCCGGTCGATGCCGGATCCGTCGGCGGGCACACGGGTACCACGAAAGTCATTCATCGTGTCGGCGAACTCCAGAGCTGATGGAGGCGGCCCGCTTTTACGGCAGCGGGAATCGCCTCTCCGAACCAGTGGCATACGGCCGGCGCGTGAAAGCACACCGGCCGGCGCGACGGCGCATGGGCACGTCACGTGAAGGAAACCCGCACCGATCACACGGTGCGGGCTTCGAGAGGTACGGCGGAAGAGACGGGCGCGACTCGCACCCGTCCTCATTCCGCGCCAAAGCCACTGGCTACAACTCCATGCCCGCCATGATGGTGAAGCGGGGGCCGTCGGGCAACCGGTTTTCGTCACCCCCGAACAGGCGGGATCGCCGATGACATCGCAGCCTGCGTTGCGGGCGAGGCGTTGTGGCAGGCTGCGCTTCGTGGCAGCGGACCGGTCGGAAGACGAGCTCGGAGTCGTTCACACCTGGGGCTCCGGTCCCGAGGTGGTTTTCCTGAGCAACGCCTTGCCGATCCCGTGAATCGGCACCTACCAGGAGCGGTTGTCGGCCCTCGCGGCGGTGACGACGCCGTGTCTTGTCATGGGATTCGAGCTGGACACCGACACGTTCGCCGCCCGCGCCCGCGAGGTCGCCGCGGTCATTCCGGGTGCGCACTACGTCGAACTGGAAGGCCTCGCGCACGGCGCGCCGTTCAGCGACCCGCAGCACGTGTGGCCGCCGGTGATCGATTTTCTACGACGCCACCACCGCCCCCACCGACTCCCGCCGACAAGTGAATTGCAGCTGTCTGGGCGCACTGGAACTATTGCGCGCATGGCACAGAACGCGACATCGGCAGCGCATGAGTGCATCTTCTGTGCCATTGTGGCGCGACAGGCCGAGGCCAGCGTGGTGTACGAGGACGAGACCGTTGTCGCCTTCATGGACCTGAAGCCCGTCACACCCGGCCATCTTCTCGTCGTGCCACGCGAACACGCGGTGGGCCTCGAAGACCTTGACGGAGCAACGAGCGCTCACGTCTGGTCGGTCGGTCACGACATGGCGCGAGCCTTGCGACGCTCACGCATGCGCTGCGAGGGAATCAACGTCCTCCTCTGTGACGGCGAAGTCGCCTTCCAGTCGGTCTTCCACTTCCACCTTCACGTCATCCCTCGCTACGCGGGAGACGGCTGGACCTTCAAGGCCGAGTCGCCGGAACGCAAAAGGTCGCTCCTCGACAGCGACGCGCAAGCGATCAAAGACGCCATCACTGGACGGACTGACTGGTGACTTCCGCTCATGCCGCGAGTCCGGCGTGGCGTCGGCCGACGTGCGCGACGGCTCCGGGACGGGCATCATCTGCTCGCATCAGGAGTGCCTTCGTGGCCGGTGGACGCGGCGACGCGGGAGGAGGGCCGATGCCGAGGTCCGAGGAGGTCCGGAACGCCCAGCGAGCGACGTGGGCGGGGCTCGCGGCGGGCTGGGACAAGTGGGGCTCGGTGATCATGGATCAGCTGGGCCCGGTCGGCGCGGCGATCATCGAAGGTCTCGACATCGCGGACGGCCATCGGCATCTCGACATCGCGTCGGGCACGGGCGAGCCGGGTTTGAGCATCGCGAAACGGTTGCCGACGGGGCGCGTCGTGCTGACCGACCTCGTGCCGGAGATGCTCGACATAGCCACGCGACGAGCCAGGGCGCAGGGGGTCGCCAACATCGAGACGACGGTGTGCAGCGCCGATGATCTCCCGTTCGACGACGCCACGTTCGACAGCGTCTCCGTGCGTTTCGGGTACATGTTCTTCCCTGACGTGGCCAAGGCGACGGCCGAGTTCGCGCGCGTGCTCAAGCCGGGCGGGCGGCTCTGCTCGTCGGTGTGGGTCAAGCCCGAGGAAAACCCGTGGACGGCGATCGCCATGCGGGCGATCGCCGCCGAGACGGTGGTGGCGCCACCCGACCGGGACGCGCCGAACATGTTCCGGTGCGCGGCCCCGGGATATGTCAGCGACCTGTACGAGAGTGCTGGGCTACGCGACATCGCCGAGTGGGATGTCCCCGTCGAACTCGTGACGGAATCGCCCGAGCAGTACTGGAAGGTGATCAGTGAGCACGTCTCGCCGGCGGTTGCCGCGCTGCGGCAGGTCGACGAAGCGGCGCGGGAGCGGATTCGGGCACACGCCATTGCCGACGTGAGTGCTTTCGAGAAGAACGGCAAGGTCCGGGTTCCGGGCATGGCCCGGTGCATCGTGGGAAGGAAACAGGGCACGAGGGGCACGCGCCCAAACGACGACCCACCAAACGCGTAAACCGTGCAAGGCCGCCAGACCGGGCCAGGGTCAGGCGGTCACCGGGTCGACGAGGTGCGGCCCGTTGTTCCGCACGCTGTTCACGGCCGTCGACACCTCGTACGGCTCCAGGTGCGGCTCGGGCAGGCTGTTGATCAGCGCCTGCACGTCGTCGGGGTCGTCCAGCCGGGGGTCGAGCCACGCGTCGAGCAGGTCACCGCCGGGAATCAGCAGCGGACTGCGGTCGTGGATGTGGCCGAGGGTGTCGGCGGCGGTGGTGGTGATCACGGTGCAGGTCCACAGCCACCGGTCGGGGTGGTCCTCGGGCAGTTCGGGGTCGGGGCGCAGCTCGTACAGGCCGGCCATGGCCAGCGGCTGCCCGTCCTCGGGGTGCAGGAAGAACGGCACCTTCCGGTTGTCGATCTTCATCCACTCGTAGTAGCCGTCGGCGGGGATGACGCACCGCCGGCGCCTGGCGGCGGACTTGAAGGCGGCCTTGGCCAGCAGGGTCTCGACCCGGGCGTTGATCATCTTGTTGCCGACCTTGACGTCCTTCGCCCACGACGGCACCAGGCCCCAGCGCACCGAACGGAGCAGCCGAGCGGCGGGCGCCTCCGGCTCGTCCTTGGGCGCGCGTTCCAGCACGGCGCGAACCTGCTGCGTCGGCGCGACGTTCCAGGACGGCTCGGGCTCATCGCCGACGACATCGACGACCTCGAACGCCTTGGCCAACTCGGCGTCGGTCTGAGCACTGGCGTATCGACCGCACATGTCACGGATTCTGCCGCAAACCCCACGCCGGAGGTGTCGTCAACCGGCCCGGCGCGGCAGCGCGACGAGGGCCTCGTCGACGGTGGCGTCGATCGTGATCAGGCTGTCGAGCGCGGTGATCTGCAGCGGCCGCAGCGCCTGCCGGCGGGAAGCCACCACCCGGAAGCCGAAGCCCTCCTCCTCGGCCCGGGCCGACCACCGCGCGAGCAGGCTGAGCCCGGTCGACGCCAGGAAACTCAGCCCGTCGAGGTCGACGACCAGGGCGGTGATATCCGTTGCGGCCTCGGTGATCCGCTGGTCGACGTCGTCGACGGTCGCGAGGTCGAGCTCGCCGAACAGGTGCAGGATGGCGATGGTGCCGATACGCTCCGTGCTCACGGAGATGGGGGTCGTGCCGGGCGTCGCTGACATGGGAACCGCTTCCAGAAGTAGGTGGAAGACGCAGCCCGAACTGGACACGGACGTGCCACGCCATCGGCTGCTCGCTCAACCACTACCGACAGTAGAGGCGGCCGGGAGGAGGGACAACGCGCATACCCAGAACCGATTCGAATAAACCCACGGGCCGGTGAATTCTTCACGGATTCACCCGGCCCCCGCCGGGGTAGCCCCGGCCATGCGATTGGGTGTGTTGGACATCGGGTCGAACTCGGCGCAGCTGCAGGTGGTGGACATCGTCCCGGGCGGCCCGCCGCTGCCCGCGTACGCCGTCAAGGAGCCGACACTACTGGCGGAGTCGTACACACCCGACGGCGCCATCGACGAACACGGAGTCAGACGCGCGGTCGAGGCGGTGTCCAGAGCGCTGGACGCCGCCCAACGACTGGAGGTCGACCAGCTCTACACGTTCGCCACCTCGGCGATCCGGGACGCCACCAACCGGGACGCGATCGTGTCGCGGATCGAGGACGGCACGGGCATCCGGCCGCAGTTCCTCAGCGGCGAGGACGAGGCCCGGCTGACCTATCTCGCCGCCCGCCGCTGGTACGGCTGGTCGGCGGGCCGGCTGCTGGTGCTCGACATCGGCGGCGGCTCGATGGAGATCGTGTACGGCACCGGCCTGCTGCCCGACCTGGTCGTGTCGCTGCCACTCGGCGCGGGCCGGTTGACCCGCCGGTTCCTGCCGGACGACCTGCCGACGGCCAAGCAGCTGCGCCGGCTGCGCCGGCACATCCGGGACGAACTGGGCGAGGTGGCCGAGCGGCTGGCCTGGGAGGGCACGCCGAACCGGGCCGTGGCGACGTCGAAGACGTTCAAGCAGCTGGCCCGGCTGGCCGGCGCCCCGCCGCAGCGGCAGGGGCCGTTCGTGCGCCGCCGGCTGACCGTGGACGACGTCGCGAAGTGGGTGCCGCGCCTGGCCCGCACACCGATCGCCGAGCGTGCCGAATTCCGTGGCGTGTCCCGGTCCCGGGCCGGGCAGATGGTGGCCGGGGCGATGGTCGCGCACGCCGCGATGAGACAGTTCAAGGTGCCGTCGGTGGACGTGTGCCCGTGGGCGCTGCGCGAGGGTGTCGTGCTGTGCCACGCGGTGTGGGACGCCCGCGGTTTCCTTCCGCTGCAGCCGATTTCACTGGCCGACCAGCCGAAAGTCTACGATATCCCGCGACAACTGATGATCGGGTCCGCCGCGGCCGCCGGCACCTGATCCGTTTCGCCCGGCTGATCCGTTTCGCCGCCCGGCCGCCGGGCACTCCGTCGGCATGATGGAGGTCAGCAGGACGGTCGAGGTGTCCCCGGAGCACGTGTTCGCCGTGCTCGCCGACGGCTGGTCCTACGCCGGGTGGGTGGTCGGCAACTCCCACATCCGGGAGGTCGACCCGGAGTGGCCCGCGGCGGGCACGCGGATCCACCACAGCGCGGGGCTGTGGCCGCTGCAGTTCAACGACTGGACCGAGGTCACCGCGGTGGCGCCGGACCGGATGATCGAGCTGCGGGCCCGGCTGTGGCCGTTCGGGGTGGCGAGGATCCGCTTCGACCTGACGCCCACGGCGAACGGCACCCGGATCGTCATGGGCGAGCAGGCCACCGAGGGGCCGGCCGCGCTGATGCCGACCGCAGTGCAGGCCGTGTTGCTGCGCCCACGCAACCGGGAAGCCCTGTCTCGGCTGGCCGACCTCGCCGGGGGCCGCGCCCGCTCCCAGCAAGCCAAATGAGCCACTCACGTGGCCCCGAGAGCCACCTGAGCCACTCACGTAGGCCCGAACGCCACCTAAGCCACTCACGTGCTCCCCAAACCAAGCGAGCCACTCACGTGCCCCCCGAAAGCCACCTAAGCCACTCACGTGCCCCCTGAAAGCCACCTGAGCCACTCACGTGCGCCCCAAAAGCCAACTGAGCCACTCACGTGGCGTGCGGGGCAGGAGGGCGGGGCGGGGTCAGCCGTAGATGAGGCGGTGGGCCGCGTTGATCGTGGCCTGGTAGCCGCCGCCGGCCCACCCGTTCCGGGCCAGCGCCGCCCGCGCGGCGTTGCTGCCGGGGCCGCCGTGCACGGCACCGCCGGGATGGGCGGAGGCGCTGGCCAGGAACAGCCGCTGCACGGGAGTGTCGGCCCGGGCCAGGCCAGGCACCGGACGGAGGAACAACTCCTGGTGTATCGCCGAGGTTCCGCCGTTGATCGCACCGTCGACCAGGCTCGGGTTGTGCCCCTGCAGATCGCCCGGCCCCTGCACGGCCCGGCCGACGACCAGCGAGGAGAAACCGGGGGCGTGTCGCTCGACGACACGCTCGATCCGGTCGGCGGCCCGCGCCAGCTTGGCGTTGTCCCAACGCTGTCCGTGCGGCACATGCGTGTACGCCCAAACGGCTTCCGTGCCGGCCGGGGAACGTGACGGGTCGGCGGTGGTCATCTGGCCCAGCAACAGGAACGGGTCACGGGGCGTACGCCCCCGCGCGAGGTCCACGGTGAAGGCCGACAAGCCGTCCATGTCCGCGCTGAGGTGCACGGTGCCCGCGCCGCGAACCTGCTCCGCGATCCACGGCACCGGCCCGGACAGCGCCCAGTCCACCTTGACGGTCGCGGGATCCCAGTGGAACCGCGACAGGTCGTCGACGAGCCGGGCCGGCAGATGCTCGGCGCCGACGAGGTCGAGATAGAGCGCGGGCGCGGGCACATCGGCCAGCACGGCGCGACGGGCCCGCACCGGCTGGCCCTCCGCGTCCCGCACGCCGACCGCCTGTCCACTCGCGACGAGAATCTTGTCGACCCGGCGGCCACACACGACTTTGCCGCCACGTGAGGTCAGCCGGCGCACGAGTGCCGCGGTGATCTGCCCGGCGCCGCCCTCGGGCACCGGAAACCCGACGTCCTGGCCCAGCATCGCCAGCAGCCAACCGAAAACACCGCTGCCGGCGTTGTCGACGCCGACGTCGGCGTGCATCGCGTTGCCGGCCAGCAACAACCGGGCGCCCTCCCCCGCGAACCACTCGTCGGTGAAGGTGCGCGCGGACAACGTCACCATCCGGGCGAGGCGAAGGCCCTCGGCGGTGCCGACCCGGCGCAGCAGGCGCATACCGGCGCGGACGGGCGGGAAGGGTCGGAACAGCGCGTCCAGGAACGGATCCCGCAGCCGGCTCCACTGGTCGTACATGCGACGCCAGGCGTCGCCGTCCTCGGCGGCGAACTCGGACACCGATCGCGCGGTCCGGTCGAGGTCCCGGGACAGCACCACGCTGCGGTCGTCCGGCAGGACGTGGGCCACGACCTCGGGCGCGTGCCGCCACTTCAGGCCGTAACGCCCCAGGTCGAGGCCGGCGAACACGGGCGAGGCGGCGGTCATGGGGAAGAAGGCGCTGCACAGGTCGCTGTGGAACTCCGGCGCCGCGAGTTCCTCGGTGCGCACGGCCCCGCCGGGTCGGTCGGCGGCCTCCAGGACGAGGACCTGCCATCCGGCGTCCGCCAGCAGGTTCGCAGCGACCAACCCGTTGTGGCCGGCACCGACGACCACGGCGTCCGCGGACTCCGTCATGGCAGCGGATTCCCCCGTTCCCGCGCCCCAAACTCAGGAGCGCCGGTCGAGCGGCCCCCACTCGGCGGAATGCTGGTCCGCAACCTCCTTCTCGCACTCCTCCAGCACCGCGTCGTCGATCCAGGCCACCGGCCGGACGTCGACGACCAGGGGCTCGTTGTCCGGGCCACGGCCGCATTCGGTCGCCGCCAGCACCCACGGCCGCACGCCGGGCCCGCGCAGTTCACGGAGATGGCGGTAGTCGTACAGCCGACGGGCCAGCCACAGCCGCAGCGACCGGTCGCCCCACCACGGTTCGACCCGTAGCGGGTTCGCCGACAGCCCGGGCAGCGGGACGCCGGTCAGACCGTCCCGACTGGACATTCCGTCCCCGTCGGTGTCCGGGCCTTGCGACCACCGGACGTACAGGTCGTCGTCGTCCTCGGTCACCAGGTCGACCAGCCCCGCCAGGTCGTGCACCACGGGCATGTTTCGATCAGACACGGAGCCCGGATGCCCGCTACGACCGCGTTGAACCACTCAATTCCGCGAGGCAGAACGGATGCCCGTCGGGATCGAGCATCACCCGAACGGGGTCCTGCGGCTGGAAGTCGGCCGGCCGCGCCCCGGCCCGCACGGCGTGCGCGCAGGCCGCCTCCAGGTCGTCGACGTCGATGTCCAGGTGCAGCATCATCTGCTGCTCCGCGTCCCGGCTCGGCCACACCGGCGGCCGGTAGTCCTCGTCGTGGTGGAACGACAGCCGAACCCCCTGCCGCGTCACCACGGACACCCAGTGCTCGGAGTCCTGGTCGGGTTCCAGGTCCAGCAGCCGGCAGTAGAAGGCCGCGAGCTTCCGCGGCTCCCGACTGTTCAGCACGACACCCGACAGGCGCAACCCGTTCATGGCCGGGGATTTCCCGCCAAGACCGCGCGTCCAAACGGTTTTGACGCCGCGGGCGGTGGTAACTCGCCCGGGTGACCGAAGACCTGCGCCGTGTGGCCGAGGAGACGTTCGGCTGGCGTCATCTGCGTGACGAGCAGCTCAAGGCGATGCGACACGTGCTCGCCGGGCATGACGTGCTGGTCGTCCTGCCCACCGGCGCGGGGAAGTCGGCGATCTACCAGACCCCGACCGTGCTGCTCGACGGGCCGACTGTGGTGGTGTCGCCGCTGATCGCGCTGCAACACGACCAGCTCGACGCGATCGAGGGCAGCGACGCGCCGCGCGCCGTCGCGGTCAACTCCACGCAGCGCGGCTCCGAGCAGACGGAAGCGTGGGAGGCGTTGCGCGCCGGCGAGGCGCGATACGTCTTCCTGTCGCCGGAGCAGCTGGCCAAGCCGGAGGTGGTCGACGAGCTGACGGAATTACAGGTGTCGTTGTTCGTGGTGGACGAAGCACACTGCGTTTCGTCCTGGGGACACGACTTCCGGCCCGAGTACCTCCGCCTCGCGCCGGTGATCGGCCGGCTCGGGCATCCGCCGGTGCTCGCGCTGACCGCGACCGCGGCTCCGCCGGTCCGTGCCGACATCGCCGAACGACTCGGTCTGCGCGATCCCGTGCAGGTCGTCGCCAGCTTCGACCGTCCCAACCTGCACCTGTCCGTGCAGCGGTTCACCGAGGACGCGGAGAAGCGCAACGCCGTCACCGCGCACGTCCGCACGCTCACCGCCGACCCGGCCACCCGATGCGGCCTCGTCTACACGGCCAGCCGCAAGGACGCCGAGTCGCACGCCGAGGAGCTCGCCCGAATCGGGGTTCGGGCGGCCGCCTATCACGCCGGTATGAAGGCGGCCGATCGTGAGCGCGTGCACGAGCAGTTCATGGCCGGCGAGCTCGACGTCGTGGCGGCGACCTCGGCGTTCGGCATGGGCATCGACAAGCCGGACGTGCGCTTCGTGGTGCACGCCTCCGTGCCGGACTCACTGGACTCCTACTACCAGCAGATCGGGCGGGCCGGCCGCGACGGCGACCCTGCCCACATCACCTTGTGCTACCGCGCCGAGGACCTCGGCCTGCAACGGTTCCTGACCGCGGCGAATCCGCCCGAGCAGGCGCTCGACGCCGTCGCGCAGGTCCTGCATGACGAGGACGGCCCGGTGGCACTGAAGGAGCTGGAGGTCGACGCCTCCCCGGCCCAGCGCACGAGGGCGGTGAACCTGCTCGAACAAGCCGGTGCCGTCACCGCGGCCGAGGACGGCACCGTCGACCTCCGTCCTGATGAGACGGTCGACCATGCGGTGTCGGAGGCGGTCGAGGTGGCGGAGCGGCACCGCCGCATGCTGCGGTCGCGCCTGCACATGCTGCGCGGGTACGCCGAGACGACCGGCTGCCGCCGGCAGTACCTGCTCGGCTATTTCGGGGAACGGCTTGACGATCCGTGCGGCAACTGCGACACCTGCGAGGCCGGCACGGCGCAGCGCCTCTCCCCCGGCACCGACGAGTTCCCGCTCAACGGCCAGGTCCGGCACGCGCAGTGGGGTCACGGCGTGGTGATGTCGATCGAGGAGGACCGCATGGCCGTGCTGTTCGACGAGGAAGGCTACAAGATCCTGTCGCTGGACGCAGTGCGCGAACAGAACCTGCTGGCGCCGGAGTGAGGGCGGGCGGAGCGGGTATTCGTCGCCGTGCGGATCGTGGTGACGGGTGCCAGCGGGAACGTGGGCACCGCTCTGTTGAGGACCTTGCGCCGGGCCGGGGACTGGCAGGTGACGGGGATCGCCCGACACCTGCCGGACCGGTCACGGCCGCCGTACGACCTGGCCGATTGGGTGGTCTGCGACGTCGGCGAGCCCGATGCGACCGACCGCCTCGCGGACGTGTTCGCCGGCGCGAGCGCGGTGGTGCACCTGGCCTGGGCCATCCACCCGCACCGCGACGATCCGCCGATGCACCGCACCAACGTGTCCGGCAGCGAGCACGTGCTCGCGGCGGCGGCGCGGGCGCATGTGCCGCATCTGGTGGCCGCGTCGTCGGTGGCGGCCTACGAGGCGCCGCAGCGGTGGGTCCGGATCGACGAGAACTGGCCGCGGCACGGCATCCCGGGCAGCGCCTACAGCCGAGGCAAGGTCATCTTCGAACGGATGCTGGACGAGTTCTCGGCCCGCCATCCGGACGTGACGGTGGCTCGCATCCGGCCGTGCGCGATCCTCCAGCACGATGCGGGCGGGCAGTTCGCCCGGTGGACGCTGAGCCCGCTGCTGCCGGAACGCCTGCTCGGGCAGCGGTGGCTGCCGTTGCCGTGGTGGAAGGGCCTGCGCGCCCAGGTGGTGCACGCCGGCGACGTGGCCACCGCGCTGCAGGCGATCGTCGTGCGTGGCGCCGGCGGGGCGTTCAACCTCGCCACCGAGCCCGTGTTGTCCGGTTCCGACCTGGCCCGGCCGTTCGGCGGCGGCCCGCGGATCCCGGTGCCGCGCTGGCCCAGCAGTGCGGCAGCCTGGCTGGGCTGGCGGATGGGGCTGCAGCCGTTGCATCCCGGCTGGCTGGTCCTGGCCGACAAGGCGGCACTGGTGGACACGGACCGGGCGCGCCGCGTGCTGGGCTGGCGTCCCGAGCACGACGCGCACGACGTGCTGGCCGAGCTGGCCGCCGGCCTGCGGGCGGGCGCGGGCACCGGTAGCCATCCGTTGCGGCCGCTCGACTGGAAGGGGCGGTTGGGTCGTGGGCGGCCCACCCACCAGTCCCAGGCGGGATGAGTCGCCCACACCGGACAGACCGGTTCGCCCCGCCGTCCCCCGCGCATTGAGTCGGTTCAATCGGGCTAAAACCCGGGTACTCGGCGGCATGAAGATCGGTGAACTTCTCTACCTGGCGCGGTGTTTCGCCCGCGAACAGGCCATCGTGGCCCTGCTGGGGATGCCCGCCCTGCTCGGGCACCCGGTATGGCGGACCGCCGACCCGGACCTGGGCGGCGGTCAGGGTGTGCTGCTGGTGCCGGGGTTCGGGGCCGGCGATCGGAGCCTGTCGCTGACCAGGAGATGGTTGACGGCACGGGGCTTCCACCCGGCCCCGGCGCGGATCGGCCTCAACATCGGCTGCACGTCCACGCTCGTCGACCGGGTCGAGCGCCGGCTGGAGGAGCACGCGGAGGCCACCGGCCGCCGGGTCGTCCTACTGGGACAGAGCCGCGGCGGCGCGCTCGCCCGGCTGGTCGCGGCGCGTCGGCCGGAGCTGGTGCGCGGGCTGGTCATGCTGGGCAGCCCGGTGCTGGACCTGCTCGGCGCGCGGCTGGGCGTGATCCCCATCGCCCGCGCGCTGGCCCGGCTGTCCACTCTCGGCATCGCCGGCCTGCTCGACAACGACTGCTTCGGCGGCGACTGCTACTCCCTGCACTCGGAGGCGCTGCGGGCGCCGCTGCCGGAGTCGGTGCCGGCCGTCGCGTTCTACTCGCGTAACGACGCGATCGCCCCGTGGTGGCTGTGCATGGACCCGTACGCGACCTGCATCGAGGTCCGCAGCACGCACACCGGCATGGCCTTCGACCCCGCGGTGTACGCGGCGCTGGGCCCGATCCTCGCGGAATGGTCCGCCGATACGAAGGCGCTGGTCGCATAGACGGCCGGTCCGGTGGGTAGCCCGGGGCATCTGTTGTCGACCCCGAGGAGCCAACAGTGGGCGTCCGCCGATGGATCGAGTCCTGGCCGGTGTACCGCCAGCTGCAGGGTGAGGACCCGCTGGGCCGGGGAGCGGCGGTCACGTCCGCCACGACCGAGCGGCTGACCCCCAGGACGGTGACGGCGGACCGGGTGGCGAAGTCGGTTTGTCCGTACTGCGCGGTTGGTTGCGGCCAGAACGTGTACGTCAAGGACGAGAAGGTCGTGCAGATCGAGGGCGACCCCGACTCCCCCGTCAGCCGCGGCCGGCTCTGTCCCAAGGGCGCCGCGAGCCTGCAGCTCACCACCGGCGAGTCCCGCCGGCACAAGGTGCTCTACCGCGCCCCGCACGCCAGGGACTGGCAGGAGATTCCGCTCGACCGGGCCATGGAGATGGTGGCCGACCGGGTGTTGAAGTCCCGTGCGGAGGGCTGGGAGGACGAGAAGGACGGCGTTCGGGTGGCCCGCACGATGGGGCTGGCCAGCCTCGGCGGGGCGACGCTGGACAACGAGGAGAACTACCTCATCAAGAAGCTCCTCACGGCGCTGGGCGTGGTGCAGGTGGAGAACCAGGCCCGGGTCTGCCACAGCGCGACCGTGGCGGGGCTCGGCACGTCCTTCGGGCGCGGCGGCGCCACGATGTTCCTTCAGGACCTGCAGCATTCCGACTGCATCGTCATCCAGGGCTCCAACTTCGCCGAGGCGCACCCGGTCGGCTTCCAGTGGGTGATGGAGGCGAAGGCCCGCGGGGCCAAGGTGATCCACGTCGACCCGCGATTCAGCCGCACCAGCGCCCTGGCCGACCTGTTCGTGCAGATCCGCCCCGGCACCGACATCGCCTTCCTCGGCGGCGTCATCAACCACGTGCTGAGCAACGACAAGTACTTCCACGACTACGTGCTCAACTACACCAACGCCGCCTCGATCGTGGGCGAGGACTTCCGCGACACCGAGGACCTCGACGGCGTGTTCTCCGGTTTCAACGCCGAGACCCGGCACTACGACTTCGACACGTGGCAGTACGAGGGCGTGGAGATGACCGCGGCCACCGGTGACCGCGACCAGGGCTACGAGGAGCACAGCAGCGGCGGGGAGAGCCAGCACCGCGCCGGCAAGGCCGAGGGCCGGGGCTCCGGCGGTGTCGGACTGTCCGGCAAGCCGAAGACGGATCCGACGCTGCAGCATCCGCGCTGTGTCTTCCAGATCCTCAAGCGCCACTACGCCCGCTACACGCCCGAGCTGGTGTCGGAGATCTGCGGCACGCCCGTGGAGAAGTTCCTGGCCGTCTGCGACGCGCTGACCGAGAACTCCGGTCGCGACCGGACGAGCGCCTTCGCCTACGCCGTCGGCTGGACCCAGCACACCGTTGGCTCGCAGTACATCCGCACCGCCTCCATCCTGCAGTTGTTGCTGGGCAACATCGGCCGGCCGGGCGGCGGCATCCAGGCGCTGCGCGGGCACGCCAGCATCCAGGGCTCCAGCGACATCCCGACGCTGTTCAACCTGCTTCCCGGCTACATTCCGATGCCGCACGCGCATGCCAACGAGACGCTGGACGACTTCGTCAAGGCCGACGCCGCCGAGACCGGCTACTGGGCGTACATGCGCTCGTACCTGGTGAGCCTGCTCAAGGCGTGGTGGGGCGACAAGGCCACTGTCGACAACGACTTCTGCTTCGACTACCTGCCGCGCATCACCGGCTCACACGCCCACTACGACACGGTGATGGAGCAGCTGGCCGGCAACTGCAAGGGCTACTTCCTGATGGGCGAGAACCCGGCCGTCGGCTCGGCCAACGCCAAGCTGCAGCGGCTGGGCATGGCCAAGCTGGAATGGCTGGTGGTGCGGGACTTCTCGCTGATCGAGAGCGCGACCTGGTGGCAGGACGGACCGGAGATCGAGACCGGTGAGATGCGCACCGAGGACATCGGCACCGAGGTCTTCTTCTTCCCGGCCGCCTCGCACACCGAGAAGTCCGGCACCTTCACCAACACCAACCGCTGGGTGCAGTGGCACGAGCAGGCCGTCGAGCCCGAGGGTGACGCCCGCAGCGACCTGTGGTTCATGTTCCACCTGGGCCGGATCATCCGGGCGAAGCTGGCCGGGTCCACCGACCACCGCGACCGCCCGGTGCTGGACCTGACCTGGGACTACCCGATGATCGACGAGATGGGCGAGCCCGACGCCGCCGCCGTGCTGGCCGAGATCAACGGCTTCGACGCCGACGGCAAGCATCTGGGCTCGTACAAGGAACTCTCCGATGACGGGTCGACGTCGTGCGGCTGCTGGATCTACTGCGGCGTCTACGCCGACGGCGTCAACCAGGCCGCGCGCCGCAAGCCCGGCCAGGAGCAGGACTGGATCGCCGCGGAATGGGCGTGGGCGTGGCCGGCGAACCGGCGCATCCTGTACAACCGCGCGTCGGCCGATCCGGACGGCAAGCCGTGGAGCGAGCGCAAGAGCCTGGTCTGGTGGGACGGCGAGAAGTGGACCGGCCACGACGTGCCCGACTTCGACACGGACAAGAAGCCCGACTACGAGCCGGATGAGGATGCCCGCGGCGCGGACGCGTTGAGCGGCAAGGATCCGTTCATCATGCAGGGCGACGGCAAGGGCTGGCTGTACGCACCGGCCGGGTTGGACGACGGCCCGCTGCCCACCCACTACGAGCCGCAGGACTCGCCGTTCGTCAACGCCCTCTACCCCCAGCAGCGCGGGCCGAGCCGGCTGGTGTTCGACAGCGAGCACAACCGCTACCACCCCACCGGATCGAAGGTTTTCCCTTACGTCGTCACGACGTATCGGCTGACCGAGCACTTCACCGCCGGCGGCATGAGCCGGTGGACGCCGTACCTGGCCGAGCTGCAGCCGGAGTTCTTCTGCGAGGTGTCGCCGGAACTGGCCCGCGAGCGAGAACTCGAACACGGCGGCTGGGCCACGATCGTCACCGCCCGCAACGCCATCGAGGCGCGGGTGATGGTCACCGACCGCATGCCGACGCTGACCGCGCAGGGTCGGAAGGTGCACCAGATCGGCCTGCCCTACCACTGGGGTCCCAACGGCCTCGCGTCCGGTGACGCCGCCAACGAGCTCACCGCGATCTCCCTCGACCCCAACGCGCACATCCAGGAGGACAAGGCGCTCACCGCGGACATCCGGCCCGGGCGGCGGCCGCGTGGAGCGGATCGCGTCGACCTCGTCCGCGAGTACCAGCGACGAGCCGGCATCACCGACCGCACCGGCATGGAGGTGTGAGCGTGGAAACGCAGCCCCGGATGGGTTTCTTCACCGACACCAGCGTCTGCATCGGCTGCAAGGCGTGCGAGGTGGCGTGCAAGGAGTGGAACGCCGTCCCCGAGGACGGGCTCAACTTCAGCGGCAACTCGTTCGACAACACCGGCGGGTTGAGCGCCGACACCTGGCGGCACGTCGCCTTCATCGAGAAGCCCGTCGAGAAGCCCGCCGAGGGAGTCCAGGCGGTGGACCTGGGAATGCCGACCGTCGGACAGTCCACTCCGGACTTCCAGTGGCTGATGTCCTCGGACGTGTGCAAGCACTGCACGCACGCCGCCTGCCTGGACGTGTGCCCGACCGGCGCGCTGTTCCGCACCGAGTACGGAACCGTTGTCGTGCAGGAGGATGTGTGCAACGGTTGCGGCTACTGCGTGCCGGCGTGCCCGTTCGGCGTGATCGACCAGCGCGAGAACGACGGCCGGGTGTTCAAGTGCACGATGTGCTACGACCGGCTCGGCGCCGGCCAGGAACCGGCCTGTGCCAAGACGTGCCCGACCGACTCCATCCAGTTCGGCGAGTTGGAGGAGCTGCGGGAACGGGCCGCGCAGCGGGTCGAGCAGCTGCACGCGGACGGCTTCGAGAAGGCCCGGCTGTACGGCGAGAACCCCGATGACGGTGTGGGTGGCGCGGGGGCGTTCTTCCTGCTGCTGGACGAGCCCGAGGTGTACGGGCTGCCGCCGGATCCCGTTGTGACCACACGGGACCTGCCGTCGATGTGGCGGCACGCGGGTGTCGCCGCGGCGACCCTGCTGATCGGACTGGCGGCGACTTTCCTTGGTGGCAGGCGATGAAGAACTCCAAGCCCCAGTTCGACTCGTACTACGGCAAGCCCGTCCTCAAGGCCCCCGTCTGGTCGCCGCTGGACATCGGCGGCTACCTGTTCCTCGGCGGCCTGGCCGGCGCCTCCTCGGTGCTGGCCGCCGGCGCGGAGCTCACCGCGCGGCCGGGGCTGGCCCGCGCCGGCAAGGTCGCGGCGCTGGGCGCGATCTCCGCTTCCGCGGCGGCTCTGGTGCACGATCTCGGTAAGCCGACGCGGTTCGTGAACATGCTCCGAGTGGTCAAGCCGACCTCGCCGATGAGCATCGGCTCCTGGCTGCTCGCCGGCTACGGCCCGGCCGCGGGCGTCGCGGCGGCGACGGCCGTCACCGGGCTGTTCCCGGGCATCGGCCGGGCCGCCACGATCGGCGCGGGCCTGCTCGGGCCGGCCGTCGCCTCGTACACGGCCGTGCTGATCTCGGACACCGCGACGCCGGCGTGGCACGGCGGCTACCGGGAGATGCCGTTCGTGTTCGTCGGATCGGCCGCGACGGCCGCCGCCGGGCTCGGCATGCTCGCCGCCGACCCGGCCGAGGCCGGGCCGGCCCGGCGCGCGGGGTTGTTCGGCGCGGCTCTGGAAACCGTGGCCATGCACCAGATGCGGTCCCGACTGGGCCTGGTCGCCGAGACCCACCACCAGGGCAAGGCCGGCAAGCTGCTCAAGGCCGCCGAGGCGCTGACCATCGGCGGCGCGGCCGTCGGCGCGCTGCTCGGTCGCCGCAGCCGCCTGGCCGCCGCGGTCGGCGGGGCCGCCCTGCTGGCCGGCTCCGCGTGCACCAGGCTCGGCATCTTCCACGCCGGCGTGCAGTCGGCCGAGGACCCGAAGTACACCGTGGAGCCGCAGCGGGCCTAGCCGTCCTCGGTGCGGTGCACGACCAGCAGCGCGACGTCGTCGGCGGTGGGCTGGCCCTCGACGAACTCGGTCATGAGCTCGGCGCACACCGTCTCGGACGGCACCGCCGCGACGGCGTTCAGCAGCTCGGCCAGGCCGGCGTCGATGGGCCGGTCCCGGCGCTCGATCAGGCCGTCGGTGTAGAAGCACACGGTGGCGCCCGGCGGCACGTCGACCACGTGGCTGCGGCGGTGCCGGCCCTTGAGCGAGAAGCCGATCGGCGGGTCCACGGGGGCGTCGACGAACTCGCTCGGGCGGCCGGGCATGGCCAGCACCGGCCGCAGGTGGCCGGCCAGGCACAGCGTCAGCCGGCCGGCCGTGGGCTCGACCACCGCGTACGCCACGGTGGCCATGACGCCGGCCTCGAAGTGGCTCGCCTTGCGGTCCAGCTTGTCCAGCACCACCTCGGGCGCCTCGTTGTCGAGCGCGTACGCCCGCAGCGCACTGCGCAGTCGGCCCATGACCACGGCCGCGGGGAAGCCGTGCCCGGCGACGTCGCCGATGACGATGCCGATGCGGCCGCCGGACAGCGGGAACACGTCGTACCAGTCGCCGCCGACGCCGAGGTCGGCGCCGGGGGCGTACCGGCCGGCGAAGTCCAGGCCGGCCACGGACGGCAGGCGGCTGGGCAGCAGGCTGCGCTGCAGCGCCGTCGTCGCGCTGCTCTCCGCGTTGGACGAATGCGCCTGGACCGCGAGCGCGAGCCGGTCGGCGGCGACCCGCAGCAGGAGGATGTCCTGGTCGGTGAACTTCCGCTCGCCGGTGACGCCGACCCGCAGCACGCCGACGAGCGTTCCGGCGGCCACCATGGGCACGCCCAACAGCGAGGTGACACCGCTCTCCCACAACAGCGGCGTCTCGACGGTCGTGTGGTCGATCTGGTCGACGATCAGCGGCTCCTGGGACTGGGCCACCCGGCTGGCCAGGCCGCCGCTGTTGCCGTTGCCCACCGCGATTCGCGTCGGCCGGAGGATCTGCTGCTCCAGGCCGACGGTCGCGGTGGCGACGAGATGGTCGCCCGACCGGTCGTAGGTCAGCACGGACGCGGTGTCCACGAGCAGCAGGTCGTGGATGCGGGCCAGCAGCTCCCGCAGCACCGCCTCGGTGCTCAACCTGGCCAGGCCGGCGTCGGTGACCGCGTCCAGGAACCGCAGGCGGGCATCGGTGTCCGGCTCCTTGCGCTCGATCGGCCAGCGCATGCGGACCTTGGTGCCGGTGTTGCCCGGCAGCACGGTGACCTGCGCGGCGAGCCGCTCGATCAGCGCCAGGCCCCGCCCGCGGTGGTGCTGCTCCTCGGGCGTGCTCACATGCCAGTGGCCCTCGTCGGCGACGACCCCGAGGATGGCGTCGCGGTCCCGGCGGAGCTCGACGTCGAGCGTGCCGATGCCGTCGTCGCGGTAGGCGTGCTCCACGACGTTGGCCATCGCCTCGTACATGGCCAGCGCCACCATCTGCGACAGGTCGACGGACAGCCCGGCGCGTTCGTTCCACTCCTCGATGGAGCGGCGGATGCCGGAGAGCTGTTCGGCCTTGGCCAGCCCGTGCCATCGCAGCGGTGTGTCGGCGTCGCTCATCCCTCGATCGCGGCCTTCAGGGTGGGCCGGATGAACAGGTCCTCGGTCAGCCCGGTCAGCTCCAGCGGGCGCATCACCGCCGGGTCGCTCGCGACGACCCGCAGCTGCGTGTGGTCGTCGGCCTCGCGGTGGGCGAGTGCCAGCACGGCCAAGCCGGCCGACGAGAAGAAGCGGACGTCGGTGAGGTCGATCACCAGTACCCGGGGCTTCTCCCCCAGCAGTGTCACGACCTGGCTCTCCAGCGCCGGCGCCGTGACCATGTCGACCTCGCCGTCCACGTGCACGACAGCGATGTCGTCGGCCGGACGCTCGACGGCGACGGTCGCCAACCCTACCTCCGCGTTGTTCGGTTCATCCGCACTGAGACCGGTCACACCGACATCATGCCCCCTGCCATCGCAGGGGGCATGCGCAGCGTGCACCACCGATGCGAGGGTGACCAGCCGGGCGGTGGTTCAAACCTCCTTTTTCGTCAGGGCTGCAGCAGCACCTTCACGGCGCCGTCCCGCTTCTCCTGGAACATCTGGTACGCGGCCGGCGCCTGCCCCAGCCGAACCCGGTGGGTGGCGAAGCCCTCCACGCCCAGCGGATCGCCGTCGACCAGCAGCGGCAGGATGTCGGGGACCCAGCGGTGCACGTTGGCCTGGCCCATCCGGAGCTGGATCTGCTTGTCGAACATGCGCAGCATCGGCATCGGGTCGGCCATGCCGCCGTACACGCCGGACAGCGAGATCGTGCCGCCGCGGCGAACGATGTCGATCGCCAGGTACAGCGCGTGCAGCCGGTCCACGCCGACCCGCTTCATCAGCCAGCCCTGGATCGCGTCCGGCAGCATCGCCGTCATCTGCTGGGTCACCTGCGCGGTCGGCGAACCGTGCGCCTCCATGCCGACGGCGTCGACCACCGAGTCCGGACCGCGGCCGTCGGTCATGTCCCGGATCACCTTGGGCAGGTCCTGGCCGTGCTCGCGGAGGTCCAACGCCTCCACACCGTTGGACCGCGCGCGTTCCAGCCGCTCCGGCACCAGGTCGACGCCGATCACCTTGCCGGCGCCGCGGTGCTGCGCGACCCGGCACGCCATGTCGCCGATCGGCCCGAGTCCCAGCACCACCAGGCTGCCGCCGTCGGGCACCGACGCGTAGTCCACCGCCTGCCACGCCGTCGGCAGCACGTCGGACAGGTAGACGAACCGGTCGTCCGGCGGGCCGTCCGGGACCTTGATCGGCAGCGTGTTGCCGAACGGCACGCGCAGGAACTCCGCCTGCCCGCCCGGCACCTGGCCGTACAGCTTGGTGTAGCCGAACAGGGCGGCCCCGCTGCCCTGTTCGTGCACCTGGGTCGTCTCGCACTGCGAGTGCAGCCCCTGGCCGCACATGAAGCAGGTGCCGCAGGAGACGTTGAACGGGATCACCACCCGGTCGCCCGGGCGCACCGCCGTGACCTCCGGCCCGACCTCCTCGACGACGCCCATCGGCTCGTGCCCCAGGATGTCGCCCTCCTCCAGGAACGGCCCCAGCACCTCGTACAGGTGGAGGTCCGAGCCGCAGATGCCGCTGGAGGTCACGCCCACGACGATGTCCGTCGGCTGCTCGATCCGCGGGTCCGGGACGGTGTCCACGCGGACATCCCGCCGACCGTGCCAGGTCACTGCCTTCATCGGCTTCCTCCCATGTCGTCAGCACCGGCTACCCGGTGAGCGACTGGGCAATCCCGATGTCACCGGCTCGTACCGCACGCACGAACCGGACCAGCACCTCGGGCGCGGGGCGGACGCCGTGGACCGGGTCCGGCCGGCCCAGGACCAGGTCGTCGCCGGAACGCGTCTCCACCACGGCCGACCAGCCGACGCGCTCGTCCCACAGCAGCGCCAGGTCGCGGTCGGGAAACGCCGGGGTCGAGCCGTCCAGCGCCAGGTAGGCCGAGGCCGGGGTGGTGGCATCCACCATGGTCGACTCCGGGCCGACACCGAGCGCGGCGGCCACCTCGGTGACGTAGGCCCGCAGTTCCCGCCCGAACGTGTCGTCGTCCAACCAGACCGTCTGCGGCGCCGCTAACACTCCGCGGTTCCTTTCGTTGCCGTGCGGAGCCCTGCCGGCCTGGCGCCGGCAGGGCTCACGGAGGACGTTTCGGTCATTCGCACTGATGAGGGATGTCGATCGGGCACCACCTGCCTCTCACCGAACCACCTGATTCACCGAAGCCGTCAGGCGTTGATCTGCTTGGGCTCCGGGTGTCCGCTGTCGATGGCGATCTTGCGCGGCTTGGCCTTCTCCGCCACCGGGATCCGGACGGTCAGCACGCCCTGCTCGTAGCTGGCGGCGATGCGGTCCGCGTCGAGCGCGTCCCCCAGGAACAGCTGGCGCGAGAACACGCCCAGCGGGCGCTCGGCGACCTGCATCTCCACGTTCTCACCGCGCTCGACCGGGCGGCGCTCCGCCTTCACGGTCAGCACGTTGCGCTCGACGTCCAGCTCGATCGCCTCGGGGTCGACGCCGGGCAGGTCGAAGTGCACCACGAACTCGTCGCCGCTGCGGTAGGCGTCCATCGGCATCGCCGTCGGGCGGGACCACGTCCCCTGGGTGCCGAAGACCTGCTGGGTCAGCCGGTCGAACTCCCGGAACGGGTCGGTGCGCATCAACATCGTCTCCACCTCCGTTGTCCTCGTCTCGTGTCAACGCGCACCATCTTTGTAACATGTCGTCCTAACGATGACAAGTGTGATGTCGTCCATATGACGACACCTGACAGAGTGACCACCGGGGATCTACGATGTCATCAGGAAGACGACACGGAGAACGTCATCGGAAGGGTGACAGATGGACGCGGGTAGCGAACGCGAACGAGCCAGACAGTGGCTGAAGGACCGGGAGCTGGACGGCGAGCACGACCACGGCGGCGACCTGGCGCTCACCGACCTCGACCTGGTCAACCGCGTCGCGCACCGCAAACTCGGCCATCAGGTCGCGGACGAGACGGGCGTCGCCGACGCCCTCGCCGCGCTCACCCTGCTCCGGCATCTCCGCGAGGAACTGGCCGAATGGGAGCCGCGGCTGATCGCCTCCGCCCGCGCGCACGGGGCGAGCTGGATCCAGCTGGCACCGGCCCTGGGCGTGGCCAGCCGACAGGCGGCCGAGCGCCGCTACCTGCGGCTGCGCCCCGACGGCACCGGCGAGGCGACCACCGGCGAGCAGCGGGTTCGCGCCGAGCGCGACCGCCGCGCCGGCGACCGCGCGGTGACCAAGTGGGCTCGGGACAACGCGATCGGGCTGCGGCAGCTGGCGGCACAGGTGAGCGCCCTCGACGGCGACCAGAACCTCGACGGCGACGCCCAGCGCCACGTCGACACCGTCACCGCGGCGCTGGGCGAACCCGACACCGCCGCACTGCTCGGCCCGCTCACCGACGCCCTGCAGCACCTGCACGCCAGCCATCCCGACCTCGCCGACAAGATCGCGTCCGTCACCGGCGAGAGCAACGAGGCCCGCCGCCCCAAGGGTTAGGCCAGCACGAACCCGCTGCGGACCTTGGCCGGAATGCGGCGCAACAAGATGGTCAGGTCCTGCGGCGGCACCTCGTAGTCCAGCCGGGCCAGCCGCGTGGCCAGCGCCGCGAGCACCGACACGGCGATGCCCTCGCCCGGGCAGCGGTGGCCGACGTCCGGCCAGCCCGCCCCCTGCGGCACGAGTTCGAACGGGCCGATGTCGTGGCCGACGAACCTCTCCGGGGAGAAGGCGTAGGGATCCGCGAACAGCTCGGGGTCGTGGTTGTGGCCGTAGATGTCCAGCACCACCAGGCTTCCGGCCGGGATCGACTCCCCCTGCCAGTCCAGGTCCCTGGCCGCGAGGCCGCCGAGGAACGGCGCGAACGGGTAGAAGCGCCGCACCTCGTGCGCGAACGCGTCGGCGAAAACGCCGCCGCCGGCGAGGTCCGCGCGGTGCTTGGGCCAGCGGTGCAGGGCGTGCGCCGCGAACGTCACGAACCAGCTCAGCGCGACCGTCGGCCGGACCACGTTGAGCAGTTCCACCGCCCGCACGTGCGGATCCGGGAGGTGCGCCGACATGACGTCGTACAGGAAGCCCTCTCGCACGCCGGCGAACCACTTCTCGCGGCGCTTGCGGGCAAAGCGGGCCTTGAAGTGCCGTGGACCGGCCGTGGCGAAGCCGTCGACCATCGCGATCAGGTCGGCGGCCATCGCCGGCACCTCGGCCGGCGTGACCCGGATGCCGGCCCAGTCGCAGACCGCACGGGTCAGGATCCGGCTGGTCTCGTCGAACAGCACCACCGGCCGCTGCCAGGCCGGCACCGTCTCGTCCCAGACCTCGGTCACCCGCCGGGTCAGGTCGGCGACGCCGTCCGGTCCCATCACCGACAGGAACATCGCCTTGCGGGACCGGTGTTCCGCGCCGTCCAGGGTGTGCACGGCATCGTGGCCGAACAGCGTGCTCAGCACCGGGCCGGGGATCGCGCCGTGCCGGCGGATGTTCCGCTCGTCGTAGAAGAACCGCGCGGCGTCCACGCCGCCGATGCACACCGCCCGTTGACCCATCAGCCGGGTCTTCACGGTCGGCGTCTCGCGGCGGCGGTCCGGCAGCCACGCGTAGCCCTCCGCCAACAGCTGCAGCGAGTTGTCCATCACTTCTCCGCGCTGCCGGGTTCGCTCATCTTGCGGTGCTGCGCGGCCATTGCCTTGTCCGGCACCACCTTCGCCGCCGCCACCTGGGCCTTGTTCATGAACGAGCCGGCGACCACACGGTCCTTGCCGGCCATCATCGCCTCGAAGCCCTGCTTGGCCACCTCCGCCGGGTCGTCCTTGTTCTCCGACGCCCCCAGCTTGGTGTCGCGCATGTCGGCGCGGTCGAAGAACTCCGTCTCGGTCGGACCGGGCATCAGCGCCGTCACCGTGACGCCGCTGTCCTTCAACTCCTCCCGCAGCGCCTCCGAGAACGACAGCAGGAACGCCTTGGAGGCGTTGTAGACCGTCTGGAACGGCCCCGGCATCACCGCCGCGATCGACGACGTGAACAGGACCCGTCCGCTGCCCCGCGCCGCCATGTCCGGCAACAGTCGCTTGGCCAGGTGCACGGCCAAGCGCACGTTCAGGTCGACGACGTTCAGCTGCTCGTCCAGCGACGAGTCGCCGACGAACGGCCCCGACACACCGACGCCGGCGTTGACCACCAGTGCGTCCACCGGCCGGCCGGTCACCGTCACGCGCTCGACCAGCTGCTCGACGCCCTCGGGCCGGGCCAGGTCGGCCCGCACGGCCTCCACCGCCACGTTGTTGGCCCGCAACGCATCCGCGGCGATGGTCAGCTCGTCGTCCTCCGCGCAGGCCACGATGTCGAAGCCGTTGGCCGCGAGCTGGTGGGCCAGTTCGAGCCCGATCCCGCTGGATGCTCCGGTCACCACCGCGAGCGGGTTGAGGGGTGTGGTCACGTCTCCTCCTTCGCTGTGCCTCCCGACGGCCATACCCCACAGCGCGGCGGCTAATCCGGCTCAGCTGGCCAGCACCTGCGGCGAGAGCGTCTTGAGCATCGCGTTCGTCCACTTCAACTGGCGCAACGTCTCCGGATGGCACCGTCGGGTGAGTTCCACCAACTCGCTGTCCTTGACCGCCTGCGCCCCCTGCGCCAGCAGCTCCCAGTCCAGCGACACGCCCGCCGCCATGCGGTGCAGCTGACGCAGGTCGGCCAGCAGCAGCACGCCCGGCACGGCTTGCCGGCCGGTCAACACGCTGAACGCCGTCCGCAGCGGTTCGAGCAGGCCCGAGCTGCGCGGCATCTCCTCGCCGACCTTGACCCCGTACCGCCGGCCGGCCACCGCCAGGTCCCGGATGTGATCCGCCGACCACGCCGCCAGGTCCTTGGCCACGTAATGGATCTCGTGCTCGACGTGATGCCGGTCCGCGGCCTTCAGCAGCGCCCTCGCCAGGGACTTCTCCGACCGGTGCAGCTCCCGGATGGCCAGTCCGATCTTCATCGCCGACCTCCCGGCACGGTGGTGGCGTCGTGTTCCTCGACGCGGGCGGCAGGACCGCCATGGGTCTCCGGCACGGCGGGCGCGGTGGGCGTGGGCGGTGGCGCATCCGCCGGCCCGGTGTCCGCGGCCGGGATCCCGGTCGCAGCCGGTGCCGACGCCGCCGTTGTCGGCGCGGGCGCCGGCCCCTCCCCCGCCTTCACCCGTTCCACCGCTGCCGCCGTCGTCTTGAAGATCGGCTGCTTGGACACCGGATCCCAGTCCGTCGGCGTGAGCTCGTTGGCGGCCCGGTCGTGGTTCGGATCGTCGGTGTCCCAGTAGCCGTAGTGGAACGGCAGGAACACCACGCCGTCCCGGACGGCCGACACCCGCAGCGCGACGCGGACGGCGCCACGGGCGGTCCGCACCTCCACCAGGTCGCCCTCGGCGGCCCCGATGCGCTCGGCGTCGTGCGCGGACATCTCCAGCCACGGCTCCGGCGCGGCGTCCCGCAGCTGCGGGGCGCGGCCGGTCTTGGTGCGGGTGTGGAAGTGGTAGACGGTCCGGCCGGTGATCAGCATGAACGGGTGGTCCCGGTCGGGTTTCTCGTGCAACTCCACGTACTGCGCGGCCTTCAGCATCGCCTTGCCGTCCGGATTGGTGGCGCGGTACTCCACCGGCTCGGTCGGCGCGCCGGTCACCAGGTCGCGGCCGTAGCTCTCGCAGTAGTCGGGCTTGGCGAAGAACTTGCCGTCGGCGTAGAGGCGGTCGGCGCCGTCGGGGTGGTCCTCGTTGCACGGCCACCGCACGCCGCTCACCTCGCGCAGCTTGGCGTAGCTGAGCCCGCTGTAGTCGCACGGCCGGCCGGCGGACGCCCGTTTCCACGCCTCGAAGGCCGACTCGGCGTCGTTCCAGGGCGGGAACGGCTGGTCGTCGCGGTCGCGGAAGTCCATGCGGCGGGCGTACTCCAGCCAGATGTCGAGATCCGGCCGGGCCTGGCCGGGCGGCTCGACGGCCTTCTCGTTCAGGTGCACGGTGCGGTCGGCGTTGGTCGACACGCCGGTCTTCTCACCCCAGATCGCCGCCGGCAGCACGACATCGGCCAATTCCGTGGTCTCGGTGGGGAAAGCGTCCTGCACGACGAGGAACAGCCGCTCCTGACTCAGGATCGAGCGCACACGCCGCAGTTCGGGCAGCGACACCGCGGGATTGGTCGCCGAGACCCACAGCATGCCCAAGGTGCCGTTCTCGGCATAGCGCAACATCTGCATCAGGTGCGTCGGCGGCGCGAAGTGCGGGATCTGGGTGACGTCCAGGTTCCACAGCCCCGCCAGCTCGGCGACGTGGTCGTCGTTGGCCCAGTTGCGGAAGCCGGTTAGGTCGCCGTCCGCGCCGCACTCACGGGTGTTCTCCGCGGTCGGCTGGCCGTTCATCTGCAGCACGCCGGCGCCCGGCCGGCCGAGCATTCCCCGCAGCAGCACCAGGTTGTTGACCTGCACCGCCGCCGCGGTGGCCTGGTGGGACTGGTAGAAGCCCTGAAGAACAGTACACAGTAGACGCTCGGCCTGGCCGACAATCCTGGCAGCCGCCCGGATCTGGTCGGCCGGCACGTCGCAGACCTCGGCCGCCCGCTCCGGCGGGTAGTCGGCCACCAGCCTGGCGAAGTCGTCGTAGCCGACGGTGTGGTTGTCGACGTAGTCGTGGTCGATCCGGTCGTTGGCGATGAGCTCGTGCAGAACGCCGTTCATCAGCGCGACATTGGTGCCGGGCAGCGGCGCCAGGTGCAGCGTGGCGGCCTTGGCCACGGGCGTCTCGCGCGGGTCCACGCACAGCAGCGCCGGCGGGTTCGGGCCGGCCAGCCGGTCGAGGATCCGGTCCCACAGCACGACCTGCGTCTCGGCCGCGTTGTGGCCGAACAGCGCGATCACGTCGGCGTGGTCGATGTCGTCGTAGCAGGCCGGTTGCCCGTCGCAACCGAAGGATTCCTTCAGCGCCGCCGCGGCCGTCGCCGTGCACAGCCGGGTGTTGCCGTCGAGGTGGTTGGTGCCGATGGCCCCGTGCGCGATGGCCGACAGCGTGTAGTACTCCTCCGCGAACAGCTGGCCGCTGGTGTAGAAACCGATCGAACCCGGCCCCGAGCTGTCGAGAAGTTCCTTGCTGCGCTTGACGATCAGCGCCATCGCCTCGTCCCAGGTGGACTCGACCAGCCGGCCGTCACGACGGATCAGCGGGGCGGTGAGCCGATCCGGGCTGTGGTTGGCCTGCCAGCCGAACAGGTCCTTGGGATCGAGCCGGCCGCGGTTGACGTGGTCGTCGGCACGGCCGCGGACGCCGACGATGCGGCCGTCCTTCACGGCGAGGTCCATGCCGTCGCCGTTGGAGTGCAGGACTGCGGCCGCGCGCACCCAGGAATCCACGTCCTCCTCGGCCACGCCCTCGGCGAGGTGGCTGTCGACGCGGACCGGCCAGGGCGTGCCGGGTCCGTACGGAGTTCGGGCGCCCCAGGGATCGGCGATGCCGTCGCGCACCATCGCGGGCCTCCTCGTCGTCGATTGACGACGAGTACCCACGCTCCGTTCGGGTTACACCGCTCGGTCAGGTGGCGGAGTCAACGCGCACACCGGTCAGCTTGAGCGCCTCGATCACGTGCGCCGGGGTGTGCAGGTCGGTGCGTACCACCACCGTGACGCCGTGGTCACGGGCGTGGTCGTCCAACGCCATCAGGCTCCGGTGGTCCATGAAGTCCACCCGGGACGCGTCGAGCACCACCCGGCCCGCGCTGGGATGCGGCTCCGCCCGGCGCAGCGCCAGTGGGAACAGCTCGGCGCTCAGAATGTCCAGGTCGCCGGCCAGTTCCGCGGAGCAGTCGGCCGACCCGTACAGCCGGAACGGCGTCGCGTCCTCGGTCGTGTTGGGATGCATGCAGGCCAGCTGCGCCACCGCCCGCTTGCCCAGCTCGACCCGGTCGTAGCCGCACAGCGCGGCGAAGGGCCGCACGGTCATGTAGCGGTCGACGAGGTGCTCGTAGCGGGCGAACGCGTCGTGCTGGGCCGGCTGCCGCACCATGGTGGTCACGTCCGCGGCGACCCGCAGCCCGGAGAAGCCGTCGGCCAGCGCCTGTTCGGTGGCCGAAGCGTACGTCGCGACCTGCGCAGCCGGTTCGACCACGGCGTCCGGGCGATATGTGTCCCGGACCGCCGCCACGCACGCCGCGCCCCGCCGCAGCGCCGCGTCCATCCCGTCGACCTCGCGCAGGTCCGCCGCGAGGGCGTCCGCCGTGTCGTCGCCGATGTAGCAAACACGTTGGCCGAGGGCCAATCCCTCGATGAGGAAGTCGCGGGCATGGCTGCGGAACTCGGCATCGTCGTCGTAGCTCCAGCAGACATGGTCGTGAAGCCCGAGGCCGAGCGCGTTGTCAACTGTTCCGCTGGCCCGCACCACACCAGTAGCCTACGCCGATCATCATGGGCACGCAGCACTCACCGGCACGTAACCCCCGCCGGGACGATCTGAGTTTGCTGGATGACATCGTTGATTGTCAACGCCGCGATGACGCCGGCGAGAGCGAGGGCGGCGACACACGTGGCGACGGTGAGGTAGAGCTCGGTCTCGCGGGGCCACTGCAGCCGGAACCGGCGGCCGGCGGCGCGCCGGTGTCGGCCGCCACCGTGCAGATCGCGGCGATCAGCGGCACCACGATCGAGGCCGCCACCGCCAGCGCGAACCGGAGGCCGGGCTCCTCCGACACGCAGTCCGACAGCCGGTGGCGGCCAGCCACGCCGATCACCTCGCATCCGACACTCCTTGCACTACGGTGGTGTCGATCCCTCAGCAGTGCAACCGACGGTAGCGGTCATGTCAACTGTGGTGGAAGCCCTCCCACAGCAGTACAATCGACCGGGTGAGAAGCGGCGAGTTCGCCACGGTGCTGGACGACCTGTGCGCGACCCGGTCCAATGTGGCGCTGGCGGCCGAGATCACCCGCAGGGGTGGCGACATCGGCCACGGCTACATCGCACAGCTACGCAAGGGCCGCAAGGACAATCCGACCCGCAGGACCATCGAGGACCTCGCGGGCGCGCTCGGCGTGCACCCGGCCTGCTTCGTCGGCGGACGTCGGGAACTACGCCCCGGGGAACGCCCGTCGTGGCGCGGGCACGCGATCCGGCAGCTGTTCGAAACAGCGGACCGGCCGCAGTCGCCGGAAGAGGTGGCGGCGGCGATCGGGTCGATCTCCGGCAGCTACCTGCGCGAGCTGCTGACCGGCGCCAGTGACAATCCGAGGTTGCGTCACATTCATGGGCTCGCCCAGCATTTCGGCGTGCCCGCCGCGTATTTCTTCGACGACGACCTGGCCCGGCGGGTCGACGAGGAACGGACCGATCTGGAGGCGATGCGTGACCTGGGGGTCATCGAGTTCGCCACCCGGCTCAGCGAGCGGGCGCCACACCTGAGCGCCAGGACGCGGGCGGCCGCGATCCGCGCCGTGACACAGGCACTGCGGACCAAGGAAGGCGAGCGATGGAGTTTCGACTCCCCCACCGTCGACGAGGACGGCGCCAGTTAGTCGACGCCGTGGTCGCCGAGCTCGCCGTCCCGCCGGACGCCTCGCACCAGGCCACGGCCCGTCGGGTGTGCGAGGTCATCCGCGACCGTCTCGGCGGCCGGCTCGAGGTGTGCTTCACGCCGATGACCGACGCCGGCCTGAGCGGGCTGACCCTGGCCCTCGCCGACGGCAGCTACCTCATCGTGTGCGCGGATTCGCCGCGGTGGTACCACCGGCTGCAGATCCTGCTGCACGAGCTCGCCCACATCGTGCTCGAGCACGAGCGAACTCCGTGCGCTCGCAGCGGTTTCGCCGATCCCGTCGAGCGTGACGCCGAGGAGTTCGCGGACGCGCTGCTCGCGGCGCTGACCGAGCGGCGGCCGCGCCGGGGCGACGAGGTGGGCTGGTGACCGCCGCCCTGAACGCCGGCTACGTGGTGCTTTCCGTGCTGGGCACGATGACCCTGCTGTTCCGGATTCCGGCCGTCGGCGACCGGCGGTGGCAGCCGCGGGCGTGGACGGCGTACGCGTTGATCAACTGCGGCACGGTGCTGTCGACCTCCGTCGGGCCACTGGCCGGCTCCGCCGACCGACCGTTGCCGCCCGACGCGATCCGGGTGATCGTCTGCACCGCCGGCGTGTCGGCGATCGTCGCCGGCGTGACGCTGTTCGTTCGGTCGATGTCGCCATGGCTGCGACGACTGCTCGGTTGTTACGACATTTCCGTTGTGGCCGCCAATATTCTCGTCGCGACGCTGGTGATGTCGATCCCGGGTCGGTGTCCCTGGTGGATGGCGCCAATCTACGTGCTGCCGCCCGTGGTCGGCGCCGTCGTGCTGGTCCACCGCTGCCTTCGCGTCGCCGTGCGAGGCCGCTTGGACGTCGTGGCGTGCGTGGTCGGCGCGCTGGCCGTGGCGCTGCTGATCTACCAGTTCGGACACCACCGCACCGGGACGACCTTCCTGCCCACCACTGCACTGGTCGCACTGGTCGCCCGCCTGCCGGCCGGCGTCGATGTCGCGCTTCGGGCCTGGCGGTGGGCCACCATGTGGCGGGTGTTCGGCCGGCTGCGCCCGCTCCACCGCCTCGTCGACCCCGCCACAGTGTTGGTCCGCCGCGGAAAGCGGTTCGATCCCCATCACCGCGTACGCCGTGCGTTGCTCGAACTCGGCGAGTGGCGTTGGGCCCTGACCTCGCGCTTCGACCCCGCCGTCGCCGCCCGCGCCGAACGCCGGGCCCGCCGCGCCGGCCTCACCGGCACGGCGCTTCTCGCCGCCGTCGAGGCCGCGCAGCTCAAGGCCGCCGCACGAAGCGAGCGCCGGCACGCCGCCCACCCCGCCCCGACCGCTGACGGCATCGGCGTCGTCGATGAATGCACGTGGTGGACCGCGGTCGCCCGCGCCTACCGAGCCCGGATGCAACTCGACTGAAAACGTTTACAGTCAAGTGTGAACACACCCCCTCTGAGCACGGCCGAGCGGGGTTGGAAGGCGCTTTCCGCATTGACGCTTTCCGTTGCCCTCACTAGCTTCGCCTCCGATTCCCGGCCGAACCCGGTTCAGCCACATGAACATTTGGGGTGCACATGTCTCTGAAACGCTATGCGGCCGCCCTGTGCGGCGCCGTCTGCGGGGTGACGATGATGGTCGCTCCCGCGGCATCGGCGCAGACGCCGGCCGCGACCTGGATCGAATACTCGCCGAGCTTCAAGGTGCAGCAGGAGGGTTGCGGCAAGGTCAGCGACCTGACGTTCCAGCTGACCTGTTCGAAGTCCGGGGCGTCGCACGACCGCGCGGAGCGCCGCTACGTCGACTACACCTCCGGAGCGCACAAGTTCGAGGGCACTTTCAAGATCACCAGTCAGGGCGGCTCGCGGATCAGTCTCAAGCAGACGTTCCACGGCACGCAGGGCCCGTACTTCCTGCTGGCCGTGGAGAACGGTGGCCGGCTGTACTCGGTGGAGAACCAGAAGACCATCGCCACCGGCGCCACCATCGGGACGCCCGTCACCGTCGACACGGTGCACACCGCCGGCAAGACGATCCAGGTGTACATCAACGGGGCGTTGAAGTACACCGAGTCCAGCCCCGGTGGCACGTTCTACGACAAGTTCGGCGCCTATCGCACGGCCAGCGGCAAGGGACCGATCACGGTCCAGTGGAGCGACATCCACTTCTGGCACCAGTGATCGCTCGCGCCGGTCCTCGCGCGGGGACCGGCGCTCCCCGCGCAGCGAGGTGACCACGATGATCAAGCGGCTGCTGGCGACCGCCCTCCTGCTCGCGGCGTTGACCGCCTGCGGCACAACACCTTCCGCCGCGGGAGTCCGCCTCGACGCCGCTCTCGTCACGCCCGTGGACGTCACACTGACATGGCACGACGACGGGCCCGCACCCGCCGGACACGTGGTGGAATACGCGACGCACCAGGACGGTCCGTACACCACCTTGGGCTTCGTGCCCCCGGCCCAGACCAGCTACCGGCACCAGAACCTCATGCCCAACACCACGTTCTACTACCGCGTGCGGCCGTACTACGGTCCCGCTTCCGACACCGTCGACGTCACGCTGCCGCCCGGCGCCTACGACGACGAGGCCCACGCCGACGACCAGGCCTGGGCCGCGCCGAGCACCGAACCGGGCCGAAACCAGGCCACGCAACCGATCCGGCGGCCCGCCACCGCGACCTCGGGCGCTCCCACCAATCTGGCCGCGACCGTGATGAACGACAACGGCATCCGGCTCACCTGGGTCGACCACGCGCGGGACGAGGACGGGTACCTGATGGAGATCAAGGCCGCCGGCGCCGAGGACTTCCAGGTGGTGCAGGTGATGGATCCGCGGGTGAACTCCTGTGGCGTCGTCACTCTGCCGGACGAGAAGCGGGCCACGTATCGGGTGCGCGCCTTCTACTACGGCGGTCCGTCCACCGTCGCCCACGCGACGACCGGTGATGCGCCGGCCGGTCCGGGGTGACGGGCGCGAGCCAGCCACTCGCCGATCGGTCCGGCGTGACGAGCCCGAATCCGCCACTCGAACGCCCGCACCGCGCCCTCAGTCGGCTCGCTCCGGCGGCGGCGTGCGGATCGTGCGGATCTCGGGTCTGCCGTCGCCACGGGTCCGATCGGTCCCCTCGTGCCATCGGCCGGCGGCCCTGCGGGTGAGCGTCGTGAGCCAGCGGAACACGGCCGAATCGGAGGCAACCGCCCGTCCGGGTTGCGCGGTCGGGCTCTCGTCGGTGGGCAGCATGCGGTCGACCAGGGTCAGCGCACGGGTGGTCAGCTCGGGCAGCAGCCCGTGGACGCGGGCGGCCACCTGCGCCGCCGGCGTGAGGATGATCTCCGGCCGCCCGCGGAGCCCGGCGCGCACGATGGCCCGGGCGGCGCGTTCGGCGTCCATGGTCAGGAACGGCAGGCTGTCGGCGATGGTGAACCACGCGTGCTCGGCGGTCTTGTTCCCCTTGAACAGGGCATTGTCGGGCGAGCCGGTCCGCATCAGCCCGGGAACGGCGGTGGTGACGCTGATGCCGTACTTGGCCAGTTCCACGCACAGCCCCTCGGAGAAGCCGACGGCGGCGTGCTTGGCGGCGGCGTAGGGCAGCAGGTGCGGGGCCGGCACCTTGCCGCCCAGCGACGTCACCGTGATGATCCGGCCCCGGCCGGCGCGGCGCATCACCGGCACGGCCGCGAGCACGGGATACGCCACGCCCCAGTACATCGTGCCCATCGCCATGGTGAAGTCGTCGACGTCCATCGCGGCCACTGGACCGACCTGGATGGTGCCGGCATTGGTGACGAGGACGTCCAGGCGGTTGAAGTCGGCCACCGCCCGCGCGACCAGCGCGTCGGCGTCCGCGCGCACCGAGACGTCCGCGACGACGGCACTGACGGTGGCTCCCTCCCGTCGCAGCGCCTCACCGGCGGCGGTGATGCCCTCCGCCGACCGGGCGCACACCACCAGGTCGAAGCCCTGCCGGGCGAGTTCACGGGCGAGCAGGTAACCGAGGCCCCGGCTGGCCCCGGTCACCACCGCCACCGGCCGCCCGTTCACCGGCGGAACCAGCGCTTGCGCCTGCCGTCCCGGCTCGGCACGGCGATCGACCGGTGGCGGCGGGCCAGGTGGGCCACGCTGCCCACGGACATCAGCAGCAGCTCCTGGTCGGCCGTCGGGCGGCCGTCGGCCATCGCCTGCTCGGCACGGGCCAGCGTCTCCAGCTCGTCCAGCCGTCGTCCGACGGCATCCGGTATTGCAGCGGGGATCTCGTGCACGCTCATGGTCACGCCTCCGGCCGCTCGGGAATCAGGGCGGCAGTACCCGTCCGGAACCGGCTCAATCCGAGTGTCACTCGAACGGACCACGGCCAATCCGCGCCACGAGGTTTGTTCCCGCCCCGAGCAGGTAGCCCGGGCCGGCAGTCGACCACGGCGTGAGGAGCGGCAATGGCGGCCACGATCGAGCAGACACCGGTGCGGCTGGCGCCGGCGATGCGCGCGCCCAAGGGATCCGTGCTGCTCAGCCTGTTCCGCACGACCGATCACAAGCAGATCGGGGTCATGTACCTGACCACGTCGTTCTTCTTCTTCGTGGCCGGTGGCGCGATGGCCCTGCTGATGCGCACCGAACTGGCCCGGCCGGGGCTGCAGTTCCTGTCCCAGGAGCAGTACAACCAGCTGTTCACCATGCACGGCACGATCATGCTGCTGCTCTATGCCACCCCGAACCTGTTCGGCTTCGCCAACTTCATCCTGCCGCTGCAGATCGGCTCGCCGGACGTCGCCTTCCCGCGGCTGAACGCGTTCGCCTACTGGGCCTACCTGTTCGGCGGCCTGATCGTGCTGGGGAGTTTCATCACCCCCGGCGGGGCGGCCGACTTCGGCTGGTTCGCCTACACGCCGCTGTCGGACGTCATCCGCTCCCCCGGCATCGGCGCGGACCTGTGGATCACCGGCCTGATCCTGTCCGGCCTCGGCACCATCCTCGGCGGCGTCAACATGATCACGACCGTTGTCTGCCTGCGCTGCCCGGGCATGGTCATGTTCCGGATGCCGATCTTCACGTGGAACATCCTGATCACCTCGATCATGGTGGTGATGGTCTTCCCGCTGCTGACCGCGGCCCTGTTCGGCCTGCTGGCCGACCGGCAGCTCGGGGCGCACGTGTTCGACCCGCACAACGGCGGCTCGATCCTCTGGCAGCACCTGTTCTGGTTCTTCGGCCATCCCGAGGTCTACATCGTCGCGCTGCCCTACTTCGGCATCATCTCCGAGGTCCTCCCCGTGTTCAGCCGAAAACCGGTGTTCGGCTACAAGGGGCTGGTGTTCGCCACGCTCGCCATCGCCGCGCTGTCGCTGACCGTGTGGGCGCACCACATGTTCGCCACCGGCGCGGTGCTGCTGCCGTTCTTCTCGTTCATGACCTTCCTCATCGCCGTGCCGACCGGGGTGAAGTTCTTCAACTGGATCGGCACCATGTGGCGAGGGCAGCTCACCTTCGAGACGCCGATGCTGTGGAGCCTGGGCTTCCTGCTCACCTTCCTGCTCGGCGGCCTCACCGGCATCCTGCTCGCGGCGCCGCCGATCGACTTCCACGTCACCGACAGCTACTTCGTGGTGGCCCACTTCCACTACGTGCTGTTCGGCACCATCGTGTTCGCCACGTTCGCCGGCATCTACTTCTGGTTCCCCAAGATCACCGGGCGGATGCTCGACGAACCGTTGGGCAAGCTGCACTTCTGGACCACGTTCATCGGCTTCCACACGACATTCCTGGTGCAGCACTGGCTCGGCGCGGAAGGAATGCCCCGCCGCTACGCCGACTACCTCGGCAGCGACGGCTTCACCACGCTGAACACGGTCTCCACCATCGGCGCGTACATCCTGGGCGCCTCCACACTGCCGTTCATCTGGAACGTCTTCCGGAGCTACCGCTACGGCGAACGGGTGGAGGTGGACGACCCCTGGGGCTTCGGCAATTCCCTCGAATGGGCCACCACCTGCCCGCCGCCCCGGCACAACTTCACCTCGCTGCCGCGGATCCGCTCCGAGCGTCCCGCGTTCGAACTGCACTATCCGCACATGATCGACCGGCTGCGCGACGAGGCCCACGTGACGCCGACCGCCGCGCCGTCGGAAGTCGGCGCGGCGGCCGTGCAGTCCGACACCGGCTCGGACCAGGGCGATCCGAAAAAGAAGTGAGGCGTAGTGCAGGACAGTGCGGGTAGTCGGCGGGACCGACGAAGAATCGAGGCGCTCCCATGAGCAGCAAACAGCCACTCGCCCCGTCGCGGAATCTGGCCAGCACGCTGGCCCTGGTCGTCGGCGCGGTGTTCCTGCTGGTCGGCATCCTGGGCTTCATCCCGGGCGTGACGACCGACTACGACATGATGGGCTTCGCCGGTCACGACTCGATGGCGAAGCTGTTCGGACTGTTCCAGGTCTCCGTGCTGCACAACATCGTCCACCTGGTGTTCGGCGTGGCCGGCATCGCGCTGGCCCGCACCGCCCGCACGGCGGCGGCCTATCTGGTGGTCGGCGGCGTGATCTACCTGGTGCTGTGGATCTACGGCCTGGTCATCGACCAGCAGAGCCGGGCCAACTTCGTGCCGCTGAACACCCCCGACAACTGGCTGCACTTCGGGCTCGGGATCGGCATGATCGCGCTCGGGCTGCTCGCGTACCGCGCGGTCCGCGCCGGCACGGCCACGGGCGTCGACGACCTTGGTGGGAGGAAGGCGTGAGCACGACTTCCGACGAGGAACTGGACGTCATCGAGTTGCTCCTGCGACAGCACCGGGAGATCAAGGGGCTGTTCAGCAAGGTGGAGATGTCCACCGGCGACCAGCGCCGGCAGGCGTTCGAGCGGCTGGTGCACCTGCTGGCCGTGCACGAGACGGCCGAGGAGGAGGTCGTCCACCCGGCGGCCCGGGAGGCGGGCGTCGACCAGGTCGTGCGGGCCAGGCTGCGGGAGGAGCACGACGCCAAGGAAGTGCTGCAGCAGTTGGACAAGCTCGGGCCCGACGCCGAGCACTTCATGGAGGCCTTCCGCCAGCTGCGCCAGGACGTGGCCGAGCATGCCGAGCACGAGGAGCGCGAGGAGTTCCCGGCGCTGCGCGCCCGGCACGACCGGGACCGGCTCAAGACGATGGCGGCGGCGGTCCGGGCGGCGGAGGCCATCGCGCCGACGCATCCGCATCCCGGCGTGGAGAGCGGCACCGCGAATGTTGTCGTCGGCACGCCGACGGCGCTCGTGGACCGGGTCCGCGACGCGATCCGCAAGGTGATGGGCCGCAGCACGACCGGCACGTCCGAATGACCGGTGAGGGGCGCCGCCCGATCGGCGCCCCTCACCCTTGCACCACCAATAGCATGTTCAGGCCGCAGATGACCGCCGCCACCAGGGTTCCCAGGACCACGGTCGGGCGGCGGTTCACCGTCTTCCCCATCACGTCCGGTCGGCTGGTCAGCACCACCAACGGAACCAGCGCGAACGGCAGGCCGAAGGACAGCACGACCTGACTGATCACCAGCGCCGTCGTCGGGTCCACACCCGTGCACAGCAACACCAGTGCCGGGGCCATCGTCACGAGCCGGCGCACGGCGGTCGGGATCTTGGCGCCGAGGAAACCGGTCATCACCATCTCCCCCGACCGCGTGCCGACGCAGGCCGAGGCAAGGCCGGCAATGAGCAACGCCAGCGCGAACACCAGGCCGACCGTCGGTCCCAGCGCGCTGGCCAGGCCGGCCCGGATCTCGTCGATGGTCTCGAAGGCGCCGCCCCGACCGTGCAACGCGGCGGCGGCGATCATCAGCATCGCCAGGTTCGCCACGCCGGCGATACCCAGCGCCACCAAGATGTCACCGCGGATGCTCCGTAGGGTGCGACGGCCATCCCCGCCGCTGGTCAGTCCGGAGTGGAGATACACGGCGTGCGGCATCACCGTCGCGCCAACGATTCCGCACGCGAGCAGGACGCCGTCCCCGTCGCCGATGCTGGGCACCAGACCGCCGAACGCCTCGCTGCTGACGCCGGCGCGGCCGATCTGCCACAGGAACGCCAGCACGACCGCCATCAGCAACACCGCGATCGTCACCGTGAACCGACGCCGCCCGGCCGGCGCGGCCGCCAGCACCACACAGGTGCCGACGGCGGTCGCCAGGCCCGCCGCCGGCATCGGCATGCCGAACAGCAGGTGCAGGGCCAGCGCCGCGCCGACGAACTCGGCCAGATCCGTTGCCATCACGACGATTTCCGCCTGCGCCCACATCAGCCACACCACCGGCCGCGGCCACCGCTCCCGGCACAGCTCGGGCAGGCTCCGCCCCGTGGCCAGGCCCAACTTCGCCGACAGGTACTGCACGAACATCGCCACGACGTTGGCCAGGCCGATCACCCACAGCAGCTGGTAGCCGTGCCGTGCGCCGGCCGCCATGTTGGTGGCGAAGTTGCCCGGGTCGATGTAGGCGACGGCGACCACGAACGCCGGCCCGACCAGGGTCCAGCCGGGGCGGACGGCCTTGGCCCGGGCGGTCGCGACCGGCGCCGAGCCGACCGGGGAGCCGGTCGGCTCGGCGCCGACGAGGATGTCGGTCATGGCCTACTGCGCCGCCGTCGGGCCGGTGGCGAACAGCAGCGGGTCGGGCGGCGGGGCCAGGCCGGGCTCGCCCAGCGGCTGGGGCTGGGTGATGACCCCGAACTCGTGCCGGCCGTCGGGGGTCGGCCCGGCGGCCCACCGGCCGTTCTGGCTCTCCGTGCCGTCGGACAGGTGCCACAGCGTGGCGGCGTGCTCGGTGACCTCGACCTCGTGCAGCGAATCCTCAACGGTGTCGGCGAGCCCGTCCTCCCGCAGCTGCTCGATGCCGGCCAGCCACTGGTTCTGGTGGGCGGTGTCGCGGGCCAGGTTGAACTGCAGCATCGCCTTCACGCCGGCGTCGTCGGTCATGCCGTACAGGCGAGCGGTCTGCAGCCGGCTCTGCGCCTCGGCCGCGACGTTGGCGTAGAAGTCGGCCAGCAGGTTGCCGCTGGCCATCACGTAGCGGCCGTTCCACGGGTAGCCGTTGCTGTCCGCGGGCAGCGCCGCGCCGCCGCCGATGATGGCCTGCTGCGGGTCCATGCCGCCGATCACGGCCGCGAGCACCGGGTCCTCGCCCACCGCCTCGGCGGTGACCTGGGCCGGCGCGCCTTCGAGCAGCCGGGCCACCATGGTGGCCAGCATCTCGACGTGGCCGATCTCCTCGGTGGCGATGTCCATGATCATGTCTTTGTACTTGCCGGGCATCCGGCAGTTGAAGCCCTGGAACAGGTACTGCATCGTCACGGTGATCTCGCCGGCCGCGCCGCCGACCAGTTCCTGCAGCCGCCGCGCGTACACCGGGTCCGGCCGCTCCGGCTTGGCCTCGAACTGCAGTTTGCCGGTGTGGAAGAACATCCGGTTCTCCTCTCGATGATTCGATGACCGGACGCTAGGCAGCGGCTGTCACCCGGGTGTCACCGAGCGCGGCCCCACCGGCGACCGCGGTCACCCCTCGTCACGGGACGACCACGTCGAATGCCGGCAACACGATTACTTCCGCGCCGGCCGGGCACCTCGGGTGGACTCCGATCGCCGTGACGGATTTGTCGAGGTGCTTCGATGGGTGAGGAACAAGTCGTGCTGCGCTTGCTGGGGGGCTTCTCGCTCAGCGTGGCCGGCCGGCAGGTCGCGCTCGCGCCCAATGCGGAGCGGTTGCTGGCCTATCTGGCGTTGGAACAGCGCTGGATCACGCGTGCGGCGATGGCCGCGGCGCTGTGGCCCGACGCATCCGAGCGCCGGGCCTCGGGCAACCTGCGCTCGACGCTGTGGCGGATCGCCCGTGTGGCCGGCCAGGCGATCGTGGTGCGCCGAACGCACGACCTGCACCTGCACAACGGAGTGCAGGTCGACTTCGTCCGGGCCAGTCACCAGGCCGACAACGTGGAGAGCCTGGCGACGGCGGACGCGCTCGTGGCGGATCTCCTGCCGGGCTGGCCGGACGACTGGGTGGCCGTGCACCGGGAGTGCTTCCGCCAGCTCCGCCTCAGCGCCCTGGAATCCCTGTGCGCGCACCGCCGCGACCATGGCCGGCTGCGCGAGGCGCTGACCGCCGGCCTGACCGCTGTCGCGGCCGATCCGTTGCGGGAAAGCGCGTACCGGGAGCTGGTCGCCGTGCACCTGGCCGACGGCAACGTCGCGGAAGCCTTGCGCCAGTACCACTTCTACCGGCAGTTGCTGGGCAGCCAGCTCGGTTTGGTGCCGTCACGGGTGATGTGCGACCTGGTCGCGCCGCTGCTCGGCCCGAGATGACCTCACGCCGTGGCGATGGCGAACAGGCCGGCCACCCCCAGCGCGTACAACACCAGGACCGCCAGTGAGTCGACGCCCATGCCGGCGATGCGCCGGGTCGGCCGGAACAGCAGGCCGGCCGCGTACACCAGAGTGAGCAGGATGCCGAGTGTGGTGAGGTAGATGTCGGTGTTCTGCGCCTGCGGCAGCACCGACTGGCCCGACAGCAGCGTAGCCAGCAGGAACAGGACGGGCAGGAAGGCGTTGCCGCCGAAGATGTCGCTGACGGCGAGCTGGTAGTCGCCATTGCGCACGGAGGTCAGGCCGGTCGAGATCTCCGGTAGCGAGGTGGCGGCGGCGAGCACCGTCGCGCCGAACAGGACGCCCGAAAGTCCGATGTGGTCGGCTATGGCGTCGCCGCTGCGCTCCAGCGCCACGCCGGCGACGAGCGTGATCACGGCGGCGACGCCGAAGATGACGGCTGCCTTGGCGGTGCTGGTTCCCTTGTCGGTGGCCTGCTGCTCCACGTGCTTGCGGCGATGCCCCCGCGGGCGGTCCTGGCCGTCGGGCGCCTGCCCGGACTCCTGCCACGGCAGGGATGTGCCGGCGCGGTGCAGGAGCAGCAGCCCCACCACCCACAGCACGGTGATGAGCACCGGCCCCGGCGTCAGGCGGAACGCGATGAGGTCGGACGGGAGCTGTGTGCCGGCCACGACCACCGCCAGCACCGCGATCACGAGCATGCCTTCCAACACCAGCACGAGCGACGCGGCCCGGTAGGTGAGCGGCCGCCCGCCGCGCACGCCGGCCACGTCCAGCACGACCAGGACCACGGTCTGGATGGCGATGCCGCCGAGGATGTTGCCGACGGCCACGCCGAGGTTGCCCGACACCGCCGCGGTGGCGACGATGGCCAGCTCCGGCAGGTTCGTGGCCACCGCCAGCAGGATGAGTCCGCCCAGCGCCGATCCGAGGTGCAATCGGGTGGACAGCACGTCGGTCTGGTTGGACAGCTGCACACCGGCGATCCAGATGGCGGCGGCGGCCACGGCGAAGATGGCCAGCAGCACCGGCAGCGGCAGTCCAGACATCCACGGCCTCCGTTCGTCCCAGTGTAAGCAACCCAGTGCGAGTAACCGGAACCTCGTGCGCTCAACCCGGGTGTCGTCCGATTCACGGCTGGGTATCCGCCCGTCACCACCCGGTTCGTGAACAGGAGCGCGACATGAACGCGAAGGATCAGGCCGCGGAGCTGCGAGAGCAGGCCGAGCGCACCCGTGAGGCGCTGGGCGAGACGGTGCAGCAGCTGTCCGACAAGCTCGACGTGCAGGCACGGGCCAGCGAGGGGATGCAGAAGGTCGGGGCCAAGGCCCAGCAGGTGGCCGCGACCGCGGCCGGCAAGGCCCAGCAGGCGACTGCCCAGGTCAAGGACACCGCGGTGCACACACTCGACGAGGCCGAGCGCAAGATCGACGACCTGCCCGAGGCCGTCCGGCAGCCCGCGCACCGCACGATGGACGTGGTCCGCCAGCGGCCCGGCATGGTGCTGCTGGGGCTGGCCGGGCTGATCGTGCTGCTGCGGCTGCTGCTGCGCCGGTCCCACGACTGACTTCTCGAACAGGGTTTCGACCAGCGCCCGGTCGGGCACTCCCGGCGCGTCGAACCGATGCGTGTGGGAGGTGCGCGATGAGCGAGCCCGAGTTGAACCCGGAGAAGCCCGTCGAGCAGTGGACGACCGGCGAGGAGCCGATGACCGGCCCGCAGGCCTCGTACCTGGGCACGTTGGCCCAGGAGGCCGGGGAGGAGCCGCCGCCGGAGAACCTGACCAAGGCGGAGGCCTCGCGCCGGATCGACGAGTTGCAGCAGCGCACCGGGCGAGGCTGACCTCACCGGATCGTCGGCAGACGCAAGAACACCGCGGACCGCTCCGAGCGGGCCGCGGTGTGGCGTTCGATGACCAGCCACAGCACACCGATCACGGCCAGCACCGCGAGACCGCCCCAGCTCAACACCGTGAACAGGTTGACCTGCAACGGTGTCGGCCGGGGCTGGTAGCCCTGCTCCAGCAGTTCGAACTGCCTCGGCGTGCCGGTCAGCAGCAGCGTGAGCGCGAGGGCGATGCCGTGCATGGCGTCCCACAGCGCGTGCAGCAGGGAAACACCCAGGTACGACAGCAGCAGGCGGCGGGTGAACGCGAAGTGCCGATGGTCGCTGGCCGAGAACAGCACACCGCCCAGGATCGCCGTCCACAGGCCGTGACCGACCGGCGCGAGCAGGCCTCGGAGAATCTCCGTCTGGACCAGGTCCATCAGCGACAGCCCCTGCTCGGTGAACAATGCCGTGAAGGCGTAGCCCGCCGACTCGAAGGCCGCGAAGCCGAAGCCGACCGCGGCGCCGAGGATCATGCCGTCGAGGGCGTACTTGCGGGTCAGGCGACGGGTCAGCACGGCGAGGGCGGCGAGCTTGACGGCTTCCTCGACGAGGCCGACACCGATGAACAGGCCGGCCGACGGGTGCAGCAGGTACGTCTCCAGCAGAGATGCGCCGAGCACACCGAGCACACCGCCGGTGATGAAGGTGGTCAGCAGCAGTTCGGCGGTGACCTCACCGCTGTGACGGTGCCCGAAGGCCCAGGCGACGAACGTGACAGGGACGAGGAAGCTGCCCAGCAGCACCAGGGTCGGCACCAGATTGGGATTTCCGGTCAGGAACGTCACCACGACCGTGAGCAGCCACAGCACCAACCCGGTGCCCAGGATGCGAAGCCAGGCTCGGCGGCCCCGCACAGGGGTGGGATCAGCAGCGCGCATACCCGGGGTGTACCCGAGTCCGGCGCGGTGATGCCGACTAGGAATCGCTGTCGGGATTGGGTTTCGCGGGGTCCAGCACGATGTGCCGGACCCCGCGTTCCCGGGCCACGCGGCGGCCGAAGGCGACCGCGTCGCCCCGGTCCGCGCTGATCCGCGAGGCCCTGCTGTTGCCCTCCACCCGCGTCTTCCAGACGCCGTCCTCGTTGTAGGTGATCACATCTCCGTCGGACACCGCTTCCCCTACGCCATCTTGACTTCGAGTCGGCTGCCACGTACCCGGCTGTCCAACCGCTGCTGCGGCGCGGTGGCGGGCCCGTGGGCCGGCCGGCCGTCGTCGAGCCGGAAAACGCTGCCGTGCCAGGGACACTGGACACAGTCGACGCCGTCGACCTCCGTCAGCTCCCCCTCGGACAGTGGGCCGGACATGTGGCTGCACTGGTCGTGGAGCACCGCGAAGTCCTCGCCCCGCCGCACCACGAGCACCGGGATGTCCCCCGCCATCCGGCGCGTCGGCTTCGACTCGGCGAACTGCTCGACATAGCCGAGATCACACCAGTCGGCCGGGCCGACCCGCGAGGCGTGCTCGGAATGGTTGGCGCCGACCGCCCGGCGGAACGCGAGATCGCCGCCGAGGGTGGCCCCGGCCATGCTGAACGTCAGGCCCGCCATCGCCGACAGGACGCCACCACGCCGCCGGCCCTTGGCCCGCAGCGCCAGCGAGGCGACGTAGCAGACCAGGGCGGCCGAGTTGGCCGCGGCGTGCACGACGCCGACCCGCCGGTGGTCCTGCTGGCTGTCCGCGTAGTCGGCCAGTCCCGCCGCGGCCGCCGGAACGCTGCTGAGCACACCGAGTCCGATCAGGCGGGCGGCGTCCCGGGAGTTGCCGCCGATGTCGAGCACGGCCGCGCTGGCGAAACAGCCGATGGGCACCTGCACCAGCGCGGGGTGCAGCGGGTGGCCGAGGAACACGCCGTGCAGCAGATCCTTCACCACACCCGGGCGCAGGACCGCGTGCACACCCCGGCGCAACGCGTCGCCCACGGCGTCCAGTCGTTCGTCGTCGGCGATCCGGTCGAAGACACGAGGCTGCTCCATGCTGCCGGCATGCCCAGAACTGGGGCGGATAAACAAAGGTTGACCCAGTCCTCGGGCGGGTACCAGAGCGCCGTGCGAGGCAACGGACGATGACGTCACGGAACCAGCGGCTGCGGGTCGCGATCGTGGGCTGCGGGCCGCGCGGACTGGCCGTGCTGGAACGGCTCCTGGTCCGGCTGCGCCGCCGCCCGGGCGGCCAAGAGGTCGTGATCTGGGCTCTGGACCCGGTTGAGCACGGCTCCGGCCAGGTGTGGCGGAGCGACCAGCCCGAGTGGTACGCGACCAACGCCACCGCCGCCGAACTGACGGCGCAGTCCCTCGATTCGCCGGGCACACCGCGGTCGTTCGCCGAGTGGGCCGGGCACGACGCCGACTCCGCCCGGCAGACGTACCCCAGCCGGGCGAAATACGGCCGCTACCTGAGGGAGACCTTCGCCCGGCTGTGCGCGTCCGCCCCGCCCGGCGTGCGGGTGTTCCCGTTGACCGGCACCGCGACGGCACTGCGCCGTGTGGACGGTCAACTGCACCTCACCGTCGACAATGGACATCCTGATCTCGTTGTGGACAAGGTTGTCCTGGCCACCGGCCACAGTGGTCTGGAGCCCGACGACGAGGAGCTCCGGCTGATGAACCATGGCCGCTACATCCGCGGTGGCATGGCCGCGACGATGCCGTTGGACGACATCGAACCGGACAGCACGGTCGCGATCCGCGGCCTGGGCCTGACGTTCTACGACGTCACCCGCGCGCTGTCGGTGGGTCGAGGTGGCCGCTTCGTCCGGCTGGCCGGTGAATTGCGCTATGTGCCCAGCGGCTTGGAGCCGCGGATGGTCGCCGGGTCGCGCAGCGGCCTGCCCTTCCTCGCCCGCGCCGAGCTGACCGAGCCCGCCGAGCTCGCTCCGCGCCCGGTCATCCTCACCGAGGACAAGCTGGCCGAGCTGCGCGCGGCCGCCGCCGACCGCCGTGGTAGCGCGAAGCTGGACTTCGCCGCCGAGGTGGAGCCGCTGGTCCGGGCCGAGCTCGAGTACGCGTACTACCGCTGCATCGTGCGCCAGCGGCACGGCGACGAGGCGGCCGCCGCCTTCAGCCTCGACGCGCTGGCCGACTTCGACCTGGACGACGTGCCGCCCTTCGACGTCGGCAAGCTGGCCGCTCCCTTCGCCGACCAGGGGTTCGGCGGCCCGGACGAGTTCCGGTCCCGGCTGCTCGGCGTTTTGCGCGAGGACGTGGCCAGGGCCTCGGCCGGGTCGACCATCGACCCCGTCAAGGCGGCGCTGGAGGTGATGCGCTCGCTGCGCCCGGCCATGCCGGACGTGGTGGACTTCGACGGCCTGCTGCCGGACTCGCAGCGGGATTTCCTGACGCGCTGGGCGCCGATGAGCTTCCTGCTGTCGGCCGGGCCGCCCGTGGCGCACGTCGAGCAGCTGGCGGCGTTGATCGAGGCCGGCGTGGTGGACGTCGTCGGCCCCGACGCGCGGTTCTCGGCCGGCGACTCGGGCCTGTTCGTGACGGAATCGCCCGCGGTGGCCGGTTCCCGGCGGTTGGCCGACGTCCTGCTGGACGCCCGGGCGCCGGGTGCGGACCTGCGCCGCGACACCAACCCGCTGCTGCGCCAACTGCTGGCCGACGGCATGATCAGCGAGCACGTCAACGCGGACCCGGCCACCGGGCGGCGGTTCGCCAGCGGCGGCCTGGCCGTCACCAGGTCCCCCTTCCACGTGGTCGACGCCCGGGGCGTGCCCGACCGCGACATCCACGCCATCGGGGTCGTCACCCAGAACACCCGCTGGTTCACGCAGGTCGGCACCGGCCGGCCGGGACAGGACAGCCCGTTCCGCCGCGACGCCGACGCGATCGCCGGCGCCGTGCTGGCCGGGGAGGTGCGATCGTGGCCGATTCCGGCTTGACCTTCGGCGTCGAGGAGGAGTTCCTCGTCGTCGACGCCACCGGCCGCCCCGTGCCGGCGGGCCGCTCCGTGCTGGGCGGCTCCGGCGGCGAGACCGACGAGCTCCAGCACGAGATGATCGCCTGCCAGGTGGAGTCGGCGACGCCGGTTTGCACCGGCGTGGGCGAGCTCCTCGGCCATCTGTGCCGGCTGCGCGAGACGCTGTCGGCGTCCGCCCGCGAGCGGGACCTCCGGCTCATCGCCAGCGGCACGCCGCCGCTGCCGGAGGCCACTCCCCCGCCGCTGACGTCCGAACGCCGCTACCACCAGATCGCCAGCCACTTCCGCAGCCTGCTCAAGTCGGCCAACGTCTGCGGTTGCCACGTGCACGTCGGCGTGCCCGACCGGGAGACCGGGCTGCACGTGCTCAACCACCTGCGGCCGTGGCTGCCGGTGCTGCTGGCGGTCAGCGCGAACTCCCCGTTCAACGACGGCGCCGACACGGGCTACGCCAGCTGGCGGCACATGCAGATGTCGAACTGGCCCTCCGCCGGGCCGCCGCCGTATCTGCGGTCGCTGGACGAGTACGACTCCACGCTGGACACGATGACTCGCTCCGGGGCGTTGCTGGATCCGGCGATGGCGTACTGGGACATCCGGCTCTCGCCGACGTACCCCACGGTGGAGATCCGCGTCTGCGACGTCACCATCACCGCGCAGGAGGCCGCGCTGATCGCCGTCCTGGTGCGCGGATTGGTCGCCCTGGCGCTGCTCACCGACGACGACGCGCCCGAGGTGGCGCAGGAGGTCATCCGAGCGGACCTATGGCTCTCCGCGCGGGACGGGCTCCGTGGGCGCTGCGCCGCCCCCAGCGGCAGCCCGCCCGAGTTCCACGCCCTCGACCGGCTGGTCGCGGAGGTTCGCCCGGTGTTGGACGACGAGGACCAGGACTTCGTCGAGCGGGTGACCCGTCAGCTCGGCCGGGTCGGTGCCGGCGCGTCACGGCAACTCGCCGCTTTCGCCCGCGCCGGCAAACCCGAGGACGTCGTCACGATGCTCGCCGAAGCCACGGTCCCCTGTGACGCGCCGGCGTGTCCGTGAGCGGTCACGGCCGGAAGACCGCCCGCACGCAGCCGTCCGTCTTCTCCTTGAACATCTCGTATCCGAGCGCGCCCTCCTCCAACGGCAGCATGTGGGTGGCGAGGTGACTGGTGCTCAACTCCCCCTTGGCGATGCGGTCCAGCAGCATCGGCACGTAGCGCTGGCCGTGCTGCTGGGCGGCCCGCAACGTCAGCCCCTTGTTCATCAGCGCGCCGAGCGGGAACTTGTCCACGAAACCGGTGAACACGCCGAGCACGAACACGGAACCGCCCTTGCGACAGTTGAAGACGGCCTCCCGCACCGCGATCGGCCGGTCGGTCTCCAGCTTGAGCTTGCTCTTGACCTGGTCGTACACGTGCTGCGGGCCGGGGCTGTGCGCCTCGCACCCCACCGCCTCGATGCACACGTCCGGACCGCGCCCACCGGTCTCCTCCCGCAGCGCGGCGCCGATGTCGACGGCCTCGTAGTTCAGCGTCTCCACACCGAAGACCCGCTCGGCCTGGCGCAGCCGGTAGTCGAACCGGTCGATGACGAGAACCCGTTCCGCGCCGAGCAGTTGGGCGGCCCGGGCGGCCATCTGCCCCACCGCGCCGCTCCCCCACACGGCGACGACGTCCCCGGGCTGGACGCCGCCGAGGTCCGCGCCCATCCACCCGGTCGGCACGGAGTCCGACGCGAACAACGCGCTCTGGTCGTCGACGCCGTCCGGGATCGGGATCGCGGTGTGGTCGGCGAACGGCACCCGGACGTACTCGGCGTGACTGCCCCGGAAGCCGCCCATGGCATGCGAGTAGCCGAAGATGCCGCCCGGGTCGGCGCCCCACAGCCCCTGGGTGATGCCGGGATCGGTGTTGGTGTTGTCGCACAGGGACCACAGGTCGTGCCGGCAGTACCAGCACCGGCCGCAGCCGATGAACGAGCACACCACCACCCGGTCGCCCGGCTTGTGCCGGGTCACTCCCGGCCCCACCTCGACGACCTCGCCCATGAACTCGTGCCCAATGACGTCACCGGCCTGCATGAACGGGATGTGCCCGGTGAGCAGGTGCAGGTCCGAGCCGCAGACGGTGCTCAGCCCCACCCGCAGCACCAGGTCCTCGGCGTCCTGGATGCGCGCGTCGGGCACGTCCTGCACCCGCACGTCGTTGACGCCCTCCCAGCACAGCGCCCTCACAGCCGGCCCTCCTTCTGCGCCCGGCCCACGACCGCGCCCAGCAGCCGCCCGGCCGGCCCCGGATGTGCCGACCCCGGCGCGTCCGGGTGGATCACGAGCCCCGTCTCGATCAGGGACTTCGCCTGCCGTAACGCCACCCGCAGATCCGACCGGGACACGCTCTCGTCGTCCGGCCGGGCCAGCAGTTCCGTGCCCTTGTCCCCGGCGGCCGGCCGCACCCGCAGCTCGACGCGATCACGCAGCCGGGCCAACGGTTCCGGCAGCGACTCGGCTGGTGTGAGCTGGTCGGGCGAGCAGTTGACCGTCACGGCGAGCCAGTGGTCGTCGCGGCTGTCGCTCGCGGCCTGGAGACGTCGTCCCAGCGCGATCGCCGCCGCGCCGACGCCGGCGAGGATTCCCGCCTTGGCTGCTGTTCTCATACCTCGTGCCTTCCGTTCAGTGGACGGTGGTGATCTGGTGGGTCTGGCCCCGCTCCAGGTAGTGCACCGAGGTCGACAGGTCGCTCGCCGCCATGACGTCGCGGAACTGCGACAGCGGCGTCTTGAACACGCCGTAGTCGTCGTAGTGGACCGGCACGGCGTGCCGCGGCTCGAGCATGGCCAGCAGGTCACGGCCCTGGAGGCCGTCCATGCTGACCAGAGCGCCGAGCACCCTGGTGCCGCCGAGGTGGACCACGGCGAGGTCGATCTCGGGGAACCGCCGGCCGATCTCGCCGAGTTCGTCGTGCATCAGCGTGTCGCCGGTCAGGTAGATCCGCAGCGGCCGCGCCCCGGCGTGCGACCGGTACTCCAGCAGCGTGCCCATGACCGGCGGCATCAGCCGCCCGACCAGGCCGAACGAGTGCCGGCCGGGCAGCGACGTCATGACCAGCGATGCCGGTCCGCTGCGCAGTTCCTGCTGCTGCCATGTCCGCAGCCCGACGGCCTCCCCGAAGCCGGAACTGTGCAGCCGGCGCGCGGCCTTCGGCGTGGTGACGACCGGCGTCGCGCGGTCAAGGCCACGCCGGGCCGTCCGGTCGAAGTGGTCGCCGTGCAGGTGCGAGAGCACGACGGCGTCCAGCGGCGGCAGCTCGTGGACTTGGAGGGCGGGTTCGGTTCGCCGCCGGCTGGCGAGGCCCTTGCCCAGGTAGGCCCACTGGCCCCGGCGCAGGAAGTTCGGGTCGGTGAGCACGGTGAACTCGTCCAGCCGCAGCAGGGTCGTGGCCGTGCCGATGAAGGTGATCGAGCCGGCCGCCATCTCACGTCTGCCGATCGGCCTTCGGATGGGCCGGCTGCGCGGGCGTGCCGTGCGGCGGCGGCCCACCGGGCGGCGCGGCGGTCTGGCGGGTGACCGAGGGCCCCGCGTCGACGCCGGGCGGCTGCTCCGGCCGCCGCGCCGTCGGATCGCCGGTCGAGGGCTGGGCGCCGTGCCGGAGCGCGTCGACCCGAGCATCGATCATCTCCAGCACGGCGACCCGCCGGGCGTGCCCGTTCTCGTAGCCGCGGAGCTCGGTGAGATCGTCCTCGCGGAGGCTGCGGATCCGGTGTCGCAACGACGACACCGGCAGGTGGTCGTAGTCGGGCAAGGGGAGTTCCTGGTTGGTCATGGGGAGCCGGATACCCGTGCGCCGGGCGGACAATCGCCCGATTAGCGGCCGGGCCGACGGGTAGCCGTGCGGTATGAGTGCGCCCAGTTCCGTGGCACGGATGCTGGCCGGCCTGTTGGAGGCGAGCCACCTGGCCACCTTCGACGACCTCGCCGGCCTCGTCGCCGGGCACGGGGCGGCGGCCGGCCTCACGGACGTGGTGGCGTACCTGGCGGACCTACGTGAGGAGCACCTCGTCCGTCTGGACGACACCGCGGAAAGGTTGGCGATCGACACCACCGCGGCCGGCTGGGCGTTCCGGAACGTGCAGGTGGTCACCAGCCAGTCGTCGCTGTGGGTTCCCATGCTGGACGGCACCGAGCGCATCGGCGTGCTCGGCGCGACGGCCGGCGACGACGACACGGTGGCGAGGCTGCGGGCCCTGGCCTCGCTGGCGGCGCTGCTGATCGTCAGCAAACGTCTGCACAGCGACAGCTACCCGACAGTCGTCCGGTCCCGTCCGATGTCGCTGCCGTCGGAGGTGATCTGGCCGCTGATGCCGCCGCTGACCTTCGCCACCAAGGACCTCGCCGTGGCCGGAGTCCTCGAGCCGGCGTACGAGATCGGCGGCGACGCGGTGGACTACGCGGTGTCGCCGGACCTGCTGCACCTGTCCGTCTTCGACGCGATGGGGCACGACCAGTCCGCCGGCCTGACCGTCACCCTCGCCACCGGCGCGTGCCGCAACACCCGCCGGCGCGGCGCGCCGCTGGCGGAGATCGGGGACGCGATCGACGACGCCATCGCACGGCAGTTCGACCGGAAGCGTTTCGCCACCGGCGTGCTGGCCCACCTTCGGCCCTCGACCGGCCTGCTCACGTGGGTCAACCGCGGCCACCCGCCGCCGCTGCTGATCCGGCAGGGCCGATGGCTGACCACTTTGCGCTGCCCGCCCGCGCCGCCGATGGGCTTCGACCTGGGCATCCCCGCGACCGAGTGCCGGTACCAGCTGCAGCCCGGCGACCGGGTGCTGTTCTACACCGACGGCATCACCGAGGCGCGGGACGACCAGGGCCGCGAATTCGGGCTGCAGCGGTTCACCGACCTCGTCGCCCGCGGCGCCGCCGACGGCTACCCCGCGCCGGAAACCCTGCGGCGGCTGATGCGTGCCGTGCTTTCGCACCAGCACGGCCGGCTGCAGGACGACGCCACCGCGCTGCTGCTGGAGTGGCGCGGCGACCAGCAACACCGGCTGACGATCGGTTCCGCCTGAGCAGAACGGGTATTCCGGCTCTATGCGGTTGAGACGGAGCCGGCTGACCGGCGAGTGCATCACCCGGCGTCGCCGTGGCCGCGGGTTCGGCTACCAGCACTACGACGGCACGCCCGTGACCGATCCCGCCACCCTCGACCGGATCCGGGCGCTGGCCATTCCACCCGCGTGGCGGGACGTGTGGATCTGTCCCTGGCCCAACGGCCACATCCAGGCCACCGGCACCGACGACGCGGGCCGTAAGCAGTACCTCTACCACACCCAGTGGCGGGAGGACCGCGACCGGCAGAAGTTCGACCGTGTCCGCAAACTCTCCGCCAAGCTTCCCGCCCTGCGCCAGCAGATCGCCACCGACCTCGACGCCGGCGGCCTGGCCCGCCAGCGCGTCACCGCCGTCGCCCTTCGCATGCTCGAACAGGGCGTCTTCCGCATCGGCAACGACGAGTACGTCGAGTCCAACGGCACCTACGGCGTGTCCACTCTGCTCCGTACCCACGTCACCGTCCGCCGCGACCGCCTGGACTTCTGCTTTCTCGCCAAGGGCAAGAAGGAACGCCGCGTCGCCCTGGAGGATCCCGAGCTGGCCAAGGCCGTCTCCAGCCTCAAACGCTCCCGTACCGGCAGTGACCGATTGCTCATGTACCGCAACGGCAAGGACTGGCGTCCCCTCGATTCCCAGGACGTCAACGAGCGCCTGCACGAGCTGGTCGGCGACGAGTTCACCGTCAAGGACCTCCGCACCTGGAACGCCACCGTGCTCGCCGCCGTCATCCTCGCCGGCCGCAAGGGCCAGGGCAGCAAGCGCACCGCCGTCCGCGAGATGTTCAAACAGGTCGCGCACCACCTCGGCAACACCCCCGCCATCGCCCGCAAGTCCTATGTGGATCCCCGGGTCGTCCGCGCCTTCGAGCAGGACATGACCATCCGCCCCGCCACCGACCTCGAACGGGTGGAACGCTCCGTGGCCCGCCTCCTCACCCGCATCAACTTCGACGACTGACCCCCGCGAGTCACGCTCTGGGACACACCGAATGTCGCTTTCGGGCAGAAGTGAGCCTCGAATCTCAGTTCTGCTCGAAACCTACATTCGGTGTGCCGGAGAGCGTGACTCGCCGGGGTCGGGGACATCTGGTTTGGACTGGTCAGCTGGGGTTATTCCGGAGCGGTGACCACCTTCGAGGAGCGGCTCGTTCCCTCGCCGGCGCTGCGGCTGTTCCGCTCGCCCGGCGTGTACCGGCCGCAGTCGGACACCTGGCTGCTGGCGGAGGCCGCCGCGGCGGCGAGGATTCCGCCGGGAGCCCGCGTGCTGGACATCTGCACGGGGACGGGGGCGCTGGCGATCACGGCGTCGATGTTGGGGGCCAGGCACGTCGTCGCCATCGACGTGTCCAGGCGGGCGGTGTTGTCGGCGCGGTTGAACGCCTGGTTGAACGGGCAGCGAATCACGGCGTTGCGGGGGTCGATGCTGGCGTTGCCGGCGAAGGCGTCTTTCGACGTGGTACTGGCGAATCCGCCGTACGTGCCGTGTCCGGCGGACACCGTCACCCGAGGGCGACGGAGGGCCTGGAACGCGGGGAAGGACGGCCGGGCACTGCTGGACCCGATCTGCAGGTCGATGCCACAGTTGTTGAAACCGAACGGGTTTCTGCTGATGGTCCACTCGGCACTGTCCGACACGGACAAGTCGCTGCGGCAGTTGCGGGAAGGTGGACTGCGGGCGGACGTGGTGCTGACCAGCACGATCCCGTTCGGACCGGTGATGCGGAGCAGGACGGAGTTCCTGGAGCAGGAGGGGCTCATCGAGCCGGGGCAACGCCACGAGGACCTGGTGGTGATCCGTGCCGACCGACCGTGAGCACCGCCGCGTGGTCGTGGAGCCGGGCGGGCCCGTCCTGGTGGACGGGCCCGTCGAGATCGTGTTGCCGGACGGCACGACGGCGCGGTCCGATCGGTTCGTGGTGGCGGTGTGCGCCTGCCGACGCAGCAAGCGCTACCCGTTCTGCGACACCAGTCACCGCAAGAGGGTCCGCGACTCCTGACGCAGCGAGGACCGGCCGCTCCGCCAGGAGGACAGCAGGTGGTCGGCAAGATGCTGCTCCAGCAACTCCGTGGCCTGGATGCCGAACACGATGTCGGCGGCCAGTTCCGGTTCCCGAGCAAGCAGATCGCCGACGACGTCACGACGCAGCACCTGCTCGTGCACGGCGTCGGCCTCGATGTGCTCGGTGTAGAACAGCCGGCAGGCGTCGGGAGCCTCGAGACGGGTCAACGCGTTCTCCATCCGCTGGGCGCTGGGCCCGGTGCTGATCTCGGCGGCGGCGAAGTGGCCGACCAGGGCGCCGCGCAGCCGGCGGTGCAGACCGAACAGCGACATCATGTTGACGGTGGCCAGGGAACAGGCCGGCACGTCGTCGAGGTAGTGCAGGTATCCGGACGAAAGCCCGGCGGCGTCGAGCAGATCGGCGAACAGCCGGGCATGCACCCGCTCGGCCCGGCCGCCGCCGAACTCGTCGAACTCGACGGCGACCAGCGCGGCCTTGGCCCGGCCGCTCAGCCGGGGAATCACCCACGCGTGCGGGTCGGCCTCCTTGAGGTGGTAGATCGAGCGGTGCACGAAAAACTCTCGCATCTGCCACCACTCCCCCTCGTCACGCAGGAAGTGGCTGAGCCCGCTGCCGGGCACGTGCTCGACGAGCAGCTCGTCGATCTCCCCGGTCACGTCGTCGCCGCCGGGAACCGCGGCGTGCAAGGCGTCCTCGAAGACACGCTCCATGGAACCGCGCAACCGCAACAGGTCCGGGTCCCACTCCCACGCCGGGTCGACGTCGGGCAGCCCCTGGTAGTGCAGCTCGTAGCACAGGTGCAGGGCGAGCTGGAGGTCCTCGCCGAACGGGTCGGCGTCGTCGGCCGGGCCCGACGGCCGCACCGACCCGGCGGGCCGGCGCAGCACGCCGATGACCTCCTCGGACAGCGGTCCCCTAGCGATCATCGTTGCCTCCCAAGGAAAGCTGTCGTACGACGGCGGACAGGCCGGCCGCGGCCAGCAGGCGCTGGCGGGTGGCCCCGGTGCACCGGTCCCGCAGCAACCGGTGCACCTCGTCGAGCTCGCCGGCGTCCACCAGCGCGTCCCGCACATGATCGAGCAACAGCGCCACCATGACGGAGGCCGACACCTGCTTTCCCAGCACCGGATCGACGGCCGGACCGTCCATTCCGTACCGGGACGCCGTCCAGACGGCCGCGGCGGCAGTCTGCACCGGCAACGCCTCCACCCCACGGTCCAGTTGCGCCAAGGCGGTGTTCACCAGCGCACGACACAGCAGCGCCTGCAACACGGCATCGTCCACAGTGGCCGCGGTGTCGGCGACGCGGAATTCGACCGTGGGCCACCGCGGCGAGGGCCGGGCGAACCAGAAGGTCTGCTTCTCGTCCACGAGAACTCCGCAGTCCACCAGGCGTGAGACCTCCTGCTGCCACCGGGAATGATCGGCGCACCAGGGAGCGATGCCGGAGCCCGGGAACCGCGACTGCTGCACGATGCGCCAGCTCTCGTAGCCGCGGTCCTGTCCATTGTAGAACGGGGAATTGACCGACAGCGCCAGCAATGTCGGCAACCACCGGGCCACGTGGTTGACCACGGCCACCGCCGTGTCCTTGTCCGGCACGCCGACGTGCACGTGACAACCGCACGCCTCGTAATCGCTCGCGATGTCCCCGTACAGCTCGTCGACGCGGCCGAACCGTGGGTCCACAGCCTTTTCCGGCTGCGCGGAGCCCAGCACCGGCGTGCCGGTGGCCAGCACACGCACGTCCGTGGCGGAGGCGGCAGCGGCCAGTGCCCGGCGACCGGCCGCGAGCTGGCCCCGCAGCTCGGCGGCGTCACTGCAGACACCGGTGGCCACTTCCACCTGGGTGTCGCGCAACTCCCGTTGCACCCTCATCCCGGCGGGCAGCGGCCCGGCGCACCGCGCCAGCACCTCGGCCGCCCGCGGCGTTGTGGTGCCGGAGCGGTCGATGAGGAGGAACTCCTCCTCGACTCCGACCGTGCTCATCACCCCGCCGAGATACCCGCCGAACACGGCACTCAACCGGCCGCGTGGAAGTCCCGCCACGCCCGGTCGAGCAGGTCGGGCCGGGTCAGCACGTCGACGGCGGTGTCGGCCAGCGCCCGTGCGGCGGCCAGCATCACCGCCCGGCCCCGCGGGCTGGCGGCTGCCGCCGCGAACTCCGGCGTGTGGTCGGACTGGTCGGCGTCCGCGATGGCCACGAACGGGTGGATCGCCGGCAGCGTGTTGCTGACGTCGCCGATGTCCGAGGAGCCGAGGAAAACTCCCGGCGTCGGCTCGCCCAGGGTGATACCGGATTCGGCGATGTGCTGGGCGAAGGCGCCGGACAGGGCGGCATTGTCACGAACGTGCTGGTAGCCGTCGCTCGCCGGCCAGACATCGACGGTCGTGCCGGTCGCCCGGGCGATGCCGTGGGCGCATTCGGTCAGCTGCGCCACCAGGTCGTCACGGGCGGCCGTGGTCAGGCCCCGGATGCCGAACCGCCCCTCGGCCAGGTCGGGCACGATGTTCGTGGCGGTCCCGCCCTCCGTGATGATGCCCTGCACGTGCGAACCCAGCGGCAGCCGCGACCGCAGCATCGCCAACGCCCCGAACAGCTGCACGAGGGCGGCGAGCGCGTCGATGCCCTCGGTGGGATTGCCGGTGGGATGCGCGGCGCGGCCGTGGAACCGGACGCCGACCTCGATCTGCGCGGTGAGCGGCGCGTACCGCCAGTCGTGCACGCCGGGGTGGAACATCAGCGCCGCCTCGATCCCGTCGAAGACGCCGGCCTTCAGCTCCAGCACCTTGCCACCGCCGCCCTCCTCGGCCGGCGTGCCGATGACCATCAGCGTCCCGGCGAGATCAGGCATCGCATACCGCACGGCGAGCGCGGCGCCGAGGCCGGCGGTGGCGATGAGGTTGTGCCCGCAAGCGTGCCCGAGCCCCGGCAACGCGTCGTACTCCAGCAGCAACGCCACCCGCGGCGGCGCACCCGTGCCCCAGTGGGCGCGGAAGGCCGTCGGCAGGCTGGCGACGCCGTGCTCCACCTCGAACTGCGCCGCCGTGAGCGCGGACACCAGCTCGGCGCTGGCCAGGTGCTCCTGGAAGGCGAGTTCCGGCTTGTCGTGCAGGAGAAGGCTGATCCGCCACAGCTCGTCCGCGTGGCGTTCGACCTCCTCCCGCACCCGCTCGTGCACGGTCACGCCGGATCCTTGACCACGCGGACCGACTTCAGCTCCGAGTCGGCCGGATCGGGCAGCTGCATGCCCGCGTTCAGCCCGCTGCGCAGGTAGTCCAGCACCTCGCGGGTGATCACCTCACCCGGCACCAGCGCCGGCGCCCCGGGCGGATACGGGCTGATCATCTCGGCCGCCACCCGTCCGACCGCCTTGTCCACGTCGACCTGCTCGGTCTCGCCGAAGAAGGCGTCGCGCGGCAGCATCACCGTTTGGAGCTCCAACTCGTCGGGCCGGGGCAGGTCGACGGCCGGCGGGCGCTTCATCCGCTCGGCCGCCTGGGTGAGGTCCCGCAGGGCGTCCACCAGCACCGACGCCGTGTAGTCGTCGTCGGCGATGGTCAGGATCGCCACGATCCGCCGGTGGTCGGAGAGGCCGACCGTCACGCGCTTGCGGGCCCGCAGCCAGTCCGCCGCCTGGTAGCCGCTGATGCCCAGGCCGGACAGGTCGACGACCACCTTGAGCGGATCCAACGATGCCGCCAGGTCGGGGCCCACGAACTCCCGCTCCCCCATCACCCGCAACCCCGGCAGCTCGTCGATCTCCCGGCGAACCCGGTGCGCCAGCGACAACGCGGTCGACAGCAGCTTCTCGCCGTCCTCGACCATCTGCCGCCGCCAACCGTCCAATGTGGCGTACACCAGTGACGAAGCACTAGTGGTGCCAAGGAGATCCTCGCGCGCCTTCAGCACCGCCGGATCCACGCGGTCGCCCTGCAGATGGAAAACCGAGCTCTGCTCGACCGCCGCGCCCATCTTGTGCACGCTCGTCACGCACAGGTCGGCGTTGGCGTCCATCGCCCACGGCGGCAGGTCCGGGTGGAATGGCAGGTGCGCGCCCCACGCCTCGTCCACGATCAGTGGCCGGTCGAACTCGTGGCACACCTCGGCGATGGCCGCGATGTCCCCGCACGTGCCGTAGTCGGTCGGGGTCACCAGCAGCATGCCCTTGGCCTCGGGCTCGGCCTCGAACGCCGCCCGCACCTCGTCCGGGCCGGGCGGATGCGACAGGTGCCGCTCCCCGTCCCAGTGCGGATGCACCCAGACGGGTGAGACGCCGCTGAGGATCAGGCCGGAGATGACCGACTTGTGCGCGTGCCGCACCACGATCAGCTTCTCGTGCGGCCCGGCCACCGCCAGCATCGCGCTCTTCACCGACAGCGAGCTGCCGCACGTGGAGAAGAACGTGTGCTCGGCGCCGACGGCGTCGGCCATCAGCTCCTGGGCCTCCTGCAGCACGCCGTGTCGCATCAGCCGGTCGTCGAGCCCGTTGGGGCCGAGGACGTCGCTGCGGAACACGCCCTCCCCGACGACGTCGACGACCCGGCGGTCCGCCCCACGCCCCTGCTTGTGGCCGGGCGGGTTGAACGGTGTCATGCGCTGCTCGTGGTACTCGACGAGCGCGTCGAGCACCGGCGCCTTGCTGTGGTCCATGCGCTCGGATTCCCGCGCCGTCACCAGCGGAAACCAGCGCGGGTCAGCCCGTCCAGGCCAGCACGTCGAGCACGTCGGCCATGTTTTCGGCGTTGTCGTGGGCGGCCCGCTGACGTTGCGCGCCGTTGCCCGAGGCGCGGACCTGGGCCAGGGCCTGGGTCACGAAGTCGGCGTCGTCACCGAGGCAGGGTTTGAGGTCGGCCACCAGGTCGTTGACGACCTGCCAGGCGGGCACGAGGTTCCCGGTGCGGGGGTGGACGCACCGGCCGGTGAGGCCGTCGCGAGCGGACCGCCACAGCCACGCCCGCAGGACCTCCGGTGGGGGTTGAGCGGCCGGGCGGGAGTCGGCCGACTGGGCGGCCAGGCCGCGGATCAGCGCGGCGAGCAGGGCTGCTTCGGTGGGGGTCGGGAGCACGTCGGCGATGCGCACCTCGACGGTGGGTTGGTGCGCGGAGAGCCGGATGTCCCAGTAGAGCATGGCGCGGTCGAGTGCCGCGCCGGCAACGGTGAGCGCCTCGACCCGTGACTCGTAGGCGTCGACGGAATCGAAGTGCGGCGGCGGGCCGGCGGACGGCCAGCGGGTCCACAGGACGTGGCGCCAGCTGGCGTAGGCGGTGTCGTCACCGTTGTGGAACGGGGAGTTGGCGGTCAGTGCCAGAAGCACGGGCAGCCACGGGCGGATGTGGTTGCTGATGCGTAATCCCGTTGCGGCGTCGGGGATCGACACGTGGACGTGGCAGGCGCAGGTCAGCGACGCCTGGGCGATCGCGCCGAACTCGCGGGCCATGCGGTGGTAGCGGACGTCGGGGGTGAAGCGTGGGGGACGGTCGTCCGCCATGGGGGCGGTGCCGCTGGGGAGCAGACGGAGGTTCTGCTCCGCGGCTTTGGCCGCCAGGCCGTCACGGAGGGCATGCAGGCCGTTGACGACCTCGTCGATCGTCTCGCAGACGGCGGTCGCCGATTCCACCTGGCAGCGGCGGAGTTCGTGCTCGACCTGTCCGTCCAGGTCGTCGATGTCGTCGATCTGCTCGGAGATCTCGGGGCCGGCGGCAGCGAGGCGGCCGGTGGCGTCGACCAGGAGGAACTCCTCCTCGACGCCCAGCGTCAGACCCGGTCTGTCGGTCATGGGGGGAAGATGCCCGGTGGTGAGGGTCGTTCAAACGTGGGGGGCGTTGGCGGTCGGGGGTGGTGGGTTTTGGGGTGGTCGGTTGGGGGCGGGTTTTTGCGATGGGGGTCGCGTGGTCATGGTTGTGGGTTGCGTGGTCGCACTTGTGGGTCGCGTGGATTTTGTGTGGAGCCTCTGGACGATGGCCTCCGAGGGGCAATTCCGGGGCAGGCTCCGCCTGCCCCTCGCGCGGAGAGCTCAGGCCATCGTCCACCTCAACACAAAATCCACGCTCAGGTGTTCGGTCTCACCGCCGGAGTGGCGGTCGGCGCGATTATGCATGAAACAATCACCCGTTAGTGATTCGAGTTCGATCACGCGTGCGAGTATTCTGGAGGTATGGAAGAACTCACCCGTGAAATGGAGAACAGGGAACCCAGTGGGGACCTGTTCGACCTGGTCATGGGTGTGGACTGGGAAAGTCTGGGCGCCGACCAGTTGGTGACGGTGTCCATTCTCGCCCGCAAACTGAAGTCCGCCTGCGAATGGGTCGAGCTGGCCGCGCTGCGTCGGACCGAGGACCCCACCGAGCTCGCCATGGCCCTCACCGAACCTGAACAGACCGTGGCCCGGCGGAAAGAAGCCAGTGTGGTGTTGGAGATGCTGCCCCGGCTGGCCGACCAGCTACGACGCGGCGAGTTGGACTTCCGCCGACTGGACGCGGTGCGGGAGCGGGTCCGGCACCTGTCCCCCGACCTGGTCACCGAGGTTGAGGATGCACTGGTCGACGTGGCCGCCGGGTTGAACCGGACCCAGCTGTGCCGCAAGACCACCGCCCTGGTCGCCCACGCCGACCCCGACGGCTACGAGCAACGCTGCCACAAAGCCACCAAAGACCGCCGGGTCGAGTTCTCCCCACTCCCCGACGGCATGGCCAAACTGACCTGGATCCTGCCCGCCACCGACGCCCACGTCGTGTTCCAACAACTCTGCAAAGACGCCAAAGCCCTCCCTGCCGACGACCGCACCACCGACCAGAAACGCTCCGATGTCCTACTCGACCGGTTGCGGGGCACGACCCGCGACTGGAACGTCCGGACCTTCGTCACCCTCTCCATGGAGACGTTGATGGGCCTGACCAACGACCCCGGCCACCTCGCCGGCTACGGACCCATCTCAGCGGATGCTGCCCGGGAGCTGGCCATGCACGGCCCGTGGCGGGGCATCCTCCTCGACGAACACCGCCACGCCACCGCCATCACCACCGACACCTACCGCCCCACCACCCTGATGAAGGAATTCGCCCACGCGTCCGCCGGTGGGACCTGCACCGCCCCCGGCTGCGCCAGCCCCATTCAGGAGTACGACCACATCACCCCCTGGCCGCAGGGCGAGACCGAGCCCGCCAACCTCCAGGGCCTCTGCGCCTGGCACCACCACCGCAAACACGACAACTACACCGTGACCAGGGACCCTGACGGCACCTCACACTGGACCACCCCGACCGGCCGCCATTACACGACTCGCCCCTTCGAATACTGACCCCCGGTTCTTTGACAATTCCACAGCGACCAACAACCGCCAACCCACCACCCCCAGCAATGCACTTGGGCCGATTTTGTGTGGAGGTGGACGATGGCCTAAGCTCTCCGCGCGAGGGGCAGGCGAAGCCTGCCCCGGAATCGCCCCTCGTAGGCCATCGTCCAGATGGCTCCACACAAAATCGGCCCACCCACGCAACAAAACCCCACCACTCACAAATCCCGCAACACAATCTTCGCGAATCCCTCCGGATCCATGTACGGAAAAGCGTGCGGCATCCCCGGCAACGTTATAACCTCCCCGCCCAGGCCCGCGACCCACCCCGGCGTGCAAATGGGATCCCGCTCTCCCCGCACCACAACCACCGGGCACCGCACCCCATCCAGCATTTCCTCCAGCGGGCACCGCAGCATCGACCGCAGGAGCACCCAGATCCTCCGCAGCCCTGCCTTCCCCCACTCGGGAAACTCCTGCCGCCCAAGCGATGCCGGTTCTCTCGTGCCGTCAATCATCCACCGCGCCATCACCCGCGGCACGGTCCGGTACGCGGGGTCGACGGTGGGGCTCCCCAGCACCAACCGCCGCACCTTCATCTCCCGCGCCACCGCGGCGGCGACCTGCGTCCCCGACGAGTGCCCCACCAACACGACGTGGCGGTCACGAATCCGTTCAGCCACAACCGCTGCGTACTCCGGAATCCCCACCGGCGGACCCTCGACCGGCAGCCGCACAAGCTCACACCGCGCACCCGTCGCCTCGATGCATCGCACGGTCGGCTCCAGGTAGCGCGAGACGGCCAGGCCCGGCACCACCACGACGTCAGCTGGCACGGGCATGCTCCAGCTGATCGAGCACCCTCTGTACGCCGATCCGCAACTGCCGGTCGTCGCCGCGCGGAATCGCCGACGAATACGCTGCCAGCGCCGCGAAATCCTCCGGATAGCGACCCAAGTCCGTCGCCGGAAGCCGCACGGCCCCGCTGTATTCGCGCAGCCGCAACCAGTCCTCCGGCTCGGCGATGCCGGCCGACCGCACACCGTGCGGGAACATCAGCACGTCGACGTTCGCGTACCGTCGCTCCCGCAGATACCCCGCCACCGCGTGCAGCGCGTCCCGGACCGGGAAGGCGGTCCAGAACGGCACGAGCCCGGCCTGGTTGACGCCGACCGGGTCGAGCATCACGAACGACTCCACCAGCAGCCGGTCCGCCGGCCGGCCGGCGGCCAGCAGCCACTCCCGGTGCATGTCCGCGACGGCAGCCGACAACCCGTGCGGCTCGTCGAACACGATCCGGTGCACGGGATGCCCGTGCGCGGCGGCCCACCGCTCGATCTCGCCGCCCAGCGAGGGTTCGAACCCCCACTCCGCCTCCGGCGCGTGGTCGTCGGCCGCCGGCGAGTCGAAGGACCGCAGCGGGGATCCCTGCTCGGACAGGAACTCCGCCACCCGTGGGCTGCCGCCGAGGTACTCGTCCGGCCGGAGGCCGCCGTACGCACCGGTCTGGAACACGTGGCGGTCACCGATCCTGGTCACCGGCCACGACAGCTCGCAGTCCACGAGCACGATCGGCGCGCCGGGCATCAGCCGGGTCGCCAGGAACTCCTCGTACGCCCGGGGCAGCCGCAGCCACTTGAGCCGGAAGTACGTCATGAGGTCGATCATCAGCCGGTCCTGGTTGCCGTCGTGCATGTGGTGCAGGGCGACGTCAGGATTGTTGGCCAGTAACGGATCGGCGACCTCGGCGCCGAACTCGGCGGCCAGCACCGGGCGGTCCGGGTCGTTGCCGGACCAGCGCACCGGCACCAGCAGCGTCTGCGGCAGCCATGGAATCCCCGCTGCGGCGCACAGGTGCGTCATGGCGCCGTTGCTGGAACCGATGACCACGCCCGGATACTGCGGCGGCCAGTCGTCGTAGTGGCCGGTCATCCACGACGCCACCTGCTGCATGTCGATCGACGACAGCATCGACGGTGTCACGCCCTCGGCCGCGCCGGAGATGCGGTACAGCTGGGTGCGCAGCGCCTCGGGCAGCAGGTTGGACAGGTGCAGCGGCGCCGCCATCAGCCGGCTCTGGCCCAGCACCGCGAACCGCTTGCCCCGCAACGCGAGCGAGACCGCACGCAGCATCGCGGTGGCGGAGTCGAAGCCCGCCACCGCCCGGCTCGGCGAGACCGTGGACATGACCGCCGTCCTCAGGCGCTCTGCAGCGCCAGCGGATCGCTCGGCGCGTCCGCCTTGGCCGCGGCCATGCGCGCGCCCAGCTCCTGCAACTGCTTGCGCCCCATCGCCTTGCGCACCTCGGGGAACCAGTCCTTCTCCTCCTCTTCGACGTGGTGGCGGACGTTCTCGATCAGCACCGTCACCTTGGCGTCGAAGTTCTCCGCGTCGGCCTCCAGCTTCGCCAGCTCCGAGAGCATCCACACCACGACGTGGTGCTCCTCCACGCTTTCCAGCACGTGGTCCTCGGTCTCCGGCACCGCCTTGCGCGCCTCCGGATAGAAGATGGTCTCCTCGATGTAGGCGTGTGTCGTGAGTTCCTTGATGATGGAGTCGACCAGCCTGCGTTTCGTGGCGTACGCCTTGTCACCGGCCTGCTCGAACTTCTTGAACAGCTGCTCGACCGTCTTGTGGTCTTCCTTCAGCAGCACGATCGCATCGGTCGACACGGGGCCCACTCCTCCCGGCACGGATAAGACGAGACACCCACGGATACCCCGCCGCATCGGCGACAAACTGCGGTTTTCGACCGGGCCCCGCCGAGGTATCCCGTCCCCGTCCGAAGTCGACACTGGAGTGTGATGGCCATGCCCGGGGCGAAGGAACTGCCCAGCACCCTCAAGCGGTCCCCGCAGAAGGCGCAGCGCACGTGGATCAAGGCGCACGACGCGGCCGTCGAGGAGTACGGCGAGGGCCGGCGCTCGCACCAGACGGCGTTCGCCGCGCTCAAGCACAGCTACGAGAAGGTCGGCGACCACTGGGAAGCCAAGAAGAACAAGGGCCCGTCCGATCCGCAGGCGGCGCAGGGCAACCGCGCCAAGGCGAAGAAGACCGCCGGCGGCGTGGACGCCAACGCCAGCAAGACCCACCTGTACGAGGTGGCGAAGAAGCTGGACGTGCCGGGCCGGTCCACGATGACCAAGCAGCAGCTGGTGAAGGCGATCCAGAAGGCCAACAACCGCAAGACCGCCAAGGCCAGGTCGTGACCGGAGAGGGGCAGCCGACCGGGCTGCCCCTCAATCCCGGCGCATCACGCTGGACGGCCAGTCCGGGTCGCTCAACGCCCGCGGGAACAGCCAGAGAACCAGCACCAGCCCCAGTATCGCGACGACGAGGTAGGCCAGCGAGGCGCCGGCGTCGTAGCCGAACACCTCCTGCCACGGTCCGGAGTCGCGCACCGCTGCCGACACCACGAAAAGCAGCCAGAACAGCGACGACTGAACACCCGACAGCAGCGCGGCGGCCCGGCGGCGGAGCGCACACGCCAGTGACACCAGACCCGTCACCGCGATGATGCCCGCCTGCACCGCCGGCACGTGCACGCCGGCCACGAAAACCTGCCCCTGCAGCAGCGCCATGACGAACGCCCAGCCGCCGGCGAGGGCGAACACGATGCCCTGCCCGACGAGGATCCAGCGGCCGCGCCGGAAGGCGAGGTCGTTCGAGCCGTCGGCGATCGGGTCGATGATGACGTGACGGGTGGGCACGGCTCATGGTTGCCCACGCATGGCGGCGGCAAACGCGGGTACGCCAGGGCCATGACTGCCGCAAGCGAACGCGAAGCACGCCCCCTGACCGCCGTCGTCACCGGTTCGGACTCCGGCATCGGCCGCGCCGTCGCCGTCGCGCTGGCCGGCGGCGGGGTCGACGTCGGCATCACGTACAACCGGGACGAGGACGGCGCCGAGCAGACCGCCCAGGAGGCCCGCGAGCAGGGCGTCAAGACGGCCGTCCGGCACCTGGACCTGACCGACCTGCCGACCGCCGGCGCGGTGATCGACGAGCTGGCCGACGAACTCGGCGGCATCGACGTGCTGGTCAACTGCTCCGGCACCGGCACCCACGAACGGGTCATGGACCTCGACTTCGACACCTGGCGCGAGGTGCTGTCGGTTGACCTCGACGGGGTCTTCGTCTGCTCGCAGCGGGCGGCCAAGCACATGATCGACGGCGGCCGGGGCGGCCGGATCATCACCATCACCAGCGTGCACGAGCACGCGCCCCGGGTCGGGGCCGGCCCGTACTGCGCGGCCAAGGCCGGCGCCGGCATGCTGACCAAGGTCCTCGCGCTGGAGCTGGCCGAGCACGGCATCACCGTCAACGCGGTGGCCCCCGGCGAGATCTCCACGCCGATGACCGGCCAGGAGGACGTGGACCCGCACACCGAGCGCCGCCCGGGCATCCCACTGGGCCGGCCGGGGGCGGCCAGGGAGGTCGCGGCCGCGGTTGCGTTCCTCGCCACACCCGCCGCGGGCTACATCACAGGTTCCTCGCTGGTGGTCGACGGCGGCATGCTCCAGATGGGTCCGCAGGCCGGTTCCCACCTGACGAGCGACGACTGGCGCACACCGTGACGGATTGACCGATACCCCTTGTCCGGCAACGCCAAACCCGCATGCGTTGCCGGACCGTCGGACCTGCATCAAGCTGGAGGCATGGAGTCCCGTCGCAGAGAGGCCGGCCGGGTCGGTGAGTGACGTTTTTCCTGGCAGCAGCGAGATGGCCGCGCGGATGCGCGCCTACGACTGGTCCATGTCCACGCTCGGCGCGCCCGAGGGGTGGCCCGAGGCGATGCGCGCCGCCGTCCGGATCTGCCTGACCTCGCGCTTTCCCATGATCCTCTGGTGGGGTCGCGAGCTGCGGGTGTTCTACAACGACCCGTACCGCGAGCTGCTCGGCTCGAAGCATCCGGCCTTGGCCAAGCCGGGGCGGGAGGTCTGGTCGGAGATCTGGCACATCGTCGGGCCGATGCTGGAGGGCGTGCTCGCCACCGGCGAGGCGACCTGGTCCGACGACATGCTGCTGCCGATGAACCGGCACGGGTACTGGGAGGAGACGTACCACACGTACTCCTACAGCCCGGTGATCGACGACGAAGGCGCGATCGTCGGCGTGTTCACCCCCGTCACCGAAACCACCGGGCGGGTCGTCGGCACCAGGCGGATGGCCGCGCTGCAGGACCTGGGGGCGCAGGCCGGGGCGACGACCGTCGACGAGGCGTGCCGCCGGATCGCGGAGTGGGCCGACCGGCACGGCCCGGACCTCCCGTACGTGTCGGTGCACCTCGACGGCCCCGTCGACGACCGCTGGCCGCTGGCCGAGGTGATGCGGACCGGTGAGCCGGTGGTCGTCACCAATGTGAGCGGGCTGCCGAACGGCGGCTGGGCGACGCCGCCGACCGAGGCGATGGTGCTGCCGCTGCGCAGCGACGCCGGCGACAAGCCGCTGGGCGCGGTGGTGCTGGCGGCCAGCGCCGGGCGTGCCCTGGACGAGGACTACCGGGCGTTCCTGCGGCTGATCGCCGACCAGATCGCGGCCCTGGTCAACGGCGCGAAGGCGTACCAGGCGCAGCAGCGCCGGGCCGAGGAGCTGGCGGCGCTGGACCGCAGCAAGACCGTCTTCTTCTCCAACATCAGCCACGAGTTCCGGACGCCGCTGACCCTGATCACCGGGCCGCTGCGGGAGCTTCGCGAACATGCGCCGCCGGAGATCGACGAGCAGCTGTCGATGATCGAGCGCAACGCCATGCGGCTGGGCAAGCTGGTCAATGCCCTGCTGGACTTCTCCCGCATCGAGGCCGGCCGCGTGCAGGCCCACTACGAGCCGGTCGACCTCGCCGTGCTGACCGCCGAACTGGCCAGCGTGTTCCGGGCCGCGATGGAGAAGGCCGGCCTGGCGCTGGAGGTGGACTGCCCCGCCCTGGGCCGGCCGGTCCACGTGGACCGGGAGATGTGGGAGAAGGTCATACTCAACCTGCTGAGCAACGCCTTCAAGTTCACCCTGGACGGCTCCGTCACGGTCACCCTCCGGCCCGACGGCGACCACGTGGTGCTGCGCGTGCGTGACACCGGCGTGGGCATTCCGGCGCACGAGATGCCCCGGCTGTTCGAGCGGTTCCACCGCATCGAGCAGCCCCGTGCGCGGTCCACCGAGGGCAGCGGCATCGGCCTCGCGCTCGTGCGGGAACTCGTCCGGCTGCACGGCGGCGACATCTTCGCCGAGAGCGTCGACGGCGAGGGCACGTGCTTCACCGTGCGCATCCCGTTCGGCGAGGGGCTGGCCGTCGAGACGCGTGCGGAGCCCGCGCCGGTGTCGACGCCGTACGTGGAGGAGGCGCTGCGCTGGCTGCCGCCGGACGTGCCCTCCGGCGGGCCGTTCGACCGGGGGCCGGGCTACGTGCTCGTCGCCGACGACAACGCCGACATGCGCGACTACCTGTCCCGTCTGCTCGGCGTGCGGCACACCGTGCGGACCGTCGGCGACGGGGCGCACGCGCTGGAGCTGGTCCGGTCGGATCCGCCGGACCTGCTGATCAGCGACGTGATGATGCCCGTGCTCGACGGCATCAGCCTGGTCCGGGAGTTGCGGGCGGACCCGAGGACGGCTCGCCTGCCGGTGCTGCTGCTGTCCGCCCGCGCCGGGCAGGAGGCCGCCGCCGAGGGGCTGCGGGCGGGCGCCGACGACTACCTGGTGAAGCCGTTCGCCGCCGGCGAACTGCTCGCCCGGGTGAACACGCACGTCCGGCTGGGCCGGGTCCGCCGGCAGGGCGAGGAGCGGTTCCGCACCATGGCGGACGTGGCACCGGCGCTGATCTGGGCGTCGGACCGGACCGGCAAGCGGGTGCTGGCCAACCGCGGCTGGTCGGAGTTCACGGGGACGGCCGGGCTGGCCGACGAGTGGCGGGCGGCGCTGCACCCGGACGACCGCGACCGCTACCTGGCCACCTTCGAGCGGGCGACTCGGGACGGCCAGCCGTTCGACATCGAGTACCGGCTGCGCCGCGCCGACGGGGCGTACCACTGGATGGTGGAGCACGCGGTGCCGATCGGCAGCGGTTCCGAGTTCGGCGGGCACGTCGCCAGCTGCGTCGACGTCAACGAGCGCTACCGGGAGAGCGAACGGCAGCGGCTGCTGGCGCTGGTCGGGACGGCGCTGGACGCCGAGTCGGGCGTGCGGCAGCGGCTGGACCGGCTCATCGGCGTGCTGATCGACAGCCGGCTGGCGGACGGCTGCGCGGTCACCCGGGTCACCGACACCGGCCTGCCGGTGACCATGGCCGAGGCCGGCGAGAGCATCACTCCGACGATGACGGTCGTGGCCAAGCCGACCCTGATCAGCGACACGGAGATCGCGCTGCCGCTGTGCGCGCGGGGCGAGGTGCTGGCCGTGCTGACCATGCGCCGCTCCCGCGACGAATCCGCGTACTGCGAGCGGGACCTGGAGCTGGCGAGCCAGATCGCCGACCGGGCCGGCATCGCGCTGGACAACGCGCTGCTGCTGGCCGAGGAGCAGGCCACCGCGCGCCGGCTGACGCTGCTGCAGCAGGCCACCGCGGACTTCTCCGCCGCCACGTCGCCGCAGCGCGTCGCCGAGACCGCCGCGACGCACGGCCGGCGGCTGTTCCTGGACCACGAGTTCGTCGTCTTCGAACTGCGCGACCCGCATCGGCTGCAGCCGCTGATCGTGGCCGGTCAGCGGCACGGGCTGGAGCGGCTCGACCTCCGCGAGCACTCGCCCGTCGCCGACGCCGTGGGCAGCCTGTCCCCGCTGTGGCTGGACCGGGTCGACGACTGGCGGGACGAGTACCCGGACTTCGTCGACCGGGCGCGGACCATCGGCTTCCGCTCCGGCGCGGTGATTCCGTTGCTGGCCAACGGAACGTGCATCGGTGTGCTGGCGCTGGGCAGCCGCCACGAGTTCCCGCTCGGCGCCGGCGACAAGCGAGCCGCGCTCGCGCTCGCCGAACAGTGCGCGCAGGCGTTGGATCGGGCCCGGCTGTACCAGGCCGAGCACGAGATCGCCGAGACGCTACAGCGCAGCCTGCTGCCGGCCCGGCTGCCGCAGCTGGACCGGCTCGCGCTGGCGGCCCGCTACCTGGCCGGTGCGGCGTTCAGCCAGGCCGGCGGCGACTGGTACGACGTGCTGCCGCTGGACGACGGCCGGGTGGCGCTCATCGTCGGCGACGTCGTCGGCCAGGGCCCGCGCGCCGCGGCCGCCATGGGCCAGCTGCGCAGCACGCTCGCCGCGTACCTGCTGGAGGGCCACCCGCCGGCCAGCGCCCTGGCCCGGCTGGACGAGTTCGCCGCCCGCATCCCCGACGCCCTGGCGTCGACGGCCGTGTGCGTGGTGATCGACTGCGCCGCCGGGGAGCTGCGCTGGGCCAGCGCCGGCCACCTGCCGCCGCTGGTGATCACCGACGGGTGCGGCGAGTTCCTGAGCGGTGCTCGCGGACCCGTCCTGGGGTTGGGCACCGGCATGGAGTTCACCGAGGCGCGGTGCGCCCTGTCGCCGCGGGCCAGCATCGTGCTCTACACGGACGGCTTGGTCGAGCGCCGGGACGCCGACCTCGACTCCGACCTGGAACGGTTGGCCGCCACCGCGGCGGACCTGCCGCCCGAGGAACTGGCGGTGTGGCTGGTCGACCACCTGCTCACCGACGAGGGCCCCGGCGACGACGTCGCGCTCGTGGTCGCCCGGCTGGTGCCGGAGCCGCTGCGAGGGACCCTGCCGGCCCGCCCCGACCAGCTGTCCGTCGCCCGACGCGACATCACCGAGTGGGCCAACCGGTCGGGACTGCCACAGGCGCTGACCGACGACCTCCTGCTCGTCATCGGGGAGGCCACGGCGAACTCCGTCGAACACGCCTATCGGGACCGGCCCGCCGGCGACTTCAGCTACGAGCTGCGGTGCACCCCGGACGGCGCCGTCACGGGCGTGGTGACCGACGGCGGCAGCTGGCGGCCGGTCCCCACGGACAACGGCACCCGCGGCCGCGGCCTGGCCATGATCAAGGCCGCGTCGGTGCGCTCCGAGGTGCGCGGATCCGAGGCCGGCACACGTGTCGAGTTCACGCTGCCGCCAGCTGTTGCCGCCTCCGACACCCGTGGCTATGGTCGAGGTCATGGGCAGTGACGGAGGTTTTCCGACGCCCGCCGATGCGGTCCCGCCGGCCCTGGCCGCGGTCGACACGATGGGCCCCGTCTCCGTTGTCCACGTCAGCGGCGAGATCGACATGACCAGTCGGGACGCGGTCGAGCGGGTGCTCACCCGCACCGTCGACGGCCATCCCGAGGCGGTGGTCGTCGACCTGTCCGACGTGACGTTCTTCGGCTCGTCCGGGCTGCAGATGCTCGCCGAGGCCCGCGCCCACGCCGCCGCGAACGCGGTGCCGCTGCGGCTGGTGGCCAGCTCCCGCAAGGTGCTGCGGCCGCTGGAGATCACCGGCATGACCACCGCCTTCCCCGTCTACGCCAGCGTCGCCGAAGCCGTTTCCGGCTAGCCGTTTCACCCGGCGCTGAGCGGGAAGCCGGCAGGCATGACCAGCAGGAGAGTCCTCCCCCGACCGGTCGCCGCCGATTGGGCGTGGCAGCTGCGGGCCGCCTGCCGCGGCGGCCCCGAAGCGGTGTTCTTCCACCCGGACCTGGAACGCGGGTCGGCCCGACAGGACCGGGACGAGCGGGCGAAGGCGGTGTGCGCCCGCTGCCCGGTGATCGTGGAGTGCCGCCGGCACGCCATCATCGCCGAGGAGCCCTACGGCGTCTGGGGTGGTCAGGACGAGCACGAGCGGCGGCTGGTCATCGCCCGCCGCCGGCGGGACAATCGGCGGCGCGGGCGAGCCCGGGTGCGTTCCGAAGTGTGAGGTTTCCTGAAGGGGGTAGCCTCCGGATTCGGGAATCGAACCGCCGAAAAGGGTGACGGAATTGCCCCACTGCCGCGACGTCGTTGTCGTCGGCGCATCAGCCGGCGGAGTCGAGTCATCGCGCGGCCTGCTGTCGGCGTCGCCGACGGATTTACCCGCCGCGGTGCCGGTGGTGCTGCACATGCCCGCCGGGGGCACGAGCGCCCTGCCGGCGGTCGACGCGCTGTTCCGCTCCGCGGCGCGAGCTGTCGGCCCGCGCGCCATCGGCGTCGTGCTGTCCGGGACCCTCGACGACGGCACGGCCGGCCTGATGTCGATCGCCGCCCGTGGCGAGCCGTCGGGTTTCAGCTGCCCGGACGGCGACGATGTTCTCACCGACGAGGGAACGGCGCTATGAGCCTGCGCTCCGACCTCGCTGTCGACGTCAGCCAGCGCGGGAAGGCGGTGCTCGTGCGGCTCGTGGGGGACTTGGACCTGGCGAGCGTGGCCGGCGTGCGGACCGCGCTGATGAAGTGCGTCGCCGACGAGCCGTCCGGCGTCATCATTCAGCTAGACCGGGCGACCGTGGTCACGCCGCTCGCGCTGAGTGTGTTCAGTGTGGTGGCCCGCAGGGCCAGCGACTGGCCTGGCCTGCAGGTGATGCTGGTCGCGCGGCCCGGCCGGACCCGGGAGTTGTTGCGGCGCGGCGCCCTCGACCGCTTCGTGCCCACGTTCGCGCTGGTGGCCGAGGCGATGCGCGCGCTGCAGGGGGCGCCCGCCCGCCAGGTGGCCAAGCTCGAACTTCCGCCATCGGACGGCAGCCCCGCGCTCGCCCGTCGCTTCGTCACCGAGACGCTGCGGGAGTGGCGGGTCGACGGCCTGACCGAGGATGCCTGCCTGGTCGTCTCCGAGCTGGTGGAGAACGCCATTCTGCACGGCCAGTCGGCGGCGGGACTCCGGCTGGAGCTGCGCCGCGGACGGCTGACCATCGCGGTGCGCGACGGCAGCAACCGGGCGCCGTCGCGGTTGGAACCGGGCTCGGCGGAGAGCGGCGGTCGCGGCGTGTTCCTCGTGGACGCGATGTCGAAGGCATGGGGCACCACCCCGACGTGGGACGGCGGCAAGGTGGTGTGGGCCGTGCTCGCCGTGGCGGGCACCGAGTGACCTCGTGCGCCGAGTACAGCGAGCGGGAGCTGCTCGGCGTCTCGGTGGTGTTCCATGACGTCCGCGTCGTCGCCAGCCCGCTGCGCGACCGCAACGGCGACACCGAGGGCGCGATCCTCGTCCTGGAGGAGAACCGCGCCTGAGCCTCAGGTGATGCTGACGACCAGAATGGACGGTAACAGGTCGACGGTGCCGTCCGGGCGGGTGACCGGGGCCCACCAGTCGTGGGTGCGGGGGTCGATGATCTCCGGGCCGGTGGCGCTGGCGCGGCAGAAGGAGTCCGGGCCGGCGGGCTCGGGGTCGAAGTAGACGACAACCGCGCCGGTGCTCAGGCGCGGGCTGTCCACAGGTGATTCCACGTCGGTCGGACCGCTGTCCTCCGGACTCATGCGTGTCATGCCCTGGAATACCCCGAAGGTGGGTGCGCAATCGCCGTGGATCCGGGGTATCCGGTGGAATGCTCGGTGTCCTACTGGCAGTGCTGGCCTCCGCGATGAACGCGGCGGCCTCGGTGTTGCAGCGCAAGGCGGACCGCGACGAGCCGGCGCGGATGGCGTTCTCCATCCGCATGTTGTGGGACCTGGTCCGCCGACCGGTGTGGCTGGCGGGAATCGGCGCGGTGGTGCTGGGTTTCGGGCTGCAGGCGGTGGCGTTGGCGGTGAGCCCGGTGTCGGTGGTGCAGCCCCTGCTGATCAGCGAGCTGCCGATGACGCTGGTGCTGGCGTCGATGGTGTTCCGGCGGTCGATCGCGGCCCGTGACTGGTGGGCCGTGCTGGCGATGGCGGTGGGGTTGGCCGTGTTCTCGTACTGCCTGGCACCGACGGGCGGCCATCCGCTCGGGGCCCCGCTGTGGGCGTGGATCGTCGGCCTGGCGGCGAGCCTGGTGCTGATGGGCGCGTTGACGGTCGCGGGACGGCGGACGAAGGGCGGCCGGCGGGCGGCGTTGCTGGGGCTGGCCACGGGAGTCGGGTTCGGCACGACGGCGGTGCTGGTGGCCGCGGTGGGGGCGGCCGGCGTCGGCGCGATGCTGCTGACGTGGCAGACCTACGCGGTGGTGGTGATCGGCCCGACGTCGTTCTTCCTGCTGCAGAACACCTTGCAGGCCGGCGAACTCGTGGCGTCCCAGCCGGGCATGACATTGAGCAATCCGCTGGTGGCGATGGCCTGGGGCTTCACCGTGTTCGGCGAGCACGCCCGAGGCGGCGGCTGGCTGGCCGGCGAGATCCTCGGCGCGGCGCTGATCGCCGCCGGCACTCTCATTCTGGTTCGCTCTCCGGTGTTGAAGCCGGGCTCCTGACGGCCGTCAGCCCGGCGTAGACACAGGCCGTGACCGGCACGGCCAGCAGCGCGCCGACGATGCCGGCCTCGGCGCCGCCGATGGCCACCACGACGACCACCACCAGCGGATGCAGCCGGACGAAGTTCCCGGTCAGCAACGGATGCAGCACGTTGCCCTCCAACTGCTGCACGCCGACCACGACGGCCAGCACCAGCAGCGCGGTCACCGGGCCGCCGGCCAGCAGCCCCATCACCACCGCCGCCGCGCCCGAGGCGAACGCCCCGACGTACGGGACGAACGCGCCCAGGAACACCAGGGCCGCCAACGGCACGACGAGCGGCACGTGCAGCAGGGCCAGCCCGATGCCGATGGCGATCGCGTCGATCAGCGCGACCAGGCCGGTGGTGCGGACGAACCGCACCAGCGCGTCGAAGGCCGCCCGTCCCGCGCGATCCATCCGGTCGGCGGTCCGCTTCGGCCACAGCGCGACGACGTGCTGCCAGACCCGCTCGCCGTCGTACAGGAACACGATCAGCATGAACAGCGCCAGCAGGATGCCGGCCCCCAACTCGGCAACCGCGGTCACCGTGTTCAGAGCCGTGCTCGCGACCACGTCACGGTGACTGTCCACCCAGGACCGCAGCTGGTCGAACATCTGGGTCAGTTGCCGGTCGTCCAGATGCAGCGGCCCGTGCACCAGCCACCCGTGCGTCTGGTCGATGCCCTGGTTCAGGCGGGAACCCAGCTCCTGCCAGTCCGACACGACCGAGACCGTGATGAACGTGACGAGCCCGCCGACCACGACCAGCCCCGCCAGCAGAGCCACCAGCACGGCCAGAACGCGGGGCCAGCCGTGCCGGCGCAGCCAGCTGGCCAGCGGTGCGAGCAGGGCGGCCAGCAGCATCGCCACCGCCAGCGGGATCACCACGATGCTGATCTGCGCCGCGATCACGCTCAGCGCCCACAGCGCACCGAAGATGATCAGGATCTGGAACGCGCGCACGGTCGCGCGGCCGATCAGGCCGGAGGTGAGCACCGGCAGCCGGCCGCGGGGAGTGGACGCCGCCATGCACCCGGGTTGCCGCCGACACCGTCGCGGAAACGCGTTTGCCCGCAGGTCACCCGGGTATTCGCCGACTGATCTGGAGGTGTGTCATGCACATGGCCATGGACGCCGCGAAACGACCCCGCACCGTGCTCGCCGGGCCGTACGGCCACCCGTTCCACCCCATCGCCGTCACGCTGCCGATCGGGGCCTGGACGTGCGCACTCGTGTTCGACGTGGCGGCGTTGTTCGTGCGGCCGCCGGGCTTCCTGGAGCTCGGCGCCGTATGGCTGATCGGCATCGGCATCGCCGGCGCGCTGCTCGCCGCCCCGCTCGGGCTGATGGACTTCCTGCGCCTGCGCAAGGGCGACCCCGCCTTCCGGGTCGGCGCCGTGCACATGGTCCTCAACGTCTTCATCCTCGTCTGCTGGGCCGTGAGCTTCTACCTGCGCATGCTGGGCCAGTTCAACGACTCCCGCACGTGGACGGTCATCTCGGACGTCGTGCTGCTGGCCATCCTCGGCGTCTCCGGGTACCTCGGCGGCATGCTCGCCTACCGCTACGGCGTGCGAGTGGCGACCGAGGCCACGCAGCGTGAGGGCTTCAACCCGTCCCTCGACGCCCCGCGACCGGATCCGCGTGGCCGTCGGCTGACGCGTTAGGGCCAACGCCAGTTTGACCCGCAACCCGACGGGTAGCCGCCTACATGACTGCAGCGAAGGAAGTGCGCGCGCTTGCCCTCGTATGCACGCTCACGCCGTCACCCGCCGAGTCCAGCAGCGACCTGCTCGCCCGGCACGTGCTGGACCAGCTCGCCGCCCAGGGGGTCAAGGGCGAGACCATCCGGGTCGTCGACCAGGAGGTGAAGCCCGGCGTGGCGGTGGACATGGGCGACGGCGACGTGTGGCCGGCGATCCGGTCCCGGCTGCTGGAGGCGGACATCCTGCTGCTGGCCACGCCGATCTGGCTCGGCCACCCGTCCAGCATCGCCCAGCGCGTGCTGGAGCGGCTGGACGCGGAGCTGTCCGAGACCGACGACGAAGGCCGGCCGCGCATGTACAACAAGGTCGCGACGGTCGCGGTCGTCGGCAACGAGGACGGCGCGCACAAGGTCAGCGCCGACCTGTTCCAGGCCCTGGACGACGTCGGCTTCACCATTCCGGCCGGCGGCGTCACGTACTGGGTCGGCGAAGCCATGCACGGCACCGACTACAAGGACCTCGACGAGGTTCCCGAGCAGGTGGCCAAGACCACCGAGCAGCTCGCCAGCAACGCCGCCCACCTGGCGCGGGTGCTGCGCGAGAACCCGTACCCGGCCTGAGGAGGCACCGCCGATGGCGCTCACCAAGAACCCGGCCCGCCCGTCCCTCGTCCTCGACGGCAACCCGCCGCAGCAGCGCCGCCGCGCCGCCCGGCACGTAGCCAGCCTGTCCGACAACGCCGAGCAGTGCGCGGAGTTGCTGGACATGCTCGGGCTCTCCGCGGACGACGGTCTCGCGCCCGAGGAGTGATTCCCGATGCGAGTCGTGGTGGTCGGCGGTTCCGGCAACATCGGAACCGCCTTGCTGCGCGCGATGGCCGGGACATTCGACTTCGACATGGTCGGTGTCTCCCGCCGGGCGCCGGCGTCTGACGTCCCCTGGCACGAGATCGACATCTCCCGGGCCGACTCCGACGTGTTGCTGCGCGCGGCCTTCGAGACCGCCGACGCCGTCGTGCACCTGGCCTGGCTTCTCCAGCCCAGCCGGAACATCCCGCTGCTGGCCCGGACCAATGTGGACGGTAGCCGCCGGGTCTTCGACGCCGCCGTCGCGTCCGGCGTGCGGCACCTGGTGTACCTGTCCTCGGTCGGCGCCTACTCCCCCGGCCCGGAGGATCGGGCCGTCGACGAGTCGTGGCCGACCGACGGCGTCCCGTCCTCGTCCTACAGCACGCAGAAAGCGGCTGTGGAACGGATGCTCGACCTCGTGGTGGCCGGTGACCCGGACATGACGGTCACTCGGTTCCGTCCGGGCCTGGTGCTGCAACACGCCGCCGCCAGCGAGATCCAGCGCTACTTCATCGGCGGTCTCGCGCCGACGGCCGTGTTCGACCTCGCCGCCCGGGCCAAGCTGCGGCTGCTGCCGCTGCCGAGCGACCTCAAGCTCCAGTTCGTGCACGCGGACGACGTCGCCGACGCCATCGTGCGGGCGTTGCGGGGCACCGTCTCCGGCGCGATCAACCTCGCCGCCTCGCCGCCGCTCACGGCGCGCAAGCTGGCCCGGCTGACCGGCGCCGTGCACATCCCCATGCCGGCCGGTGCCCTCCGCGCGCTCGCCGCGACGAGTTGGCGGCTGCGGCTGCAGCCGACCGAGCCGGGCTGGCTCGACCTCGCCATGTCGGTGCCGGAGATGGACACCAGGCGGGCGCTCAACGAGCTCGGCTGGCTGCCGAAGCACTCCGCCCAGGAAGCAGTCACCGCATTGCTGCGGGGACTGGCGGAGGGAGCCGGCGCACCGACTCCCCCGCTCGTACCGCGCTAGCTCCTCAGGCCCGGGGCCGCGGCCGGGGCTCGCCCAGCGTCGGCTCGGCCTGGGGCTGCGGCGCCATCCCGGCCGACGGGTCGTTGGTCACCGCGTACCCGTTCGGGTGCTCCCGCTCGTGCCGGAGCTCCCGCACCTGCGCGTCGAAGCCGGAGACGACCTCCTCCTGCTTGCGCCGGGTGAGCATGCGCAGCGCCACCGCGTACGCGACGGCCACCATGATCAGCAGCAGGCCGATGCGCACCAGGAACACCTGGTTCTGGTCGCCGCCGAACGGAATCGCCGCGAGCAGCGCGAGCAGTCCCAGCGTCACCAGGTGGAACAGCATCGACACCAGCATCGCGACCGAGCCGGCGGACTCGCGCTCCCGCGGGGCGACGTTCGCGCCGGCCAGGTAACGCTTCCCGCTGAAGGCGAGCAGCCGTCCCACGATGACGATGGCGATGACGCCGGCGACCAGGTAGTACACCGTTCCGGTGTCCACGAGAACCACCTCTCCTCAGGGTTGACACCGGAATACCCCGACACGCCGAAGCCGAATCACCCGAGCACGAGGCTCGCCGGCCAGTACACGACCGCCGCGACGACGGCGGCGGCCGGCAGGGTCAGCACCCAGCCGGTGACGATGTCCCCGGCGATGCCCCAGCGCACGGCCGACGGCCGCCGGGTCGCGCCGACGCCCATGATCGCCGTGGTGATCACGTGCGTGGTGGAGATCGGGGCTGCCCAGGCGAAGGCCGTCACGTACAGCACGGCCGCGCCGGACAGCTCGGCCGCGAAGCCGTGCGGCGGCGTCATCGGGAACACGCGGCGGCCGAGGGTCCGCATCACCCGCAGGCCACCGGAGTAGCTGCCGGCCGCCATCGCTCCGGCGCACGACAGCACCACCCACAGCGGCACACCGCTGCCGTGATAGACGCCCGTCACGGCCAACGCCAGCACGATCACGCCCATCGACTTCTGGGCGTCCTGGAGCCCGTGACCGAGCGCGAGAGCCGCCGCGGACACGATCTGCGCGTGCCGGAACCCCCGCCGGACCCGATGCGCGTTGCCGCGCCGGAACGCCCAGAGCACGCCGGTCATCACCAGGTAGCCGAGCACCAGCCCGACCAGCGGTGAGACGACCATCGGGATGATCACCTTGTCCACGACGCCGGCCCAGTGCACCTGGCTCGCCGACGCGATCGCCGCGCCGACCAGGCCGCCGATCAGGGCGTGCGACGAGGAGGACGGCAGCCCGAAATACCAGGTCGCGATGTTCCACACGATCGCGCCGACGACCGCCGCGAGCACCACCGCGAGACCGGTCCCGCCGTTCGGCGGCGCGATCACCCCGTCCGCGACGGTCACGGCCACACCTGTCGACAGCAGCGCGCCGATGAGGTTCATGGCCGCGCCCATCGCCAGCGCCCACCGCAGCGGCAGGGCGCGTGTGGACACCGCCGTGGCGACGGCGTTGGCCGCGTCATGAAAGCCGTTCGTGTAGTTGAACACCAGTGCGAGGGCGATCACCACCCAGAGGCCGAGCACCCGTCAGCTCTCCTTGACGGCGATCGTGTGCATGACGTCGGCGGCGTGCTCGAAGGCGTCCGCCGCCTCCTCAAGGCCGTCCACGATGTCCTTGAGCTTCATCACGGTCAGCGGCTCGTACTCGCCGCTGAACAGCAGGCTGAGCAGCCGCCGGTGGGTCTGGTCGGCGTCGTTCTCCACCTGGCTGATCTGCTGCCAGTACGGCACGAGGTCCTTGGGGGTGCGCAGCTTCGGCATCGCCGCGACCGTCAGCTCCGCCGCCTTCATCAGCTGCTGGACCTGCTCGAACACGCCGTCCGGGAACCGCTCGCAGCCATAGAGCGTGGCCAGGTCGACGACCTCGTCCACGTAGTCCACGACGTCGTCCAGCCGGACCGCCAGCCGGTAGATGTCCTCGCGGTCGAACGGCGTCACGAAGGTGACGTCGATCAGCTCGATGATCGCGTGCGTGTGGTCGTCGCCGACGTGTTCCAGCCGGCGCATCTCCTCGGCGATCGGTGGCCGCGCGGCGGCGTCGGCGCGCACGAACCGGTCGAGCACGGCCACCGCGTCGGCGATGTTGGCCGCGACCGCGGTCAGCAGGTCGTAGAACCGGGCGTCCCGCGGTGCGGGTCGAAGCCTCACTCGTCGGCCTCCCTGGGGGCGAGGAACGGCTCTTCGTCGGCCGGCTCGCCGGCGGCGAGCTGCCGGCCGCGGGCGAGTTCGGCGTCGAACGCGGCGCCCAGCAGCACCGCAAGATTACTGATCCAGAGCCAGACCAGGAAGACGATCACTCCGGCGAGGGAACCGTAGGTCTTGTTGTACGAGGCGAAGTTGGCGACGTAGATCGCGAAGCCGACCGAGGCGACCAGCCACAGCAGCACCGCCAGCACGCTGCCGGCGGTCAGCCAGAGGAACCGCGGCTTGGGCTGGCGGACGTTGGGCGCGGCCCAGTACAGCAGGCAGATCGCCAGGCTGACCAGGATGACGATCACCGGCCACTTGGCGATGCCCCAGATCAGCAGCCCGGTGGACCCGATGCCGATCCACTGTCCAACCTGGTCGGCGACCGGCCCCGACACCGCCAGCCCGAACGCCGACGCCGCCAGCATCACCATCATGGCCAGCGTCAGCCCGAGCTGCAGCGGCACCGTCTTCCACAGCGGACGCCCCTCGGCCACGCCGTAGACGGCGTTGTTGGCCCGGATGAAGCCGCCGATGTAGCCGCTGGCCGCCCACAACGCGCCGAGCACACCGATCACCGCCAGCGGCCCGGCTCCCGTGTGCGCGTTCTGGATGGCGCCGACCAGAAGATCCCGCCCCTGGCCGATCTGCACGGTGTTGATGCTGTCGACGAGCATCTTGGTCGCGTCGGACCCGAGCAGGCCGACCGCCGCCGTCACCACGATCAGACCGGGGAACACCGACAGCACCGCGTAGTACGTCAGCGACGCCGCCCAGTCCATCAGGTGGTTGTCCTGGATCGCCTTCACGGTGCGTTTCAGCGCCGCCCACCACGAGTCGGCCGGCAGGTCGATCGGTGTGCCGGGCGCGTCCGATTCCGTCGCCATGGCCCCCGACTTCCCCCGGGCAAAGCGGGCGAAACTACGAACCCCGCAGCCGCTGGGCCGCCTCGCGCAGCGCCTTGGCCCGCCGCTGGGCCTCGCGCCGCGCCTGTCCGACGGCCGCGTCGGCGTCGTCACGGGCCGAGCGGGCGTCGGCCAGTTCGGCCTGGAGCCGGTCCACCTCCTCGGTGCGCGACCGCAGTTCCTCCTCCGCCGCCTCCAGTGCCCGCTGGGCCTCCGCCTCCGCGGCCTCCGCCTCGTCGTAGGCCCGCTGCCGCTCCTTGTCACGCTTGGTGTCGCGCTTGGGGACCTCCGCGCCGGGCATGGGCATCGCGGCGTCGAAGCCCCAGCCGCCGCCCTCCGGCGCGGTCACGACCCGCCCGGCGAGCAGGTCCTCGGCGGCCGCCGGGTCGGTGTACGACCGTTCCAGCAGGTCCCGCAGCCCGGGGTTGGCGTCCGACACCCGCCCGACGAGCTTGTCCAGCACCTCGTTCCGCCGCCGGGACAGCTCCCGCAGCTCCGGTCCGTTCAGCGTCTCCTGAGCGCCCCGCATCTTCTTGCCGAGGTCCACCAGCGCGGCGACGTCCTTGGGGTGCTTGCGGGCGAGCTGGTTGGCCTGCCAGGCGGCGACGGTCGGCTTGCGCAGCTTCCGGACCCGCTCAGCGATCCCGGGCTCGGCCTTGGCCAGCTTGTCGCGTTCGGCGATGAACCGTTCCCGGGGCAGTCCGTAGAGCCGGTCGACCGCCGCCCCGAGGTCCATGCGGGTCAGGCTAGCCCGCCCGGCGGTTGCGCGCAGGTCAGGACGGGAACACCTGGTCGCATGGAGACCTTCCGGCACGAGCTCGCCATCTACCTCAACGACCATCTCGCCGGCGCGACCGGCGGCGTCGAACTCGCCAACCGCATCGCCCACGAGCACGACGACGCCGAACTCGCCGGGCTGGCCCGGGACGTCGAGGCCGACCGGGACAGCCTGCTGCGCATCATGGCGGCGCTCGGCGTGCCGCAGGACCACATCAAGGTGGCCGGCGGCTGGCTGGGCGAGAAGCTGGGTCGGCTCAAGTTGAACGGGCACCTGTTCAGCCGGTCGCCGCTGAGCTACGTCATCGAGCTGGAGGCGATGCGGCTGGGCGTGGACGGCAAGGCGGCCGGCTGGCAGACCCTGCGCTGCCTGGCCGAGCACGACGACCGTCTCGACCGGACGCACCTCGACGAGCTGCTGGCCCGAGCCGAGGCGCAGAAGGAAACGCTGGAGACCCTGCGCCGCAGGGCCGCCGAGACGGTGTTCGTCAAGCCCAGTTGACCGGTCACTTGACCGGAACAGGTCGCGCCGCCGGTTGTTTGCCCCCCGCCCGGGTATTTGGCTGTGGCTACCAAGGCGGTGACGAGCGTGATGGAACTGGATTTTGACGACTCTGCCTTACGGAACCTACGGGCCTACGTCCAACGCGTGAGCTCGGCGATGGGGTCGCGCTGCGACTGCGCGTGCGTGCTGACGGAGCGGCCGGTCAGCGTCTACCTGGCCATCGACGGCCACCTGAGCGGGTACCCGGACCGCGACGCCGCGCTGCTGTGGGACGAGGAGCGCGGCTGGTCGGCGGCCGTGGAGACCTACAGCGGCGAGGACCTGCTCGTCATCGCCGACATGGACGCGGAGATCTGGCCGGAACCGTCCCGTGTGGCCGCGTGGGCGACGGGGCTGCTGGACGGCGTGCACGCCCGGATTTGAAACCTCGCGGGTGGGTACCCGGCTGTCGAACACCGGCAGCTCACGCGAGGAGGAATCATGGCCGAGACCGTCGGCGACTACCTGCTGGGACGGCTGCGTGACTGGCAGGTGGACCAGGTCTTCGCCTATCCCGGGGACGGCATCAACGGCATCGTCGCCGCCTTCGGCAAGGCCGACGACGCACCGCGCTTCATCCAGGCCCGCCACGAGGAGATGGCGGCGTTCCAGGCCGTCGGCTACGCCAAGTTCAGCGGCAAGGTCGGCGTGTGCATGGCCACTTCCGGCCCCGGCGCGATCCACCTGCTCAACGGCCTCTACGACGCCAAGCTCGACCACGTCCCGGTGGTCGCGATCGTCGGGCAGACCGCGCGCAGCGCGATGGGCGCCAGCTACCAGCAGGAGGTCGACCTGCAGGCGCTGTTCAAGGACGTGGCCAGCGCGTACCTGGTCGAGGTGAACGTGCCCGAGCAGCTGCCCAACGCGCTGGACCGGGCCATCCGCGTCGCCGAGGCGGAGCGCGCGCCGACCGCCCTGATCATCCCCAGCGACCTGCAGGAGCAGCCGTACTCGCCGCCCGAGCACACGTTCAAGCAGTCCCCGTCCAGCCCGCCGAGCCACCCGCACACCGTGATGGTCCCGGACGCCGACGAGATCGAGCGCGCGGCCGAGGTGATCAACTCCGGCTCGAAGCTGGCGATCCTGGTCGGCCAGGGCGCCCGCAACGCCGCCGACGAGGTCCGCCAGCTGGCCGAGCTCACCGGCGCGGGCGTGGCCAAGGCGTTGCTGGGCAAGGACGTCCTGCCCGACGATCTGTCCTATGTGACCGGTTCGATCGGATTGCTGGGCACGCGCCCGAGCTACGAGCTGATGACCGACTGCGACACGCTGCTGATCGTCGGCTCCAACTTCCCGTACTCCCAGTTCCTTCCGGAGTACGGCAAGGCCCGCGGCGTGCAGATCGACATCGACGGCAAGTTCATCGGCATGCGCTACCCCACCGAAGTCAACCTCGTCGGCGACGCTCGGGCGACGCTGGCGGCGCTGCTGCCGAAGATCCGGCGCAAGGAGGACCGGAAGTGGCGTGAGACCGTGGAGCGCAACGTCGCCCGCTGGTGGGAGACGATGGAGCGCGAGTCCATGGTGTCCGCCGACCCGATCAACCCGATGCGCATCACGTGGGAGCTGTCCTCGCGCATCCCGGACAACGCGATCGTCACCTCCGACTCCGGCTCCGCCGCCAACTGGTACGCCCGCACGCTGAGGATGCGCGGCAACATGCGCGGCTCGCTGTCCGGCACGTTGGCGACGATGGGCCCCGGTGTGCCGTACGCGATCGGCGCCAAGTTCGCGCATCCGGACCGGCCCGTCATCGCGCTCGTCGGCGACGGCGCGATGCAGATGAACGGCCTGGCCGAGCTGATCACCATCCAGCGCTACTACGACCGCTGGACCGACCCGCGTTGCGTGATCTGCGTGCTGCACAACAACGACCTCAACCAGGTCACGTGGGAGCTGCGCGCGATGGGCGGCGCGCCCAAGTTCGAGGAGTCGCAGGTGCTGCCGGACGTCGACTACGCCGGCATCGCCCGTTCCCTCGGCCTGGGCGGCATCACGGTCACGGAACCGGACCGGCTCGGCGCGGCCTGGGACGAGGCGCTGGCCGCGGACCGGCCGGTGCTGCTCGACGTGCACTGCGACCCGAACGTGCCGCCGATCCCGCCGCACGCCACCTTCGAGCAGGTGAAGGCGGCCGCGGAGTCCGTGCTCAAGGGCGACCCGGACGCGTTCAGCCTGGTCACCCAGGGCATCAAGACCAAGCTGCAGGAATTCGTGCCAGGCAGCCGACGGTGACAACTCATTCTGGGACCACGACTCGACCACCGGCCCTGGAGCTGCCGCCGGTCCACGCCCGGCGGCAGCCCAAGGGCAGCGTCCTGGAGGAGACGCTGTTCACCACCGATCACAAACGGATCGGGATGATGTACCTGGTCACCACGTTCGGGTTCTTCCTCGTCGGCGGTGTGCTGGCGCTGCTGATGCGGACCGAGCTGGCCCAGCCCGGACTGCAGTTCCTGTCGCAGGAGCAGTACAACCAGCTGTTCACCATGCACGGCACCATCATGCTGCTGCTGTACGCGACGCCGAACGTGTTCGCCTTCGCCAACCTGGTGCTGCCGCTGCAGATCGGCGCCCCGGACGTGGCCTTCCCCCGGCTCAACGCCCTCTCCTACTGGCTCTACCTGTTCGGCGGCCTGATCGTCCTCTCCGGCTTCGTCACGCCCGGCGGGGCCGCCGACTTCGGCTGGTTCGCCTACGCCCCGCTCAACGAACTCGCGCACTCCCCCGGCGTCGGCGGCAACCTCTGGGCCGCCGGCCTGATCGTGTCCGGCCTGAGCACCATCCTCGGCGCCGTCAACATGATCACCACCGTCGTGTGCCTGCGGGCCCCGGGCATGACCATGTTCCGGATGCCCATCTTCACCTGGAACATCCTGTTCACCTCGTTCCTCGTGCTGGCCGCGTTCCCGATCCTGACCGCCGCCCTGTTCGGCCTGCTGGCCGACCGCACGCTCGGCGCGCACGTGTTCGACCCGCACAACGGCGGCGCGATCCTGTGGCAGCACCTGTTCTGGTTCTTCGGCCACCCCGAGGTCTACATCGTCGCGCTGCCCTACTTCGGCATCGTCACGGAGATCTTCCCCGTGTTCAGCCGAAAACCCTGCTTCGGCTACAAGGGCCTGGTCTACGCCACCATCGCCATCGCCGGGCTGTCCATGACCGTGTGGGCCCACCACATGTTCGCCACCGGCGCCGTGCTGCTGCCGTTCTTCTCGTTCACCAGCTTCCTCATCGCGGTGCCGACCGGCATCAAGTTCTTCAACTGGATCGGCACCATGTGGAAGGGGCAGCTGACCTTCGAGACGCCGATGCTGTTCGCCATCGGCTTCCTGCTGACGTTCCTGTTCGGCGGGCTGGCCGGGGTCGTCCTGGCCTCGCCGCCGCTGGACTTCCACGTCACCGACACCTACTTCGTGATCGCCCACCTGCACTACGTGCTGTTCGGCACGATCGTGTTCTCCACCTTCGCCGGCACCTACTTCTGGTTCCCCAAGATCACCGGCCGGATGATGGACGAGCGGCTGGGCAAGCTGCACTTCTGGACGACGTTCATCGGCTTCCACACGACATTCCTGGTGCAGCACTGGCTCGGCGCCGAGGGCATGCCCCGCCGCTACGCCGACTACCTCGGCAGCGACGGCTTCACGGTGCTGAACTCGATCTCCACCGTCGGCGCGTACATCCTGGGCCTGTCCATACTCCCGTTCCTGTGGAACGTCTTGCGCAGCTACCGCTACGGCGAGATCGTGCACGTGGACGACCCGTGGGGCTTCGGCAACTCCCTGGAGTGGGCGACGTCCTGCCCGCCGCCGCGGCACAACTTCCACTCGCTGCCCCGGATCCGTTCCGAGCGGCCGGCGTTCGACCTGCACTACCCGCACATCAAAGAGAGAACTACATGAGCGGGCCGGAGCAGGACGAGCACCAACGCCTGGCCCGCAACGTCGGTGAGCTGCTGCAGGAGCTGCGCGTCGCCCAGAACGGCGTGCAGGTCCTGTTCGGCTTCCTGCTGTCGGTGGTCTTCACCGACACCTACCGCAAGGCCGGCGACTTCGTGCACGTCACCCACGTGGTCGTGGTGATCCTCACCGCGGCCTCGGCGGGTTTCCTGATCGCCCCGGCGGCCTGGCACCGGGTGCTGTTCCGGCGCGGCGCGCGCGAGGCGATCGTGGACCATGCCAGCCGGTTCGTGGTGATCGGGCTGGTCCTGCTGGCGATGGCGATGGCGGGCACGGTGCTGCTGATCGGTTACGTCGTCTTCGGCGGGGTCGTCGGTGTCGTGCTCGGCGCGGGCATCGGGCTGCTCTTCGCCATGCTGTGGTTCGTCCGCCCCAGGTCGTTCGACGATCAGGAACGGTCGCGGTAGTCCTCCGGCTCGACGCCCGGCATGTCCCCGAGCACCGGGTCGGTCTCCGGCGGCTGGTTCGGCAGCGGCTCCTGGGTCACGTGGGTCTGCGGCTCCATCCCGACCTCGCCCCGCCACGCGCCCGTCTCGTGGCCGCGCTTCTCGATGAACGCCTTGAACCGCTTCAGATCGCCGCTGATCCGGTTGTCCACGAGGCCGAGCGCCGTGCCGGCCTTCTCGGTGACGCCCTCCGGCTCGTACTGCATGGCCAGCGCCACCCTGGTGGTGGCCTGGTCGATCGCCTGGAAGGTGACCACCCCGCCGTGCGGCGGGCCGCCGATCGTGTTCCAGGCGACCAGCTCGTCGGGGTGCTGGGCGATGATCTGGGCGTCGAACTCCCGGACGATGCCGCCGATCCTGGTCACCCAGCGGGTGAGCGTGTCGTCCACCTGGATGACCCGCTCCACACCCTCCATGAACTCGGGGAAGGACTCGAACTGCGTCCACTGGTTGTAGGCGGTGCGGACCGGGACGTTGACGTCGATGGACTTCTCGATCGTGGTCATGGTGTGTCGAATACCCGCGTCACCGGGACCCAACCGGTTTTGGCAGGTCATGCGCGGGGCATCCGGGCGACATGGCACGAGCCGTCGAGTCAGCCGTGTGGTGGGCGGTGCTGGTCGGCATCTGGCTGACCACGCTGAGCACGGTGAACTGGCAGGACCTGCTGGTCGCCGCGGTGCTGGCCGTGCCGTGTGTGGTCGCCGCGACGCTGCTGCGGGTCGCCTACGGCGGCCGCTGGCGGCCGGCCCGCGCGTGGACATTGCCGCTGGAGATCGTGCGCGGCTGTGGGGCGCTGTTCAGCCGGCACAAGGAGCTGCGGCACATTCCCGTGTCCTCGCTGCGGAAGGGCGTGAAGACGGTGGTCGTGTCGGCGTCGCCGGGCGCGGTCGTGCTGGACGACGACGGTGACTCGCTGCTCGTGCACGCGCTGGGGGACGAATGAGCGGCTGGGAGATCGCGACCTTGGCGCTGCTGGTCGGCGGCATGGTCCCCGCGCTGGTGCTCGTCGCGCGGGGCGGACCGGTGGATCGACTCGTCGGGCTGGAGCTGGCGTCCGCGGTCGGGGCCTTGACGCTGCTGGTGATGATCCAGGGCGACGGCCAGTCCAGCTACCTGATCGTGCCGCTCGTGCTGGTGCTGCTGGGATTCGCCGGCACGCTCGTGTACACCCGGCTGCTCGGGCCGAAGCCGTGATCGCCTGGGTGCTGCTGGCGGCAGGCAGCCTCGTCGTCGTGGCGTCGTCCATCGGCGCCGTGCTGGCCCGCGACTTCTACCGCCGGCTGCACTGGCTGACGCCAGTCACGTCCATCGGCGGCCCGCTGATCGGCATCGCGCTGGCGGTGGCGAACGGCTGGGGCCTGACGACGGCGATCGTGCTGCTGACGGTTGCGGTGCTGGGGATTTCGGGCCCGGTGCTGACGGCGGCGGTCGGACGGGTCGGCGCGCAGCGTGACGGGATCGTGGACTCGTGACCGCGCTGCTGGTGGTGGCGTTCCTGCTCGTCGCGGCGGGCGGGACGGTCGTGGTGTTGACCCGGGAGCCGGCGCGGCAGGCCGTGACGCTCTCGGTGTACGGGGTGCTGCTGACGCTGCTGTTCGTGCTGCTGCAGGCCCCGGACGTGGCGTTGTCGCAGGTGGCGGTCGGTTCGGCGGTGGTGCCGCTGATGGTGCTGCTGGCCGTGCGGAAGGTCCGGGGAGGAAAGCGGTGAGCCGGTCGGCCCGGTGGATCGTCTTCTGGCTCGGCGCCGGCGGCGTCGGGACGCTGATCGTGTTGGCGGTGCTGAAGCTGCCCTTCGGCGGGCTCGTGCACCCGTACCGCGAGCTGTCCGTGCCGGCGGCGATCGGCCGGTCGTCGCCGAACATCGTGTCGTCGGTGAACTTCGACCAACGGGCGCTCGACACGTTGGGCGAGGAGACCATCCTGCTCGGCTCGGTGGTCGGCGCGGCGGCGCTGCTGCGCCCGTCGAAGAACGAGCGCGAACAGTTGGACCGCGACGAGGGCCGGGTGCTGGAGGCGACCAAGCTGCTCGGCTACCTGCTGCTGCCGGTCACGTTGATCGTCGGCGCGGACGTCGTCACACACGGCCATCTGACGCCCGGCGGCGGTTTCCAGGGCGGCGTCGTGCTGGCCACCGGGGTGCACCTGCTGTACGTCGCCGGGAGCTACCGCATGCTGCGGCGGCTGCGGCCGACGAAGTGGTACCAGCTCGCCGAAGCGGTGGCCGCCGGGGCGTTCGTGGTGCTGGGGCTCGTGGGGCTGCTGCTGACGGGGGCGTTCCTGGCGAACGTCCTGCCTCTCGGCGTTCTGGGCGACCTGTTCTCGTCCGGAACGGTGTTCTTCCTGAACGTGGCCGTCGGGGCCGCGGTGACGTCCGGGGTCGTGGTGCTGCTGGCGGGATTCCTGGCCCAGGCGCTGTCCGTGCGGGAGGTCCGGTGACTCTGCTGCCGTATCTGGTCGCGGGCTGGCTGCTGCTGATCGGCTGCTTCGGCGTCGTGCGCAGCCGCGACCTCATCCACACGGTGGTGTGCGTGGCGGTCGCCCAGTCCGGGACGTACGTTCTGCTGCTCAGCCTCGGCTTTCAATACGGAGCTTCGGCACCGGTGCAGGGGGCGCCGGGGCCGGTGGTGGATCCGGTGGTGCAGGCGCTGACGCTGACCGACATCGTGGTGTCCGCCACGGTGACGGCGCTGCTGCTGGCGTTGGTGATCCAGATCGCCAAGCGGCAGGGCACGGTCGATCCCGACGAGCTCGACGAGTTGCGGGGGTGATCGTGGACCCGAGCTGGCTGCCGCCGCTGGGCATCGCGATCCCCCTGGCCGGCGCATGCGTGTTGCTCGCACTGGCCAAGTTCGTGCCTCGGCTCGTCGTGGACACGGTCGCCATGGTCACCGCCGTGGCCGGGGTCGTGGCCATGGCGTTTCTGGTCGTGGCGACGGATTCCGGGCGCGTTGTGACGTGGGTCGGCGGGTGGACACCGAAAGAAGGCACGAGCGTCGGGATCGTGCTGGCCGCCGACCAGATCGGGGCCGGTTTCGCCTTGCTGGCCTGTGGGTTGACGGCGTGCGCGCTGATCTACACCTGGCGTTATTTCGACGACGCCGAGGCGCACGTGCACGTGTTGATCCTGCTGTTCATGGCGGGAATGGTCGGTTTCTCGCTGACCGCCGACCTGTTCGACCTGTTCGTGTTCCTGGAGTTGATGAGCGCCACCGCGTACGCGCTGACCGGCCACAAGATCGAGGAGCCTCGGTCCGTACAGGGTGGCTTCACGTTCGGCGTGGTGACCTCGCTCGGCGCGTACTTCTCGCTGGCGGGCATCGGAATTCTGTACGCCAGGACCGGCCAGCTCGGCATGCCGCAGATCGGGGCGGCGCTGGACCGGCACGGCATGGACGTCCTCGTCCTGGCGGCATTGGTGTTGGTGCTGACCGGTTTGCTGGTGAAGGCGGCGGTTGTGCCGTTCCACTTCTGGCTGGCCGACGCGCACGCCGTCGCGCCGACACCGGTGTGCGTGCTGTTCTCCGGCGTGATGGCGCCGCTCGGCCTGTACGGCGTGCTGCGGGTGTCGACAACCGTGTTCGGCGGCGTGCTGTCGGTGGCGTCGCTGCACGGGACATTGGTGGTGCTCGGCGTCGTCACGGCCGTGCTCGGGGCGCTGTTGTGCCTGATGCAACGGCACCTCAAGCGGATGCTGGCGTACTCCACCATCGCGCACCTGGGATTGTTCCTGGTTGGCCTGGCGACGCTGACGGCGTCCGGGGTCGCCGGCGCGGTCGTGTACGTGTTCGGGCATGCCGGCGTGAAGGGCGCGTTGTTCCTGATGGTCGGCGTGTTGCTGGCTCGTAAGCGAAGCGTCGACGAGTTCGACCTGTACTGCGAGGGGCGGGACGAGCGGCTCACGAAGTGGCTGCTCCCCCTGGGCGCACTGGCGCTGGCCGGGCTGCCGCCGTTCGGCACCGGGCTGGGCAAGGCGCTCAGCGAGGAGTCGACCGGGAGCGTCGCCCTGACAGCGCTGTTCGTCCTGGTCTCGGCCGCGACCGGCGGCGCGGTGCTGCGGGCGTCGCTGCGTATCCACTTCGGCCTGGGGCCGCCGCCGCAGGACACCGACGTCGACACCACCAAGGGCGACGACGAGGAGCAGGAGGGCCGCTTCCCCGACCGGATCCCGGCGACGATGATCGGCGCCATCGCCGTGTTGATGACCGGTGGCCTGCTCGTCGGAGCCGTGCCGGCGGTGGCGGAGACGATGGGCGCTGGGGCGCAACGGTTCCTGGACCGGGCGGGCATGCTGGCCCAGACCCTGCACGGCGCTTCCGCCACGGCTGTCGGCGGTGTCGAGGCGGAGTGGACGTGGGCGGGGGTGTTGTTGGGGCTGCTCAGCGCCGCTCTGGCAATGGGAATCGGATTCGTCGGCGTCCACTTCGGACTCGGCCGGCTGCGGGCGGCGTTGAAGGCGCCGTTGCACGTGGTGCACCGCCTGCACTCCGGCCACGTCGGTGACTACGCGGCGTGGCTGGTGCTGGGCATGGCCGCCGTCGGCGCACTCTTCGTGATCACCTGACGGATACTCGGCGGCCCGCTGGGTACCCGGGGGTCATGGATCGAGTCGTTGTGATCACAGGTGCCACTGGTGGTGTGGGCCGCGCGACGGCACGGGCGTTCGCCGAGCAAGGCGACCGCGTCGCGCTGCTGGCCCGCGGTGAGGCGGGCCTCGCCGCGGCGGCCGAGGAGGTCCGGCAGGCGGGCGGCACGCCGCTGCCCATCCCCGTCGACGTCGCCGACGCGGCGCAGGTGGAGGAGGCCGCGACGGCCGTGGAGACGGCGTTCGGTCCCATCGACGTGTGGGTCAACGACGCGTTCACCTCGGTGTTCGCCCCGGCCGACGAGATCAGCGCCGACGAGTACCGCCGAGTCACCGAGGTGACGTACCTCGGGTACGTGTACGGGACGCTGGCGGCGCTGAAGCGGATGAAGCCGCGGGACCGGGGCACGATCGTGCAGGTCGGTTCGGCGCTGGCGCACCGGGGAATCCCGCTGCAGTCCGCCTACTGCGCGGCCAAGCACGCCATCAAGGGCTTCACGGAGTCGCTGCGGTGCGAACTGTTGCACGACCACAGCGGCGTGCACGTGACGATGGTGCACCTGCCGGCGGTCAACACGCCGCAGTTCGACTGGCTGCTGTCCCGGCTGCCGCTGCCGGCGCGCCCGGTGCCGCCGATCTACCAGCCCGAGGTCGCCGCCAGGGCCATCGTGCACGCCGCCGCGCACCCGCGCCGGCGGGAGTACTGGGTCGGCGGCTCGACCGTGGGAACGATCATCGGCGAGAAGCTGGCCGGCGGCGTGCTGGACCGGTACCTCGCCCGTACGGGATACGACGCGCAGCAAGTGGAGCGCACACCGCCGCGATCGGGGCCGAACCTGTGGGAGGCGGCCGATCGCCAGCTCGACCACGGTGCGCACGGCGCGTTCGACGACACGGCACGGCCGCGCAGCCGGCAGTGGTGGCTGAACTCGCACCGCGGCGCCCTGGCCGCCGGCGCCCTCGCGACCACCGCGCTGCTGCTGCGTCGCCGTAGCCATCGAAAGGGAGATCATGGAGACGACCGAGCTACGTGAACTGATCACCGCACCCGGCGACTTCGCCTCGGTGTACCTCGACGCCAGCCACGACACCGAGGACGCCGAGCACGCGCTGCAGTTGCGGTGGCAGGAGATCCGTAGCGGGCTCGAGGACCAGGGCGCGGACCGCGCGACCGTGGAGGAGCTGGAGCAGGCCGTTCTGGCCGGGGCGAAGCCCGTCGGCACGGCCGGGCGGGCGTTGATCGCCTCCGCCGGGCGGGTGCTGCTCGACACGTGGTTGCCGGTGCCGCCGCCGACGCCGATCGTGCGCTGGTCCTCGCTGCCCTATCTGCTGCCGCTGGCGTCGCAGAACGTGCCGCCGGTGCCCTATGTCGTCGTGATCATGGACCGGATCGGGGCGGACCTTCGCGGATACAGCTCGTCCGGGGAACTGGCCGGCAAGGCCACTGTGGACGGGAAGGACTTCCCCGTGCACAAGGTCGCCGGGACCGGATGGTCGCACCTGAAGATGCAGCACCGGGTGGAGAACACCGCCCGGGACAACGCCGGAACCGTCGCCGAGGCCGTGTCGCACCTGGCCGACGAACTGCAGGCTCAGCTGATCATCGTGGCCGCCGAGGTGCAGGCGCGCGCCGACCTGCGGGAGGCGTTGCCCAAGCGGCACCGGGAGATCCTGGTGGAGACCCGGACCGGAGGCCGGGCCGACGGTGTCGACGAAGCGGCGCTGGAGGCCGAGGTCCGGCTCATCGTCGAGGACTACGCCCGGGCGGCGCAGCAGACGTGGGTGGACAGGTTCGCGGCCGAACTGGGCCGGGACAGCGGGTTGGCGGTGCAGGGACTGGAGGCCGTGACCGCCGCGCTGCGGGAAGCCCGGGCCGAGACGGTGGTTCTCACCGACAAACTGCCGGCCGACCGGCAGCTGTGGACCACCGGTGGACTGGAGCAGGTGGCCACCAAGGCGGACGGGCTGGTCGAAGGCGATGCGGTGAAGCAGCGGGCCGACGAGGTGCTGCCGGCGGCGGCCTCGGTGTCGGGGGCGAATCTGGTGGTGCCGGATGGGTATGTGGAGTTGGCGGATGGAGTGGGGGCGTTGCTGAGGTATTGATGGTTGGTTAGGGGGTTTGGGTCTCGGGGGTGGCGCGGTTTCGGGTCGCGTGGAGTTGGTTGGTGCGCGGACTTGGGGGCGTGCAGATCTGTTGGGTCGCGTGGATTTTGTGTGGAGCCTCTGGACGATGGCCTCCGAGGGGCAATTCCGGGGCAGGCTCCGCCTGCCCCTCGCGCGGAGAGCTCAGGCCATCGTCCACCTCCACACAAAATCCACGCTTAGGTTTTCGGTGTCGCCGCCGGGGTGGCGGTCGGCGCGATTATGCATGAAACAATCACCCGTTAGTGATTCGAGTTCGATCATGTGTGCGAGTATTCTGGGCACATGAAAGAACGCACCCGTGAACTAGAGAATCAGGAACCCAGCGGGGACCTGTTCGATGTGATCATGGGTGTGGACTGGGCGAGACTGGACACCGACCAGTTGGTGACGGTGTCCATTCTCGCCCGCAAACTGAAGTCCGCCTGCGAATGGGTCGAACTGGCCGCGCTGCGCCGGACCGAGGACCCCACCGAGCTCGCCATGGCCCTCACCGAACCTGAACAGACCGTGGCCCGGCGGAAAGAAGCCAGTGTGGTGCTGGAGACGCTGCCCCGCCTGGCCGAGCAGTTGCGGCGCGGCGAGTTGGACTTCCGCCGGCTCGACGCCGTGCGGGAACGGGTCCAGCACCTGTCCCCCGAGATGGTGGCCGAGGTCGAGGATGCGCTGGTCGGTGTGGCCGCTGGGTTGAACCGGACCCAGCTGTGCCGCAAGACCACCGCCCTGGTCGCCCACGCCAACCCCGACGGCTACGAAACCCGCTGCCACAAGGCCACCAAGGACCGCCGAGTCGAGTTCTCCCCGCTACCGGACGGCATGGCCAACTGACCTGGATCCTGCCCGCCACCGACGCCCACCTCGTGTTCCAACAACTCTGCAAAGACGCCCGATCCCTCCCCACCGACGACCGCACCACCGACCAGAAACGCTCCGATGCCCTGCTGGACCGCCTCCGGGGGACCAAGCGCGACTGGAACGTCCGCACCTTCGTCACCGTCTCCATGGAAACCCTGATGGGCCTGACCAACGACCCCGGCCACCTCGCCGGCTACGGCCCCATCGCAGCCGACACCGCCCGCGAGCTGGCCATGCACGGCCCCTGGCGCGGCATCCTCCTCGACCAGTACCGCCACGCCACCGCCATCACCACCGACACCTACCGCCCCACCGCGCTGATGAAGGAATTCGCCCACGCGTCCGCCGGCGGCACCTGCACCGCCCCCGGCTGCGCCAGCCCCATCCAGGAATACGACCACATCACCCCCTGGCCAGCCGGCCACACCACACCCGCCAACCTCCAGGGCCTCTGCCGCTGGCACCACCACCGCAAACACGACAACTACACCGTCACCCGCGACCCCGACGGCACCTCACACTGGACCACCCCCACCGGCCGCCACTACACGACTCGCCCCTTCGAATACTGACCCCCGGTTCTTTGACAATTCCACAGCGACCGACTACCGCCAACCCATCACCGCCACAATGCACTTGGGCCGATTTTGTGTGGAGGTGGACGATGGCCTAAGCTCTCCGCGCGAGGGGCAGGCGAAGCCTGCCCGGAAATGCCCCTCGTAGGCCATCGTCCAGAGGCTCCACACAAAATCGGCCCACCAAGAGCGCCAAAACCCCGCCACGCCGTTACAACATCGCCAACAACGGGTATCCCACAGTCATGGTGACGCATATCGTCGCGACGACGATCGACTGTGCCGACCCGCACCGCCTGGCCGAGTTCTGGTGCGCCGTCCTCGGCTACCAGACGGTCCAGACCGGCACCAGCACCGACGGCACCGCGTTCGTCGAGATCGGTCCGTCCGACTGGGACACCGTCCGCGGCCCTGCCGTGATGTTCGAGCAGGTGGCCGACGTCCCGCCGAAGACCGGCAAGAACCGGGTCCACCTGGACATCGCCGCCCCGCCCGGCCGCCACCGGCTCGAGGTGGAGCGCATCCTCGGCCTGGGCGCCGCCCGGGCCGACATCGGCCAGGGCAACGACGAGCCGTGGACGGTGCTCACCGACCCCGAGGGCAACGAGTTCTGCGTCCTCAACCGTGACGAGCCGTCCGACATCCGGGGGTGACCGCGCCCATGCCCAACCGCCAAACCACCGTCAAGCAGCTGCTCGACCGGTTCGGCACCACCTTCGCCCACGAGGCCGGCATCCCCCTTCGCGACAAACCCTCGCCTCTCTACCAGCTCCTGGTGCTGGCGACCCTCCAGTCCACCCGCATCCGCGCCGACATCGCCGTGTCCGCCGCCCGGGAACTCTTCTCCGCCGGCTTCCGCACCCCTCAGCGCATGCTCGACGCCACCTGGCAGGAGCGGGTCGACGTCCTCGGCCGCGGCGGCTACGTCCGCTACGACGAGAGCACCGCCACCCGCCTCGGCGAGGGTGCCCAGCTGCTCCTCGACACGTGGCGCGGCGACCTGCGCCGCATGCGCTCCCCGCACCGCGAGGTCCAGAAGTTCCCGGGAATAGGCGAAACCGGCGCCGACATCTTCTGCCGCGAGGTCCAGGCCGTCTGGCCCCGGCTGCGGCCCTTCTTCGACCGACGCGCCCTCGACGCCGCCAAACACCACGGCCTCCCCGACGACCCGCACCGGCTCGCCGAACTGGTCAAGCCGGACCAGGTGGCCACCCTGGCCACGGCCCTGGTCAGGTCGACGCTGAGTCGCTGATGGCGAGGTTTGGCCACCTCCCTACGCGGTACCCGTCTGACCATGGTGAGCATCGGATACTTCCTGTCCAGCGAGGAGTTCGGGCCCCGGGAACTGGTCCGGCAGGCCACCCTGGCCGAACGCGCCGGCTTCACTCGCCTGTGGATCTCCGACCACTACCACCCGTGGAACCGCCAGCAGGGCAACAGCCCCTTCGTGTGGTCGGTCATCGGCGCCCTCTCGGAACGCACCACCCTGCCGATCACGACGGCGGTGACCTGCCCGACGGTCCGCATCCACCCGGCGGTCATCGCCCAGGCGGCGGCGACCGCGGCGGTGCAGTGCGAGGGACGGTTCATCCTCGGCGTCGGCAGCGGGGAAGCCCTCAACGAGCACATCTTCGGCGACCCGTGGCCGACGGCCGACGTCCGGCTGTCGATGCTGGAAGAGGCGGTGGAGCTGATCCGGGCGCTGCACCGCGGCGGTCCGGTCAGCTACCAGGGCAAGCACTACACGGTCGACCAGGCCGAGATCTTCACGCGTCCGCCGCAGCCGGTGCCGATCTACGTCTCCGGCTTCGGCCCCAAGGCCGCCTCCCTGGCCGGCAAGATCGGCGACGGCTTCGTCTGCGTGCAGCCGGACGCCGATCTGGTCAAGACGTTCCGCGAATCCGGCGGCGACGACCGGCCGACGCAGGGCGGCTTCAAGGTGTGTTACGCGCCCGACGAGCAGGAGGCCGTCGCGACGGCGCACCGGTTGTGGCCCAACGAACAGCTGCCCGGGGAGCTGGCGCAGGTGTTGCCGAGCCCGCGGCACTTCGAGCAGGCCAGCACGCTGGTGACGCCGGAGATGATCGCGAAGGCGGTGCCCTGCGGGCCCGATCCGGATCGGTACGTCGAGCAGCTGCGCGCCTACATCGACGCCGGCTACGACGAGGTCTACGTCCAGCAGATCGGGCCCGACCAGGACCAGTTCTTCGAGTTCTGGACGGAGCACGTGCTGCCCCGGGTGCCGGAACTCGCGGCGACGCCGGCCTAGCGCACGACGTACACCGGGCACATGGCGTGGTGCAGCGCGGTTCGGGCGGCCAGCCCGAGCTGCGCTCCCCCGCCGATCACCACCAGGTCCGTCCCCTCCGGAACCGGCGCGGCGGCCCGCTGGCGCTCGACTTCCAGCACGGACCGCGTCAGCTTCGCGAACTCCTTGGCCCGTGCGACCACGACATCGTCGTCGCCGTCTTCGCCGAGCCAGGCCGTCACCTTGCGGAACTCGCCATGAACGGCCTGCGGACGGCCGCGCACGATGACGACGTCGCACTTCGCCGAGCCGGCCAGCCGCAGGGCGTTGCGGCCGACACCGAGGTGGCACTTGTGCTGCCCGCGGCAGCCGAGAACCAGTAGTCCGCTCTCCCCCGAGGCGGACAGCAGCATCGAGGCGGCATCGGCCCCGCTGCTCCGGATCCGGGCCGCGAGCAGCGGATATGGTCGGAGCACGGAGCCGGTTCCGATATCGGTGGGCAGGTCGGCCGGCAGGTCCTCGAACCGCCGGTCGGCCTCGAACACGTCGAGCTCAAGACCGGCGCGATGCGCGTGGCGGGCGGCCCAGCCGAGAGCGGCCCGCCCCCAGTACGAACCGTCCGTGCCGACCGTCACCCGCCCGGGGCGGATGCGCGTCACCTGAGAGGGAATCATCAGAGCGGTCCGTCGCCGCTCACCGTGTGCCACCACGTGAACCCCTGGATTGTGAGACGGTCCCATGTGGACCGTTGCACCGCTGGATGCCCAGCCGGTGGGGGTTTCACACCATATATCTCAGTCCAGGCCGCGCACCACGTTCGGCTCGTCCTCGCCGTCGGCGGCGAGCTGCGACAGGAACGCCTCGGCCCAGCCTCTGGGCAGCATCACGTCCGTATCGTCCGGAACTGGTCGGGGCTGGTCGGCCACAGTGTTGTCAGCCATGTTTCCTCCCTCAACTGAAGGGAAATCCTGTCCCCTAGGTACCCGTTCACATGCGCTTGACACCTCGAAGGAGGCCCGTTCCGTGGAGCTGGCGGCGGAGCTGAGCAGGACGGTCAAAGGCGAAGTCAGGTTCGACGCCGGGAGCAGGGCCACCTACTCCACCGACGCCTCCAACTACCGCCAGGTGCCCATCGGGGTGGTCGTGCCCAAGACCGTGGAGGACGCGGTCCGCGCGATCCGGGCGTGCCACGAGGCCGGCGTGCCGGTGCTGTCCCGGGGCGGCGGCACCAGCCTGGCCGGCCAGTGCTGCAACGAGGCCGTGGTGCTGGACTGGTCGAAGTACTGCACGAGACTGGTGTCGGTGGACGTCGCCGCCAAGACCTGCATCGTCGAGCCGGGCATCGCCCTGGACGAGCTCAACGACCAGCTGGCCAGCCACAACCTGATGGTCGGCCCGAAGCCGTCGACGCACGTCAGCTGCACCATCGGCGGCATGATCGGCAACAACTCCTGCGGCTCCACCGCGCAGGCCTACGGCAAGATGGTCGACTCGGTGGTACGGCTGGAGATCCTCACCCACGACGGCTGCCGGGCCTGGGTCGGCGAGACCGACGACGAGGCGTACGAGCGGATCCTCGCCGAGGGCGGCCGGCTGGCCGAGCTGTACCGGGGGATGCGCGAGCTCCGCGACACCTACATGTCCGAGATCCGCACCCGGTACCCGAAGATCCCGCGTCGCGTGTCCGGCTACAACCTCGACTCGCTGCTGCCGGAGAACGGGTTCAACGTGGCGAAAGCCCTGGTGGGCAGCGAAAGCACGCTGGTGACGGTGCTGCGGGCGGAGATCCAGCTGGTCGACGTGCTGCCGGCACGGACCCTGGTAGTGCTGGGCTTCTCCGACATCACCGCGGCGGCCGACTGCGTACCGGCGATCCTGCCGCACAAGCCGGTCGCGCTGGAGGGCGTCGACGAGCAGCTGATCCAGCTGGAGCACAGCGAGCACCTGGCCGAGCAGGCCATCAAGCAGCTGCCCAAGGGCAGCGGCTGGCTGATGGTGCAGTTCGCCGGCACCGACCAGGAGGAGGTCGACCGGCAGGCGCAGGCGCTGTGCGACGACCTGCACCGCAAGCCCAGCGCCCCCGGCGTCTCCTTCCTGGACGACCCGAGCCGGGAGGAGGAGCTCTGGCAGGCCAGGGAAGCCGGCCTCGGCGCCACCGCCTACCCGCCCCAGGGCCCGGAGACGCACGAGGGGTGGGAGGACGCCGCCGTTCCGCCCGAGAAGCTGGGCGACTACCTCCGCGAATTCCGGAGTCTGCTGGAACGGTACGAGTACGAGAACGCGTCCCTGTACGGGCATTTCGGGCAGGGCTGCGTGCACACCCGTATCCCGTTTGATCTCAAAACGGCCGACGGCGTCGCCAAATATCGCCGCTTCGCCAAGGAAAGCGCCGAACTCGTCGTGTCCTTCGGCGGCTCGCTGTCCGGCGAGCACGGTGACGGCCAGTCCCGGGGCGAGCTGCTGCCGCTGATGTTCGGCGCCCGCCTGGTCGAGGCGTTCGGCAAGTTCAAGGCGCTGTTCGACCCCGACGACCTGATGAACCCCGGCAAGGTCGTGCACCCGCACCGGCTGGACGAGAACCTCCGGCAGGGCAGCGACTACCGCCCGTGGGAGCCGACGACGCACTTCGCCTACCCCGAGGACGACAACCGCTTCGCCAAGGCCGCGGCGCGGTGCGTCGGCGTCGGCAAGTGCCGTGGGCACGAGAGCGGCGTGATGTGCCCGAGCTACCGGGCGACCCGCGAGGAGGAGCACTCCACCCGCGGCCGGGCCCGGCTGCTGTTCGAGATGCTGAACGGCGAGGTGATCCAGGACGGCTGGCGCTCCGACGCCGTGCACGACGCCCTGGACCTCTGCCTGGCGTGCAAGGGATGCAAGAGCGACTGTCCGGTCAATGTGGACATGGCTACCTACAAGGCGGAGTTCCTCTCCCACCACTACGAGGGCCGGCTGCGCCCGCTGTCGCACTACTCGATGGGCTGGCTGCCGCTGTGGGCCCGCCTCGCCGCCTTCGCCCCCAGCCTGGTCAACTCCGTTTCCAACCTGCGGCTGGTCAAGGCCCTCGGCGGCATCGCCCGGCAGCGTGAGGTTCCTTTGTTCGCACGGCAGCGCCTCGTGAAGCGGCTGGCCGGCCGGACCAGCCCCGCCGGGCACCGCGGCAAGGTGCTGCTGTGGCCGGACACCTTCACCAACAACTTCCACCCCGCCATCGGCGAGGCCGCCGTGCAGGTGTTGGAGGCCGCCGGCTTCGAGGTGATCACTCCTGATCGGACTGTCTGCTGTGGACTCACCTGGATCTCCACCGGCCAGCTCTCCACCGCCGAGCGGGTCGCCCGTCGCACGCTGGAGACGCTGAAGCCGCAGCTTCGGGACGGCACCCCGATCGTCGTGCTGGAACCCAGCTGCGCCGCAGTGTTCCGGGACGACCTGCCCCACCTGCTGCACGGCGACCAGGACGCCCACCGGCTCGCCCACCAGACCAAGACGCTCGCCGAAATCCTCACCGAAAAGGCCCCCGACTGGCGGCCGCCCACCGTCGGTCGGCAGGCCGTCGCGCAACCGCACTGCCACCACCACGCCGTGCTCGGCTTCGACACCGACGAGAAACTCATGCGCCAGTACGGGATCGACGTCGACGTGCTCGACGCCGGCTGCTGCGGGCTCGCCGGCAACTTCGGCTTCGAGCAGGAGCACTACGACGTGTCCATGGCCTGCGCCGAGGACAAGCTGCTGCCGTCGCTGCGGGAGGCCGGCGAGGCCACCCTCGTGCTGGCCGACGGCTTCAGCTGCCGCACCCAGATCGACCAGTCCGACGTCAACCAGCGTCCCATGCACCTTGCCGAAGTGCTTGCGGCTGCGCTACACGGGACGCAGCCGCAACCCGAGCGGCCGTCCGCGCCGAGCAGGGCGGCGCGGACGGCCGTTGCGGCCGCGGCGGTGGCCGCGGCCGCCGGTCCCGCGCTGGCGTGGCTGTTCCGACGACGCTCCCGCTGAGCAAAGGAAATGGCCCCGGTTCACCGGGGCCATTCCTTTGCTCACTGCCACCCGCGCGACAACCTCGCCGCGCACTCCAGCAACATCCCGTGCACAAAAGCTTGCGGGATGTTGCCGCGCAGCTGCCGCTGGCCGACGTCGTACTCCTCGGTGAACAGCCCGGGCGGCCCGCAGGAGGCGCGGTTGCGTTCGAACCGGCGGGCGGCGGAGATGGCGTCGCCCTGTTGGTGTTCGGCGAGGGCGAGCCAGAAGCCGCACACGAGGAAAGCCCCTTCGGCGGCGCCGAGTTTCCGTTCGTCGTGACGGAAGCGGTAGACGTAGCCGTCGCGGCCGAGGTCCTCCTGGACGGCGCGCACGGTGGCGATGCTGCGCGGGTCGTCGGCGGGCAGCGCACCGCGCAATGCCGGCAGCAGCAGGGAAGCATCGACAGAATCGTCGTCTATGGATCGTTGCCAGTGGCCACGCGGATGCAGGGAAGTCCGGGCGGTCTCGGCCAGGATGGCATCGGCCAGGGCCGTGCACCGGTTCGCCATCATGAACTTGGCGGTGCGTCGAAGGCCGGCCACGCAGATCAGGTTGGAATGGGTCCAGGACCGGTCCTCCAGTTCCCACACGCCGGCCTCGGTCTTGCGCCACTGCTGCTCGATGGCGTCGATGGCGACGTCGATGGCCCGCTCCGCGTCGGCCGTCAGGTGGTCGTGCTCGGCGGCCGCGCCGAACAGCAGCAGCGCCTCGCCGAAGGCGTCCAGCTGGAACTGGTGCCGCACGCGGTTGCCGACCCGGTCGGTGCCGCCGGGATAGCCGGGAAGGTCGAGTTCACGCTGGTCGGGGATCTGCCCGCCGGTGACGGTGTACGCCGGCTTGAGGTCGGGCCCGTGCTCGATCAGCCGTTCGGCGACGAAACGGACGGCGTCGTCCATGAGACGGTGCGGCTGATGGGTGGCGACGGCCTGGCCCACGTAGCACTGGTCGCGGATCCACGCGTACCGGTAGTCGTAGTCGCCGCCGAGCTTTGCCCGTTCCGGCAACGAAGTCGTGGCGGCGGCGACCATTCCGCCGGTGCCGGACGTCAGTCCGGTCAGGACTGAGTAGGCGTGCCTGGCGTCATCGGGCACGAGCGTGTCGAGGCAGTCCGGAACCGCCTCGCGCCACCCGTGCTCGGTTTCCTGCCAGCACAACCCGGGATCCGGCGGCGGCCCGTCGAACGGCCGGTCGGAGACTTCCAGCACGAAGTCGTGGTGCCGCCCGGCTTCCACCCGGACGCGCCCGTCGACCGCGCCAGTCCATCGGATCCACAGTGGACCCGTACGCATGGTCCACACGTCGCCGTTCCGCTCGACGTCGCGCACCTCGGCCCGGCCGAAGTCGGCCCCGGGTTTGCAGCGCACGAGCAGCTCGACGGGATCGTCGTCGGCGAGGATCCTCCGCAACAGCACCGCTCGGTGCGGATCGGCCGGGAGGGCAAGCGCCTCCCGGCATTCCACGATGGTGCCTTGCGTGCTCCACCGGCTGTGCCAGATCAGCGTGCCGGGCTCGTAGTAGCCGCCCCACACGTGCCACGGGTCCGCCGGCACCACCTGGTAGTAGCCGCCCCCGCCGATCAGCGCGCCGAACACGGCGTCGTCGTGCCACCTCGGCGCGCACATCCACGCCACGCAGCCCTGCGGGTCGATCAATGCGCCGCGTTCGCCGTCCGCGACCAGCGCGTACTCCCGCAGGACGTGCGGTATGCAGTCCAGTCCGTCCACACCAGACGGATACCCCACTCAGCGCACTCGGAAGCGCTCCGCGTCGGCCTCCTTGAACACCAGCCCGTTACCAGGCGTTTCCACCGGAATCAGACAGCCTTCGACCGGTTCGAGCACGCCGTCGAACAACATCTGCTCGATGCGGACATGGTCGTGGAAGTACTCCAGGTGCCGCAGGTGCGGCGGCACCGTCGCCGCGTGCACGTGGGCCATCGGCGCGCAGTGCCCGGAGAACGGCTTGGTCGTCGCCGTCGCCACCCGCAGCCACTCCGTGATGCCGGCGCAGCGGGTGATGTCCGCCTGCAGCACGTCCACACACGGGGCCATGACCTGGAAGTACTCCAGGTGGTAGCCGTACTCCCCCGCGGTGACGTCCAGCGGCAGGTCACGCGACAAATCGGTCAGACCCGGCAGGTCGTCGGAGCTGACCGGCTCCTCGAACCACGTCACATCGGCCTGCTCGACCAGCTGCCGACCCAACCGCAGCGCCGTGACCTGGTCGTACGCGCCGTTCGCGTCCACGTACAGCTCGGTGTCGGTGCCGATGGCCTTGCGCACCGCGCAGGCCCGTTCGAGGTCGTCCTCCGGCGAGATGCCGATCTTCATCTTCACCCGCGGGATGCCCTGCTCGACCCAGCCGGCCAGCTGCGCGACCAGGTCGTCCCGCGAGTACGTGGTGAAGCCGCCGGAGCCGTACACCGGCACCTCGGACCGGCAGCCGCCGAGCAGGCGGTGCAGCGACACGTCGAGGGTACGGGCCTTGGCGTCCCACAGGGCCATGTCGACGGCGGCGATGGCCATCGAGCACAGGCCGGGACGGCCCAGGTTGCGGATCGCCGACCGCATGGCCTCCCAGGCCGCCCCCGTCTCCCGCACGTCGATGCCGACCACCCGCGGCGCCAGCAGGCCGGAAATCAGGCTCTCCAGGCACTCGTGGCCGTAGGTGTGGCCGACGCCGGTCACCCCCGCCCGGGTGCGGACGGTGACCACGACGATCGTGGTCGCGTCCCACGACAGCGTGCCGTCCGCCTCCGGCCCGTCGGTCGGCACCGTGTACGCGGCGGCCTCGACCGACGTGACCTCGTGCCCGTCACTCATGACGGGACGGACACGTTCAGGCGGCCCAGAATCGCCAGATCGTCGACGGCGCCCCAGCGCTCGACGATCTTGCCGTCGGCCAGCCGTGACATCTGCATGCCCCGCGTCTCGACCCGGTGCCCGGTGGCCGCGACGCCGTGAAACCGGCCGCGCTGCGTGCCGCTGAGCCGGTACACCAGCGCCACGTGGTCCCCCTCGGCGATGATCACGTCCTCCTCCAGGTGCAGGTCCGGGAACGCCGAGTTCAGGTCGGCGAAGTACCGCTGCACACCGTCGAAGCCGCCGCCGTGCTCCGGCGCCGGATCGTGGTCGACCAGGTCGTAGGCGTAGACCTCGTCGAGCCGGTCGAACTCCTGCTTGTTCACCAGTTCCAGCAGCCGCCGCACGGTCTGCACGTTCTGCTCACGAGTCATCGCCGGCGTCCTTCGCGTTGTCGTAGGCCAGTTGCAAGCCGTCGTTCAAGGCGAGAGCGGTCAACGTGGTGCACACCAGCCGGGTCAGCCGCGGCGCGAACACCATGCCCGCGGTCAGCCCGGTCGCCACCCACACCGCCAGGCAGAACGGGCAAGTGAGCAGCTCGCCGGCGGCGTGCTGGACGCCGTGGCCGCGGACTGACTCCATCAGCTCACCGTCGCCGGCCGGCTCCTCGTACCGCGTGAACGGCGCCCGCAACGGACTGGTCACCGCGTCCTTGGTGAGCAGGCGGCTCAGCTTGTACGTCGCCAACGACAGCAAGGCGGTGTCGGTGATGCTCGGCGTGGGCGGCGTGATCCGCAGCGACCTGGCCAGCACGGTCAGGCCACCGGTCACACCGCCGTACACGCCGAGCACAGCCAGGTAGCCGCCCAGGGGACGGTCCTCGTCACCCTGGTACTGCTGCTTGACCCGGCGGATCAGCGTTTGGACCGACATCCGCGTCACCGAACCGCCGGACCGGCCTTGCTGGTCTGCCGGATCTGGTTCAGGAACTCGTGGCAGCGGCGCGCCCGCTCGGAGTCCTCGGCCATCACCTGTTCGAAGAACTCGGCGATCTCGTTCTCGCCCGCGTTGCGGGCGTCCCGCACGTACTGGCCGTAGTCGTGGCCGGCCTTGAGCGAGTGGTACTGGACGGAGATCAGGTCGAAGCTCACGTCGTCGAAGCCGGTCTCCCCGGTCGCCATGTCTGGACTCCCTTCGTTCTTCTGTCCTCCGTTAATGCGTTACCCCGCCACGGCGCGGGTAATCGTCGCCCCGTGGGTGAACTACGGGTGGCGATGGTCCAGGGCGGCACCGACCGGCGGCTCGACGGCGTGGCCGACTACACCGGACACCTGGTGCCGGCGCTGCGCGATGTCGGCGTCGACGTCGTGGACCTGGCGTCGGATGTGGACATCGTGCACGTGCAACATGCACCCTTCGGATTTCCGGACGGTATGGGCGAGTCCCGGTTTCCGGCGCCGCTGGTGACGACGTTGCACGAGTACGACGAGACCCTGGTGCCGCTGAGCGACGCGTTGGTGGTGACGAACCCGTCGCACGCTCGGGAGCTTCGTCGCCGCACCGGGCGGTCGGCGTGGCACATCCCGCTGGCGCCGAACGTGCCGGTGTGTGACGTGCCGGCGCGGCGGTTTGGTGGGACGACCGTGGTGTTCTTCGGGTTCGTGCATCCGGTCAAGGGGACCCGGTACCTGATCGAGGCCGTGCAGCGGCTTTCCGGGGTGCGGTTGGTGGTGGTCGGCGGGTTCGAGTCGCTGGCGATGCCGCCGGATGAGGCTGCGGCATATCGGGCCGAACTGGAGGCGCTGGCCGATGAACGGGTGGAGTTCACCGGGCACCTGCCGGTTCACGAGGTGTCGGCCGTGCTGCACGGGGCGGACGTGGCGGTGCTGCCGTTCACGGCCGGCGTGACGACGAAGAGTGGAGCGTTGTTGACGGTGCTGGCGCACGGGTTGCCGACGGTGGTGACCGACGCCGGGGATCCGGAGTTGGTGGACGGTGAGACGGTCGTCGTCGCTTCTCCGGTGCGAAGTGCGGACGCGATCGTGACGGCGCTGCAGCGGGTGCTGGGGGATTCCGCGTTGCGTGAGCGGTTGTCCATGCGGGGCAAGGCGATGGTGGCGGAGCGGACGTGGCCGGCGATAGCCCGGCGGCACCGGGAGTTGTACGAACAGGTGCTGCGGAATGGGTGATTTCCGCCGGATTCTGGTGATCGAGTTGTTGGGCGGTATCGGCGATCTGCTGATGGTGCTGCCGGCGGTGCACGCGCTGGGCCGGCGGTACGTCGGCGCTCGGGTGACCGTGCTGACCGAGGAGCCGGGGGCGGAGCTGTTACGGACAGATCCTTGGGTGGCGGAGGTTTCCACGTCCACCGACGTGCGCGGTGAGCTGGCGCGGGTGGATCCGGATCTGGTCGTGAGCACCTCGATGCACAGCGGGATTCCGGGGTTGGTGGCCGCGCACGGGTGCCGGGCGGTGACGGATCTCTGGCGGAACCCGCCGGCGGATCAACGGATTCCGGTGCGGTATCTGGAGATTCTCCGGGCAGAGGGGTTGATCGGGGAGACGGATCCGACGCCGAGGGTGCATCTGACCGCTGACGAGTTGGAGCGGGGACGGCAGGTCGTCGGGGACGTCAAGCGGCCGGTGGTGCTGGTTCGGGACTCGGGGATGGCGGTGAAGCGGTGGCCCTACTTCGACGAGCTGGCGGAGGTTGTGCCGGTGTTGGAGCTGCCGGCGATGTCGTTACGGGAGTTGGGGGCGTGCTTCGCTGCCGTGGCGTCGGTGGGTGGTGTGGTGGTCGGGGGCGACACCGGGCCGGTGCGGTTGGCGGAGGCGATGGGGGCGCGGGTGGTGGGGCTGTTCGGGCCGACGACGGTTGAACGTTATGGCTATGGGGATGGGAATCTGCAGGGGTTGCCCGAGTGCCCGCACCGGCGGCCGTTGGCGATCACGGAGCAGCCGTGCTGGTGGAGTGCGCGGTGCCCGTTGGCCGAGGACGGGCCGGCGTGCATGGCGGCGATCTCGGTGCGGGACGTGCTGGGCCGTTTGTCCGGGGGCGGGGCGGGTAGAGCTTCGGTCTGAGTCGTCGAGTCGTAGGAAGGAGATCTTGTGAGCGAGAAGCCGAATCCGATTCAGATGCAGAAGTTCCTGGGCGGGATGGAGTATCCGGCCAGCAAGGACCAGATCGTGGAGCACGCGAAGTCCAAGGGGGCCGATGAGGCCGTGCTGGACGGGCTGAAGGCGATTCCCGACCGGGAGTACAACGGACCCAACGCGGTGAGCCAGGCGTTCTCGTAGGGGGCTTGGCGGGTTCTTGCGTTGTGGGTCGCGTGGATTTTGTGTGGAGCCTCTGGACGATGGCCTCCGAGGGGCAATTCCGGGGCAGGCTCCGCCTGCCCCTCGCGCGGAGAGCTCAGGCCATCGTCCACCTCCACACAAAATCCACGCTTAGGTTTTCGGTGTCGCCGCCGGGGTGGCGGTCGGCGCGATTATGCATGAAACAATCACCCGTTAGTGATTCGAGTTCGATCATGTGTGCGAGTATTCTGGGCACATGAAAGAACTCACCCGTGAACTAGAGAATCAGGAACCCAGCGGGGACCTGTTCGATGTGATCATGGGTGTGGACTGGGCGAGACTGGACACCGACCAGTTGGTGACGGTGTCCATTCTCGCCCGCAAACTGAAGTCCGCCTGCGAATGGGTCGAACTGGCCGCGCTGCGCCGGACCGAGGACCCCACCGAGCTCGCCATGGCCCTCACCGAACCTGAACAGACCGTGGCCCGGCGGAAAGAAGCCAGTGTGGTGCTGGAGACGCTGCCCCGCCTGGCCGAGCAGTTGCGGCGCGGCGAGTTGGACTTCCGCCGGCTCGACGCCGTGCGGGAACGGGTCCAGCACCTGTCCCCCGAGATGGTGGCCGAGGTCGAGGATGCGCTGGTCGGTGTGGCCGCTGGGTTGAACCGGACCCAGCTGTGCCGCAAGACCACCGCCCTGGTCGCCCACGCCAACCCCGACGGCTACGAAACCCGCTGCCACAAGGCCACCAAGGACCGCCGAGTCGAGTTCTCCCCGCTACCGGACGGCATGGCCAACTGACCTGGATCCTGCCCGCCACCGACGCCCACCTCGTGTTCCAACAACTCTGCAAAGACGCCCGATCCCTCCCCACCGACGACCGCACCACCGACCAGAAACGCTCCGATGCCCTGCTGGACCGCCTCCGGGGGACCAAGCGCGACTGGAACGTCCGCACCTTCGTCACCGTCTCCATGGAAACCCTGATGGGCCTGACCAACGACCCCGGCCACCTCGCCGGCTACGGCCCCATCGCAGCCGACACCGCCCGCGAGCTGGCCATGCACGGCCCCTGGCGCGGCATCCTCCTCGACCAGTACCGCCACGCCACCGCCATCACCACCGACACCTACCGCCCCACCGCGTTGATGAAGGAATTCGCCCACGTGTCCGCCGGCGGCACCTGCACCGCCCCCGGCTGCGCCAGCCCCATCCAGGAATACGACCACATCACCCCCTGGCCACAGGGTACGACCGAGCCCGCCAATCTTCAGGGCCTCTGCACCTGGCACCACCACCGCAAACACGACAACTACACCGTGACCAGAGACCCGGACGGCACCTCACACTGGACCACCCCCACCGGCCGCCACTACACAACCCACCCCTTCGAATACTGACCCCCGGTTCTTTGACAATTCCACAGCGAACCGACTACCCCCAACCCACCGCCCTCACCACAAGCTTGGGCCGATTTTGTGTGGAGGTGGACGATGGCCTAAGCTCTCCGCGCGAGGGGCAGGCGGAGCCTGCCCCGGAAATGCCCCTCGTAGGCCATCGTCCAGAGGCTCCACACAAAATCGGCCCACCCGGCCGGCCACCACGAAACCCGCCCCCGCCGGCCAACACCACCCCTACCGCACCACATCCACCGCCTGCACGTCCCGCTCCGGCACCGTCGTCTCCGACTCCAGGTGCACCGCTCCACTCGGCAGAATCCCCGCGCCCCCGTATTTCGCCATCACCCGCCACTGGGCCGCGACGTCCTCCCCCGCATGTTCGGCCGGCAGTTCCCGCCAGAAGTCGAATCCGCCGCACTCGACCAGCTTCTCCCGGTCGAACAGCACGCATCCGGCGACCCAGGCGACCTTGTACGGCCGCCACTCGCCCGCCTTCATCCCGAGTTCCTCGACGAGATGCACGAGGTTCGCGGCGTTGTGCAGTGTCCACCGCCGCTCCTCCTCCGAACCGATCACCTCGGGTTCGACGCCGTCCACCCACTCCTCGTACGGCTCCAGCTCCCCCGGCCGGCGATCATCCAGAAAGGACAGTCCCTGCATCGCGTTGCCGACGAAGCCGCATCGCAGCTCGGACATGGCGGTCCACAACCGGCTCAACGTCCCCGGTTCGAGCCACACGTCGTCGTCCAGGAACAGCACGTGCGACGCGGCGGCCAGGCCCAGCAGGAAGTCCCGATGCTCGGCCAATCCTCGCCTGGGCAGGTGCCGCACGAACTCCACCTCGACGCCCCGCCGCTCCAACTGCCGGGCCATCGCCCGCGCCGGCGCGGTGTCGAAGGACGGCCGCTCGTCCGACTGGTCGCTCACGATCACCCGCCGCAACGGCCCCTCCTGCGCCGCCAGCCCGGCCAACGTCACACCCAACTCGACCGGCCGGTTCCTGGTCGGCACAAGCACTTCGACGCTCACCGCGCTCCCACCCGGCCCCGAATCCGCTCGATCACCGCCGAAGTGGACCGATCCGGCAGGTAGTCCAGGATCCGCACCTCGCCGCCGCAGGACCGAACCACCGGCGTCTCCGGCAGCATCTCCGGCGTGTAGTCCCCGCCCTTCGCGTACACGTCCGGCCGCAGCCGCGAAACCAGCCCCGCCGTCGTGTCGGTGCCGAACGTCGTCACGTGATCAACGCAGCTCAGTGCGGCCAGCACCGCCGCCCGGTCCGACGCCGAGTTCACCGGCCGCCCCGGCCCCTTCAACCGCCGCACGCTGCCGTCGTCGTTCACCGCCACCACGAGCACATCCCCCAGGCGCTTCGCCTGGTTCAAGTACGCGATGTGCCCCCGGTGCAACACGTCGAAGCACCCGTTGGTGAACACGATCCGCCGACCGGCCGCCCGGTGCGCCGCCACCGCCGCCGCAAGCTCGTCGTGATCGAGCAGCGCCGCCCGGAAGCCACCGAGCCGGGCCGTCAACTGCTCCGTCGTGCACACCGACGTCCCCGGCCGGCTCACGACCACATCGGCCGCCGCCTGCGCGAACTCGACACCGGCAGTCGCCGGCAGCCCACCCGCCAACGCCATCGTGAGCGCGGCAACGAACGTGTCCCCAGCCCCCGACGCTTGGCTCTCCGGCGCCGGCTGCGCCCATGTCCGATGCACCGGACCATCTGGAGGCAGCAGCATCGCGCCGTCCCGGTCCAAGGTGACGACCACCGCGCCGGCCCCCGTGGCGGCACGAAGATCCGCGGCCCTGCGCTCCACCTCACCGGTCCGCGCACCCGACCACGCCGTACCGAGCAATGCCGCCGCCTCACTGGCGTTCGGCGTCACTACATCCGGCCGCACGTCCGCCCACGGCGCCAGGTCGTGCGCGTCGACGACCAACAGCGGGCCCCGCAACCGGGCGATCTCCGCCCGGACCTCCGCGGTCAGCGTCCCGGCACCGTAGTCACACACCAGCACCGCATCGCACTGCGGCACCACGTCGCGCAGCACCCCGACAAGCGCCCGCCCGGTGCACGGCCGGACGTCGCCGCTGTCGCCCTCGTCGAACCGGGCCACCAGCTGATCACCGGCGACCACCCGACGCTTGGCCAGCGTCCGACGGCCGTGCTCCACCAACATCGCATCAGTGCGAACACCGGCGGCATCCAACTCACGCCGGATCCGCACACCATCCAGATCCGCCCCGGTCACGGCGACGATCACCGCCTCGGCCCCCAGCGCCGCCAAGTTCGCCGCGGTGTTGGCCGCCCCGCCCGGACGGTTCGTCGCCGACGTGATCTCCACGACCGGGGCCGGCGCCTCGCGGCACAGCCGCGTGCTGCCGCCGCACAGCCAACCGTCCAGCATCGCGTCGCCGACCACCGCGATCCGGAGCCGGCGCTTCGCCAACTGCTCGGGCATGTCAACGGTCAGCATGCCGCCTCCCAGTGCACAACCTTCATCGTCGTCATCTCGTCCAGCAGCTCCGGCCCGTACCCGAACCCGGTCCCGCTCGCGCCGCGCGGCTGCGCCGCCCCACCCGGCGCGCCGCCGAACACCGCGTTGATCTTGACGGTCCCTACCGGCAGCTCCCGCCACGCTCGCTGCGCGTGATCCATGTCCCGGGTCAGCACGGTCGCCGCCAGCCCGTACGGGCCGCTACACGCCAATTCGAGCCCGTGATCGAAGCTGTCGACCACGCACACCGGCGCCACCGGGCCGAAGGTCTCCTCGCGCATCACCCGCATCTCCGGCGTGCAGTCGCTCAACACCGTGTTCGGGTAGTGCGACCCCGTCGCCACCAGCACCGTGCCGCCGGTGACCAGCGAAGCCCCGGCGCGCACCGCCTCCTGCACCTGGCCGTGCACGGAGTCCCGCGCCCTCACGTCGACGAGCGGCCCGGTCACGAACTCCTGCGCCTCGACCTGCAGCGCCTCCAGGAACGGCTTCGCCACGGCCTCGTGCACGAAGACCCGTTCCACGGACGTGCACAGCTGCCCGGCGTTGGTGAACGCTCCCAGCGCCGCCTGCGAAGCCGCCCAGGCCGGATCCACGCCCTCGTCGACCAGCAACGGATCGTTGCCGCCGTTCTCCAGCAGCAACTTCGCCGTGCTGTTCCGGGCGATCTCCCGACCGGTCGCGGTGCTGCCCACGTGTGCGACCACGTCGACCCCCGGTTGCGAAGCCAGCGCCTCGCCGACCCAGCCGTCACCGGGCAGCCACTGCAGGACGTGCTCCGGGAACAGGTCGGCGAGCAGCTTGGTCAGCAGCTCCCCCACGTGCGGCGACCGCTCGCTGGGCTTGTGCACCACGGCGTTCCCCACCGCCAGCGCCGCCCCGATGAGCCCGCACGCGATCGCCACCGGGTCGTTCCACGGCGTGATCGCCGCGACCACGCCGCGCGGCTCCGGCACCATCAGGTCCGTCGCCGACCACGCGCCGTGCAACACGCGCCCGCGGTGCAGCGGCCCCAGCTCGGCGTACTGGTCGAGCGTGCCCGCCGCGGCCAGGACACCGCCGCGCGCCTCGTCGATCAGCCGGCCGGTGTCGGCGTTGTTGGCGGCGGCCAGCTCGTCGGCCGCCGACCGCAGCCTGGCGGCCGCGGCCGCCAGGGCGGCTCCTCGTTCGGCGGCCGGGGTCCTGGCCCAGCCGCGCTGCGCCGCCCGGGCAGCGGCGACGACCTGTTCGACTTCGCTCATGCCCTCGCGGCTACCCGGTGATTGCCGGCTTAAGCGGCCGGGCATACCGATGTCATGCGCCCGTTCGACGATGTGCACAGGATCGCGATACTCCGCGGCGGCGGCCTCGGCGACCTGATCTTCGTGCTGCCCGCCGTGCACGCCGTCCGGAACGCCTATCCCGGGGCGGAGATCGTGCTGCTCGGCACCGGCCAGCACGCCCGGCTGCTCGAGGGCCGGCCGAGTCCGATCGACCGGGTGATGCGCCTGCCGGCGGCCAAGGGCGTGTACGAGCCGCTGCCCGGTGTGCACGACGATCCGCCCGCCCTGCACCGGTTCTTCCAAGCGGCGCTGGCGGAGCGCTTCGATCTGGCGTTTCAGCTGCACGGCGGCGGTCGGTGGTCGAACCCGTTCGTACGGAGCCTCGGCGCCCGGCACACCGTCGGCACGCGGACCCCGGACGCGGCCCCGCTCGCCCGCTGGCTGCCGTACCGGTACTACCAGCACGAAATCCTGCGCTGGCTGGAGGTCGTGGCCCTGGCCGGGGCGCCGCAGGTGACGCTGGACGCCGGACTGGCCGTGACGGACCACGACCTGACCGAGGCCGCCGAGGCGTTGTCCGGCCTGCCCGGCCGCCTGGTGACGCTGCATCCCGGCGCGACGGATCCGCGACGGCGTTGGCCCGCCGAGAAGTACGCCGAGGTGGCCGTGCACGCCGTCAGCCAGGGCCACGGCGTCGCGGTGGTCGGCAACGGCGCGGAATCCGCGCTGGTGCAGGAGATCGTGGACCGGGCCCGGAGCCGTTCGCGGTCGCCGATGAGCATTCGCGGGCTGGCGGGCGTGCTGGACCTGAACGGGCTGGTCGGCGTCCTGGCCCGGAGCGACGTCGTGGTGGCCAACGACAGCGGGCCCCGGCACATGGCCGAGGCGATCGGCACGCCGACGGTGAGCGTCTTCTGGTGCGGCAACATGATCAACGCCGGGCCGTTCTGGCGGGGCGTGCACCGCCCACACATCTCGTGGATGGTGCACTGCCCCGTCTGCGGCCGCTGGCTGACCGACCAGAACGTGCCGGACTGCGGTCACCGCACGCCGTGGGTGGCCGACGTGCCGGTCGACGGCGTCCTCGCCGACGTGGACGAGATCATGGCGGCCACGATCCCTCCTCAGCGTGGGTCACGACCAGTTCCCGAAGCTCGCAGTTCGCCGGCTGGCTGAGCGCGAACACCACGGCCGCGGCCACGTCGTCCGGGTCGTTGAGCCGGGCGTCGGACGGCGGCTTGTACTGCTCCTCGCGGTCGTCGAAGAACTTCGTCCGCATGCCGCCGGGCACCAGCAGCGTCACGCCGACCTTCCCGGTCAGCTCGGCGGTCAGCGCCCGGGTGAAGCCGACGACACCGAACTTCGAGGCGCAGTAGGCGGTCGCGTCGCTGACCGCGCTGAAGCCCAGCGTCGACGACACCGTCACGATCCGGCCCCGCGCCTCGATCAAGTACGGCAGCGCGGCCCGCACAACGGCCGCCGTGCCGAGCAGATTCACCGTCACGACACGATCCCACTCGGCACCGTCTATATCGGACAGTGTGCCGCAGCGGTCGGTGCCGGCGGCGGTCACCACACCGCTCAGGCCACCGTTGCGCTCGGCGATCTCACGCACGGCCCGCTCGGCAGCACGGGTGTCGGACAGGTCCACCTGCACGAAGTCGTCGCACTCCGCCGGCTCGACCACGTCCAGCACGGCCGCCTTGCCGCCGGCCTTGCGCACCGCCCGCACGACGGCCGCGCCCAGGCCGGACGCTCCGCCGGTGACAGCGATGGTTTCCACTGATTTCTCCCCTCACTTCGCGTGCGACAACAGGTCCACGAGCCGCGTGGTGGAGCGGCCCGCGTGGTAGGGCACGACAACGCTTTCGCCGCCCCATTCCCGCACGACCTCGGACTCCGGCAGCGTCTCCGCCGAGTAGTCGCCGCCCTTCACCCAGACGTCCGGCCGCAGTTCGCGCAGCACATCGCAGGGCGTGTCGCCGTCGAAGATCACGACGGCGTCGACGCAGTCGAGCGAACGCAGCATCTCGGCCCGGTCGCGCTGGTTGTTGACCGGTCGCGACGGGCCCTTCAGCCGCCGCACCGATTCGTCGGAATTCAGGCATACCACGAGGAAATCGCCGAGGCGGCGGGCCGCGTGCAGGGTGCGGGTGTGTCCGGTGTGGAGGATGTCGAAGCAGCCGCCGGTGGCGACGACCTTGCCGCCACGGGCCCGGACCGCCGCGATGGAACGTTGTGCGTCGGTGGAACCGCCGGCAGAGACGTACTCCGAGGCGGCAACGACGCCGGCGGCGACGGCGACGTCCAGTGCATCGCCCCGCATCAGGCCGGCGGCGACCGAGGACGCGAACCGGTCGCCCGCGCCACAGGGGTCGAGCACCGGAACATGTGGCGCCGGCACGACAATCGGCGCTTCCCCGCCATTGTGCAGCAACGCGCCGCGGCTGCCCAACGTCACGGCGACGGCCCGCGCCCGCAGCCGCGAGCGCAGCGCCTCCGCCGCCAGTCGAGCGCCCTCCAACCCCTTCGCCGCAACACCGCTGGCGGTCAACGCCTCCGACAGGTTCGGCGTGACCAACCGGACGCCCGGCACGGGCTCCGGACCGCGCGGATGCGGGTCCCACACAACGGGAACCCGCTGTGCCGCAGTAGAAAGCACCTTGCGCAGCTCCGGATCGGCGGCGATTCCCCGACCGTAGTCGGACACCAGCACGGCATCGGCGGACCGCACCGCGTCGAGCATCTCGGCCGTGACCTCCGGCGGCCGTTCGCTGCCGCCGCGATCGACCCGGGCCAGGGAATGGCCGTCCGCCCGCAGCCGGGTCTTCACGACGGTCGCCCCGAAGGATCGACCGGCGACCACGCGAACATCGGACAGGCACGACCGCAGCACGGCGGCGTCCTCGTCGTCCGACAACGCCGTCACCAATGCCGTCGACACGCCGTCGCCAGCGGCCAGAAAGGCGGCCAGACCGGCGCCACCGGCCCGGGGCCGTTCGGTCGCCATGTCCAGCACGGGCGCCGGGCCGTCGGGGCACACGCGGCTCACCGAACCGACGATGTCCACGTCCAACAGCACGTCGCCGACCACGACCAGATTCACGAGGCCCGCCTCTCCAACAACGCCAACGCCTGCTCGAACGCGCCACACAACACGTGCACGGCAACGAGGTGCGCCTCCTGGACGGTCGCCGGCTCGGCCGGCACGCACAGCGCATCGTCCACAATGGACGCCAGTGGGTTCGGGGCACGGCCGGTCATCGCCCAGCACACCGCCCCGGCGCTACGGGCCGCCTCGGCGGCGCGCACGACGTTCGGGCTCTTGCCGCTGGTGGACAGCAGCATCACGATGTCCCCCGGCCGCGCATGGGCCGCCACCTGGCGGGCGAACACCTCGTCGTAGCCGTAGTCGTTGCCGATCGCGGTCATCGCGGACGTGTCGGCGTGCAGCGCGATCGCCGAGAAGGCCGGCCGCTCGCCGTCGAAACGTCCCACCAGCTCGGCGGTCAGGTGCTGGGCCTCCGCGGCCGAGCCGCCGTTGCCCGCGGCGAGTAGTCGACCGCCGGATCGCAGCGTGGCGGCCAGTCTCTGGCCCCAGCTGTCCAGCACCGACGACTGCGCGCAGAGCCAGTCCAGCGCCTCGTGCAGGTCGTCGACGTGTCTGACCGAGTTCACGACGAGACCTCCAGGGCTGTGCCGGCCGGCACGACGCCGGCGCGGTGGTAGATCTGCACGGTGTCGGCGGCGATCCGGTCCCAGGAGTAGCGGGCTTGCGCCCGGTCGCGACCGGCGGCGCCGTAAGCCTGGCGCAGCGTGGGATCTTCCAGCAGCGGGCGCAGCACTCGGGCCAGCGCGGCCGGAGAACGCGGCGGGACATGCCGTCCGGTGACGCCGTCGACGACGGTGTCGGTGAGGCCGCCGGTGGCGGCGGCCACCACCGGGACGCCGCACGCCATCGCCTCCAGCGGCACGATGCCGAACGGCTCGTACCAGGGCGTGCAGACGACGACGTCGGCCGACCGCAGCAGCGCCGGCATCTCCTCGCGGGACATCTGGCCGAGCAGGGTGACCCGGTCACTGACGCCGACGTGGTTGGCCACCTGGCGCAGTCGCCGAGCCTCCTCGTCCGCGGCCAGCCCGGACGGCTGCGGGCCGCCGGCGATCACGAGCTCGGTGTGCGGCAGCCGGGCCAGCGCCTCGATGGCGATGTCGAACCCCTTGCGCTGCACCAACCGCCCCACGGCGAGCAGCCGGTGGCGGTCGCCGCGCTCGGCGACGGGCCCCTCCGGACTGAACTGCCGCAGGTCCACGCCGCACGGCACCACGGAGATCCGCGACCGCGGCACGCCCATTCGGACCAGCTCGAACACCTCGTCGGAGCAGGTCGCGGCCACCCGGGAGACGGTCCGTCCGACCAGGCGCTCCAGGCGTAGTCGCCCGGCCGGGCTGGTGTCCTGGCTGCCCTGGTGACGGCGCTTGACCGAGCCGAGCGCGTGGAAGGTCTGCACCACCGGCACGTCCAGCTTGTCCGCACCCAGCACGGAGGCCAGGCCGGACATCCAGAAGTGCGCGTGCACGATGTCGGGCGGCTGATGACGCCACTCGCGGGCCAGCGTGTCGGCGAATTCGCCCATGTGCGGGAGCATTTCGTCCTTGGGTAGCGGGCCCGGCGGACCGGCCGGCACGTGCACGACACTGAAGCCTCGGGCCGTGTCGACCCGCCTGGGCAGGTCCGGGTCGGCCTGGCGGGTGTAGACGACGACCTCGTGGCCCTGCCTGGCCAGCGCCGACGACAACTCGGCCACGTGCAGGTTCTGCCCGCCGCAGTCGACCTCACCGAGCGCGGCCAGCGGACTGGCGTGCTCGGAGACCATCGAGATCCTCATGACTACCTCCCACGTTCCACGGTCTCGGTCAGCAGCCAGTCCCAGTCCCGCAGGAAGGCCGCCAACCCGTATCTCGCCAGCGCCGCCTGCCTGGCCTGTTTGCCCAGCTCGGCCGCCAGCTCCGGGGCGTTGATCAGCTCCCGTGCCGTGTCGGCCAGCACCTCCACCTGGGTGGAGACCACGCCGGCGTCGGGCGGCACGGCCTCGATCGCCTCGGTCGCCGCGAACACCACCACCGGCATGCCCAGGTGCATCGCCTCGATGAGGGACAGCCCCAGTGAAGTCCAGCGCAACGGGTGCACGTACACCCGCCGGCGGGCCAGCTCGGTGTGCAGTTCGTCGGTCCACAGGTCGCCGACCGGGTGCACGCCCGGGAGGTCGAGCCGATCGACGTGAATGCCGAACACGTCGATCGGGGCGAACCTCGGCAGCAGGTCGGTGCCGGTGATCCTGGCCCGGCGCACCGGTTCGTTGATCACGGCCGCGGCCCGCGGCAGTTCACCGGTGTAGCGCTCGCCGGGATCCGGGACGCCGTGCTCGATCACGGTGGTCGGCGCCCGGCCCGAATCCCACATCACCTCGTTGAAGTGCGTGACGTGGACCAGCCGGATGTCGTCCCGGTCGGCCAGCGGATGCGGCTGCCCCTTCGGGGTGTTGTGCTCCACGTAGACCATCGGCGCCCTGCCGCGCACCCACTTCGGCACCTCGTCGATCTCTTCCGGCCGTTGCAGCACGACAACGTCCACATCGGACGCCTCGGTGATCTCGACGGCGTTGGGCCAGTCGCGGCCGCACTTGCCGCCGCCCCACGGCCCGGTCGGGATCAGGTATTCGTGCCGGCCGGCGACGAAGGCGGACATCCACGCCGCATGCACGTGCCACACCAGGACACGGAGCCGGCGGTCCGGCGCGGCCCAGGTGGGCGGTGGCAGCACAGCGCGTTCACTCATGCACGTACCCCCTGCATCGCTTCGACCGCGTCGGCAACCTCGGCGGCGGTGACGTCGTTCAGGCACGGGTGGCCGGCGAGCGGGCAGATCCGGGCCCGACTGTCGCGGCAGGGCGAGTCCTGGTCACCCAGCAGCACGTACGGCACGCGGTACGGCGCCCACCGCCGCGACGGGACGACCGGGGAGAACAGCGACACGACGGGCGTTCCGACCGCCGCGGCCAGATGCGCGGGGCCGGTGTTCCCGACCACCAGGGCATCCGCGCCGGCGATCGTCGCCGCCAGTTGTGAGAACGTCGTCCGGCCGCCGAGATCGAGTCCACAGTGGCCGGCGACACGAGCCGTCAGGGCACGCTCGTCGGGGCTACCCGTGACCACTACACGGATGCCGCGGCGGGCCAGTTCGATCACGGTTTCCGCGCACCGCTCCGGCGACCAGGCCCGTGACGGAACCGAGGCGCCGGGATGCAGCACCACGTACGGGTCGTTGCCGACGAGACGGGGACGCTTCGGCAGCGCACGCACGGCGAGCCGGCCGTCGTCGGCGGGTCCGAGCGCGAAGCCGGCCGCCCTGGCGACGGTGAGGGCGCGTTCGGGCTCCGGCAGGTCCTCGTCGACCTCGATGCCGGGCCGCAGGCGGATGTCCAGCAGGGAACCCGGATAGTCCTCCGACACGGCCGCGATCCACGGCACGCCGGCCATCCGCAGCACCAGCGCCATCGGCAGCGGCGACTGGTGGTACGAGGTGAGGATCAACGCCGTGTCGAACCTGCGGCGCTGCAAGGTCTTGCGCACGGACTCGATGTCACGCCGGTCCACATCGGACGGCGTGGGGTCGATCCACGGGCAGCGCCACACCAGCACGTCGCTGACCCCGGGCAGCATCCTCGCCGCCTGCTTCCCTCGGGGTCCACACAGGAACGTGACGTCGTTGCCCTGGGCCGCGGCGCGCACCGCCGGGCCCGACACGAGCACGTCGCCCTCGCTGTCGAGGCGGACGACCAGCACCTGACGCCTCATCGCAGCACCTTTTCCACGGCGGCAAGGAGATTCGGGCTCACCTCGGGAGCGGCGTCGACCTCCTCGCGGCGCGTCTCGGCCGTGGGCACGAGAATCGTCCGCGCGCCGGCGGCGAGGCCGGCGTCGACGTCGCTGCCGATGTCGCCGATCAGGGTGATGCGGTCCGTCGGCACGCCCAGGGATGCGGACGCCGCCAGCACCATGCCCGGCTCCGGCTTGCGGCACGGGCAGCCGTCGTTCGCGCCGTGCGGGCATATCTGCCAGGTATCAAATGGGCCGAGCAGCCGCTCGACCCGTTGGTTCACCGCCCGCACGTCGTCCAGCGTCAGCTTTCCTCGGGCCACACCGGACTGGTTCGTCACCACGCCGACCGCGATCCCCCGGTCCCGCAACAGGTCCAGGGCTCGACGCGCACCCGGCACCGGGCGTACCCTGCCCGGGTCGCCGTTGTAGGGCACGTCGACGATCAGGGTGCCGTCCCGGTCGAACAGCACCGCGTCGCAGCCATGGCTCGCAGTCACGGGGGACGAGATTTCCGCTGCGAGTAGGAGTAAACGCGGCCCGAGCAACTACTACTCACCGTGACCGCGCACCCGTCGGAGGTCTGTTTGCCGACGCCGCAACGGGGTAGCCCGACCCGGGTGTCCACTGTGCTTGCCTTGCGGGCCTTGAATCTCGGCGATCTCCTCGTGGCGGTGCCGGCGCTGCGCGCGCTGCGTAGGCACTGGCCGGAACACCGGCTGCAGCTGGCGACCTCCGCCTGGCTGGAGCCGATCGTTCGGCTCGGCGGCGGCATCGACGAGCTCGTGCCGGCCAACGGCCTCCATCCGCTCGACGGGGTGGAGAATCCCGATGTCGCCGTCAACCTGCACGGGGCCGGACCGCAGAGCAATGAGGTTCTGGACGCCCTCGGGCCGCGGCACCGCATCGGGCACCGTGGTCATGGCTGGGACGGACCGATCTGGACAGACGGCCTGCACGAACGGCAGCGCTGGTGCCGGATGCTCACCGCGCACGGCATCGACTGCGACGCGGACGACCTCCTGCTCCGGCGGCCGGACATCGGCAGCGTCGCCCCCGGCGCCGTGGTCGTCCATCCCGGCGCCGGTTACGGCAGCCGGCGCTGGCCGGTCGAGCGGTACGCCCAGGTGGCGGCCAAGATCGACCGCCGGGTCGTGGTGACCGGCACCGAGCGGGAACGCGACCTCGCGCTGGCCGTCGGCGTGCCCGATGAGGACGTCCTCGCCGGTCGCCTGGACCTGACCGAGCTGGCCGCGCTGATCGCCGAGGCGCACCTGGTGATTTCCGCCGACACGGGCGTCGCTCACCTTTCCTACGCCTACCGGACGCCGTCCGTCGTGCTGTTCGGTCCGGCTCCGGTCGAGCAATGGGGCCCGCCCGCCGACGGTCCACACCGCTGCCTCACGGTGGCGTCGGCTCGGCGCGGTGATCCTTTCACCGACGATCCCGATCCCGCGCTGCTCGGCGTGTCCGTCGACGATGTGCTGGCGGGTGTCGCGGCGCTGACCAGCGGGTAGTTCCAGTACATCGGAACAGCCACGCTGGGAGGAGACCAATGCCTCAGGACGAAGCCTCGACCGGCCAGCTGCTGGCTCGGTTGAGCGAGCAACTGTCCACCCTCGTACGGGACGAGGCCGCGCTCGCCGTCGTGGAGGTCAAGACCAAGGCCAAGGCCGCGGGCCTGGGCGTCGGCGTGCTGGTCGGGGCCGCGCTGTTCGGCTTCCTCGGCCTGTGCGCGCTCATCGCGTGCGCCATCATCGCGCTCGCCCTGGTGCTGCCCGCCTGGCTCTCGGCCCTCGCCGTCGGCGGCGCCCTCATCCTGCTGGCCGGCGCCCTCGGCGCGTTCGCGCTGGTCAAGCTGCGCAAGGGCGTGCCGCCGGTGCCGGAGGAGACCGTCGCCAACGTCAAGGACGACGCGGCGATCATCCGCCGGGCGGTGACCCGATGAGCAGCCGCCCCGACGATCCCGCGCTACTCCGCGAGGAGATCGAGCGGACCCGTGAGGAGATCGTCGACACCATCGCCCGCCTGCACGGCAAGGTCGACCGCGCCCGCAAGGTCCCGGCGGCGGTCATCGCCGTCGGCGGCCTGGGCGTGCTGGTGCTCGTGGTCCTGCTGCTCCGGCGGCGCTGACCAGGGTCGCGGCGGGCGGGGCCGGGGTTCGACGTGCCGCCCCGCCGCCGCGCCGGCTCGCTACTTCGACCTCGCTACTTCGACGGGGTCGACCTGCGGGCCCAGCGCTCGGCCTCCTCGGCGCGGGCGGCTTCGAGGGCTTCCACTTCCTCGGGCGGATCGGGACGCCACGTCGTGCCGGCCCGGGGCTCCCCGGCCAGGCCCAGGTCGTTGGCCCGGCGGGGCACCCGCGCCCCCTGGTACTCCAGCGGCTGGTCGGCCAGCGGCTGCTCCAGGTCGACGAAGTCGCCGGCGGGGGTCCGGCGGATGATGCCGGTCTCGATGCCGTGCTCCAGCACCTTCCGGTCCCGCCGCTGCAGGCCGACGCACCACCGGTAGACGGCGGTGTACGCGATCGGCGGCAGGATGAACAGCCCGATCCGGCCGGCCCAGATGGTGGCGTTCAGGGAGATGTCGAACACGTGGGCGATGATGTCGTTGCCGCCGGAAATCAGCAGCACCATGAAGAACGTCAACGCCATGGCGCCCAGCGCGGAGCGGACGGGCACGTCCCGGGGCCGCTGCAGCAGGTTGTGCCGCGCCTTGTCCTTGGTGAGCCAGCGCTCGACCCACGGATAGAGCGCGGCGAAGCTGATCAGGGTCAACGGCAGCACGACCGTCGGCCAGAACACGGGCGGGATGCGCCAGTGTCCGAACAGGACGATGGGCCAGTCGGGCATCAGGCGGGCCGAGCCGTCGAGCCAGCCGATGTACCAGTCGGGCTGGGAACCCGACGAGACCAGGTCGGGACGGTAGGGCCCGTAGTTCCACACGGGATTGATCTGGAAGATGCCGCCCATCACACCCAGCACGCCCACGACGGCCGTGAACAAGGCCCCGCTGTGCAAGGCGAAGGTCGGCACGATCCGGACCCCGACCACGTTGCGCTCGGTGCGGTCGGTGCCCGGGAACTGGGTGTGCTTCTGGTACCACACCACCGCGAGGTGCACGGCGACCAGGGCCAGGATGATGCCCGGCACCAGGAACACGTGGGCGATGTAGAGCCGGCTGTTGAGGATCTCGCCGGGGAACTCGCCGCCGAACACCAGCCAGTGCAGCCACGTCCCGATCACGGGGATCGACTGCACGATGCCGGACATGATCCGCAACCCGGTGCCGGACAGCAGGTCGTCCGGCAGCGAGTAGCCGGCGAACCCCTCGGCCATGCCGAGGGTGAACAGCGTGACGCCGATGACCCAGTTCAGCTCCCGGGGCTTGCGGAACGCGCCGGTGAGGAAGATCCGCGCCATGTGGCACAGGATCGCGGCCATGAACAGCAGCGCCGCCCAGTGGTGGATCTGCCGCACGAACAGGCCGCCGCGAACGTCGAACGACAGATCGACGGTCGTCTGGAACGCCCGCGACATCGGCACGCCGCGCAGCGCCGAGAACGTTCCCGAGTAGGTGACCTCCTGCAGCGACGGGTCGAAGAACAGCGCGAGGTAGGTCCCCGTCAGCAGCAGCACGATGAAGCTGTACAGGGCGATCTCACCGAGCAGGAACGACCAGTGCGTCGGGAACACCTTGGACAGCTGCCGCCGCAACCCGGCCGCCAGGTGGAAACGCTCGTCAACCGCACGGGTGACGGTGCCCTCGGCGAACAGTTCGCCGCGGGGGCGCATCGACGGCCTCATTGCCACCCCATCTCCCAGAACTCGGGTCCGACGGGCTGCCGGAAGTCGCCCTTCGCCACGAAGTACCCGGTCTCCTCGTCGACGGTGATCGGCAGCTGCGGCAACGGCCGCGCGGCGGGTCCGAAGATCGGCGTAGCGGACTGCAGGACGTCGAACTGGGACTGATGGCACGGGCACAGCAGGCGACCGGTCTGCTGCTCGAACAGCGACACCGGGCAGCCGAGATGCGTGCACAGCTTGGAAAAGGCGTAGAACTGGCCGAAGTTGTCGTGTTCCTGGCCCGGCCGCGGCGTCACCTGTTGCCCGGGCCGCAGCCGGATCAGCATCGCCGGGGTGTCGCCGCGCTGGAAGATCGCCGACAGCCGGTCGGGATCCTCCCGGTCGGACTCCCGGAACGGGAACACCGTCAGCAGCGAGCCGGCCTCCATGTCCTCGGGCCGCACCAGCACCACCTTGTGCGGGTCGCCGACATCCTGACGCAGGAACACCTTCTGGCCGTCCTCGGAGTACCAGCCGGTGTGCCACACGGTGTCCGCGGGCGGCTGCCGCCAGGGATCCTTGATCAGGCCGCCGACCGCGGCGATCAGCGCGCCGACCACCGGGATGCCGACGCCGACACCGGCCATGCCGAGCACCGCACGGCGGCGGGGCATGCCACCCCGCCGCACGGTGTCGGTGATCAGCGCCGAGGTCGTCGAGCGGTCGAAGTCGCCGGACGGGTCGTCGTGGCGCTGCTGGACCGCCTGCTCCTCCGGCAGGAAGTTCTTCGCATACCGGATGATCGCGACGGCCAGCAGCAGCACGCAGCCGCCACCGGTGACGCCCAGGAGAGGTGTGTACAGCTCGTAACCGGGAGCCGGATAGCGGAACGGCCAGACCAGGTACAGCACGATGCAGGCGATGCCGAAAGCCGCGGACAGGCCGAACCAGGCGAAAACGCCCCGCACGGCCCGCCGCTCCGCCCTGGTGCCCGGCAGCGGCCACCGGTCGGCGTACCGGACCAGCCGCACCCCGTCTTCCGCCAGCCCGGCCCGCAGCAGGTCATCCCTCGTCATGCCGTCGAGTTCCTGGCCGTCCGAGGCGCGTTTGTCCAGGGTCACACCAGCGGAATTCCCGCTTCCGACGCCGCCAAACGTGCTACTCGGCGGCGCTCAGCGGCTTGGCGACGTCCTCCAGCGCCGCGCCCTCGGCCTTCACGCCGAGCACGAGCTCGGCGATGCCGCCCAGCGCCATCACGCCGGCGCCGACGGCGAACCCGATGGCCACCTCGATCCGCGCCCCGGAGCTGATCAGCTGGCCGAACAGCACCGGGCCGACGATCCCGCCCAGACCGGTGCCGACGGCGTAGAAGAAGGCGATGGCCAGGGCCCGGGTCTCCATCGGGAAGATCTCGCTGACGGTCAGGTACGCGGCGCTGGCGCCGGCCGAGGCGAGGAAGAACGTGACCACGAGCAGGCCGAGGAAGCCCCACTCGCCGCCGATCTTGGTCAGGAACAGCCAGATCAGCGGCACCGTGCACAGCGCGGAGCCGAAGTAGGACAGGGCGATCATCGGCTTGCGGCCGACGGTGTCGAACAACCGCCCCAGCGTGATCGGTCCGAGCATGTTGCCCAACGCGAACGCCACCAGGAACATCGGCGCGGTGCCGGACGAAACCCCGTAGTAGCCGCCGAAAAGCGTGCCGAGGTTGAAGGTGAACGCGTTGTAGAGGAACGCCTGCCCGACGAACAGCGCCAGGCCCAGCACGGCCCGCTTCGGATAGACGGTGAACGCCGTCCTGGCCAGTTCCCGGAACGAGATCGTGCGCCGCTGGCGGATCTTGAGCTCGTCCTCGGGCTCCTCCAGCTGCTCGTGCCGCTCCTGCTCGACCGCGTGCTCGATGCCCCTCACGATGTTCTCGGCGTCGTCCTGGCGGCCGTGGATGAACAGCCAGCGCGGGCTCTCCGGGACGTGCCGGCGCACGATCAGCACGCCGAGCCCGAGCACCGCGCCGAGGCCGAAGGCCAGCCGCCAGCCCAGATCCGCCGGCAGCAGCGCGGTGTTCAGCAGCACGAGCGAGATCGCCGAGCCGGCGGCCGCACCCGCCCAGTAGGTGCCGTTGATCACCAGGTCGACGCGGCCGCGCAGGCGGGCCGGGATCAGCTCGTCGATGGCGGAGTTGATCGCGGCGTACTCGCCGCCGATGCCGGCGCCGGTGAGGAACCGCGCGATGAAGAAGTACCAGGGCGCGAACGTGAACGCCGTCGCCACGGTCGCCGCCAGGTACAGCGCGAGCGTGACCATGAACAGCTTCTTTCGCCCGAAACGGTCGGTGAGCTGACCGAACAGCAGCGCTCCCAGGCACGCGCCGGCCACGTACAGGGAGGCGGCCACGCCGATCTCCGTCGGCGAGATCTGCACGCCGCTGCCGGCCTCGGCCATCCGCGCCGCCACCGAGCCGACGATCGTCACCTCGAGACCGTCCAGGATCCACACCGAGCCCAGTCCCACCAGGACCCGCCAGTGGAATTTCGACCACGGCAGCCGATCCAGCCGCGCCGGAATCCGCGTTCTCACCGTACCCAGGGCTACGTCGCTCACAGACGTCTAATACCCGCTTAGCCGCAGGGAAAACGGGTACCCGATCATCATGCTCCGGTGCACACTGCTCGGCCACCGGCACCGTTTCCACGCGCACGGCGCGACTTTGCGCTGGCAGTGCGAACGCGGGTGCGGCGACGGCGGCAGCAAGGACTACCTGACCGAACGCGAGGCCGCCATGTTCGCGGCCGCCTTCGACCGTCGCGACCAACTGGGCGAGCGGGCTCCGCTGATCGGGTTGTTCCCGCTGCGGCTGGCCCGGCTGGTGCGCGACCATACTCGTCAGCCCACACGCTGACAGGAGAGCAGATGGCCGAGTTCACCGGCGCCACCGGAACAATCCACTATGGACACTGGGAGCCGGTGACACCGAGCTCGGTGGTGGTGTCCCGCACCGCGACGAGGTCTACCGCGTGCTGGTGGAGTTCGTCCGAGCCTGATGTCACGGTCGCGGCCTACTCGCTCGGGCAGCGCTGTTGAGGTCCGGGTTGATCAGCTGACCTTGCGCGCCTTCCAGACCTCCTCGACGGGCCACTGCCGCGACCAGCCCGCCGGGGCGTAGTGGAAGAAGGAGTCGGGCGCGTCCTCGGGCGCGTAGATCTCGATCAGGTCCTCGACCTCGAAGCCGCTGGCGCGCAGCAGGCGAATCATGTCGCCGTGGCTGAGATGGAACTCGACGCCGCCGTCATCCCAGGCGAACCGGTGCATGTCCCGCTGCGAGCGCAGCATCCGCTCGGTGGACTTCTCGTTCTCGTCGTCCGGCGCGCACAGCATGGAGACCACGCTGTTGCCCAGGAACGCGAGGCGCCCGCCGGGACGGAGCAGCCGCGCCGCCTCCGGGATCCACACGTACGGGTCGCACCAGATCGCCGCTCCGTACTCGCTGACGGCCAGGTCGAAGGACTCGTCCGGGTACGGCACGTGCTCGGCGTTGCCGTGCAGCAGCGGGAACTCGACGCCGTGCTCGTGCTGCAACCGCCGGGCGGTCCTGAGCTGCTTCTCGGAGTTGTCGATGCCCACCGGCTTCGCGCCGCGCCGGGCCAGCCACGAGCTCACATAGCCGGTGCCGCAGCCGAGTTCGATGACGTCCATGCCGCTGACGTCGTTCGGCAGCAGCGGAACCTCGGACTGCGGGGCGTGAAAGACGCCCCACGTCACCTCGTTGTCCCGCCACGCCCGCTCGCCGGCGGTCACCCAGCGGTCGGCCATGCCGTCCCAGTACTCGCGGTTGGCCCGAACGTGCTCGGGTAGCTGCTCGGTGGTCATGACCGCCATGACAGCGGGTCCACGCGAAAGCGGTCAATCGAATTAGTCTGCCCCCGCCCGTTCGGGCGGGGGCAGACCGCTTCAGTTGGGCACGGTGTCGGTGAAGTGCGTGCCGGCGGCGTAGTAGCCGGAGACGGCGCTGTCCACCTGGGCCGGGCTCAGCGCCGCGGCGTTGAAGTACACCCAGTTGACCTTCTGGTCCCAGGTGCGCTGGCCGGTGAACGGCAGGTCGATGAACCACTCGTTGAAGTCGATGGTCATCTTGTCCCGCGGGTAGTACTTCCCGTTGCTGGTGAAGTAGACCTGACCGTCCACATAGTACGTGACGGTGCCGTTGGCGACGGTCATCACCAGCGTGTGCCAGCCCTTCAGGCTGGCGACCACGTTGTGCGTGACGCGGTCCATGGCGTCGGCGCTGTACCAGGTGGTGGTGTAGAGCGTCGGGCCGGGCGCGCCCCAGCCGCCGTTGGGCAGGTACTCGTTGTCCAGCTCGCTGTAGAGCGGCTCGTCGGGCGTGATCGTGTAGAAGGTCTCGTTGACGTGGTCGCCGTTCGGACCGCTGGTCGGCGCGTCGGTGAAGTACACCCGAGCGGCGTAGGTGCCTTCGAGGAACTTGCGCTGCACGGTGTCGATCTCGGCCTGCGTGGTGTTCGCGGCGGTGCCGTCGGTCCTGGCCTCCAGCTGCATCACCCGGCCGCCGACCGCGGTCGAGTCGGACGGGAAGCTGATCGCGTTGGCCGACCACGTGCCGGCGATGCCCGGGCCACCGCCGCCGGTGCGCACGCTCCAGCCGTGCGCGGCGAGCGCAGGGTCGGATGAGCCGCTGTAGTGGAAGTCGTCGAACAGGGCCGGGCCGCTGGGCGGCGGTCCGCCGGGCGAGGTCGTGGTGGTCGTGGTGGTGGTCGGGCCGCCGCCGGCCGGGGCGGTGCCGAAGGCCAGCGTGCCGTTGACGTAGGCGGCGACCTTGGTGTTGACGGCGTAGTCGGTGTCGGCCCCGTTGAACGAATAGTCGTTGGCCTGGTTGACGTTCTGCCAGTCGGCCCGGTACAGCCGCAGCTGGATGTCGCCGCTGTCCGCGCCGGGGGCGATAGCGCCGCCGGTGAAGCTGACCTGGAGGTAGTGGTCGGCGGTCGCGGTCGGCGTCGGCAGCGTGCCGATGGTTCCGGTGATGGTGCCGCAGCCGACGACCGCCCAGGCGCAGGCGAACACGTACTGGCTGGTGGTGTCGGCGGTGAAGTAGTAGCGCAGGGTCACCTGGTTCAGCGCCAGCGAGCCGCCGCCGGTGTTGGCGATCTTGAACCAGGGTTCGGCCTCGCCCGCGCTGGCGGGTGTGGAGGTCTTGTACTGGACGCTGAGCGCGGGCGTCGCGGCCAGCGCGGGATGGATGGCGTAGAGGCTGGCCGCCGCGCACACCGCCGCGGTCGCGGCGAGAGCGGCGCGGCGGCGGACCCGCGGCCGGGCAGGGCTGTGGTCCATCGGTTCTCCTCGGTCGAACGACGCGTGGCGGCCTCGTCGACACCGGCTTACCAATGGTCAGGTCTTTGGTCAGCCGGATTCCGTACACGGTGAACCTGGTGAGCGACGGTGTCAAGAGCCTTGACATGACCAATGGTCATGCGGAAGTCTCCGTCGCCAACCGCCCCCGCCGCCCCCGGGAGGATCCCGATGTCCAGACGCAGCACCGCCGCCTCAGCCATGGCCGCCGTCGCCCTCGCCGTCTCCGCCTGCGGCGCCGGTTCGGCCGAGAACGCGTCCCAGGGCAAGGCCATCACCGTCTGGCTGATGGACGGCGATCTCAGCGACAAGGCCGTCGCCGCGATCAACACCGCGTTCGAGAAGGCCACCGGGGCCACGGTGACGGTGCAGGTCCAGGAGTGGGACAACATCAACACCAAGATCAGCACCGCGCTGGCCCAGGACAGCACCCCGGACGTGCTGGAGATCGGCAACACCGACGTGCCGCTGTTCGCCGCCAACGGTGCGCTGGCCGACCTCACCGACCACAAGGCCGATCTGTCGGCCGGTCAGGCGTGGCTGCCGGGGCTGGCCGGGCCGGCCACCGTGGACGGCAAGATCTACGCGGCCCCGCTGTTCGCCGGCAACCGCGCGGTCATCTACCGCAAGTCGATCTGGGCCAAGGCCGGCGTCACCGCGCCGCCGGCCACCTTCGCCGAACTGACCGCCGACCTGGACAAGGTCAAGGCGGCCAACCCCGATCCGGCGTTCGCCGCGTTCAACTTCCCGGGCCAGTACTGGTACGGGGCCCTGCAGTTCGTCTGGGACGCCGGTGGACAACTGGCCACACAGGACGGTCGCAAGTGGACCGGAGCGCTGGAGAAGCCGGCCGCGCAGCAGGGGCTCAAGGCGTGGCAGCAGTTCCAGAACACGTATTCCGGCGCGGCCTCGCGCAACGTCGACACGAAGGCGCCGGACCAGGCGGCCATGTTCGCCCAGGGCGCGACCTCGGCGATCCTCGACACCAGCGTGAACACCATCCTCAAGGACAACCCGTCGATCAAGGACGACATCGGCACCTTCCCGTTCCCCAGTGCCACTGCCGGCCGGACGCAGCCGGTGTTCCTCGGCGGCTCCGACCTCGGCGTCGCGGCCAAGTCCCGCAACCAGGACCTGGCGCTGGCCTACCTGAAGGCCGCGGCCGACCCGGCCGTGCAGCGCTCGGCGATCGCCGGCATCGACGGCTGGACCCCGGTCTCCACGCAGGTCATCGACCAGGTGACGCCGTCGCTGCCGCCGCTGAGCGCCGCGTTCTTCGCCGCCGCCAAGTCCTCCGGCAGCACGCCGGCCACCCCGGGCTGGGCCACCGTCGAGAGCGACAAGTCGATCAACACCTTCTTCGCCGACATCGCCACCGGCCGCAAGTCGGTCGCCGACGCGGCCAGGGACTTCGACGCGCACCTCGACCAGGCCCTGAACGCGGCGCGATGAGCGCCCTCCGGACGTCATCGCCGGCAGCAGCGATGACACCAGTCGCCGGCGCCGAACCACCGCCCCGGCGCCGGCGACGCCCCCTCCTGCCCTACGGCCTGCTGGCCCCCGCGGCCGCCGTGCTGGCCCTGGTGCTCGGCTACCCGCTGGCCCGGCTGGTGGTCATCTCGGTGCAGGACTACGGGCTGCGGTCGCTGTTCACCGGCACCGTCGGCTGGGCCGGCCTCGCGAACTACCTGGCGGTGCTGGGATCGCCGGATCTCGGGCCGGTTCTGGCGCGCAGCATCGGTTTCTGCGCCGCGCTGATGGTCGGCACGCTGGTCATCGGCCTCGCGGTCGCATTGCTGATGGGCCGGCTCGGGCGGCGGATGCGGGCGGCGGTGATGTTCGCGCTGATCGCCGCCTGGGCCATCCCGAACGTGGCGTCCACGCTGGTGTGGCAGTGGCTGTTCCAGCCGGTGTACGGCGTGCTGAACTGGCTGCTCAGCCGCGTCGGCGTGCTCGGCGACCTCACCCAGCACGACTGGACGACGTCGGCGTTCTCCGCGTTCGCGCTGGTGTGGCTGCTGGTGGTGTGGCAGTCGGTGCCGTTCGTGGCGCTGACCCTGCACGCCGGCCTGACGCAGATCCCCCGCTCCTACTACGAGGCGGCGGCCATCGACGGCGCCGGCCCGGTGCGGGTGTTCGCCACCATCACGCTGCCGTTCCTGCGGCCCGTCCTGGGCCTGGTCACCATCCTGTCGGTGATCTGGGACTTCACCGTGTTCAACCAGATCTGGATCCTCACCCAAGGCGGTCCCAGCGGGCAGACCACGACGCTGGGCATCTGGACGTTCACCACGGCGTTCAGCAAGAACTCGTTCGGCCAGGGCGGCGCGATCGCCGTGGTGTCGGTGCTGCTGTTGCTCGCGATGACCGCGGTGTACGTGCGCCGGCTCGTCCGCTCCGGGGAGACGCTATGAGGATTGCTCGCAACGCGGCGGCGACGCTGTTCTGTGCGGTATGGCTGTTCCCGGTGTACTGGATGGTGAATACGGCATTCAAGCCGTACGGGGACATCCTCAGCGCCACGCCGCGGTTCCTGCCGTTCCCGTTCACGGTGGCCAACTTCGCCGATGCCATCGGAAAACCGGGTTTCCTCCACGATCTCGGAAACAGCGTTCTCGTCACCGGCGCGGTGGTGGTCGTGGCGATCGTCGTGGCGTTCCTGGCCGCGACCGCGCTGACCCGGTTCCGCTTCCCCGGCCGGCGCGGCTTCCTCATCGCGGTGCTGGTGGTGCAGATGGTTCCCGTGCCGGCACTGGTGATTCCGCTGTTCCTGAGCCTGAAATCGGTGCACCTGCTCGACACGTTCCTCGGGCTGGGCCTCACCTACGTGGCGCTGGTGCTGCCGTTCACCATCTGGACCCTGCGCGGGTTCCTGCAGGGCATCCCGGTGGAGCTGGAGGAGGCGGCAATGGTCGACGGCGCCGGTCGCGGCACCGTGATCCGTCGGATCCTGCTGCCGCTGGTGCTTCCCGGCATCATCGCCACCAGCGTGTTCGCGTTCATCACGGCCTGGAACGACTTCCTGTTCGCATACGTGATCATGAAGGACCAGTCGGGCTACACGCTGCCGGTGTGGCTGGTCTCGTTCAGCACGAGCACCGGCACCGACTACGGCGGCCTGATCGCCGCCTCCACCCTGTTCGCCCTGCCGGTGGTGGTGTTCTTCGCCCTCGTGCAGCGGCGGCTGGTGGAGGGCATGACCGCGGGGGCGGTGAAGGGCTAGCCGATGATCATTCCCAGTCCCAGTCAGGTGGAACGGCGACCGGGCACCTTCCCGTTGCGCCCCAACCTGCGGATCAGCTGCGGCCCCGGCGCCGAGCGGGCCGGCGACCTGCTCGCCGGCTACCTCGGCCTGCGCGGCGGCAACGGCTTCGCGCCGTCGATCTGGCTCGAACTGGCCAGCCGTGGCCCCGGCCCCGAGGGCTACCAGCTGGACATCCGGCCACACCAGGTGCTGCTGTCCGCCACCGCCGAGGCGGGTCTGCTCAACGGCGTGCAGACGCTGCGGAGCCTGGCGTCGCAAGAAAACCTGCCGTGCCTGCGGATTCGCGACGTGCCGCGGCTGCCGTGGCGGGGAGTGCTGCTCGACGTGGCCCGCCACCACATGCCGTTGGAGTTCCTGCACCAATTCGTCGACGTGATGGCGCTGCACAAGCTGAACGTGCTGCACCTGCACCTGACCGACGACCAGGGCTGGCGCATCGAGATCGACGGCTGGCCGCGGCTGGTCGACGTGGGCGCGTGGCGGCCGGAGAGCATGGTCGGCCCGGCCGGCAGCAGCCGGTTCGACGGCGTGCCGCACGGCGGCTACTACACCCAGGCCGAGCTGCGGGAGCTGGTGCGGTGCGCCGCCGACCGCGGTGTGACCATCGTGCCGGAGATCGAGATGCCCGGGCACGTGCGGGCGGCTTTGGCGGCGTATCCCGAACTGGGCAACTTCCCCGAGCGGCGGCTGCCGGTGTGGACGAGTTGGGGCATCAGCGAGGACATCCTCGGCGTGCACGACACCGCGCTGGCGTTCTGCCGTGAGGTGCTGCGCCAGGTCGCCGACGTGTTCCCGGCCCCGTACGTGCACATCGGCGGCGACGAGTGCCCGACGACGCAGTGGGCGACCGCCCCGTCGGCGCTGGCCCGCGCCGCCGAACTGGGGTTCGACGACCCGAGCCGGCTGCACGGCTGGTTCCTCGGCCAGATGCGGGACACGCTCCGTGACCTGGGGCGGACGGCCGTGTGCTGGGCCGAGACCGGCCAGCACGCCGGCGACATGCCGCCGGGCATGGTGCTCGCCGCGTGGCGGGACGCCGCCCACGGGGCGTCGGCCGTCGACGACGGGCATCAGGTGATCATGGCCCCGCACCGGTCGACGTACCTCGACTACCGGCAGGAGAAGCCGCCCGGGCACTCGGGGATCGTCACGACGGTGGCCGACGTGTACCGGTTCGACCCGCTGGCCGGCGGGCTGCCGGTGGCCGTCGGCGACCGGCCCGGGGTGCTCGGCGCGCAGGCCCAGCTGTGGACCGAGCTCGCGCCGACGCCCGACCACGTGCGGCGGCTGGCGTTCCCCCGGCTGTGCGCGTTCGCCGACACGGCCTGGCGCTCGACCGCTCCCGACTACGATGACTTCCGGCGCCGGTTGGCCGACCAGCTCGACCTGCTCCACGCCCTGAACGCCCTCCCTACGACCGAAACGACGCCGTGACAGCTGAGCCGCTCGACCCCCGGAAATCGCCCAAGCGGGACGTCGTCCGCCGGCACATCCTCGGGCTGATCGAGAACACCCGCCCCGGCACCGGCCTGGCGTCCGAGCGGGACCTGGCGCAGCAGCTCGGCGTGTCCCGGCCGACCGTCCGGGCCGCCCTCGACGAGCTCACCCGCGACGGCTTCCTGGTCCGGCAGCGCGGGCGCGGCACGTTCACCAGCCCGCACAAGGTCACCCAGGAGCTCGCCGGCTCCGCCGGCATGACCGTGCCGCCGGCCGAGGGCGACTGGACCAGCTGGGTCGTCACCTTCGACGTCTCCCCCGCGCTGCCGCCGACCGCCGCCCGCCTCGAACTCGACGCCGGCGACCCGGCGCTGCGCGTCACCCGGGTGCGGCTCGTCGACGACGAGCCGATCGCCATCGAACGCCTCGAACTGCCCGCCGCCATCGTCCCCGGGCTGCAGCCGTCCGACATGGAATCCGGCAACTTCTACCGGCTGCTGCGGGAACGCTTCGGCGTGCGCGTGTCGGAGGCCGTGCAGAGCATCGAGCCGTCCTTCACCAACCCCGAGCAGGCCGAACTCCTCGACGTCCCGGTGTACTCGCCGCTGCTGCAGATCGAGCGGACCACCCGCGACACCACCGGCCGGGTCGTGGAGGTCACCCGGTCCGTGTACCGCGGCGACCGGTACCGCATCACCTCGACGCTGCGGTTCGACGACACGTCCGGCTAGGACCTCTTGGCGAACTCCAGCAGGGGACGCATCACCGACACGTCCACCCCGGTGCTGCGCAGGGCGACGATGATCTGGGCCGCGCGGCGGTACTCCTGCTCGTTGGCGGGACGGTAGATGCCGGGTTGGAACTGGGCGACGGGGATGGTCGTGGGGCGGACGCGGACGTTGGTCTCGTCCCGCCACGCCCGGCAGTCGGCTTGGACGGCCTTGGCGTCGAGACCGGTGACCCAGACGAATCGGACCCGGCCGGCATCCTGGTCGTCCTCGACCCACAGCGTGTTCGGCGAGATGGGGTTGACCGGCGCGGGGGCGGGCGGCGGCGGGGCCTGCGCGGCGCGGCGGGAAAACCGGCCGCTGGCGGCCGGCGGCGGGGCGGCCAGCGGGGCGCCGATGAGCACGGCGTCGAGGTCGGCGGCGGCGCGCAGCAGCGTGCCGTAGTCGACCTGCCCACCGACGGCCTGGATCTGCTGGATCACCGTGCGGGCGAGGTCCACCGCGGGATGCGGCCCGAGGCCCCGGTCCAGCACGTCGACCTCGGCGGCCGCGGCGTCCAGGGCGTCGGCGAGCCGGCGGAACTCGTCGGCCGCACGGCGGACCGGAGCCTGCACGGCACGGCGGAACACCGCCGGCCCGGACACGTTGTCGATGGTCATGGGTGTCAGGTTAGGAGAGGATCGCGTGGGTCCCGAGTCAAGGAGGTTCCGATGCCCGTGCTGGCCGACCTGCTGTCCGCGCTGGCGGGTGGTCGTGTCGAGGTCGTCGACCTGACCGCGCCGCTCTCGGCGAGCACCCCCGTGCTGCAGCTGCCGCCGCCGTTCGCGAACACGACGAGCTTCCGGCTGGAGGAGATCAGCCGCTACGACGACCGCGGCCCGCGCTGGTACTGGAACGACATCCACACCGGCGAGCACGTCGGCACGCACGTCGACGCCCCGAACCACTGGCTGTCGGGCAAGGACGGCGACAGCGTGGACCAGATCCCGCTGCGCACGCTCGTCGCGCCGGCGGTGGTGCTCGACGCGTCGGCGAAGGTGGCCTCGGACCCCGACTTTCTGCTGAGCATCGACGACGTGCGGGAGTGGGAGGGCGAGCACGGGCCGCTGCCGGACGGGGGCTGGCTGCTGTATCGCACGGGGTGGGACACGCGGTCCGGCGACCAGGAGAGCTTCCTCAACGGCTCGCACAGCCCGGGTGTGTCGCCGGAATGCGCGCAGTGGCTGGCCGAGGAGACGCCGATCGCCGGCTTCGGCGTGGAGACCGTGGGCACGGATGCCGGTCGGGCGGCCGAGTTGGAGCCGATGTTCCCGTGCCACGACCGGTTGCTGGGCGCGGGAAAGTGCGGGTTGACGCAGTTGCGGAACCTGGCGCAGCTGCCGCCGACCGGGTCCGTGCTGGTGGTGTCGCCGCTGCCGATCGTCGGCGGGTCGGGCAGCCCGGCCCGGGTGTACGCGTTCGTGGAGCGGCCGTGATCGTCGCCGAGGCGGTCGGGCGCGTGCTGGCCGAGCTCGGCGCGGGCCCGGTGTTCGGGGTCGTGGGCAGCGGCAACTTCCACGTCACCAATGCACTGCGGGACAACGGTGTCCCGTTCTACGCCACCCGTCACGAGGGCGCGGCGGCCACCGCTGCCGACGCCTGCGCGCGGATGAGCGGCCGGGTGGCGATCGTGTCGACGCATCAGGGTTGCGGGCTGACGAATGCCGTCACGGGGATCGGCGAGGCGGCCAAGAGCCGGACGCCGCTGCTGGTTCTCACGGCGGAGGCGCCGGACTCCGATCCGTTGAACAACTTCCGCATCGACCAGGACGCCCTCGCCCGCTCCGTCGGCGCTGTCCCGGAACGGATCCACAGCCCGGAGACCGCCGTTGCCGACGCCGTGCGGGCATACCGGACGGCGTTGTTCGAGCGCCGCACGGTCGTGCTCAACCTCCCGCTCGACGTGCAGGCCATGGTCGCTCCGGAGTCGAAACCCGTTGCGCTGCTGGCGCCTTCGCCCGCCGCCGAGCCCGACGTCACGTCGCTGGCGGCCCTCATCGCCGCCGCCGAGCGGCCCGTGTTCATCGCGGGCCGCGGCGGGCGCGGGGCCGCCGCGGAGATCCGTGCCCTGGCCGACGCGTGCGGCGCGCTGCTGGCCACCTCCGCCGTCGCGCACGGCCTGTTCCACGAAGACCCTTGGGCCCTGGGCATTTCCGGCGGTTTCTCGTCGCCGCTGACCGCCGAGTTGATCCGTGGCGCGGACCTCATCGTCGGCTGGGGCTGTGCGCTGAACCGGTGGACCACCCGTCAGGGCAAGCTGATCGGGCCCGACACCCGGCTCGCCCAGGTGGATCTCGACGAGAGCGCCCTCGGCGCGCACCGACCGATCGACGTCGGCGTGGTCGGCGACTCCGCCGTGGTTGCCCGCGCGGTGCGCGCCAAGCTGGACAGTTCGAAGGGTTACCGCTCCCCCGAGCTTCGCGACCGTATCGCCTCTCGTGCGCGATGGTCCGCCGCCGACCACACCGACGAGTCCACCGCCGAGCTCATCGACCCGCGCACGCTGTCGTCGGAGTTGGACCGGATCCTGCCGGCCGAGCGGATCGTCTCCGTCGACTCCGGCAACTTCATGGGCTATCCCAGCGCCTACCTGGCCGTGCCCGACGAGTTCGGCTTCTGCTTCACCCAGGCGTTCCAGTCCATCGGTCTCGGCCTCGCCACCGCCATCGGCGCCGCGATCGCCCGCCCCGACCGGCTTCCCGTCGCCGCTCTCGGCGACGGCGGCTTCCACATGGCCGCCGGCGAACTCGAAACCGCCGTCCGCCTCGGCCTGCCGCTCGTCGTCATCGTCTACAACGACGCCGCCTACGGCGCCGAGGTGCACCACTTCACCGGCGACCACGCCACCGTCCGCTTCCCGCCCACCGACATCGCCGCCATCGCCCACGGTTTCGGCTGCACCGGCGTCACCGTCCGCACCACCGCCGACCTCGACCCCGTGCAGAATTGGCTCGACGGCCCCCGTGACACCCCACTGGTGATCGACGCCAAGATCACCGACGACGGCGGCTCGTGGTGGCTGGCCGAGGCGTTCCACGGTCACTGAGCCAGGCTCGTCTCCCGCCGGCGGCCGGCCTGACCGACACGGACCTGCTGAAGGGCCTTGCTCACGCACGTGAGTGGCTCATGTGGCTTCCGCGGACCAAGTGAGCCACTCACGTGCGCCACAGCCCAGCCTCGGGTGCTACTCCCGCTCGACCTTTCGCAGCCCGCCGGCCGGTGTCCACCACTCCACCACCAGCAGCGTCGCCGCCTCGTTCAGGTGGGTGTGCACGATCTCGGTGATGTCGGCCTGGAGGCGGTCGCTGTCCGGCCGCTCGGCGGTCGGGTCGGCGAAGATCGCCCGGCCGGCGATCTTGGCCTCCCCGGGCCACGCGGCCTCCTCGCCGTCGACGGGGTCGACGGTGGCGCTGTGCAGCGCGAACCGGGGGTCCCGGCGCAGGTCGGCGCCCTTGCGGGCATTGGGCATGGAGCCGAAGACCAGCTCGCCGTCCTCGAACCTGGCCTCGATGCCGGAGATCCGGGGCGAGCCGTCGGCCCGCAGGGTGGCGATGGTCTTGTGTCTGTGCGCGTCGAACAGCGCCCGCACCCGCCCCGCGAACTCCGGCGCGGCCTGCTCGACGTCCCGCCAAGCGGTCATCGGGCCATGATCGCGCGCTACGGAACCTACCGCCACACTCTTTCGGGCTTCTCGGCCAGCAGGTACGCGAGCGCGCCGGCGACCGCGGTCACGCCGACGACAACGGCGACCGTGGCGCCGGCGCCGATCACGGCCCCGCCGGCTGCGCCGAGGGCCGCGACGGCGAAGCCGACGACGATCACGATCAGGCACCACGCGGCCTTCCCCAGCCCGGCCCGCGGCAGCGGCCGCACCGGCTCGGGGAACAAGCCGCTCAGGTGGGTCAGCACCGCATCGCCGGCCAACGACCGGTCAAGCCGGGCCAGGTTCCGCCGCTGCCGGGCGGACAGGCCCATCACCCGTCCCATCAGTCCTCCAAGGGCAGCACATCGATGATCAACGCCGTCGGCACCAGGTCGACGGGCCCGTCCGTCCGCCGCACCGGGATCCACCACTCGTCGGTGCCCGGGTCGACGATCTCCGCCCCGCTGGCGGTCCCTCTGCGGACCGTGCCCACCGGGTACTGGCTGAGGTCGAAGTAGGCGACGACGGCGCCGGTCTCCAGGCGCTGCGGGCGTTCGGTGTCCTCGTCCATGGGAGCATGGGTACCCGCTGGTCGCGGGACAATTCCGCCGGTCGGACACCGCCGTCCACTATCGCCGCCGACTTGTCCGTTCGGGAACATTCGGTGGTGAGCGGAGTCGCAATCTCGCGATCGGGACAACCTTTTCGCGCCGCCGTCCGTATCAAACAGGCATGAGCACGCTTTCGCGCCGCCCGGCGCCCGTGCGCCTGGGGGCCCTGGCGGCCGCGGCGATACTCGGCGCGGGCATCGCCTGCGCATACACCGTGACGACACAATCACGGAGCGTACCCCGGAACACCGTGCTCACAAGCGGCCACACCGACCGCCCGCATGTCGTAACCGCGCCAACGACCACAACTCGCCCGGGGCCGAGCGCCGTGCTGCCGTTCAACGCGAAACTCACGTCAGCGGACATTCCGGTGCTCGGCGGCGGGATTCGCAGCGGCGCGTGCAGCGGTTCCCTGATTGCGGCGGAATGGGTAGTGACCGCCGGCCATTGCTTTCACGACGTGAATGATGTAAGGGTCGGCGGCGCACCGCGATATCACATGACCGTGACGTTGGGAAAGCTCAAGGACAGCGATCCGGGTGGCGATTCCGCCCAGGTCGTGGACGTTCGGCAGTCCCCGGTCAACGATCTGGCGGTGGTGCGGCTCGACCGGCCGATCACCGACATCAAGCCCTTGGCCCTGGCCGACAAGCCGCCGGCCGTCGGCGAGCCGCTGCAGTTCGCCGGCTGGGGCTCCACCTCGCCGACGGTCGTCGCGCCGTCCGACCACCTCAAGCGCGGGCAGTTCCGGGTCGCGGCGCTGCACAAGACCACCCTCGACGCCGAGCCGACCGTGCCGCGGACGGTGGAGAACAGCCCGTGCCCCGACGACTCGGGCGGCCCGTTCTTCGTCTCCGACGACAACGTGACCGGCACGCTGGTGGCCATCGTCGACAACGGCCCGGCCTGCCCGCAGCCGGGCCTGGAGGTCGTCGCGCGGGTGGACGCCGTGTCCGACTGGATTCACCAGCAGATCGACGCCCACCCGCGCTGAGGACTCAGCCCTCCACGCGGTGCGAGGCCCAGAACGAGGTGAGGTCCGTCGAACCGGCCGCCGCCTGCGCCGCCGCCTTGAAGTCGGCCACGGTGGACACGCCGTACCAGTGCGACTGGGCGTAGGACTTCAGCAGGTTCGCCATCGCCGTGTCGCCGATCAGCCGCCGCAGGTCGTGCAGGGTGCACTTGCCGTAGTTGTAGACCACCGACGAGTACCGCGACGAGTGCGCGTCCCAGTAGGCCATCGAGTTGGTCAGCTTCTCGGCGCTGGACTGCCACGTGATCGAGCAGCCCGAGCCGGTCACGCCGCGGTAGAGGTCCGTGGCGTAGTCGGTGAAGCCCTCGTCCAGCCACGGCGAGTTGTACTCGTCGTCGCCGACGATGCCGTAGAACCACTGGTGCGCGATCTCGTGCGGCAGGGCCACACTGGACACCAGGTCGAGCACGAAGCCCGGGTACTCCATGCCGCCGAACCAGAAGTTGTTGTCGATGACGGCATCCAGCTCACCGTACGGGTAGTCGCCGAACCGTCCCGAGTGGACGTCGACGGCGTCGGCGGCCAGCGTCAGCATGGAGTTGGCGCTGCTGGTGGAGATCCCGCTGACCGAGTAGACGTTGACCCGCACGCCCTTGCCGGAGGTCTTGGTGATCTTCGCGAACGGCCCGGCGGCCCAGGCGAAGTCCCGGACCTTGGACGCCACCGCGTGCGTGGTCGTGGTGCTGCCGCTGGTGGTCTCGGTGGACGTGCCGGTGGCCGGGGTCAGCAGGCTGGTCGGGTGCACCAGGGTGACGTCGAAGTCACCGATCACCGTGTAGAACGACTCGCCGTTGTTGGTGTACGGGTCCAGGTGCCAGCCGGCGCCGTCGCGCACCGCGAGCACCGGCAGCGCGTTGCCGATCATGTTGTACGCGCCGTCCCGGCCGAACCGGTCGGCGCCGCTGGGCACCGCGATGCTCAGGTCGAAGCCGATGGTGGCGGACTGGTTCTGCGCCAGCGGCGACGGCAGCGTCACCTTCATCGCGGTGCAGCCCACGGTCAGCGCCGACGCGGTGCCGCCGGTCAGGTTGGTGACCGTGATCGGCGTCGTCGGGCAGGAGCCGTGGTAGTTGTCCCACAGCCGCAGGTAGACCTCCGGCAGCGCGGTCGGCGAGCCGTTGGTGAAGGTCACCGTCTGGTGCCCGGTCCACGTGTCGCCCGTGCTGTTGGACGTCAGGTTCACCGTGTACGCCGGGTTGATCGGCGTGCGGGTGGAGTCGGTGGGCGGCGGCGGGTTCCCGGTGCCGGTGGTCAGCGCGAAGTCGTCCAGCGCGAAGTTGGTGGCCAGGCTGGAGTCCTCGCGGCCGGTCAGGGTCAGCGTCACCGTCTGGCCGAGGTAGCGCGAGACGTCGAAGCTGCGCTGGACGTAGCCGGTGTTCTTGTCCAGGTTGGAGTAGCTGGCCAGGGTGTCGGAGCCGATCTGCACCGCCAGCGTGTCGTACTTCGTGGAGGTGGTCGTCTCCTTGGTGTCGATGTGCGACCAGAAGGTCAGCGTCGCCGACGAGCAGCCGCTCGGCAGCGTCACCGACTGGGACAGCGTGTCGGTGTGCGTGCCGCCGGTGCCGTCCAGCCGCGCGAGACCGGTGCCGCTGTGCGCCGGCTCGGCCGCGGTCGCCGCGCCGATGGTGCCGGTCGATCCGGTCCACGGCGCGGTCCCGGACTCGAAGCCGGCGTTGCCGATCACCTGGTCGCCGCAGGTCGCGGCCTGTGCGGGCGGGGTCACCGCCACAGTAACGAAGAGTCCGACCGCCAGCGTGAGGGCAGCAGGGAACGCCCGGCGTCTCATGGGATTTCCTTTCGTGGCCCCGCCCGTCGGGGACATCGACAGGTTCCCGGCTCGTCCGCACGCCCAACAACCCGCCATCCGTACTGTTTTCGCCCAGCGCAGGACAAACGCGAGGCCCGGACCGGCCGGCGCCCGGGGCCGGCCGGGCGGCGGCCAGGTGATCACCGTCGGCCTGTCGGTCACCGGCACGGCGGTGACCGGCGACCCGTCACAGCGCCGCGTCGACGGCAGGTCCCCGAAAAGTCACTTCAATTGTGAGCACAACCAATTGGATGGCCATGCCGTGTCAATGTCGAGTTTTGCCACTACCTGAACCTTGCGTCGGCCGAAGTGATGCGAGTAAGGCTGGATCGGTACGAAAATGCGACACACTTCGGGTGACGCAGATTGTTCTGTTGAGAGCTCAGATATGTCGAGCGTTCAGAGCAACGAAGGGAAGGAAAGTGCGTAAGGGTTCATGGCGGGCCGGCGCGACGCTGGCCATCGCCCTGCTTTCGATTCTGGTCCTCGGACCGACGGGCATTGCGAATGCGGGAGCGGTGTCGCCCGCGCAGCCGAGTGCGGGCTGGTTCGAGATCGTCAACGTGAACAGCGGCAAATGTCTCGACGTCCGCACCGAAACCGGCCTGTACAGCAACGGCGCGCACATCCAGCAGTACAGCTGCGGCGACGCCGCGGGCCAGAAGTGGTGGGTCTGGGACGTGGGCAACGGATACTACAAGATATCGAACGAGGCGAGCGGCAAGTGCCTCAATGTCGTTGGCGGATGGGTAGGCTGGGGAGTTCCTATCGAGCAGTGGGACTGCTCGCAGGCGACCACGTCCGCGACCTGGAAAATCATCCGAGTGGCGGACTTCCCCACCCCCGTCTACGAGTTCGTCACCCAGACGGGCGGGCTTTGCCTCGATGTTCCGAACGCGTCCACCGCGAACGAGGTGCGGCTGCAGACGTGGGGATGTAACGGCACCGTCGCACAGCAGTTCACGTTCCGCTAGACAAGCGCGGACGACCATCGACCGCTTTTCCCATTCTGATGCGCGCCCCGTCTCCGCTCCGGCGGAGGCGGGGTTTCACGCCGGCTGGTGAGTCAGCCGACCTCGAGCTCGTGCAGCCGGGCCTCGACCGACAGCGCCGGCTCGTCGGCGCCGAAGGTCTGCCACAGCGCGAGCGCCCGCCCCAGGTGCACGCGCGCGGCGGCGCGGTTGGAGTAGCCGATGTCGAGCTCGCCGAGGAGTTGCCAGCAGCTGGCCTCCCCCATCCGGTCGCCGTCCCGCTGGAACCAGGTCGCGGCCCGGGTCAGCACGACGGCGGTCTGCACGCCGTCGCGCCGCCCGGCGTAGACCTGCCCCATCCGCAGCAGGGTGTAGGCGAGGCAGCGCTCGTCGCCGAGCTGTTCGAACATGTCGTGCGCGGCCCGCAGGTAGTCCAGTGCGCGGTCCGAGGACAGCTGGCTCATCTCCCGCAGCACAACGGCTTCCCGGTGGACGTCGCCGGTCTGCCGTGACAGCCGCAGGGCGCTCTCGAACCAGGTCTCGGCCTCGGCGGCGGAGCCCCGCGCGAGGTGGATGACGGCGATGCCGTTGCGCAGCTGCGCCTCGATGTGCCGGTCCCCCGCCGCGATCACCAGGTCCAGGGCCAGCTTGGCGTGGTCGAGGGCGTCGTCGTGGCGGCCGCGGAAGCGTTCGATCGTGGCGAGCGCCCCGGTGGCCAAGGCCTCGCCGCGACGGTCACCCAGTTGCCGGTAGAGCTCCAAGGCGCGGTGCAGGTTCGGAATCGCGGCGTCGAACTGGTCACGGTAGATCTGCACCTGCGCGAGTTCGGTCAGCAACACGGCCTCGCCACGCGGGTTGCCGGCCTCGCGCACCGCGCCGAGGGCGATCTCGTGGCCCCGCGACCAATCCTGGTGCAGGCTGCGCAGGTCGTAGTACGACACCATGGCGGCGGCCAGCTCCCAGGCCAGCTCGTCCAGGCCCCACTCGGCGGCCAGCGCGACGGCGTCCAGGGCGGTGGCCCGTTCGGCCTCGAACCACCCGACCGGGTCCCGCTGGACATCGACCGGCACCGCCACCCGAACGGAAGTGCCGGGAGTGGGCCGGAACAGGCTGGGCGGCAGGTGTTCGGCGGCCCGCTCGGCGAGGTACAGCCAGGCTCCGAGCAGCCGGATCACGGCGTCACGCCTGGTCTCCGTCGGATACGTGCCCACGACCTCGACGGCGAACGCCCGCAGCAGACTGGGCAGCTGGTAGCGGAGCTGGCCGGTCACGTCGGTGTCGACGACCTGGATCAGGTTGGCGTCGAGCAGGACGTCCATGACCTCGTCGGCCTTGGACCGGCCGAGCAGCGGGCCGAGCACCCAGGCCGGCACCGACCGCGCGCACGACAGGCCCAGCAGCGCGAAACCCCGCGCGGCGTCCTCGGGCAGCGATCGCAGGCTCAGCTCGAAGCTCGCCCGCACCCCCGACTCCCCCACCCTCAGCTCGTCCAGCCGCTGCGACTCGTCGTCGAGACGCTCCCGCAGCACCCGTAACGGCCATTTGGCGCGGCCGGCGAGCTTGCCGCCGGAGATCCGGATCGCCAGCGGCAGATATCCGCAGGCCCGCAGGATCGCCTCGGCGTGCTCGGGTTCCGCCGCGACACGGGCCTCGCCGACGATGGCCGTGAACAGCTCGCGGGCCGCCTCGGGCTCGAAGACGTCCAGCTCGACATGCCGGGCCCCGGGCAGGTCGGCGAGGGATCTTCGGGTGGTGACCAGCACGGCGCAGTTGCCGTTCGGCGGCAGCAGCGGCCGCACCTGGCCGGCGTCCGAAGCGTCGTCGAGCACGAGCAGCATCCGTCTTCGGGCCAGCAGCGAGCGGTACAACGCCGCCCGCGCGTTCACGTCGTCGGGAACCCACTCGCCACGAACACCCAGCGCCCCAAGCACCTCGGCCAGCAGCATGGCGGGATCCCGCGGCCGGGCCGAGGTGCCGCCGAGGTCGAGGTAGAGCTGCCCGTCCGAGAACCGGGGACGGACCGCGTGCGCGGCGTGCACGGCAAGGCTGGACTTGCCGACGCCCGGACCACCGACCAGCACGGCGACGGGCGGCGGCCCGCTCTCCGAGCCCGCGGACAGGGCGTCGACGACGCGCGCCACGGTGTCGGCACGGCCGGTGAAATCGGGAATGTCCGGCGGCAGCTGATGCACCGGCGCCATGACGGCCGTCTGCCGCACGGCCAGCGCGGGATCGGCGCGCACGATCTGCTCGTACAGGCGCTGCACGGACGAACCGGGGTCGACGCCCAACTCCTCGGCCAGCAGCGAGCGCAGCTCGGTGTAGACGCCGATGGCCTCGGCCTGCCGGCCCTGCCGGTACAGCGCGAGCATCTGCGTCTGCCGCAGGCGTTCCCGCAGCGGATACCGCGCGACGAAGTCGGCCAGGCGGGCCAGCACGGCGCCGTGCTCGCCGCGCGCCAGCTGTGCCTCGGCCCAGTCCTCCAACGCATCGACCCGCGCCTCGGCGAGCCGGTCCGCATCGGCGCGGATCATCGGCGACAGCGGCACGTCCTCGTACGGATCGCCGCGCCACAGCCGGAGAGCCGCGTCCAGGTCCCGGGCGGCCGCCTCGACGTCGCCGGCCCGCAGCGCGGCCCGGCCCCGGTCGGCGAGCACGGCGAACTGGCCGGCGTCGGTGTCCGCCGAGGCGACGTGCAGCCGATAGCCCGGCGACTGCGTGACGAGCAGCTCGGCGCCGAGCAACCGTCGCAGCCGGGCGACATAGCCGTAGATCTGGTTGTCCACCGTCTTCGGCTGACGCTCGCCCCACAGCTCGGCCGCGATCCTGTCGTTCGAGACCACACGATCCCGCTCGACGAGCAGCACGGCCAGCAGCGCCCGCCACTTGGCCGCGGCGATGCGTCGCCATTCGGCGTCGTCGAGGAACTCGACCCGGCCGAGAACCCGAAACCGCATGCGTCCCCTTCAGGCATTACGCCACCTTTGCCGCCAATCTAGGCGACCGGGGCGGCAGCCGGAAACCACTTCGGGTACAGGTCGGCTACACGTGCCGCTGCCAACGTCGACGCCCGCAGGCGAGCGGGGAGGCACGCGGACACATGGGGCGACGGAGATCACGCGGTTTCTGGTGGATCTGGTGGGTGTCGGCGAGTGTGCCGGTCAAGATCACGGCACTGGGGCTGGCCATCGTGATGCTGGGCGGCGTTGTCGCCACGGGCATCGTCGGACCGTTCGGCGGCGGACCGGGCGGCCCGGCCTACGCGCACGGGCCGGCGCAGCGCTGGGGTGCGGCGGCTTCTTCCGGTGCGCCAAGCGGAAAACCCGGCAACCGAGTGTTGCCCGAGTCGCTACGTGGACGCTACCCCTCGTTAACCTGGCGTCCACCTCAGAATGAAGCGACGGTCGAAACACCGCCCGCGGCAACGACTACCGGCTTCGACCCGAAGACCAGCACGGAGATCCCGGCCGCGCGCAGCGCGTACGACACCACGTACGCCAACACCGACGGCACCGAGACCACCGAGTTCTCCACGGTTCCGGTGAACTACCGGACCGCGCAGGGCTGGCGGCCGATCGACACCCGCCTCACCTCGGACGGCCGGTCGGGCTGGCGCAACACCGCCGACTCGGTGGGCCTGGACTTCGCGCCGACGGCCAGCGCCCCGAACCTCGCGACCGTGGACACCGGCGCCAGTCAGCAAGTGTCCTTCGGTCTCGACGGCGCATCCGCCGCCAACGGCACGGTCAGCGACAGCACCATCACCTATCCCGGCGTGAAGCCGCACGTCGACCTCAAGCTGGAGGCACGCCCCGGCGGCGTCAAGGAAACCCTCGTCCTCGACTCGCCGGACGCGCCGACCACGTACGTCTTCCCGTTGCGGCTCAACGGGTTGACGCCGAAGCTGGTCGGCGGCCAGGTCGTGCTGAGCGACGCCGCGGGCGAGACCAAGGCCGTCATTCCCGCCGGCGACATGCTCGACGCCGGCGCCGCCCGGTCGGCCGGCGTGACGTACCGGCTCACGGGTTCGGCGCTGGAGGTGACGCTCGACGCGGTCTGGCTGCACGACCCCGCCCGCCGCTTCCCCGTCCAGGTGGACCCGACGATCAAGATGCCGGTCGACGGCGGCTCCGGCACCGACGCGATGTACGTGCAGGAGGGTGTCGGCTCGGCCAAGGGCGACCAGGACCTGCTCGTCGGCACCGTGAACGGGCACCAGTCGGCGTCGTACGTGAAGTTCAGCGACCTGGTCGGCAAACTCCAGTACCACACCATCTTCGGCGCGCAGCTGTGGATGGTGGAGTACAACTCCGACTCCTGCAAGCCGCGCGAGATCACGGTCGACCCGGTGACCGGCTCGTGGACCGGTGGCTCCGGCTACAGCTGGCCGGGCCCCGCGGTGGGCGGTTCCCTGGCCAGCAAGTCGTTCGCGCACGGCTACATCGCGTTCGGCCACTCCTCCTCGGACTGCCCGACCGCCGGCGAGACGATCAATCTCGGCGCCGCCGGGCGCGACCTGGTGCAGCGCTGGGTGAACGGCGACCAGCCGAACTACGGCCTGTCCATCCGCGGTTCCGACGATTCGTTGTCCGGCAAGTGGTTCACCGGCACCGGCACGGCCAACCCGCCGAAGCTGTACGTCACGCACAGCCCGTACAACGCCTCGTACTCCATCCCGAACCCGGTGCCGAACCCGCCGGTGCTGCAGAACCAGGACGGCAAGATCAAGGTCTCCGTCACCAACAAGAGCGCGGAGTCCTGGGCGCCCGGGAACTACTACCTGGCCTACCGGGCCTACAACGCCACCACCGGCGCTTCCGTCACGCAGCAACGCTCCGCGAACCTCACCAGTACCGTCGCCCGCGGCGGCCGCGTGACGCTCGACGCGACGATCAAGGCGTTGCCGCCGGGGAAGTACTTCCTCGACTTCACCATGGTCCACACCGGCGGCCAGGTCTTCACCGACTACCAGGTGCCACCAGCGCGACTCGTGTTGCAGGTCTTCGACATCCCGCCGGTGGTGCAGGAACTGTATCCGCCCAACGGTTTCCAGGCGCCGACGCTGACGCCGCAGCTGTGGGCGCGGGCGTTGGACATCGACGCGCCGCCGAGTTCGACGCTGCAGTTCAAGTTCCAGGTCTGCCTGCGTGACGACGCCGGCAACCCGACCGGCTGCTCCGATTCCGGTTACCAGACCAAGCAGGCCTGGACCGTGCCGGCCGGCACGGTGAGCTGGACCAAGGCGTACATGTGGCGTGCCTACGTCAAGGACGCCACCAACGAGGTGATCTCGCCGTACTCGACGATCCTGACGTCGGTGCCGCAGCCGGACATCACCTCGCACCTGTCCGGTGCGCCCTACGGCGAGCAGCACCAGGACTTCGACCCGCAGGTCGGCAACTACAGCACCGCGGCGGTCGACGCCTCGGTGAACACCGTCGGCCCGCAACTCACCCTGACCCGCACGTACAACAGCCTGGACCCGCGCAAGGACGGTCTGTTCGGGGCCGGCTGGACGTCCACCTACGACATGAAACTGGTGCCGGACAACGACGGCTCCGGCAACGTCGTGATCACGTACCCGGACGGCCAGCAGGTGCGGTACGGCAAGAACGCCGACGGCAGCTACGCCGCCCCGGCCGGCCGCACGGCGTCGCTGACCCTCGATGCCACGTCCTGGAAGCTGCTCGACAAGTCCGGCACCACCTACCAGTTCTCGACCGCGGGCCGGCTGAACCGGATCACCGACAACGCCGGCCACGCCATCGTCCTGACGTACGACACCAACACCGGCAAGCTGTCCAAGGCCCAGGTGTCCAACAGCCAGACCAACACCGCCGGCCGGTCGCTGAGCTTTGCCTGGACCGGCAACCATGTCACGAGCGTGCAGACCGATCCGGTCAACGGCGCGCCGCTGGCTTGGGCGTACAGCTACACCGGCGACACCTTGACGAAGGTCTGCGGGCCCGGCTCGGCCTGCACGAACTACGGCTACGCCACCGGCTCGCACTACCGCAGCGCCGTGCTGGACTCGCATCCGGAGTCGTACTGGCGGCTGGATGAACCCGACGGTACAGCTGCGGGTAGCGAGGTGTCGGTCAACCTCGGCAAGGACGCCGCCACCTACTCCAACGTCACCCTCGGCGCCGCCGGCGCGTTCGCCGGCACCACCGACACCGCGGTTTCCTTCAACGGCACCACATCCGCGGTGACGCTGCCGAAGGGGACCGTGAAGAAGAGCCGGGACGCGGCCGTCGAGCTGTGGTTCAAGAACTCCCTGACCGGCTCGGGCGGTCCGCTGCTCGGCTACCAGGACAAGGCGCTGGGCAGCGCGTCCACCACCGGCGTTCCCGTGCTCTATGTCGGCACGGACGGCAAGCTGCGCGGCCAGTTCGCCACCGGCAGCATCAACCCGATCACCTCCGCCACGGCCGTGAACGACGGAAAGTGGCACCAGGTCGTGCTTTCCTCGATGGGCAGCACACAGACGCTGTACCTGGACGGCGCGAAGGTCGCCGACCTGACCGGCAAGCAGATCGACGCCTCGCTGCTGACGTTCAACCAGCTCGGCGCCGCCTACGCCACCACGCCCGCGTCCTGGCCGGCCTGGGGCACGACGGCGCAGCGGTCCTACGCCGGCGCGATCGACGACGTGTCCATCTACAGTGGACCGCTCGGAGCCGCGGCCGTTGCTGCGCACTACAAGGCCGGCACCGGCGCCGCCGACCAGCTCTCGTCGATCACCCTGCCCAGCGGCAAGGCCGCCGCGTCGGTGACGTACGACGTCGCCCGCGACCGGGTCAAGGAGTACACCGACGGCAACGGCGGCACGTGGAAGGTCGGCACGCCGACGGTGTACGGCGGCGACACCGACCTGCGCCGCAGCGTCGAGGTACTGGACCCGTCGAACCGCCCCAGCCTGTACGAGTACGACGCCATCGGCGGCTGGCTGCTGCGCTACGGCCAGCCGCTGGGCATCGAGGCCCGCGACGACGACGCTCCCGGCGAGCCGACGGCCACACCGCCACCGCCGACCGAGAGCTGCACGCAGCCGGACCCGAACGACCCGGCCTTCTGCACCACCATTCCCGGCGACTCCGGCGGCCCGGTGTTCGTCCGCTACGACGCCGAGGGCGTGAGCATCCGCTCGTACTCCTACGACGCGGACGGCAACCTCGGCAAGGTCACCGACGAGAACGGCGACTCGACGTCGATGACCTACGACTCGCGCGGGGACGCCATCTCCACCACCACGTGCCGCGCGGCCAACGACTGCCAGACGACGCGCACCACGTACCCGGCGACGATCACCAACCAGTACGACCCGCGTTCCTACCTGGCGACCGAGACCCGCGACGCCCGGTCCGCCAGCGCGACCGACAACACCTACCGGACCAGCTACACGTACCACTCCACCGGTCAGGTGGCGACGCGCACCGGCCCGGACGGCAGCCTGATCCAGAACGCCTACACCTCCGGCGCCGAGGCGGCGTTCGGCGGCGGCATCCAGCCGGCCGGGCTGCTCGCGTCCACAATGGACGGCCGGGGCAAGGTGACGAAGTACTCCTACTACGCCAACGGCGACCTCGGCCAGCTCACGGCGGCGTCCGGCCTGGTCACGCAGTACACCTATGACGCGATCGGCCGCCTGGCCAGCCAGAAGCAGATCTCCGACAGCTTCCCGGCCGGCGTCGTCACGACCTACACCTACGACGGCTGGTCCCGGCCGCTCTCGGTCACCGAGCCGCAGACGACCGACGCCGTGTCGAATGCCAAGCACCAGCGGCGAACCACCACCACCTACGACGTGGACGGCAATCCGACCCGCGTCGATGTCTCGGACGTCGTCGGCGGCGACCCCAGCCGGGCCGTCACGACCGACTACGACGAACACGACCGTCCGATCCGCGTCACCGACGCCGTCGGCAACGAGACCAGCTACGGCTACGACCAGTTCGGCAACGTCACGACCGAGACCGACGCGAACGGCAACCGCTACGACTACGCCTACACCGCCCGCAACAGCATCGCCGAGGTGCGGCTGCGGAACTGGCACAGCGATCCGCCCGGTGCGCCGGCAATCGCGAACGACTACCTGATCCTGCACGCCTACAGCTACGACTTCGCCGGCCGGCTGGCCAGCGACACCGACGCGATGGGCCGCCGGACCGAGTACCAGTACTACGGCGACGGCCTGAAGCACCGCGTGGTGCTCAAGGGCTTCCACAACCCGGACGGGTCCACGAAGGACTACGTGCTGGAGGACGACTCCTACGACGCCGCCGGCAACCTCACCAAGCAGGTGACCGACAACGGCACGACCGTCACCCAGCACACGCCGGACCTGAACGGCCGGCCGGTGTCCACTGTGGTCGATCCCGGCGGCCTGAACCGCACCACGACCTTCCGCTACGACGCCAACGGGAACGTCACGCACACCGAGGTGTCCGGCAAGGCGTCGAACGTGCCGTGGATCATGCCGACCACGCCGTCGACCGTCGACTACACCTACGACGACGTCAACGACGTGCTGACGAAGACCGTCACCGACGGCACCACGCCCCGCACCACGTCGTACACCTACGACCAGCGCGGCCTCCAGACGTCCGTGACCGACCCGCGCGGCAACGTCAGCGGCGCGAGCAAGGCCGCCTTCACCACCACGATGGCCTACGACGAGCTGGGCCGGCAGACCGGCTCCACCGGCCCGGCCCTCTCGGTCGAGTCCGGCGGAAACCCCGCCACCACCCAGGCTCCGACCCGCCGGACCGGCTACGACACGTTCGACGACCAGGTCGAGCTGGCCGACGAGCTGGGCAACGTCTCCCGGGCGGCCTACGACGACGCCGGCCGGATGACCACCCAGACCGCGCCCGGCTACCAGGCGCCGGGCACCAGCCAGGTGATCACGCCGACCACGAAGTACTCCTACGACGGCAACGGCAACGTCACCTCGATCACCGACCCGCGCGGCAACGTCACCCGCACCACCTACGACCAGCTCGACCGGACCGCGACGGTCGACGCCCCGTCGACGACGAACGACGACCGGGCAGTCACCGTCTACACCTACTCCCGCACCGGCATGCTGCTGTCCACAGTGGACGCCAACGGCGCGCGGACCGAGGCCACGTACGACGACCTCGACCGCCAGGTGTCCGGCACCGCCGTGGAACGCAAGCCGTCCTCGGCCGCCTACACCACCGGCATGCGATACGACGACCAGGGCAATCTCCTGCGCGTCACCTCCCCCACCGGCGCCACGACCGTCAACACCTACGACACCGTTGGTGAACTCACCGGTACAACCGACCCGTCCGGCATCCCGGCCCAGTACGGCTACGACTACGCCGGCCGGCAGGTCCGCTCCAGCGACGGCCTCGGCCGCACCACGCAGACCAGCTACGACCTGCTGGGCCAGGTGGTCGCCGTCGCCGACCTGAAGGCGGACGGCACCACGCTGCGCACCACGAAGTACGGCCACGACCTGGTCGGCAACGTCACCTCGGTGACGGATCCCTTGCAGGCCACCACGACGTACGCCTACGACGCGGCGAGCCAGCTGGTCAGCCAGGTCGAGCCGGTGGACGCCAAGACCACCATCACCAGCTCGTTCGGCTACGACGCCGCCGGCAACACGACCCGGTTCACCGACGGCCGCGGCAACGCCACCATCACCACGTACAACAGCCTCGGCCTGGCCGAGTCCACCATCGAGCCGGCGACCGCGGCGCAGCCCAACCCGGCCGACCGGACCTGGACCACCGGCTACGACGCCAACGGCAACGCCGTCCGCATCACCGCGCCCGGCAACGTGGTGCAGCAGAACACCTTCGACGCCGCCAACCGGCTCACCGACGCGACCGGCAGCGGGGCGGAGGCGGTCACCGCGCCCCGCCACGTCGGCTACGACCTGGCCGGCCGCGTGGTCACCGCCGGCAGCGACACCTACACGTACAACGACCGCGACGAGATCCTCAGCAGCAACGGCCCCTCCGGCACGGCGAGCTTCGGCTACGACGGCGACGGCAACCAGACCAGCCGCACCGACGCGGCCGGCACCACCGCCTACGGCTTCGTCAAGGCGCGGCTCGACTCCGTCACCGACGGGCTGACCGGCACCAAGCAGCAGCTCGGCTACGACGGCGCCGGGCAGGTCAAGACCGTCGGCTACGGCGCCGGCCGCACCCGCACCTACGGCTACGACGACTTCGGCCGGCTGTCGACCGACGTCCTGACCAACTCGGCGGCGCAGACGGTCGCCGGCACCACCTACCACTACGACCTCGACGACCAGCTCTCCGACAAGACCGAGCTGGGCGTGACCACCAGCTACACCTACGACCAGTCCGGCCGGCTGACCAGCGACACCACCAACGGCACGACGACCGCCTACGGCTGGGACGCCGCCGGCAACCGCACCAAGGCCGGCAACACGACGGCCACGTACGACGAGCGCAACCGCCTGCTGACCGCGGGCGGCGCCAGCTACACGTACACGGCCCGCGGAACCCTCGCCTCGAACGGTACGGTTCAGTACAGTTACGACGCCTTCGACCGGCTGACCTCCGCCCCCGGGCAGACGTACAGCTACGACAGCCTGGACCGGGTGGCGGCACGCAACGGCACCTCGTTCACGTATGCGGGACAAGGCGACGAGCCGGTGTCCGACGGTTCCGAGACCTACGCCCGCGGCCCCGGCGGCGACCTGCTCGCGGTCCGCGCCAACGGATCGAACCAGCTCACCCTCAGCGACCGGCACTACGACGTGGTCGGCTCGTTCAACCCGTCCGACACGACCCTCAACGCCCTGTCCGGCACCACCGCCTACAGCCCGTTCGGCCAGGTCACCGCGCACACCGGCGACACCGGCAACCTCGGCTACCAGGGCGACTGGACCGACCCGGGCACCGGCCAGGTCGACATGGGCGCACGCTGGTACGACCCGGCCGGCGGCGTCTTCACCTCCCGCGACAGCATGTCGCTGAACCCGCAGCCGTCCAACAACGCCAACCGCTACCTGTACGGCAACGGCGACCCGGTCGACGAGACCGACCCCACCGGCCACTTCGGCTGGGGCTCGCTCCTCAAGTTCGGCAAGAGGCTCACGGGCCCCGAGGGCGACCTGATCCAGACCGAACTGAAGATGCTGTACAACGTCGTCAAGCCCACCCCGCTGGGCGACGACTCCTGCACCGCCATCTACGGCATGGAGTGCGACGCCTACTACCACAGCCTGTACCACGAGTCCGCGCACGACCTGTTCTGCGACACCCACGCGTGGACCAGCCAGTGCGGTGGCGGCGGCCGTTATCCGTACTCCTCGGGCGGCTCACACCACGGCGGTGGCGGCAGCGGCTATCACCCCGGCGGCGGTGGGGGCAGCCCGATCGACTGGGCCGAGCGCGCCGCCGAGGCGGCTCGCAAGGCGGCGTACGAACGGGCGTTGCGCATCACGCAGGCGGCCCGCGACGCCGCCGAGGACGCGGCCAAGCACACGGCGATCGCGGTCGGCAGCGCCGCCACGACGGCCGTGATGAACATGCCCACGCTGGTCTCGTCGACCCCGACCGCCGCCGCGGCGATCGTGGACACCATCGAGAACGTCGTCGCCGACAACAAGGCGCAGGCGCAGAAGATCTACCAGGCCGCGGTCGACGCCGCGGGCACGGTGGTCGCGGTGGTTTCCCTTGCGTCCCAGACGAAAACCAAGACCGACAGCCGGCGGGACCAGGACTGCCGGGAGCGGCTGCCGGAGCCGAACTACATGCCGGTGGACGCGTCCAACGGCAGCCGGGCGACCGGCGTCGAGGCCTGCGTCACCTACGACGACCTGCGCACCGGCACCGGCACCAAGAAGACCATCCGGCCGCCCGGCTACAACTGGGCCGGGCGCTACGGGGCGTACCTCGGCAGCACGCCGCCGAAGCTCTGGATCAACAACTGCCACCTGCTCGGTTCCCAACTCGGCGGCAGCGGCACGGACCTGCGCAACCTGTCCACCTGCAGCCGGGCCACCAACGCCAACCCGCAGGCCCAACAGGATCCGGGTTTCCAGCCGAACATGTACTGGTTCGAGACCCAGGTGAAGGAAGCGGTGGAGGAGAAGCAGGTCGTCGACTACACCGTCACGCCGCTGTACGAGGGACATCGCACGGTGCCCTACGCGTACGAGATGGACGCGGTCGGCACCGCCCCCAAGGGCGTCAGGCCGATCAACCTGCACCGGGAGATCCCGAACAAGATCTGGGGCGTGAACTCCCCGGGCTGGCACAACCTCGGCCGCGCCAGCAAGGACGGGCAGCCGGTGCCGACTGGTGGCATGAAGTAGCCATTCGTTCAAGGAGAATGATGTGCACAGAAAGATGATCGGGGCACTGGCGGCAGCGGTGTTCGCGCTGACCGCCGTGACCACGGTGGCGCACGCCCCGGCGGCGCACGCGGACGCGGCCGGCCGCGGCGGCGACTTCGTGCCGCTGCCGTCCACGCCGGCGGTGCTCGACACGCGCAGCGGCACCGGCGGGATCAGCACCCAGGTCGGCGCGGCCGCGACGGTCAGCTTCCCGGTGCTCGGGGTCGGCCAGGTGCCGGCCACCGGCGTCGGCTCGGTGCTGGTCCGCGTCGGCCTGCTCAACCCGACCGCCACCACGTTCGCCGAGCTGTGGCCGGACGGCACGGCCCGGCCGAACATCACCATGATCTCGGCGGTCGCCGGCGAGCAGATCTCCAACACCGCGGTGGTCAAGGTCGGCGCCAACGGCAAGATCGACCTGTACAACAACGCCGGCAAGACCGACGTCGTGGTCGAGGTGCAGGGCTACTTCAAGGCCGAGCAGGGCACCACCGGCGGCGGTTTCGTGCCGCTGACCCACTCCCGGCTGATCGACACCCGCAGCGGGCTGGGCACCACCACCGGCACGATCGCCGCCGGCGCGTCCCGCACGGTCACCATCACCGGCAGCCTGGTGCCGACCGGTTCCGCGGCCGCCATGGTGAACCTGCTCGTGCCGGGCGCGGCCAACCCGGGCTGGCTGTCGGTGACCCCGGTCGGCGGCAACTCCCGGCCCGTGTTCAACTTCGAGAAGGGCTCCACCCAGTCCGCGGCGGTGCTGTCGCTGCCGGCCAACGGCCAGGTGACCTTCACCAACAGGGGCCCGGACGCGATCAACCTGGTGGTCAACGTGGAGGGCTACTGGACCTCCAGCTCCACGCAGGGCGCGGGCTACCGCCAGGTGGCGAGCCGGCTGCTGAACACCCGCTCGGTCGGCACCGGTCAGCCGCTGGCCGCCAACGCCACGATCGACGTGCAGGTCGGCGGTACCAACGGCCTGCCGACCCGCGGCATCGCCGGCGCGCACCTGAACCTGGTCGTCACGCCCGAGGACGCCGGTTACCTGAAGGCGTGGCCGGTGGGCCAGGCCGAGCCGTCCGTGAGTGTCATGGACTTCAACGCCGGCGACTGGCGGGACAACTCGCTGGTGCTCACGCCCGGCACCGACGGCAAGATCCGCATCCGCAACGGCAGCTCCGGCACCATCCACCTGATCGTGGACCTGCTCGGCTGGTACTCCAACCCACAGGCCGCCGTGCCCGTCGCCCAGAACACCCGGATGACCGCGATGCAGGCCGCCCCGGTCGCCGGCGCCACCGTCGGCACCCTCGAATACGCCTACGTGGACAACGCCGGCCGGGTCGTCGAGGGTCACCAGTCCGATGTGGACAACTTCGGTTCCGTGCAGTGGACCGTGATCTCCGGCAACGAGGCGTTCACCGGCCAGCCCTCGCTGACCCAGCTGGCCAACGGCAAGATCCAGGTCGGCGCGCAGTACACCGACGGCGGCGACATCTGGGCCGACACGCAGACCGCCGCCGGCGTGCAGACGTGGTCCCCCTGGGCCGACTTCGGCGGTTCCATGGCCTCGCCGCCGGTGACGTCGAAGCTGTCCGACGGCACCGTCGTCGACTTCGCCGTCGACGCCGACGGCAAGCTGTGGGCCTACGCCCAGACCGGTTCCGTGCCGTTCTGGAAGAACCTCGGCGACCAGGACCTCGTCTCCGGCATCTCCGTGGTGCAGGTCCGTGACGGCCTTCGGGTGTTCGGTCTCAACGGCGCCGGGTCGCTGCGCAGCATCGAGTACTACAACGACGGCACCCTGTCCGCGTGGAGCGACCTCGGTGGCTTCGGCCTGTCCGGCCAGCCCGCCGTCGTCGTCCGCCCCGGCTTCCTGCTGCAGGTCTTCGCCCGCTCCGCCGACGGCACCATCGTGACCAAGCTGGCCAACTCCGACGGCTCCTGGCCGGCGGACTTCCAGCCGGTCGGGACCTTCGTGGCGGCCGGCGCCCCGGCGGCGATCATGGACCCCGCCCTCGGCCGCCTGGCCGTGGTCGTTCGCGGCACCGACAACGAGATCTACCACGTGTGGGAGACCGCCACCGGCAGCAACACCTGGGGCGACTGGACCAAGACCGTCGCCGCGACGGATCCCGCCGCCACCGACCCCGGTGTCGCGCCGTACCTCAACTCCAACGGCCAGTCCTGGATGATCACCTTCCGCAACGCCAACGGCGCTGTGCGGTTCTACGACCGCCAGCTGCCCAGCGCCTGAGGGCGCTGTTCACCGGGCCGGCCCCTGCTCCCCGGGGGCCGGCCCTCCTTCTTCCGCCGCCCTGGCTCTCCCGCGCCCCCGCTTCCTCCCGCCCGATTCCCCGCCCCTGCCCATCCCTGGCTCCCTCCCCCGGCCCTCACTCTCATTTCCTCGGAGATTTCCTTGCGGTACCGCGTGTTGGGTCATGTCACCGTGCACGACGGGCCGCTGGGCGGTCCCAAGCCGCGCACGGTGCTGGCGGCCCTTCTGCTGCACGCCAACCAGGTCGTGTCGGATCGGCGGCTGCGCGACCTGGTGTGGGGCGACAGCCCGCCGGCCACGGTGCGCAGCCAGCTCCAGATCTACGTCTCGGGCCTGCGCAAGCTGCTCGGGGCGGACACGATCCAGCGGCAGGGGTCGGGATACCTGATCAGGGTGCGGCCGGGCGAGCTGGACCTGGACGTGTTCAACGCGCTGGTGGAACAGAGCCGATTTCGCGAGGCGCTGGAGTTGTGGCCGGGTCCGGCGCTGGGCGGCTGCGCGGAGTCCCTTGTGGACGATGTCAGGCTCGACGAGCGGCGGCTGGCGGCGCTGGAGGCGTTGTTCGACGGCGAACTGGAACACGGCAATGCGGCCGCGCTGATCGGTGAGCTGCGCCGGCTGACGGCCGAGAACCCGTATCGTGAGCGGCTGGCCGAGCAACTGATGCTGGCCCTGCACGGCAGCGGCCGCACGTCGGAGGCCCTGGAGGCGTACGCCACGGCCCGGCGACGGCTGGCCACCGAACTCGGCATCGAACCGGGAGACCGGTTGCGCGACCTGCACCGGCGGCTCCTCGGCGGCGCAACCCCCGTGCCGGCGAACACGCCGGTTCCCGCGCAACTCCCCCACGCCCTCGAAGGCTTCACGGGTCGGCACGCGGAACTCGCGGCCCTGGACGCGGATCTCGCGGGCTGGTCCGGGGAATCGGTGCGGATCCGGGTGCTCAGCGGCGAAGCGGGCGTGGGCAAGACGGCGCTGGCGCTGCACTGGGCCCATCGCGTCCGCAGGGAGTTCCCGGACGGCCAGCTCTACGTCGACCTTGCCCGGATGGACCCGGCCTCGGCGCTGGCGGCGCTGCTGCGGTCGCTGGGGATCGACAAGGTTCCGGATCTGGTCGACGAGCGGGCGGCGCTGTTCCGGTCGGCGCTGGCAGACCGGAAGTGCCTGCTGTTGCTGGACAACGCCGCCGACGCGGACCAGGTGCGACCGTTGCTGCCGGGGCGGTCGGCGCTGGTGCTGGTGACGAGCCGGGTGAGGCTCACGGGCCTGGTCGCGCGTGACGGAGCCCGGGCGCTGCCGCTACATCCGCGCGTGCGGCGTGGCGGAAACGGTGTCGAACGGCAGCCGGAGCGCGGTCACGTTGCCCAGATCGGCGTTGTTCTGCCGCACCGAGTCCAGCTCCGCAGTCGACAGGGCCTTGCGGAAGATCCGGAACTCGTCGAGCGAACCGTTTAGCCAGCCTGTCCCGTCCGGCCGAGCCCCGAGCTGGAAACCGGTGGCGGTGAACGTATCGCCGTAGGTCAGCGATCCGGCCACACCGGACGCATTGGTCGTCGCGGCGTCCACGATGAGCGACAGCTGGTTTCCGCTGCGACGCAAGGCTACGTGGTGCCAACTGCCGTCCCGGAAGACGGTGTCGGGCGCCGCCACCGAGGCGATGCCGGCATCGGTCTGGAGGTACGCGTAGAGCCGATCCTGCGACGGTTGGGCCCGCAGCCACAGGCCCCGCTGGGTCGCGCCGACGCCACCGGCCCAGAAGATCACCTGATCGGCCGTGCCGGCGGTGTACCTGAGCCAGGTGGTGATCGTGAAGTCCTGGTCGCCGAGGTTCGTCGCCGCCGAGTACGGGATCTGCACGGTGTCGTCCACCCCGTCGAAGGTCAGCGCGCTGCCCGCCTTGCCGGTTCCCGGCGTTGCGCCGCCACGCACGTACGCGCCGCCGCAGTGGCTGGAGTAGTCCGGTGTGGACGGTCCGTCGGCCAGGCGGACCACGTCGTGCTTCTGGGTGTTCTGACTGTCGAACGACCACCAGATCGCCGGCAGCTCCGCCGGGTACGCGCCGGCCGCCTCGGCCGCGGTGAGCGCACGCGGGTAGAACCGGGCCTCGTCGATCGCGCCGGTGAACACGTCCGTCCCGTCCGGCTTCGAGCCCACCCGCAGGCCGAGCACGTCCGCCTTGCCGGCACTCACCGACCCCGTGAGCCCGGACGCCGTCGCCGACAGGGTGCCGACGCTCAGCCGGACCTGGCCGCCGATTCGGGTCAGAGCCAGGGCGTGCCAGGCGTTGTCGCCGAACGCCGTCGCCCCGGAGGCGTCGGGCAGCGCGACACTCACCTCGCCGGTGTCGGTCTGTACCCAGGCGTACAGTCGGTCCTGCGACGGCTGCGCGCGGACCCACACCGATCGCTGGCCGGCGGTCGCGCCGTACGCCCACACCAACGCCTGGTTGGGGCTGCTGGCGGTGGCCGAGTACTTGAACCAGGTGGTGATCGTGAAGTCGCCGCTGCCGACGTCCAGCCCCGGCACGAACGGCGTCTCCGCACCGGGATGCGCCGCGCTCACCTGCAGCGCGGTGGTGCCGGTGGCCCGGCCGGCGACGAGGGAACCCAGGCCGCCGAGGAGATTCGCGTCCGCGCAGTGCGCCGACAGGTCGTCCGACATCGCGACCGAGCCGCGGGCCGGCACCGTCGCGTCATCGATCACCTGGAACGCCAGGTGCGCGGTCTCCCTTCCACCGACGTTGAGATGGAAGTCGCCGATGGTGCCGTGGAACGGGTCGCCGGCGGCGGAGTCCAACTTCGCACCGAGACGAAGGCCGACCGGGCCAGCGCTGACCGAGCCCGTCACGCCGCTCGCGGTCGCGGCGGCGCCGTCCACGGTGAGCTTGATCTGGCCACCGGTTCTGGCCAGCGTCAGGTGATGCGTGACGTTGTTGCCGAACGCGACCGCCGACGAGGTGTCCTTGAGAGCCACCTGCGCCCCGGTGGCTCCCTGTACCCATGCGTACAGCTGGTCCTGCCCCGGCTGCGCGCGGAGCCAGACCTGCGGCACACCGGCGCCGACTCCGTACGCCCACAACAGCACCTGGTCAGCGCTGGTCGAGGTGGCGGTGTAGCGGAACGTCAGGTCGTAGGCGAAGTCGTCGGCGCCGGGGTCGACGGACCGGCTGTGCGGGATGTCCGCGTAGTCGCCGGCGCCGTCCAGGACCAGGCCGTTGTCGACGGTCGCGTTGCCAGCCGGGTAAGCGTCGTTCGCCTCGGGCGACGAGTCCGGTGTCGTCGGCGCCGCCGCTGTCGACGGCTGCCCCGACGGGTCGCCGACGAATGTGCCCGGCAGGCCGATCTCCGCCGGCGTGAACCGGTTGAACCGGATCTCGTCGGCGGAGAAGCTCACGCCGCCCTCGTAGAGCACGCCGATCTCGCCGTCGGCCAGCTCGGCGAGGTCCGAGTAGCCGGACCGGTCGTTGGTGATCAGCCCGTGCGCGGGCGTCGCCCAGCTGCCGCCGTTGTTGGTGGAGTAGCGGATCTGGAGGTGGGTGCGGTCGGTCGGGTCGGACGGCGCGGCGAAGATCAGCGTGTCGCCGGGCATGCTCTTGTACGTCTGGCGCAGCGCCAGCACCGCGCCCTGCACGTTCGGCGTGACCAGCGACGGCACCGTGGCGAAGACCGGGAAGGTGGTCCCGCCGTCCGCGCTCACCGCCGCCACCCGATGATCGCCCGTCGTGATCTCGTTGCGGCCGGCCGCGTACAGGCGCCCGTCGGCCAGCTCGGCGACGGAGATCTCCGCCGGACTGACCTCTCCGTCCACATAGGAGTTCGGCGCCTGGCTCGCCTGCCAGGAATCGCCGTGGTCGTCGCTGTACAGCACGCCGGCGTTCACCACGCCGCTCTTGGGCTTCTGGTGCGCGCCAACGACAAGCCGACCGTTGCGCAGCTGGACGCCGTGACCGGGTCCGGTCGCGAACCAGCCGTTGTTCGTGCCGTCGAACGTGGCCGGCAGCTGCGTGGCCGCCGACCAGGTCAGGCCGTCGTCGTCGCTGTGCTGGGCCCAGGGCAGCCGCTGCCCCGACACGCTCGCCTCGTTCGACGTGGACACCAGCATGATCCGCCCGGTGGTCTCGTCGACCACCGGCGACGGGTTTCCCCTGGTGAACGCCGCGAACGGATCGTCCTGCCGACCTGAGAGCACCACCCGGACCGGGCCCCAGGTGCGGCCGTCGTCGGTGGACCGGCGGACCACGGTGTCGATGTCGCCGCGGTCCGCGCAGGACGGCGACTTCCGGCCCTCCGCGAACGCGAGCAGACTGCCCCGCGTCGTCCTGATCAGTGCCGGGATACGGAAGCAGCCGTAACCGGCCGTGCCGGCCCGGAACAGCACCTGTTCCGTGCCCGCCACCGCCGATTGCGACGCGCTCACCCCGCTCGCCGCCGCATCCGGCGCCACCGCCAGCATCAGGACGAGCGCGACCACCAGACCTCGCACCATGCCGGCCATCGTCACCCGGCCCGGTTCGAAACCGCCTGCCTCCCGCTATAAATCCGGCTCACGAGCGGTTGGCCCAGCAGCAGGCCGACCAGCACCAGCACGATTCCGGCCACCTGCCGCCCGGTCAGGCTGTCGCCGGCGAGCAGCGTGCCGAGCAGCACGCCGGTGACGGGGTTGAGCAGTCCGACGAGCCCGACGCTGCCGGCGGGCAGATGCTTCAGCCCCGCGAACCACGCCGCGAAGGCGGCCGCCGTGGCCACCACCGTGACGTAGCCGAACCCGAGCAGCGCCTCGCCGCTGAGCGCCGGTGGCGCGCCTTCGACCAGGACCGCCGGCGGGATCAGCAGCAGGCCGCCCCAGGTCAGCTGCCACGACGTCGACGCCAACACGTCGACTTCGCCGGCCCACCGCTTGGCCAGGATGTATCCCACCGACGACAGCGTCATCGCGCCCACCGACGCCGCCACCCCGAGCAGGTCCACCCGCGCCGCCGCGGTCATCAGCATCAGACACGCCCCGCCGATCCCGATCACCGCGCCGACGAGCGCCCCGGACGTCGGCCGTTCGGCGTTGATCAGCCAGGCCAGCAGCATCAACACCACCGGCGACGTCGCCATGATCATTGACGCCAGGCTGGTCGGCAGCGCCTGCGCCGCCACGTAGATCAGCGTGAAGAACACGCTGGTGTTCAGCACGCCCAGCACCAGCGACTTCCACCACCACTGCCCACGCGGCCGCTTCCGGCCCACCGCCAGCAGCAACAGGCCCGCCGGCAGCGCCCGGAACACCGCCCCGTACAGCGGATATCCCGCCGGCAGGTGCTCGTGCGTGACGAAGTAGTTGGTCCCCCAGGCCACCGGCGCGATCGCCGTCACCAGGCTCCACCTCACGGTAGCTTCCATGGAAGCTACTTTATACCTTCCTTGGAAGCTATTGTGTGCCTGTGAGCGAGCCCATGGACCACGTAGCCCGCATCCAGGCCGAATGGCACCGCGAACGCCCCGACCTGGACGTGTCGCCGCAGGGCGTGATCGGCCGCCTGCACCGCGTCGGCGCGCTGCTGACCGACCAGCTCAACACCGTCTACCAGCGGTTCGGCCTGTCCGAGGGCGAGTTCGACGTGCTGGCCGCCCTCCGCCGCGCCGGCGAGCCCTTCGAACGCGCCCCCGGCGAGCTGGCCGCCTTCACCATGGTCACCACCGGCGCCATGACCAAGCGCCTGGACCGGCTCGAGGCCGCCGGCCTCCTCACCCGCCGCCCCAGCCAGTCCGACGGCCGCGCCCGCGTGGTGGCCCTCACGCCCGCCGGCCGCGCCCTCATCGACGAGGCCTTCACCGCCCACATGCGCAACGAACGGCGGCTGTTGGCGGACCTGTCCCCCGCCGAGGCGGAACAGTTGGAGGAACTGCTGACGACGTGGCTGGCCCGCCTGGAACCGCCGCGCTAGACCCTTGCCAGGCTCCCGACCCTCGTCACCACGAACACCGGCCGCCGGTGCACCCGGAAGCCCAGCGACTCGTACAGGCGGATCGCGCCCGTGTTGGTCTGGGTGGCGTGCAGGAAGGGGATCTCGCCGCGGGACTGGATGCCGGCGGCGACGGCGAGGACGAGGCGGGCGGCGAGTCCCTGGCCGCGGTGGTCGGGGTCGGTGCAGACGGCGCTGATCTCGGTGCAGCCGGGCGGGCGCATGCGCTCGCCGGCCATGGCGACGAGGGCTCCGCCGCGGCGAATGCCCAGGTAGGAGCCGAGTTCGATGGTGCGCGGGAGGAACGGGCCCGGGCGGGTCCGCTCGACGAGGTCGATCATCTCGGGCACGTCGGCGGGGCCGAGCGGGACGGCCTCGGCATCCTCGACGCCCGCGACACCGTCGTCGACCAGCTGCACGGCCGGGAACTCGGCGACGACCTCCCAGTCCGCCGGCGGCGTGACGACACCCGCGGTGATGGTGACTTCGGCGCCGGGACCGGCGAACTCGGCCAGGTCACGCCACGCGGCCTCGTCGGGCTGGTCCGGCAGCGCCAGGAACGGCGCCACGTCGGCGGGGTAGCGCACGACCCGGCCGTGCCGCTCGGTGAAGCGGGCATGCGGCCCGCTCAACGACGTCAGGACCGGGTTGTCGAGCACCGAGAGGGAGTCGGTCATACATACGATCATCCCCAACCGGCGTCGGTGAGTTCTCGGCCGTCCACGGAGTGGACATCCCGGGCGTCGAGGTGGGTCCGCCGCCTGGCCGAGGCGATCTCACGGTGAGGTCCGCCGGTGGGCCCGCACGGCAATCCGCAGCAGGTCCTCGGCCGCGCCGACCAAGCGACGTCCCTTGGGCCACACCGCCCGCAGCCTGCGGTGCAGGTCCACGCCGGCCACCGGGATCTCCACCATGCGCCCCTCGGCGAGGTCGTCCCGCACGGTCACGGCGCTGAGCACCGCCGGTCCGGCGCCGGCGACGACCGCGCTGCGCATGGCGGCGTTGGCGTCCAACACCATCAGCGGCTTCGCCGGTTCGAGGCCGTCCAGCAGCCGGTCGACGGTCTCCCGTGTCCCCGATCCCGGTTCGCGCACGATCAACCGCGTTCGGGCCAGCTCGGCGAGGTCCACCGGCTGCCGCCGGCGGGCCCAGGGATGGTGCGGGGCAACGACTACGGCCAGCCGGTCGGCGGCGACCTGGCGTGAGCTCAGGCTGCGCGGCACCGTCGGCGCCTCGATGAATCCCAACCCGATCCGGCCGCCGGCGGCCAGCGCCGCCACCTGCTCGGAGTTGGTGACCTTGAGGCTGACGTAGACCTCGGGCGATTGCCGTTGCAGGGCGCCGATCCACCGCGGCACGAAGTGCTCGGCCAACGTCATGCTCGACGCGAGGGTCAGGTCGTTGGCCTGCTCCGCGCGCAGGGCGGCGACGCCGACCATCAGGGCGTCGACCTCGGCCAGCACCCGGCCCGCCCACTGGCAGACCGCCTTGCCCTCCACGGTGAGCGCGGAACCGCGGCTGCCGCGGTCCACCAGCGGCAACCCCAGTCGCCGCTCCAGCATCGCCAGCCGCTTGCTCGCCGCCGGCTGGCTGACGCCCATCCGCTCGGCGGCGCGGCCGAGGCTGCCCAGCTCGGCCACCAACGTCAGCAGCCGCAGGCTCTCCAGGTCGGGCTCGGTCATAACCGCAGTTTATGACCGGTTGCCGAATCGACGGGTACCGGCCGGCCGCCGGCGCGGCCACGATCGGCGCAGGCCGAACCACCCGAGGAGTCACCCCATGTCGCACCACCTGGATTCGCCGATCGCCCGCCAGGACGTCCGGTTGGACATCTCCGACGTCTACCTGTTCCGCGGCGAGCGGGGCACCGTGTTCGTGATGAACGTCGGCCATTCCCTGGCGGGTCAGGACGTGCGGGGCTTCCACCCGGAGGCGATGTACGAGTTGAAGATCGACGGCGACGGCGACGCCGTGGAGGACGTGACCTATCGCGTCACCTTCGACTCCGACCAGCGCCTTCAACTACGTCGCATCACCGGCGCCGCCGCACCCGACCCACACGCCGCCGGCACCCTGCTCGCCGAAGGCGCCATCGAGTCCACAGTAGACGCCGACGAAGGCGTGCGACTGTGGACCGGGAAGGCCGGCGACCCGTTCTGGATCGAGCCGGACGTCCTGCACGCCGTCGGCCACGCCTTCCAGGACGGCACCCGCATCGACCTGTCCGGCTGGGATCCCGCCAACGCCACCAATCTCTTCGCCGGGCACACCGTGTACTCCATCGTCCTGGAGCTTCCCGACCCCGTCCTGCTGCCGGTCGGCTCCCGCATCGGCTTCTGGGGCCTCACCAGCCTCGCCACCGACGCCGGCGGCTGGCGCCGGATCAACCGCGCCGGGCTGCCGATGATGCATCCGCTGTTCACCCAGTTCAACGAGGATCTGGGCAACCGCCTCAACGACGGCCGCCCCGCCGACGACCCGCAGACGTACGGCAAGGCCCTCGTGGACATGGTCGCCGGCGTCGTCGCCGCCAACGGCACCGCCCAGGATCCCCGCGCCTACGCCGAAACCGTGGTCTCGCGGCTGCTGCCCAACCTGCTCCCGTACACCGTCGGCACCCCCGCCACGTTCGGCTTCGCCGGCTGGAACGGCCGCTCCCTCACCGACAACGCCCCGGACGTGATGTTCTCCCTCGCCAGCAACTCCCCGGTGAGCCTGGGCATCGGCCGGGAGTCCGTCACCGCCGAGCCCTCGGACATCTGGCCCTACGTGCCGCGCTAGCGGGTGAAGCCGCCGAGGTGCTCGGGCAGGACCGTGATCGGCACGTCCGGGCCCACGGATTCCCTCAGCGTGTCGAGGATCCACTGCGTCGGCTGGCCGTAGATGCGGATGTCGGTGGTGCCCTCCAGGGTTTCCCGGTACGACCGGTCCGATTTCTCGGCCAGCACGCGCAGGTGGTTCTCGAAGGAGTCGACATCGGGGTGGACCTGGACGTACTCCACCTCGGTGCCGTCGGCACCGCGGTACTCGTGGAAGGCGAGCAGGCGGGGCTCGTTGTCCCGAATGAACTGGACCCAGCCGGGCACGCGGCGGCGCTCGTCGTCGAGCTTGCCGTCACGCACCTTGTTGCCGGCGATGAAGATTAACGGTCCGGACATGTCGACCTTCCTGGTTATGGGTCCACTGGACCCTTACCGAGCCACGATAGCAGTCCAGTGGACACGTAACAAGGCGTCCCCCGATCGGTTGACGACGTGTCCGTCCTACTCGGACACCGCAGCCGCCGTCGCCGGCGGGCGACGGCGGCGGCGAGGTTGCCGCACCGGCAGGTCGGTGTCGCCAGGGACCTACGACTCTGGCCGGAAGTGCCCTGGACCGCCCGGGGCCGGGGGTGGTAACGCCGCGATCCGTCGCAGCGACTTCACGCGCAACTCTTATCCACAGTGGAGGTTGCGTGACATCCGTTGCCGTCATCGGAGCCGGGCCGTACGGGTTGTCGATCGCCGCGTACCTGCGCGACTACGGTGTGAACACACGTGTTTTCGGTATCCCGTTGGACACGTGGCGTAGCCACATGCCCGCCGGGATGCTGCTCAAGTCCGACGGGTTCGCCTCGAACGTGTACGGCCCCAAGGCGGTCGGCACGCTCGCGGACTACTGCCATGAGCGCGGAATCCCTTACCACGACACGGACATCCCGGTTCCGCTCCAGGTGTTCAGCGACTACGCCATCGACTTCCAGCGTCGGTTCGTGCCCGATCTCGAGGAAGTTCTGGTCACCGGCCTGACACGCAACGGAGCCGGTTTCCGGCTGAAGTTGACGGACGGTCAAGAGGTGCTCGCGGACCGTGTGGTGTGCGCGGTCGGCATCAGCCACTTCGCCGCCCTGCCGGCGAAACTCGCATGCCTGCCACCGGAACTGGTCAGCCACAGTTTCGACCACCACGACCTGACCAGGTTCGCCGGACGCCACGTCACGGTGGTCGGTGCGGGCTCGTCGGCGGTGGACACCGCGGTGCTGCTCAGCGATTCCGGCGCCACGGTGTCGCTCGTGGCCCGCAGCAACGCCGTGAAGTTCGGCGGAAAGCCCGAACCTCGCGGCACATGGGAGATGCTGCGCAGCCCATCGTCCGGGGTCGGCCCCGGGCTGCGGAACTGGCTGTGCGAGGCGATGCCGTCACTGTTCCGCTTCCTGCCCGGGGACCTGCGGCTGCGGCTGATCCGCACCCACCTCGGCCCGAAGTCCCCGTGGCACATGAAGGCCCGCTTCGACGCCAACGTCAGCACCCACCTCGGCCGGGACATCGTCGGCGCGCGCGAAGTCGACGGCCGGGTGGAGCTGGACCTCGGCGGGCAGACCCTGACGACCGACCACGTCGTGGCAGCGACCGGTTACTACCCGGACCTGTCACGGCTGGAGTTCCTCGACGACGGCCTGCGGCGTGCGGTCCGCACCCACGCACGAATGCCGATGGTGTCCCGGTGGTTCGAGAGTTCGGTGGCCGGCCTGTACTTCGTCGGCCCGGCCGCGGTCGACACGTTCGGCCCGCTGATGCGATTCATGGTGGGCGCGGAGTACGTGGCGCCGCGGATCGCCCACCACCTGGCCCAGCGGACCGGCTCCCAGGCCGCCTTCACCCGAGCGCGGCGCAGACGGTGGTTGGTCCGTTGATCGTCTACAAGGCGGGTGGGGTGCGGATCGACCTCGTGCGCGCGGGCTCGGCGGGCACGCTCGTGCTCGTGCCGGGCCTGGAGGGCGATCCCGACGAGCTGGCCGGCGTGATCGCCGGCTACACCGGTCCGGAGTCCGTCTACTGCGCCGCGCCGATGCTGGTCGACGACGACGGCGAGGCCATCGAGACGGTCGAGCGGATGGCCGAGCTGATGGTCGCCGCCCTCGACGAGGTGCTGGGCGGCTCCTACGATCTCGGCGGCTACTCGTTCGGTGGGCTGATCGCATGGGAGATGGCCCAGCGGCTCAAGGCCGATGGCCGAGCCCCGGCCCACGTGTTCCTGATCGAGGCGATCTACGACGAGCGGTTCTGGAGCCGCCGGCTGTGGCTGACCGCGATGCGGCGGCGGGGATTGAACCAGCTGGCGCGGATCTCGCAGTTGCCGCCGCGGCAGGCCGCCGCCGAGTTCGGCCGGCGCGGGCAGCGGCTGTTGCGGCGTTTCGCGCGGCGGTCCTCCGGCGGCGACGCGACCTCCGTGTCCTCCGGTGAAACGGACGCCGGCCGCCGCGCATATCGGGCGATGCCCCGGTACCGGCCCGCGTACTACGACGGCGCGGTGACAGTCCTCGCCGCGACCGACAACCGGCATTTCGGTTGTGACACCGCCGAATGCTGGCAGGGCCTGGCCCGTGAGACGCGCGTGCGGCGGGTGGTCGGCGATCACCTCACGATCGTCGGCGAACCGGACGCGGCGGCCGCGGTCGCCGACGGCATCGGGCGCGACCTGAACAGGGCCTCCGGTGTGCGGCCTTCGCCGGGCTACGAGCGGGTGCTGATCGTGTCGACCATGCGGTGGTTCTCGGCCGCGCGGCTGGCCGACGCGATGATCGAGTCCGGGTTCACGGTGTCCGTCTGCCATCCCTCCGGGCATCCGCTCGAAGTTGTCGACGGACTGGCCGGCGATCATCAGCTGCACAAGTGGATGCCGCTGCGCTCGATCGCGCGGGCGATGCGGGCGGCGAAACCGGACCTCGTCATGTGCGACGACGAACGGTCGCTGGTTCTGTTGCGGCGCTTGCACACTCGGCAGCCCCACGACGAAGTGCTGGCCCGGTCGCTCGGTGAGTGGACGCGGATGATCTCCCGTGCGGGCGTCGCGGAGATCGCCCGCGACGCCGGAGTCGACGTGCCGGAAACCGCCGTGGTCACCGATCCGTCGGCGCTGCGGAGTTGGACGCCGCCCGTGGTGCTCAAGACCGACGGCAGTTCCGGTGGTCGTGGAGTCGCGGTCGTGGCCGAGCCGGCGTCGCTGGAGCGGGCCTGGCGCGACATCTCCCGACCGCCGGCGCCGCATGTGGCCGTGAAACGGGCGCTGGTGAACCGGGAGCTGCATTCCCTCACCGCGACCGTGTTGCGCCGCCGCCCCACAGTGAACGTGCAGCAGTTCCGCGCCGGCACCGACGCCATCGCCACCGTCGCGTGCCGTGACGGCGAGGTGATTGCGTTGGTGTGCCTGGAGGTTGTTCTCGCGGAAGAGGTGCGCGGGCCGTCGGCCGTGGTGCGGGTCATCGATCACGCCGGCATGGCCGAGGCCGCCCGGCGGATCGTGCGGCGGTTCCGGCTCAGCGGCTTCTGCGGCCTCGACTTCGTCGTCGACGCGGCCGGCACCGCCTGGTTCGTCGAGCTCAACGCCCGTGTCACCCCCACCTGTCACCTGCTGTTCGACGCACCGCGCCCGCTCGGCCAGGTCCTCGCCCTGTTCCCGTACGAGCACGGTTCGCCGGCCTACGCCGACTGCGTCGACGTTCCGGTCCGTGCCCCACGACTGGCCGAGCGTGGCCAGAAACTCCTGGCCCGGCAACAACATCCCATCCTCAGGCGGGTTCGCGGGTGGACCAGCCGCCCCCGACCCGAACTGCCCGCCTAGAACCTCTGTCCCATCACTCCGGATCGTGCAGGCCGACGGTGACGCCGGCGGCCAGCACCCCGGCGTTGGGCAGCAACAGGGTGCCGTTCTCGGCCGCCAGCGTCACGTAGGTCAGCCCCAGGGCCCGCACCCGGCCGGTGAACGGCCCGTTCAGCGCGCCGGAGCGCACCTCGATGGTGTCGCCGACCCGAAAGGGTCGCACCATCAGGATCATCAGGCCGGCGAACACGTTGCCGAGGGTCTGCTGGGCGGCGATACCGACGACGACACCGGTCAACGCGCCGCCGACCACCAACTGCTGCAGCGGAATCGCCAGCACGCTCAGCGCGGTCAGCACGACGACGCAGTAGCCGGCGGCCGAGATCACCACGGCCAGGATCGACCCCGCGGAGCCCAGGCCCCGACGGCGGAACCGGGCATCGACGACACCGGCGATCCGCCTGGTGGCGAGCACGCCGGTGATCACGAACAGCAGCGCGCCGACGAGCGAGATCGCCTTCTGCACGGCGCGGTCGTGGATCGGGATCAACCCCGCGTCGGGGGCGTTCACCACGATCAGGCAGACAACGGAAAGCACCACCCAGAGCAGTGGCCGGCGCAGTCGGACAGCTTTCTCCTCCGTTCCGGTCATGATGTTCGCCTACCCGGGTGACCCCGGGGCGCAAACACTCAGGACGCCTTGCGACTCGCCCGCTTCACCGCCGACGCCAGCTCGTCGCGCTTCATCTTGGACCGCCCCTTGATGCCGAGCTCCCGGGCGGCCTGGTCCAGCTCGGACTTGCTGGCCCCGGAAACGTCCACTCGGGACGGTTTCGACGGGCCCTTGCCCCGTCGCCCGCTGTTCGCCCCGCGCCGCCCGCTGTTCTCCACGCTGCGACGCAGCGCCTCCAGCAGGTCCGTGGTCTCGGTCGGCTCCGGCGGCTCGGCCTCGACGACGATCTCCCGGCCCTTGCGTTTGTCCTCGATGAGCTTGTGCACCTTGCGGGTGTAGGTGTCACGGAAGTCACGCGGCCGCCACGGCATCGCCATGGATTCGATCAACTGCGTCGCCATCTTGAGCTCGTTGGCGTGCGGACGGTTGCCGCTGGGCAGCGTGTCGAGCATCTTGTGCGGGTCACGGATCTCGTCGGCGTAGTACAGCGTGTCCAGCGCCAGCACGCCGTCGTCGGCGCGGATGTCGGTGAGATATTGCTTACCCCGCATGACGAACGAGGCGATGCCGACCCGGTTGGTCTTGTCCAGCGCCTCGGTCAGCAGCGCGTACGGCCGGCCGTACTCCTCCTTGGCCGGCGCGAGCCAGTACGTCTTCTGGAAGTGGATCGGGTCGATCTCGTCCAGGTCGACGAAGCCGGTGATCTCGATGGACTTGGACCGGCCCGGCGCGATCGCCGCCAGCTCGTCCGGCTCGACCAGCACGTACTCGCCGTCGCCGACCTCGTGCCCGCGCACGATGTCGGCGTACTCGACCTCCTTGCCGGTCCGCTCGTTGACGCGCTGGTAGCGGATCCGGTCGGAGGTGCCGCGCTCGAACTGGTTGAAGTGGACGGTGTGGTCCTCGGTGGCGCTGAACAGGGCGACCGGGATCGTCACCAGCCCGAAGCTGATGGAGCCGCTCCAGATCGACCGGGCCATCACGCGCCTCCGCTGCGGGCCCGTCGCATCGCGTCCTCCACGCTGGCCCGGATCCGCTGCCAGTCGTCGGCGATCTCGCCGTGCTGGGGCTCCAGCGACAGCAGCGTCTCCACCAGCCGGCCGACCACGTCGGGGTGACCGAGCGGCACCGGCTTCGGAACCCGCACGGCCGGGTCGTCCTCGTTGCTGACGAACGTCCGCACGATCACGCGCTGTTCGGCCAGCTCACGCCGCAGCCCCTCGACCTCCGGCGGCGGATCCACCAGAACCACCGACTGCACCTGCCCCGGGTGTCGCGCGGCCAGGCGCAGCACCGCTTCCGCGGCCGGGCCACTGGTCACGAGGTGCACCGCGCCCTCATTGGGCAGCCGGCGCTCGACGTCGTCGACATCGGCCAGCCGCTGCCAGCCGATGCGCAGGTGGTCGGCGAGCGGCCGCCAGGTCGCCGGCAGCCCGCCGTGCTTGGCCTCGCCACCCGGGTCGAGCACCAGCAGCGTGGGCGCGTCCGGCGGACCGTGCCAGACCAGCGCCGGGCCGTCCGTCCGCACATCGCCGTTGATGTCCCGCACGATCCCTCCTCCTCACATCTGGGCCGACGCGAATTCCCGCACCAGTGCCTCGCAGAACGCCGGCAGGTCGTCCGGGTTGCGGCTGGTGACCAGGCCGCCGTCGATGACGACCTCCTTGTCCACCACCGTGCCGCCGGCGTTGCGGATGTCCGTGCGCACGCTCGGGTACGAGGTCAGCGTCCGGCCGCGCACCACGTCGGCCTCCACCAGCAGCCACGGGCCGTGGCAGATCGCCGCGACCGGCTTGCCCGCCTCGAAGAAGTCCTGCACCAGGGACACCGCCCGGTCGTTCTGCCGCAGCTTGTCCGGGTTGGTGGTGCCGCCGGGCAGGATCAGCGCGTCGAAGTCGTCCACAGTGGCCGAGTCCACGGTCAGGTCGACCGCGAACGTGTCGGCCTCGTTGACGTCCGCGTTCATCGCCTGGATCTCGCCGTCCTTGATCGACACCAGCTTGGTGGTGCCGCCCGCGGCCTTCACCGCGGCGATCGGCTCGGTCAGTTCCACCTGCTCGACGCCGTCGGTGGCGAGAACAGCGACCGTGCGGCCGCGCAACTGCTCGGACATCACTGCCTCTCTCGTGTTGCCGTACAGATCGGGCTCCTCCTCGGCGAGCCGCTCGTCCAGCGTCTCCCCCTCGCGCTCCTCGCGCGGCGTGACGCCGTGCCGGTTCACGCCCGCCCAGCCCTCGGGCGGCTCGATACCGTCCTCCAGCGGGTCGGTGCCCAGCTCGTCCTCGTCGAGCTGCTCGCTGGTGGTCAGGTCGGGATCAGGTGGGCTCGTCATGACCATCGGGTACCCCGTCAGCGGTGCTCAAACTCGCGCGCGATCCGACGTTGAGCGCGGCCGCGCGCGGGTAGCCCCCTTCATATGAGCGAGACGAGAGTGCGCCGGCGGGTCGACGTGGGTCGGGCGATCCTCGTCGCCGAGGGGATCCTGCTGCTCCTGCTCGGCCTCGCGGCCCTGATGACCGGCAACGGCACGGTGGTGGGGTTCCAGGTGAACCAGCCCCACGGCATCGCGCTGGCCGTGACCGGTTTCGTCGCGCTGGTCGTGGCGGCGACGCGCCGGCTGGTGCTGCCGTTCGCCGTGCTGCAGTTCCTGGTCTACGGCGCCGCGTACCTGTACGGATCGAACATCCAGGGGCAGCACACCGGCGACATGTGGCAGTTCAACCAGGCGGACTCCTGGCTGCACCTCGGGTTGGCCGTCGTCGCGCTGGTCATCGGGTTCGCGGTGGCCGCGGCGCGCGGGGCCCGCCAGCGCCACGCCAAGTGACGAGATGAGGACTTCTTCCATGGTTGACAACAACTTCCGGCGCGAGCTGGGCCAGCAGCTGCGGGTCGACTCCGTGCGCGCGGCCTGGCACGCCGGGTCCGGGCACCCGACGTCGTCGATGTCGGCCGCCGACCTGATGGCCGTGCTGCTTGACGGGCACCTGCGGCTGGACTACGACAACCCGCACGCGCCGCACAACGACCACCTGATCTTCTCCAAGGGGCACGCGTCGCCGCTGTACTACAGCATGCTCAAGGCGGCGGGTGCGATCGACGACGCGGAATTCGCCACGTACCGGCAGTTCGGCAGCCGTCTCGAGGGCCACCCGACGCCGCGGATCCCGCCGACCGACGTCGCCACCGGCTCCCTCGGGCAGGGCCTGCCGGTCGGCGTCGGCATCGCCCTGGCCGGGAAACGGCTGGATCGGCTGCCGTACCGGGTGTGGGTGCTGTGCGGCGACTCGGAGATGGCCGAGGGATCCATGTGGGAGGCGTTCGAGCACGCCGCCCACTACGGATTGGACAACCTGACCGCGATCGTCGACGTGAACCGGCTCGGGCAGACCACCGAGACCATGCTGGGCTGGGACGTCGAGACGTACGCCGCGCGGGCGCGGGCCTTCGGCTGGCACGCCATCACCCTGGACGGGCACGACGTCGACGCCATCGACGCCGCCTACGCCGCGGCCGAGTCGACCACCGACCGGCCGACGGTGCTGTTCGCGAAGACCAAGAAGGGCAAGGGCGTCAAGGCCGTCGAGGACCTTCCCGGCAAGCACGGCAAGCCGTTGGACGACCCCGAGGCCGCCATCGCCGAGCTCGGCGGGGTTCGCGACCTCAGCGTTTCCGTGGCCAAGCCGGACACTTCGCCTTCCGTGCACGAGTTCTCCGTCGACGGCGGCTCGCTTCCCGTGTGGGAGACCGGGGATCACGTCGCCACCCGGCTCGCCTACGGCCAGGCGCTGGCCGCCCTCGGCTCGATGCGCGGCGACGTGGTCGCCTTGGACGGCGAGGTGTCGAATTCCACGCACAGCGAGGAGTTCGCTCACGCCCATCCCGACCGCTACCTGGAGATGTACATCGCCGAGCAGCAGATGATCGCCGCCGCGGTCGGCGTGCAGGCCCGCGGCTGGGTTCCCTTCGCCTCCACCTTCGCGGCGTTCTTCTCCCGGGCCTACGACTTCATCCGCATGGCCGCGATTTCCTCCGCCGACCTGCGGCTGTCCGGTTCCCACGCCGGCGTCTCCATCGGCGCCGACGGCCCGTCCCAGATGGCGTTGGAGGACATGGCGTCGCTGCGGGCCGTCCACGGCAGCGCCGTGCTGCATCCTTCCGACGCCAACCAGACCGCGAAGCTGGTCGGTGAGATGGCTTCCCGCAAGGGCATCACCTACCTGCGTACCCTGCGCGGCAAGACCCTCGTCCGCACCACTCCCGACGAGGACGTCCACATCGGCGGTAGCCGTACTGTACGGTCCAGTTCAGACGATCGGGTGACCCTGGTCGGCTGCGGCGTCACCGTGGACGAAGCCGACAAGGCCGCCGAACTCCTGGCCGCCGAGGGCATCCAGGCCCGGGTGATCGACTGCTACTCCGTGAAGCCCATCGACGCCAGCGTGTTGACTACCGCCGCCGGCGACACGCACGCCCTGGTCGTCGCCGAGGACCACTGGCCCGAGGGCGGTCTGGGTGATGCTGTGCTGGAGGCGTTGGCCGGCTTCGAGGAGCCCGTCGTCGTGCGGAAGCTCGCTGTGCGGGACATGCCCACGTCGGGAACGCCGGAGGAGCTGCTCCGGGCCGCCGGCATCGACGCCGAGGGCATCGCCGCAGCAGCCCGCGAGATGCTGGCTTCGCGACGGGCCGCTGTGGGTTAGCAGCGATCGGTCAAGACCGCCCGGCATCCGTTTTTCGTGGGGGTGTTTCCTGATACGTCAGGACGCGTGGATTTTGTGTGGAGCCTCTGGACGATGGCCTACGAGGGGCAATTCCGGGGCAGGCTCCGCCTGCCCCTCGCGCGGAGAGCTTAGGCCATCGTCCACCTCCACACAAAATCCACGCTTGGGTGTTCGGTGTCGATGGCGGGGTGGCGGCCGGCGCGATTATGCATGAAACCCTACGGTGCGCCGACTATGCATAAAAGCCCAGGGTGCGCCGATTATCCATGAAACAATCACCCGTTAGTGATTCGAGTTCGATCATGCGTGCGAGTATTCTGGAGACATGGAAGAACTCACCCGTAAAATGGAGAACAGGCCACCCAGCGGGGACCTGTTCGACCTGATCATGGGTGTGGACTGGGCCAGAATGGACACCGACCAGTTGGTGACGGTGTCCATTCTCGCCCGCAAACTGAAGTCCGCCTGCGAATGGGTCGAACTGGCCGCGCTGCGCCGGACCGAGGACCCCACCGAGCTCGCCATGGCCCTCACCGAACCGGAGCAAACCGTGGCCCGGCGCAAGGAAGCCAGCGAAGTCCTGGAGACGCTACCCCGGCTGGCCGAGCAGTTGCGGCGCGGCGAGTTGGACTTCCGCCGGCTCGACGCGGTGCGGGAGCGGGTCCGGCACCTGTCCCCCGACCTGGTGGCCGAGGTTGAGGATGCACTGGTCGAGGTCGCTGCTGGGTTGAACCGGACCCAGCTGTGCCGCAAGACCACCGCCCTGGTCGCCCAGGCCGACCCCGACGGCTACGAGCAGCGCTGCCACAAAGCCACCAAAGACCGCCGAGTCGAGTTCTCCCCCTTGCCCGACGGCATGGCCAAACTGACCTGGATCCTGCCCGCCACCGACGCCCACCTCGTGTTCCAACAACTCTGCAAAGACGCCCGATCCCTCCCCACCGACGACCGCACCACCGACCAGAAACGCTCCGACGCCCTGCTGGACCGCCTCCGGGGGACCAAGCGCGACTGGAACGTCCGGACCTTCGTCACCGTCTCCATGGAAACGTTGCTGGGCCTGACCAACAACCCCGGCCACCTCGCCGGCTACGGCCCCATCGCAGCCGACACCGCCCGGGAGTTGGCCATGCACGGCCCCTGGCGCGGCATCCTCCTCGACGAGTACCGCCACGCCACCGCCATCACCACCGACACCTACCGCCCCACCACGTTGATGAAGGAATTCGCCCACGTGTCCGCCGGCGGCACCTGCACCGCCCCCGGTTGCGCCAGCCCCATCCAGGAATACGACCACATCACCCCCTGGCCGAACGGCAACACCGAACCCACCAACCTCCAAGGCCTCTGCCGGTGGCACCACCACCGCAAACACGACAACTACACCGTCACCCGCGACCCCGACGGCACCTCACACTGGACCACCCCCACCGGCCGCCACTACACCACCCGCCCCTTCGAATACTGACCCCGGTTCTTTGACAACTCCACAGCGACCGACTACCGCCAACCCATCACCGCCACAATGCACTTGGGCCGATTTTGTGTGGAGGGGGACGACGGCATACAATTGATCCGGCTCAGGGCAGGCCCTGCCTGCCCCTAATACTACAGCCGCAGGCTGTGATGTTTGCGGTGTTGCCGCTGGTAGTGGCATCGCCGGGCGTGGGTCTGATGAAGTCGCCGCCAGTCCGACCATCGATCAGTGTGCGCTCGGGGGTGCGTCGGTCGCGTCAGGATGGCCCACAAACGTCTGATCTCGTTGCACGACAACGGGATCAAACACTCGTGGCCGGCTGTGACGCCCCCTTTGCGTCGCGGTCGCGTTCAGCGGACGCGGTCACGGCCAGGAACGCGGCGGCCAGCATCGACAGCGTGACATGTCGGTACCACGCCTGATACTTGCGGACCTGGTAGTGGTCCAAGCCGGTCTCGTTCTTGGCGAACTGGAAGGTTTCCTCGACACCCCAACGACTGCCGGCGACCCGGACAAGTTCTGCCAACGGCACGGGACGGCGGGTGTGGCAGATGTAGTACGCCAACTCGTCCGGCTTGCTGATCGACCGGCGCACCACGAGAAGGTGCTCGTCCGCGCCCGGGTCCAGCAGCAGCCAGTCATACAGCCGGCGCCCCTTGCTGCCCTCACCGGCCGACAGGCGTTGCCAGCCCTTGCGCGGTGCGCTGCGAGCCAACGCATCCGCCCGCACAGCGCCTTTCGGGGTGGTGAAGCGCTGATCGCAGGAAACGGCCATGACGTAGTCGATGTCGTTGTCTTCTAGCCAGGTTCGCAGGCCGGGATTGTCGCCGTATGCCTCGTCCGCGGTGAACCAGTCGATGTCCCTTCCCGCCTCCAGCAGGCGAGCCAGCATGTGTTGGGCCAGCACGGGCTTGGTCGCGAACTCCACATCCTCGTCGATCCCGGCCTCCGCGCAGCGCTCGCGGTCGTCGGTCCAGGACGCGGGCAGGTAGAGCTCGCGGTCGATCAACGCCCGCCCCCGGGCCGACACGTAGGTCAAGAACACGCCGAGTTGGCAGTTCTCGATCCGACCGGCGGTGCCGGAGTACTGCCGTTGGACACCGGCGGATTTGGTGCCTTTCTTGAGGAATCCGGTCTCGTCGGCGACCACGACCCCGGTGGGATCAGTGATCTGGTCCAGCACGTAGTCCCGCAGGTCGTCTCGGACCGCGTCGGCGTCCCAGCGGTAGAAGTTCAGCAGGCGCTGCATGCCGTCAGGGGCCAGGTCACCGGCCTGCTCGGCGATCGTCCAGGAGTTCTTGCGCTCGGCGCCCGACAGCAAGCCCAGCAGGTACATCCTGGCCCGGTGGCGTGAGTCTGCCTGTGCGAACCGGCCTGCGACCAGCGCGAACATGTCCTCGAACCCTGCCCGCCACCGCGCCAGGCGATCGTCCGCGTTCGTCTCCGGTAGGGCCGTGAGGTCCTGCTCCATGTCCGGCACACCCAAGTCGATCACGCATCGGCGGTCTCCGTGAACACGACACGCCGACAAGTATCACACCGTGCGGCTGTAGTACTAACCGCCCTGAGCGCCGTCGTCCAGAGGCTCCACACAAAATCGGCCCACCCAACACACCAAACCCCTACCCCCACAGCGTCCGACTCACTTGTGCTTGCCAGGCGGCTTGCCCTTCGCCGAGTGCTTGCCGTTGTCCTTCTCCCCCGGGTCCGGCGCCGGGTCCTTCGATGACGTCGTCGGCCTCGACGCGGTCGCCAGATCGGCCGTTGTGGTCGGGGTCGTCGAAGCGGCCGGCGTCGACGTCACCGGTGGCGGCACGGCCGCCCGGACCGGGCCCGAATCCGAGTCCGGCGCTGGACCGGTGACCGGGCCTTCCTGCAGCACGACCCCCAGCCCGAGCCCGATCGTCAGCACGCCCGCGACTCCGGCCAGCGCCGCCCGTCCCCACGATCTTCGCGGTGCGGGCACCTCGATCCCGAGTTCCTCCCAACGCCGAGCACACTCCTCGGCAGTGGGCCGCCGCCAGGGATCGAAACTGGTCATCTCCGCCAGCAACTCGGCCACCCCGGGCGGCAACCCGTCCGGGATCACCGGGTCACGCGTCAACCGCGCCAGCGCCGACTCGGTCTGCGTGCCGGGAAACTCCTGCCGGCCGGTGAAGCACTGCAGGAAAACCAGCCCCAGCGCATACACGTCCACCGCCGTGGTGGCCGTCTCGCCCCGCACCTGCTCCGGCGCCAGGAACGCCGCCGTCCCCACGATCTCGCCCGACCGGGTCAGCCCGGCGGCGTCGATCAGCTTGGCCAGTCCGAAATCGGCGAGAAACGCCTCGCCGTCGAGGTCGACGAGGATGTTGGACGGCTTCACGTCCCGATGGACCACGTTCCGGCTGTGCACGTACGCCAAGGTCGGCAGCAGGTGGCGGCCCAGTGCCAGCACTTCGTCGACGGTCGGCATCTGCCGCTCCAGCGCCGCGTGCAGGCTCGGGCCGTTGACCAGCTGCATCACCAGGTAGCGGACTCCGTCGTCCTCGCCGGCCTCGTACACGGTGACCAGGCCGGGATGCCGGAGCCCGGCCAGCAGCCGCGCCTCCTCCTCGAACCGTCGCCCCTCCACGGAGCCGCCGGCGGTGAACCGCTTGATCGCCACCGGCCGTTCGAGCCGCATGTCGTACGCGCGATACACCTCCGCCATCGCGCCGCGCCCGACCAGCGCTCCCAACCGGTAACGACCGGCAAGCAACCGATCACCGCCCATGGGCTCACCTCCCCGCCGACAACATCAGCGGCGGGTACCCCGACGCAAGGCCGGGAAACCACGCCGCCGGGACCGTCACGGACGACGCCTCCGGCGACCGGCGGTGATCAGGGATGATCACATACGTGAATCACCGGGCCGGCGGCCGCTGCTCCGCAAGGCTCAAGGGGTGACTCTTTCGGCACCGGTTTCGGGCAGCTCCAGGCCGTCAAGCGGCAATCGGCGGCATCGATGTGACCCTTGACACTAAATAGGAAACTTTCCTAACTTTTCCGTTCATGCGGGAGACAACTGGACGACGGCTCACATTGGCCGAGCAACATGAGCAGTACACGGCTCGGTACTCGCGGCGCGCGCTGTTCCGCGCCGGCGCGGTCGGCGGCGCGGCGCTGGCGGTGGGCGGCGTGCTGCCCGCGACCAGCTCGGCCGCCCCGACCGTCACGGTCAAGGACAAGGTCGCCGGCTCGGCGCTGCGCCCGTTCGGCCGCCACATCGCCTTCGGCGCCGACCCGTCGCAGCAGGTGGTCGTGTCCTGGCAGGTGCCGGCCGCCGTGACCGCGCCGTTCATCCGGATCGGCACCAGCCCGACCGAACTCGGCTCGGCGATCGCCGCCGAGGTGCGGACGCTGACCAGCCAGTTGTCCTGGCAGAAACCCGTCGAGGACGAGCCGCTGGTCAAGCCGAAGACCGTGGTGCAGTACTACCTGCACGCCCGGCTGGACCACCTCGTGCCGGACACCACCTACTACTACGTGGTGGGCCACCAGGGTTACGACCCGGCCGGCAAGCTCGACGGCGTCGCCACCTTCCGCACGGCGCCGGCCGTCGGCCGGGGCGCCGGCTTCGGTTTCACCGCGTTCGGCGACCAGGGCGTCGGCTACAACGCCACGGCGACCACCACCCTGATCGCCGGCCTCACTCCCGCGTTCCACCTGCACATGGGTGATCTCAGCTACGCCAACTCCAGCGGCGGCGGGGACACCACCGACGAGTACGACGCCCGCATCTGGGACTCGTTCTTCCAGCAGAACGAGGCGGCCGCCGCGCAGATCCCGTGGATGATGGCGATCGGCAACCACGAGATGGAGCCGTGGTACGCCGCCGACGGCTACGGCGGCGTCCGGGCCCGGTTCACCATGCCGGACAACGCCTGGAGCGGGTCGACCGGCATCTACTCGTGGCGGTACCAGAACGTCGGCCTGATCAGCCTGGACGGCAACGACGTCTGCTACAACACGCCGGCGAACCTGGACTACACCAAGGGAAAGCAGCTCAGCTGGCTGAAGGCCACGCTGAAGGCGATGCGGGCCGACGCCACCATCGACTTCATCGTGGTGTACTTCCACCAGTGCGCCTACTCGACGTGCCAGGACAACGGCGCCGAGCTCGGCGCGCAGCAGAAGTGGACGCCGCTGTTCGACCAGTACAAGGTGGACCTGGTTCTCAACGGGCACAACCACATCTACGAGCGCACCGACCCGATCCGCGCCGGCAAGGCCACCCGGAAGCTGGCCTCCGGGGACACCGTCACGCCGGCCAAGGACGGCACGACCTACGTGGTGGCGGGCGGCGGGGGCGGCGGGCTGTACAAGTTCCCGGGCTCCGACACGTACATGGGGCACGAGACGAGCAACGACAGCCCGCAGCCGATGAAGGTGTCCGATGAGGACGGTCACGACAAGACCGTCAAGGTGACGTGGTCCCGCGTGCGCTACACCGGCTACTGCCTGGTCGCCGTCGACGTCGTCCCGGCGACGGCGACCACGCCGGCCCGCATGACGGTCAGGTCGCTGACCGAGGACGGCACCGCCGTCGACCAGTTCACCGTGCAGCGCTAGCCGATCACCCTGGTGAGCTCCGGCAGGCCCTCGGCTCCGGCCACGGCCTGCCGGACAACGGCCTCGCCTTGTCCCCCAACGACGTCGTCACGTCACGCCCCGATCGCGTCGAGCTCGGCGACGACGTCCTTGGCCAGCCGCAGGTCGCCGGCCGCGATGTTCTCCCGCAGGTGCGCCACCGAAGACGTGCCCGGGATGACCGCGATCGCCGGGGACCGCTGCAGCAGCCAGGCCAGCGCCACCTGCTGCCGCGAGGCCCCCAGCCGCTTGGCGACCGCCGTCAGGGCGTCCGACTGCAGCGGCGAGAAGCCGCCCAGCGGGAAGAACGGCACGAAGGCGATGTTCTCCTGCTCGCACTGGTTCAGCAGCTCCTCGTGGCGGCGGTCGACGATGTTGTAGAGGTTCTGCACCGTGACCACCGGCGCTATCGACTGTGCCTCCTTGAGCTGCCTGGCGTTCACGCCGCTCAGCCCCAGGTGCCGGATCAGGCCCTGCTCCCGCAGCTCCGCCAGCGCCCCGAACTGGTCCGTGATCGGGTCGTCGTCCGACTCGTCGTGGCCGGCCACCCGCAGGTTCACCACGTCCAGCGCGTCCAGGCCGAGGTTGCGGAGGTTGTCGTGCACCTGCGCCTTCAGGTCCGCCGGGTGCAGCGACGGCAGCCAACTCCCGTCCGCCCCTCGCCTGGCCCCCACCTTCGTCACGATGTGCAGGCCGTGCGCGTACGGGTGCAGGGCCTCCTTGATCAGCTCGTTCGTCACCGCCGGGCCGTAGAAGTCCGCCGTGTCGATGTGGGTGATGCCCGCCGCCACCACCGCTCGCAGCACCTCCAGCGCCACGTCCCGGTCCCTCGGTGGCCCGAACACGTGCGGCCCCGCCAGCTGCATCGCGCCGTACCCCATGCGGGTCAGCGTCAGTCCCGCCGCCGGCGTGATCGTCCCGCCCCCAAGGCTCATCTTTCGTTCCCTCTCTCCGTGCCGGCCGCACCCCGCGGCCATCTGACCACCAGCCTGCGGCGACGGGAGCGGCGATGGATGCACCCCGCCTTTCCTGGGAGTGGGAGGGCTAGCCTCAGTGCGAACAGGGCTCCGGCACATCCATCGACGGGAAGAAGCTCCCCCACGGCGCCCACTTGTCGCGCGGAAGGGCCGACTTGCTCACGGCGGCGCAGATCTGGGTGGTGGCGGCGTCCGGATCCAGGCCGCGGGTCTCCACACCGGATCCGCCGACCACGGTGAGCCGCCCGTCCGAGGTGAAGGACACCAGCCGCGCCGACCTGTCGCTCAGGCCGGGAATCGACGCGAACTCGCTGGGCGCGGCGGGGTTGCCGACGTCCCAGACGATGGCAGTGTCGTCGCCCTGCCGGGCCGCGAGACGTTTGCCGTCAGGGCTGAACGCCACCGGCCCCGAGGTGATCACGTCACTGGTCACCTCGCCGATCTTGGTCAGCGCACCGCTCGGCCCCTTCCGGAACAACGACAAGGTGCTGGCGCCGTCGGTGTGGCGCAAGCCGGCGAACAGGCGGCCGTCCGGAGACACCCCGATGTCGTCGAGCTCGGGGACCGCCTTCGTTTCGAGCGGCTGCACCGCCTGGCCGGACCGGGCCGCCTTGAGATCCCAGATCTTCCACGGATCGTCCGGCACGGACGTGAAGTCGTCCTTGCCGGTCCTCATCGACTCGGAGACCGGGATCGTGATCAACGTGCTGCCGTCCGCGGAGAACTGCCGGGCCCGGACGGCCTCCGGCAGCACGGCCATCGGCTGGCTCGCGGTCGGGTCGGTGACGTCCCACAGCCAGGTGCGCAGGTCGATCTTGCTGGTGATGGTCTTGCCGGTCGTGTCGGTGCCGCTGCCGTGCTCCCCCGCGCTGCTGATCGCGAGCACCCGGCTGTCCGGGGTGAAGGCCACCACGACCCCGGTGTCGGTCGGGTAGCTCCGGACCACCTTCGGGTTGCGAACGTCGCTGATGTCCCACAGTTCGACTACGTTGGCGTAGTTGTCGCCCTGTCGGACCACAGCCAGGTGACTGCCGTCGCCGGACAGCGCGAAGTCGTCCCGCACCAGGTAGCGCGAAAGATCATCCGCCGGCGGCTCGGGCAGCACCACCTCCGGGTCGCCGGTTCGGGACGAGGCCACACGGATCGTGCGTCCCAGCTGGTAGGCATACAGGGTCGAGGTCGAGTTCAGTGCCGGTGACAAGATCGGCTCCGTTTCGCCGATCCCGAACGCGATCCGGTCGGCCGCGGTGCTCGCGGCGAGCAGCAGCCCGCGCGTTCGGGGCGTGGGGTCGAGCCGGTACACCGCCACGGCCAACTCCGCCGCGAGCTCGCGATTTCCCAGCGCGACGGTGGGAATCCGATCGATCACGTTCTGGACAGTGGCGTCATCGCGTTGCTGGGCCACGGTCTGCTGGGTGATCAGGGAGTACGCCGTGGTGCCGGACAAGGCCACCAACAGCACCACCAGCAGGGCGATGAACCGGCGCTGGCGCCGCGCCTGACGCTTGGCGGCCAGCAGCTCCTGCTGGCACACGTCCACGCTGCGGTCGAAGAAGGCACGCTCGCGGTGTGACAGCGAAGGCGTGCGGGACTTGACCCAGTCACGGGCCAACTCCAGGCGGGCGCCGCGGTAGAGGGCGCCGTCGTCACGGTTGAGGGAATCCCAGATCTCGGCGGCCTCGGTGAGCTGACGGTGGGCGCGGAGGCCGTCGCGGTCCTCGGTGAGCCACTCGCGCAGCCGGGGCCAGTGGCTGATCAGGGCCTCGTGGGCGATGTCGACGCTGTCCCGGTCGACGGTGACCAGCCGGGCGTCGACGAGGGCGGTGAGCACCTCGTCGAGGCCGTCGACGTGGTCGAGTTCGGCGCGGTCGACGCGGCGGCGGGTGTCCTCGGTGCCGTCGCCGAGGGCGGTGAGACGAAGGAACACCTGGCGGGCAACGGCTTGCTGCTCGGCACTCAGCCCGATGTAGACGGACTCGGCGGTGCGGCTGAGAGCGTGGCTGATGCCTCCGGCCGCGTCGTAGCCGGCGGCGGTGAGGGTGATGCCCTGCCGGCGTCGCCACGTCTCGAGCAGGGCATGGGACATCAGGGGCAGCACACCGGGCTGGTTGGTGGCCTCGGAGACGAGCCGCGTGACCAGCGCGGTCTCGACGGTGTAGCCGAGGTCGGCGGCGGGCTTGGTGATCGCCACCCGCAGCTCGTCGGCGGTCATCGCGCCGACCAGGACCGGGCCCTCGCCGAGGACCCCGCGCAGCTGCGGATACTGCAGGCAGTGACCGAAGAAGTCGGCACGGACCCCCAGCACCAGCCGGGCGCTGCTGGTCGGCGCGGAGGCGACGTGCAGCAGGGCGGTGATGAACGCCAGGCGCTCGTCCTCGTCGGCGCAGAGGGTGAAGACCTCCTCGAACTGGTCGACGATGATCAGCGCGTCCCGGCTGGCCGGCTGGTCGGCGAGCACCTGCCGGAGCCGCAGGTGCAGCGCGGTCGGGTCGGCCCGCAGCTCCGTCCGCATCTCGGTGACCGAGGCGGCAGTCAGGCGGGACAGTCCTAGGGCGCACTCGTCGAACGGGTGCGGGCCGGGCGTGAAGACGACGGTCGGCTGCGGGCCGAGGCCGTCGATGCCGTCACGCAGACCGGCCGCGGCGAGGCCGGCACGCAGCAGCGAGGACTTACCCGCGCCCGAAGCGCCGAACACCACGACCAGCCGCCGGTCGAGGATCTGATTCGACAAATGCGCCAGCAACGCGCCGCGGCCGTGGAATCGGGCGGCGTCCTCGATCTGGAACGCCGACAATCCCGGATAAGGCGCCTGGCCGTTGTCCGCGTCGGCGGGAGCCTCTTGCACATCCGCCACCGCGCGCCACTTCTGCTCCCATTCCGCCAAGTCACCGCCGCACGCGTCGACATACGCGAGTGTCACGGCAAGCGAGGGAAGCTTGCGGCCGCCGGCCGCTTCCGACAACACGGCCACGGAATAGTGCGCTTTGACGCTGAGCTGCCGATAGACCGGGCTGCCGGCCGATTCCCGCAGTTTGCGCAGATCGGCGGCGAACCGCAACAGCGGCGTGTCGCCCGGGTCGAGCGGCCGCTCGCTTCGTGGCATGGCCAAGCACCCCCCTTGTTCGTCGCCCTCGATCGTTGAACAGGAGGCGTTTGTCTGGCAAATCACCCGCGAAGCCGAACAAACTCGGGGAGCCGAACAAAGCCGATAGACTCGGTCCCGTGCCGAAGATCAGCGCGCCGACCGTCGCCGAACACCGGGCGCAGCGGCTGCGCGCGCTGCTCGAAGCCGCCCGGGAGCTCGTCGCCGCGCAGGGGGCCGAGGCGCTGACGCTGTCCGCCCTCGCCGCCCAGGTCGGCCTGTCCCGGCCCAGCCTCTACGAGTACTTCCGCTCCCGTGACGACCTCGTCGCCGCCATGGTCGAGGACGAACTCCCCCGCTGGATAACCGAGCTGGAGGCCGAGATCCACCGGCACGCCGACCCGGCCGACCGGATCACCGCCTTCGTCCGCACCCAGCTGCGCATGCTCGCCGACGGCCGGCACTCCGCTCTTGTCGTGCTCGCCGGCCACGCCCTCGGCCCCGCCGCCCAGGAGCGGATCATGGCCGAGCACTCCCGCCTGTTCGCGCCGCTGGTCACCGCCCTTACCAACCTCGGCGTGGACCAGCCCGAGCTGCGGGCCCGTCTGATCCAGGGCATCGTCACCGCCGCCAGTCCCCTGCTCGGCGCCGACGAACTCGCCAACCGCCGCGTCATCGACGCCGCCACCCGGCAGGTTCTGCACGGCCTGGCCTGACGACGTCAGGAGAACGTGGTCCAGGTGTCGACGGTGCGGAAGTGCAGGGCGTCGAGGATGGGCCGGGTGCTGGGGTCGGCCGGAGCGACGGCCAGGTCGGCGCCGTGGGTGAAGGCGTCGCGGAGGGCGGCGGAGGTGGCGAGGACGTCGTAGCCGTGACCGGCGTATTCGGGCCGCGTGAACAGATAGACGGGGAGGACGGTGTCGCCGCTGCGGACGCCGAGGGCGGAAGCCACCTGCTTGCCGTCGACGTACACCAGGTACGGGCTGGCGGTCGGCGAGTCGAAGACTTCGGGGATGAACTGGTTGCGCACGCTGTCCGTGGGAACGCCAGTGGCGGCGACCGCGATGTCGAGGAACGTGGCGGCGGCGGAGCCGTCGACGCGGCGAATGATGACGCCGGCCGGCGAGCCGATCAGGGGCCGGTAGTCCGAGGCCGGCAGCGCGGTGAGGTCGCGGTGGTCCACTGTGTTCAGCCCGTGCCGGGCGGCGACGTCGTCGGCGGAGACGGTCCCGCGCACGCGAATGACCCACGGTCGGTGGAAGGACGGCATTTCGGCGGCGAATTTCGCCATTCGGTCACGGTCGGGGTGACTGGAGACCGCGAACACGCCGTTGGCCCGCGCCTGAGCGAATCCGCTGACCATCAAAGCGCTGCCGCCCGAGCTCTTCACGACCGCCTGCGGTTGGACGGAAATCAATTCCGCGGTGGCCCGGAACCAGCCGGCGTTGGCCCGGTCGGCGAGATCGGAACCGGACGCGGCGAACGCCGTCTGCGCGGTCGACAACAGGGCAAATCCGGCGGCCAGGCCGGCCTTGACCACAGCTCTGCGCTTCATGGCACGACTCCTTCGAGGGAAACTCCGAGCCCGACGCTAACGGGAGCGGTCACGGCCGGCCAGGAGATGGGACGCGTGAGGTTGTCTCAGCTACCCCTTTGGCCGGGCCGGTGACACCCGTTACCGGAAGTCCGGCCACGGCGGGCCGGATCACCCCGGCGAGTCCGCCACGGCGGGCCGCGACGCCGGGCGTATGCTCCCGCCCCGATGGACCCGTTAGATCCCGAGCCCCCTGGCGGCGACCCGCACCGGCACGACCGGCTGCTGGTCTGGGCGGCGACCGCCGGCGCACTGGCCTGCTCGGCGCTGATCTTCCTGACGACCAACTCGTTCGAGCCCGAGCCGGTCGCCGAGCCGGCGCCCGCGACGAACACGGCGTTCCCGCTCGCGGCGTCGTCGACGATCACCACCACGACGACCACTACCACTACCACCACCACGGCGCCGTCGACGACAACGACGCCCCCACCGCCGGTGACGACGACCACGCGGCGCACCACGACCACCCGCGTCACGACAACAACGACGTCGACGCGCCGGACGACAACGACCACACCCGCGCCGACAACGACCCGCCGGTGCCCAGTGTCCACGTGGCGGCGCGACACCGCCTACGACGGCGGCTCGGTCGTCGCCTACGGCGGCCATCTCTGGGTGGCGAAGTGGTGGAACTACAACGCCATCCCCGGTGCCAACGCCGAAGGCGTGTGGGAGTTCGCGCGGGACTGCTAGGGGCGCAGGCGGTCCATGGCCGTGGTCCGGCCGGTGAGCAGGAGCAGCAACGCGTCGATCGGGCCGCGGATCTCGTCCGGTCCGTCGCCGACGCTCCACGTCACGTCCGTGGCGACCAGGCGCGTGCCGGCGAACCGCCGGGCGGCCCAGAACGGCCAGCCCGTCTGCCACACCCGGTTCGCGCCGTCCACGGCGGCGTCGGCCGGCATGGAATGCTGACGGCCCAACGGGATCGCGATGTCCTGCACGTGCACCAGGACGTCGAAGAGGATGTTGCGGTACGTCGTGACGACGGGCAGTCGGCGCGACGCCGCATGCTCGCGCAGCTCGGCGACCAGGTCGGCGCCGGGCCGCGACGCGTGCCGCACGGCCATGTCGTGGTTGAGCTTGTTGAACCGGCCGAGGGCCCGCACCGCCCCGACCAGCATCCGGCCGGGCCCCGGGTGCTGCGGCGCGAGCACCACGTGCGCGGCGACGTCCCGGATGCGCCAGCCGGCGCACAGCGAGGGGCGGTCCCAGTCCGGTTCGGCGATCGACTCCAGCAGGTCGGCCAGATACCGCCGCTCCTGCTCCACGACCTGCCAGCTGCGCTCGCGGTCCACCCCGGGCCTCCCCGTATCATTGGTACGAGACTCTGACCAAATTAGTCAGCGTCTCTGACCATGTCAAGGAGGCTCCGTGGCGGACGACGGGCTCAACACCGGCCTGTTGCTGTACATCCCCTACCGATGGCTGGAGAACCGGGTGATCGAGGCGCTCGACCGCGCCGGCTACGGCGACATCACCGCCGCGCAGATGAAGATCGTGCAGCGGATCGGCCCCGACGGCACGCGGCTGACCGAGCTGGCCGAGCAGGCCCAGGTGACCAAGCAGACCGCCGGCTTCCTGGTCGACCAGCTGGTGAAGGCCGGCTGGGTGGAGCGCGTGCCCGACCCCACCGACAAGCGGGCCCGGCTGGTCCGCATCTCCGCCCGCGGCCAGGAGGCGCTGCCGATCGCCGCCGCCGCGGTGGCCGAGGTCGAGGCCGAGTGGGAGGCACACCTGGGCAAGCGGCAGATGGCGCAGCTACGGCAGGTCCTCAGCCGGCTGCGGGAGATCACCGACCCGTACGCCTAGACCCACACCATCGCTCGGAACGGACCATTCCTCAACTCGGAGTTGAGGAATGGTCCGTTCCGAGCACCCCGTGGCGGCTTCGTCAGGCCAGTGCGGCGTCGAGCAGCGTCTCGGCGGCGGCCCGGGCGATGGGCGTGCTGGCCGGGCTGCGGTCGTTGCGGCTGGCTGTGCCGTTGCCGTCGAAGACCATCTGCAGTTGCGTGGCCAGCAGCGTCGGATCGGCGACGCCGGCCTGCTCGGCCAGCTCGGTGAACAGGGCCCGCACCCAGGCCCGGTAGTCCCGGGTGGCCAGGTCGATGCGGTCACCCGGGCGCGATTCCGCGCTGGCCCGGTGGAAGGCGCAGCCCTGGTAACCGCTCTCGGCGTACACCGCGATCTGGCCGTCGAACACGGCGAGCAGCTTCTCCCGCGGCGTCTCGGCGGCGTCGACGGCCACCATGATGCGCTCGGCGATGCGGTCCTGCCGGGCCTTCAGGTACGCGTGGATCAGCTCGTCCTTGCTGCCGAACGTGTTGTACAGCGAGGCCTTCGCGACGCCGGCCTGCTCGATGACCCGGTCGATGCCGACCGTGTGCACGCCCTCGTTGTAGAACAGCTCGTCAGCGGCCGCCAGCAGACGCTCACGCGCGGACAGCCGGCCCGTGGTCGTCGCCATTGACATCCACTCCCTCATACCAGACAGATCTGTTCAGTTTACGCCACGCTGGTGCGGCGTGCCCGGACCAGGGCGGCCAGCGCCAGCAGGGCGAGCACCATCACGGCCACGCCGTAGATCTCGGCCGCGCCGAACAGGCCCGGGCCGTGCACGGTCAGCACGCCGGCGACCACCGCGGGCACCCCGAAGCCGAGATAGGACACCACGTACAGCAGCGACAGAGTGCCGGCCCGCTCGTGCGGCGCGACCTGCGGGACGACGATCCGGATGCCGCCCTGGAAGCCGCCACCGAAGCCGGCGCCCGCGATCACGGTGCCGACGAAGAACAGCGCCACCGAGCCGATGCCGAGCGCGGCCAGGGTGACGGCGACGCCCACGAACAGCGCGATCGAACCGGTCAGCATGACGGCCGTCGGACTGACGGAGCGGAACACCAGCACCATGGCGCTGGCGATGCCGGCGAACGCGAGCAGCAGCACACCGGCCAGAATGGTGTTGTTGCCGCCGATGAGCTTGCCGAGCAGCGCCGGCCCGAGCGCGCCGTACAGGCCGGCCAGCGCCCACGCCGCGAACAGCACCGGGGCGGCGGCCATCAGGTGCGAGCGGACCGTGCGCGGCAGGGCGATCTCCGGCTTGAGGCTGGCCAGAGCTCCGGGAGCGCGCGTGACCGTCTCACGGATGAAGACGACGCCCAGCGCCTGCAGCAGGAAGAGCGCAAACAGCACGTAGTAGACGAGGTGCGTGGGCGCCGGCAGGAAGCTCACCAGAAGCGCCGACAGCACCGCGCCCGTTGCCGTGCCGATGCCCGGCGTGAGGGCGTTGGCGAGCTGGCCGCGCTTGGCGTCGATGTCGAGCATCATCGCCCCGATCGCGCCGACCGCGGCCCCGGTCGCCAGGCCCTGGATGACGCGGCCGACCAGCAGCCCCGGCACGCCGCCCGCGGTGGCCAGCACGATCATCGTCGCCGCCTCGACCAGCAGTGTCACCAGCAGCACGGGCTTGCGGCCGACGTGGTCGGACAGCTTGCCCACGGTGAGCAGCGCCGCCAGCACCGACACCGCGTAGCTGCCGAACACGATGGTCGTGGTGATCGGCGAGAAGCCCCATTCCGCCTGGTAGATGGCATAGATCGGGGTCGGCGCGCTGGACGCGGCGAGCAGCGACACCACCACCGAGGCGAGTAGGAGCATGGCCGTGCCGGACCGACCTCTGGCCTCCGATGGCGCGACCGCCCCAGGGCGGGTGTCGTGGCGGCCGCGGTCGGCGCGGGTCCGCGTGATGGCCTGGGTCATGGCACACACTCCGAGATGAGTAGACAGGTCTGTTCAATCGACTGGGACCGACAGTAGACAGACCTGTCCACTCAGTCAAGTGACCTGCGCCGCAGCCCGCTGGCACGTTCCGTCAGCAGCGGTGGCACGTTCGGCGACCCCACTGGGCCGGCGGAATTCGAGGATGGGCGCATGACCTTCGGTGGCAACCTGCTCATCGGCGCCAGCGGCTCCGGCGCCGTCGCGTTCCTGCCCATGTTCCTGTCCGCGCTGCGGACGGAGTTCTCCGGCAGCGTCACGGTGCTCATGACGCACAGCGCGACGACCTTCCTGCCCGCGTCCACCATGGGCCTGTTCGCGGACCGGGTCGTCACCGGCGGCGATCCCACGACGTGGGCGCGCTCCAACCACGTCACCCTGGCCGAGGAGCACGACCTGTTCGTGGTGCTGCCCGCGACGGCGAACACCCTCGCCGCGGCGGCCATCGGCGGCGCGCCGAACCTGCTGACGACCACCGTGCTGGAGTTCCCGACGCCGGTGGTGTTCTTCCCGGTCATGTCGGCCCAGATGTGGGCCAAGCCCTCCGTGCAACGCAACGCCGCCCTGCTTCGCGAGGACGGGCACGAGATCGTCAACCCTGCCGTCGGGCCGCGTTACGACGTCGCGCTCGGGCGGTTCGTCACAGGGCCGACGCCGCCGACGCCACCTCAGTTCGTGTCGAAGGTCGCCGAGCGCCTGCGGTGATCGCCCGGCGTGCCGCCCGTCACCCGCTGGAACGCCCGGTGCAGTTGCGCGGCGCCGGCGAACCCGCACTGCTGCGCCACCGCCGCCAGCGGCAACCGCGGGTTGGAGCGCAGCGTCTGCTGCGCCCGCTCCACCCGGAGTCGGCGCATCAGCGACGTGAACGGCTCGTCGTCGGCCAGCGCCCGGAACAGGGTCCGCTTCGAGATGCGGCACCCGGCCGCCACCGATGCGGCGTCCAGGTCCGGATCGCACGCGTTTTCCCGTACGAACCGGTGCACGCGCTCCCGGGTGATCGCGAGTTGGGACCGCTCCCCCGCCGTGCGCCGGGCTGCCCAGCCCAGCGCCGTGTCGAGCAAGCCGAGCGTGTGCGGGACGAACTCTGACACCACCGCTGGATCCACATCGTCCAATCCCAGCAGGAAGTCCGTGACCAGCCGGGCCGGGCCGTCCAGCGGCACCGAGGTGGCGTCGGCCAGTGTCCGGCGCGGCAGCATCGACACCGGGACCCGGATCACCAGCTGCGCGAACTCCCCGTCGAACTGCATCGTGTACGGCCGGGCACTGTCCACAAACACCAGTGCGCCGGGCGCCAGCACCGCACTACGACCGTCCTGCGCCAAGAACCCCTGCCCGCGCAGTTGGATATTCGCCAGCAAATGATGTTCAGAGCTGCGGGCGACCAGCCCCCACGTGCGGTCCACCTGCTGCGCCTGCGACGCCAGCCGCGCAAACCCGATGCCCGCTACCTCCCGGTGCCTGACCACTCCGGCAAAGCCGTCGTGAGCGGCCGGCCGGACCGCCACCTCGACGAACCTCGCGCAGACCAGGTCACGCCAGTACGCCGCCGCATCCCGTCCGTCGACGTCCGAAGTGGACACCGTGACGGCGAGGGCGGGTCGAGGAGGCGCATCCATGGTGCCGCCAGGCTAGGCACGCGCCGATGACGCACGCCACCCGTTGGTGCGGAGGGTGTAAGGAATCGGAGCCACTCGGTCACCCCGACCACCCCGTCTCCACCTTGGCCGGGTCCGGCCGGCCCCACGACAGGGGCGGCCGGACCCACAACTCGCGTCGGCCACGGCACGGCGCGGCGGAGACGAGCGTCGGAAAATGGCTCAGGGAAACGAACTCAGGTCACGGCCGATACGAGCGCGACACGGCTACGACGGGCTGCGCCCTGTGCTGTCGCGTGCTGCTCATGACCGGCTCCTCGGTTCGTGGTGCGGCATGATCCTGTCCGACCCGGGGCCGAGGCGTCAAAGCATTATTTTGCGGTCGCCCGGCGGGGGTACCCCCGAAACCGATTTCAACTCAATTATCCACCGAGCGGGTGACGCGGGTTTATTCCCACGACACCATCACTCCAGGTGATTCCACGAAGTGTTGCCTTGCACACCAGGTCCCCCACACATACGTTGTCGCCGGGTCCCGAAAAGGACCCGTGCTCCGACGGTGTGGCGAAGCGCCGAACTCCGCCCGAAAACCATGCCGCGTTCCATTGTCGAACGAAGGGAACCACCGGGCGGAGAAGGCGATACCACCTCGGGCGCGGTGGGAGAGACATCGATGTCCTCTCTTCGGGAGAATTCGCTCGCCATCGGTCTCGTGCTGGGCGTCGCGACGCTGGCCAGTCCCGCGGTCGCGGCCGCGTCCGGGCTGGACTGGGACGCGGTGGCGGCGTGTGAGAGCGGCGGCGACTGGGCGGCCGACACCGGCAACGGCTTCTCCGGCGGCCTGCAGTTCACGCCGGGAACCTGGCACGCCAACGGCGGTGTCGGGGCGGCGAGCCAGGCCACCAGGGAAGAGCAGATCCGCGTCGCCGAGAACGTGCTGCGCAGCCAGGGACCGGGTGCGTGGCCGCATTGCGCGCGCGGCGGCGGTCGCCATGCGACGGTTCAGCGTCATGTGACCACCAGGGTGCAGCCAAGGACAGTCCGGACGGCTCCGGGATCCACCGGAAACCCGGCCGGCGACTACACCATCCAGCCCGGCGACACCCTCAGCGGCATCGCGGAAAGGCTCGGTGTCGAGGGCGGCTGGCAGCGACTGGTCGCGCTGAACACGAATTTCCTGACCAATCCCGACCTGATATTCGCCGGCGACCGGATCGCCACCAGGTGACGAAAAGGCGGGCCGAGCGTTTCACGCTCGGCCCGCCTTTTCGTGTGTTCAGACGTCGACGGGCTGCTCGAACTCCGAGGAGACGTCCTGCCGGGGCGCCGGCACCAGATCGGGCGCCGCCCCCTCGAACGAGGAATAGGTGGCGTCGAACGCCGCCTGGCGTTCCTGGATCTCCTTGAGCAGCAGCTGCGACTGCTCCACCGCCTGCTGCACGATGTGGCTGGCCTGCTCGGCCGCCTTGGCCAGGCAGCGCTGCGTCTCCTGCTCGGTCTGCTCGACCAGTTCGACCCGCTGTCGCAGCAGCTCCTCGGCCCGCTCCCGCAGCTGCTCGGACTGCTCGATCGCCGCCCGCCGGATGAGGTTGGCCTCCTGCTCGGCGTTCTCGATCATCCGCTGCATGTGCTGCGCGGCCGGCGTCTGGGCCAGCCGCTTGTCCGGGTCGGGGCGCAACTGGTCCAGCTCGGCCTGCATCTTCTCGGCACGCTGGGCCAGCTCCTGGTACTGCCGCAGGACCGCGTCGCGGTCGGAGCGGGTCTGCTCCAGCGTCTCGGTCAGGTGGTCGCACCGGCGGGTGGTCGCCTCCAGATCCGCCCGCGTCGCGCGCAGTTCCTCGTCCACCGCGGTCATCTCGTCATCAACCTGCTCCCGCGCGTAGCCCCGGAACCGGACTCGGAACATTCGCGGTTGCCGCTTTGAGACCTCGTCGATCAGCATCTTGGGCTCCTTCGTCCACCAGGAGGTTTCCCCGCTAAACCGATTCGCACGCCACCCGTGTGGGTGGTCAACGGGGCACGTCGTGGCCGGCGCTGACGATCAGCGTGATCGCCGTGTCCGTCGGGAACGCCCCGGCGTGCGACTGCCCGAGCACCGTCCCCTTCGGACTGTCCGACTCCTGCGGCGAGACGTCCACCCGCGCGTAACCGGCCTGTCGCAAGGTGTCCTGCGCATGTTGCACAGCGGTGCCGACCACCCACGGCGCGGTAGGCCCGTGCGGCCGCGCGTCGAGGTAGCCGGGATCCGCGGCCGGCAGCCCCGAGTCGGGCGAGTTGCCGAGCAGCTTGCCGAAGGCGGCGAAGAACGGCGGCGAGGCCAGCGAGCCGCCGAAGGCGCCGGCGCATCCGCTGTCGTCGGAATCGAGGCGCGGCGGCTTCGACGCGCAGATCGGCGCCGGCGCCGACCCGTCCGCGAACACCAGTGAGGACACCGCGTAGTGCCGCAGGCCGGCGACGAAGCCGACGGACTCGTTGTACTCGGTGGTGCCGGTCTTGCCGGCGAGCTGCCGGGTCCAGTGCGCCTTCAGCGCCGAGGTCGCCGACGTGCCCTCGGTGGTGTCCTTGGCCAGGCCCCGGATCACGGTGTCGGCCAGCGCCGGCGCGACGACCTGCTCGCACTCCTGGTGGGGCAGCGCCACCGGCCGCCCGTCGTGGTCCAGCACCTGGCGCACGGGCGTGGGCGGGCACCACTTGCCGCTGTCGTCGAGCGTGGCCATCACGTTGGCCAGCTCCAGCGGGCTCACCGCGCTCACGCCCAGCGTGAAGGACGGGTTGTTGCGGAAGTAGTCCCGCTGAGGTGAGTTGTACTCGGCTTTCTGGGACCGCTCGTCGGCCGGGTCGGTCGTCGGCGGGCTGCCCGCCTCGGACGCGGCCAGCGTCCGGCGCAGTCCCAGCCGGTACGCCATGGTCAGCACCGACGGCAGGCCGGCCCGCAGCTCCAGGTCCGTGAACGCCACGTTCGGCGACGTGGCGAGCGCGTTCTCCAGCGTGATCGGATTCGGGTAGCCGACGTAGTCGTTCTGCACGGTGTGGCAGACGGTGTACTCGTCGACGATCGGCGGCATGAAGCACTGGCTGTTCGGGTTGGGCAGCGGGGTGTTCAACCCGACCTTGCCCTGCTCCATGGCCGCCGCGGTGGTGAAGAGCTTGAAGATGGAGCCGGCGCCGAAGGGGTCGCTGACCTCGACCGGCAGGTTGGTCATCGACTGGCCGGCGGCGGCGTCGACCCCGTACTCGCGGTTGGCGACCATCGCGGCGACCTCGTGCGAGTCGGAGCCGGGCCGGATCACGACCATGGTGTTGGCGATGCCCGGCGTCCGCGGCGGCACGTTCGCGTCGACGGCCCCCTTGGTCAGGCCGGTCAGCTTGGCGTCCACAGTGGTCCGAATCCGGTAGCCGCCGGTCCGCAGCTGGTCCGTCGTGAACCCGGCGCTGCGGAGGTAATCCCGTACGTAGGCGCAGAAGAAGCCGAAGCCCGGTTTCACGCCGACGCAGTCGCTGGCCGGGACCCGTGGGTCGGCGACGACGCCGAGCGGCTGCTTCTTGGCCTGGTCGGCGATCTGCGGGTCGAGCTTGCCGATCGACACCTCCGCGTCGAGCACGGCGTTGCGGCGCTGCAGAGCCGCCTGCGGGTGGTTCCACGGGTTGTACGCGACGGGGTTGTTGACCACACCGGCCAGCAGCGCCGCCTGCGTGACGGTCAACTTGTCCGGCGTGGTCTCGAAGAAGACCTGGGCGGCCGCGGCCACGCCGTCGGTGTTTCCGGTGAACGTCACCAGGTTCAGGTACCTGGTCAGGATCTCGTCCTTGCTCAGCTGGCTGTCCAGCTCGACGGCCACCCGCGCCTCGCGCAGCTTGCGCACCGCGGTCAGGGCCCGCGCCTGCTCCTGCGCCTTCTTGTTGTTCCGCGCGGTGACGAGGATCTGGTAGTTCTTCACGTACTGCTGGGTCAGCGTGGACGCGCCCTGCGACGTCTCGCCGCTGGCCTCGTTGCTGATCAGCGCCCGCATCGTGCCGGCGGGGTCGATCCCGTGGTGGCTGTAGAAGCGCTTGTCCTCGATCGCCACCATGGCGACCTTCATGTTCGGCGATATCCGGTCGGACGGCGTGTCCAGCCGGTACTGGTCGTACAGGTAGGCGATCGGTGTGCCGTCGGTCGCCTCCAGCACGGAGGCGTACGGCGGCTTGCCCCGTTCCAGCGCCAACGCCAGCGAATGCACCGCATCCCCGGTCGCGTTGGACAGCAGCCCGAGGCCGCCGGCGGCCGGAAGCGCCATGCCGGCAAGGCACGACCCCGCCACCACGCACGCCAGGATCAGCTTCGTCACCAACCACAGTCGCCGCACGGCAGCCCCCTTTCGTTCCCTTGAGAAGTTCCCGGCGGTTGCATGCGAAAACAACTGAGCACTCCTCGATCGGGTGGTTTGTCGTTCGCGCGGAGTAGTCGCCGCCGGTCTGGGCACGCTGCAGCATGTCCGTCAGCGAGGCGTTCGAGGGGGCCGTCCCCGGCCGCATGCCGGCACGGCGAGTGTGGGAGCTGCGCCAACAGGTGCGGGCGCTGGAGGCCGAGCGCGAGGAGCTCGTCGAGGAGCTGGCCGAGCTGCGCAGCCAGCTGATCGGGGCGTACCAGCGGCTCGCCGCGGGCGCGGCCGGACCGGACGTGCCGAACCGGCTGCTGCGGCTGGTGTGCGACGAGGCCAACCGGATCCGACTGGAAGCCCTTCGCTACGCCCAAAAAGTAGAATACGAGGCCCGCTCGCAGTCATGGCGAGCGGGCCCCGTCAGCGAGGGCTGATCAGCCGTTGGCGAGCGCCTTCAACCGGTCGTAGGCGCCGTTGAAGCGGTCCTGGTCACCGGGGAAGGTGCCCTTGTCCGCGAACTGCCAGATGGTCAGGAAACCCCAGCCGGCCGGCAGCGCGCCGACGGAACTGCCGTAGAACGGGATCCACAGCGGATTGTTCGCGCCGAAGCCGGGATTGTTGCCGGTGCACTGGGTCCACCACTTGGTGCTGGTGAAGATGGTCGGGAACCGCTTGGTCCGGGCCAGCACCCGGTCGCTGAACGCCTTCACCCACGCCACCATCGCGGCCTGGCTCAGGCCGTAACACGTGGCGCCGTACGGGTTGTACTCGATGTCCAGCGCGGGCGGCAGGGTCATGCCGTCACGGGACCAGGCGCCGCCGTGGTCGACGAAGTAGTCGGCCTGCGCCTGCCCGCCGGACTGGTTGGGCACGGCGAAGTGGTACGCCCCGTGCATCAGGCCGGCCCCGATCGAGCCGGTGTACTGCTGGTTGAAGAACGGGTTCGTGTACGTCGTCGCCTCGGTCGCCTTGACGTAGACGAACTTGCCGCCCTTGCCCGCCACCGCCTTCCAGTCGATGTTGCCCTGGTGGCTGCTGACGTCCATGCCGGGCGTCTGCGCGACCTGCGCGGTCAACGGTTGGGATGCCGGCATCGTCCGGCCCTCGACGAGGGCGATCTGCGAGCCCATCTCGTGGTCGTCGTCGCCGGGCGCCGCGCTCGCGGCGGCCATACCGGTCGCCGCCAGCAACAGTGCCGCGAGCAGGACGGCCAGCCGACCAGGGTAGGACATGGTGACCTCCAGGAAGCTAGAGCCTCTGTTGTTCACCGAGGCCTACCCCGATCGGTTCGAACTGCACATATCGCCGGTGAGGTTAAGCCTTTCGTGTGCACTGTGGACGCTGGGTGATCGCCTTCCTCTTTAGACGGAAAGCAGGACGCGACCGAACGGCCCACCCTCGATCAGGTGCCGCTGCGCTTCGGCGGCCTCCGCCAGCGGGAACACCCGGTCGACGATCGGGTTGATCTCCTTCTGCGCCAGCAATTCCAGCAACCTTGAGTTACCGGCGTTGACCTGCTCCGGGGTGAACAGGGCGAACCGGAAGCCGTGAATGTGAGCGTTCTTCCAGATCAGGTCGGTGACGTTGATCGTGCTCGTCATGCCGGCCGCGTAGCCGATGCTGACGAGCGACCCGTCGACCGCGAGCGCGCCGAGCGCCTCGCCGGTGATCGCGCCACCGACACCGTCCAGCACGACATCGACGCCCTTGCCGTCGGTGAGCCTTGCCACGCCGTCGCGCAGCGACTCCCGGGACAGGTCGATGACCTCGAAGCCGGCCTCGCGGCCGAGCGCGGCCTTGGCGCTGGAGGTGGCGGTGGTGAAGGCACGGGACGCGCCGAGCACCCGGGCGACCTCGACGCCGCCCTGCCCGACCGCTCCCCCGACACCGGGCGCGAGCACGGTCTGGCCGGCACGGAAGCCGACCACGTCGGTGAGGGCGAGCAGCGCGGTCAGCTGGCCGGAGCCGGTGGTCAGGGCGGCGGCCGCGATGTCGTCGACGGCGTCCGGGATCGGCACGAGGTGCGCCGGGTCGACGGCGACCAACTCGGCCCAGACTCCGTCGACGGCGAGGCCGTACCGGCCGTTGCCCAGCGCCACTCTGGCGCCGACCGACAGGCCCGAGCTACCGGGCTCGACCAGCACGCCGACGCCGCTGGCGCCGGGGATCACCGGGAACGGCTTGACCGCGCCGTCGGGGAGTTTGCCCAGCCTGGCGGTGTTGTCGAGGGGGCTGACGCCGGCCACGGTGATGCGGACGACCGCCCACCCGTCGCGGGCCGCGGGCTCGGGCACGGTGGCGAGGTCGAGGACGTCGTAGTCGCCGAAGCGGTGGTACTGGATGGCACGCATGTCGGGCTCCTCGGTCGTGGATGAAATAACCGTATCACTTTTACCTCTTTCACTCGTCCGGTCAGACGTTGTCGGCCGCCGTCGACTGAGGGACGTTGGTCACATGACCGACGAGACCGACGTGCTGATCGTCGGCGGCGGCCCCGTCGGGCTCACCGCCCGTGCGCTGCTGGCCCGCTGGGGCGTGCGGACCCTGCTGGACTCCGACTGCGCGCCGGGGTTCCCCACGGTCGCCGTCGAAGAAGCTCACCGTCGACTTGTCGGCCCGGGATCGATCGCGTTGAGCGCGTCCAGGGCCGCAGCAGAGATCTGGTCGTCGAGCACGATCGAGCGCAGGCCGGTCGGCTTGGTGAGCCGCTCGTCCCGTTCCAGCAGCGCCAACACCCGGGGCCGCAGGCCTTTCGCCGGCGGCCCCAGCTCCGCGACCGCCCGGAGGGCCTCCAAGATCACGGGCTCGTACTCGGGGGCGTCCAGGGCGTGCGCCAGCACGGCCAGGGTGAGTTCGGTGTCGCCGCACGCCACGACGATCTCCGGCACGCCGAACATGCCCCACCGATCCCTGTTGTCACGCACCCACTTCTCGGCCCGCGCCAGCACCGGAGCTCGCTCGGCCGGATCGAGCAGCGCGGCCGAGCGCACAAACGCGTGCGCGAAGCGCCAGTCATCCGGTGCCCCAAGGCCGTCGAGCACCTCGCGCAGCACTGCCTTGTCGCCGGTGACCAGGCAGTGCACCCGCGCGGCCCACAGCGCCAGCCACTCGTCGTCGACGACCCGGACCAGCGCCTCGATCCACGGTCCCAGGTGCGCGGCCGCCGAACCCACGCCCTCGAAGACCATCAGCGCCGGTTCGGGCCGCTTCGACGCCAGCATCAGCGTCAGCGCGTCCTCCGCGCCGTAACCGGCCGGGCCGCACGCGGCGAGGGCTCGCCAGAGCTGATACTGCACCGAAGTCGGTTCAGGGCCACACTTTTCGAGTACGGCGTGCAGCACCGGCACCACGCGTTCCGGGTAGCGCGGCGCACATTCCTTCGCCATGTCACCGAGATCCGGTTCGAAGCCGGACGCGTGGTAGTAGCCGAACTTGTCGCCGTTCTCCTTGACGGCACGGAGAACCGACGGCACGGCACGCTCGTCGCCCTGGCGTACCAACGCCCAGGTCGCGGCCTCCTCGACGGCCTGGTCCCCGTCCCCGAGCAGATGGGCGAGCCGGTCCGCATAGGGAATGCCCGCCTCGCCGACGGCCGCGAGCAGGTCGGCGGCCAGCGTCCGGACCTGCGTATCGTCGTTGTACAGCAACTGTCCGAGCAGCGGCAGCAACGACCTCGTGGCCGAGCGTGACTTCGCCATCACGTCGCCGGCCGCTTCGAGCGCACCGGCCAACACGCCACCGGTGCCCTGCACGAGCAGCGGCCGGATGATCTCCATTCGCGCGGTGACGTCGTCGTCCGGGCAGAGCGCCTGGACCAGCCGACGCCCGTTGCCGCTCCACGCCGCATAGGCCCCGCGGGGTAGGTTCGACGCGAGGGCGGCGTCCACCAATTCCTGTGCTGGCACCGATTCACGGTCCAACATGCGGCGTGCCATCAGGTTCGCCAGTCGCAGCGGCTCGTCCGACACCGCGGCGAGTCGCAGCACGGCGGTCCGGCCGGCCAGGGCGCCCTCCAGCCGCGACTTGACCCGGATCGTCAGCTCCTTCTCCCGCGCGTCCCGTGCCACCAACGCTTTCTCGACTTCCTCGGCACGGGGCGACAACGCGGCGTACTGCCACAGCAGCGTGAGGGCTTCCCTGCGCACGTTGGCATTGCGCTCCTTCGCCAGCGCGATCACCTTGTCGTGCAGGGAAAGCAGCGCCTCCCGGCAGGCGATAGCATCCGGGTCCGACCGCCACCTCCGGTCGTTCAGCCTCATCACGAGCCGGCCGAGCATCTCCACGACGTCGGCCCGAATCCGGATCTTCGGCGTCCCGACGAGCTCGATGAGGTACGGCACCGTCGGCGCGCTCGCCGAGCAGATTCCCCCGTCCAGCGGGAAAAGCGCGCCCTCGATGCCGTCCAGCTGCTCGCGCATGTTCCAGTTGCTGGCCAGGGCCCGCAGCCGGCGCGGGATGTCGGACGCCTTGCCGTAGGCGTGCCGGAGCTGCGCCCACGGGATGTCGTCGAGCCCGTCCAGGGGCGTGTACTGCTCGCTCGCCACCGTCAGGACACCGGCGCGAGCAGGATCCACAGTGGACCATCGGCCACCGGCACGGCGTTGCCGGCGGCGTCGGCGAAGATCGTCGCGTCGGTGCGGCTGGGCCGGGACCAGGTGGCCTGGAACGACTTCCCGTCCCGGAACACGGTCGCGGGTCCGCTGCCGACGGTGACCCCGACCGGCGACGGATTGCCCGCCGCGTCACCGGGAACCGTGCCGGCGCGGGTTGTGACCTTCTCCACCACCACGGTCGCCGCGCCGACCCGGCCGCCGTCGGTCGTGGTCAGCGGGCTGCCGTCCATGGAGATCAGCCACTTCTGGTCCGACCACTCGAAGTCGAAGCCGACCGACGCCACCTGCTCGTGCTGCTTGGTCACCGGCGTGCCGCCGGCCGGCGCGGGCCCGGTCTGCTCCGGCGTGACGGTGCCGGCGCCCTTGGGCAGCTTGTCCGGGTGCACGAACAGGTCGTGCGGCGACTGCCGGCTGCTGTCCCGGAAGTACGCGGTGGGCACGGCGCTCTGGCAGCCGGTCTCCATGCCGGCGTTGCGCAGCAACGGCGCCAGCTGCGGGGCCGAGCCGGAGCACGCCAGCGTCGGCCGGCCGTACTGGCCGAGCAGGTCGATGTCCGTCTCACGGGCGCTGCGCACCGGGCCGATCACCGGGGGCAGCTTGCCCAGGTACACCGCCGCGATCCGGGTCAGGCCGCCCTCGACCGGCTCCACGTAGACCACATCCGCCATGGTCAGGCCGGTCTGCGGCCGGGCCGCCGCGACGTTGTCGATCTTCACGACCAGGGCGGATCCCGCTGGCACCGCCGTCGTGGTCGTCGGTTCGGGCGCGGCGGACCGGCCCGAGCAGGACGAGACCAGCAGCAGCACCGCCGCGGCGGGCACCAGCCAGATTCGCGCCATGCCCCCATCTAACGCCATCCGGGCCCGCCACGGCCGTGCCGATCACACGATCAGGTCACCCGTGGTGGCCGCCGCCACCGCCGTCGAAACCGCCGCCGAAGCCCCCGCCGTCGTGGTGCCCGCCGAAGCCGCCGCCGTCGTGGTGGTGTCCGGTGTGGCCGCCGAAGACGCCGTGGTGGTGATGGTGGCCGGTGGTGTTCTCAACGCCGGGCACGAAGTAGCTGTCGTTGATGTTCGGCCGGCGCCGGCCACCACGGGCCGCCGCCGCGATGCCGGCGATGAGAAGGGTGATGCCGACCAGGATGAGCAGGCTGAACGCCATGACGTCACCTCCTGCGGTCGCGTCGGCGGTGTCCCCCTGACCCCGGGTCCGCGACCTGTGACATCGGAGTGTTCTCCCTGTCGTGGCCCGGAATCCACGGACTTGAGCAAGGTTTGATCCGGCGATTTGATTTCAATTGTCACTGAAGTTGTAGTGCTAGAATCCCAGATGGAGGCGCCAGGATCGTGAACCGCGGGCCGCCCCGCCGCGTATCGAACCGTGTCAGTGCACAACAGTGCGATCATGCAACGATCCATTGTGGAGCGTGGATGATGACGGTACGGACGATTCTGGGCGTGTGCGGTGTGGTCGCCGTGCTGTCGACGGCGGCCTGCGGCAGCACGCAGGTGGGCATGACCGCCGCGCCGGCGACCACGGCGCCGGCGTTGACCGACACCCGGTACGGGCCGCTCAGCGCGGCCGACATGAAGCTGATGACGCTGGTCCAGGAGACCAGCATCCGCGAGATCACGCTGTCCCAGTGGGCCCTGCAGCGGTCGACGAACCCGCAGGTCAGGGCGGCGGCGCAGATGATCGTCACGCAGCACGTGCAGCTGCAGAAGGAGGACCTGGCCGCCGCCGCCAAGCTGGGCGTCACGCTGCCCGACCGGCCCAGCGCCGACATGCAGGTCGGCATCGACCGGATGTCGCAGGAGAGCGGCAAGACCTTCGACACCGACTACGCCAACTCGCTGCGGCAGGCCCACGGCGAGGCGTTCATCCTGATCGCGCAGGTGCGCGCCGACACCCGCAACTCCGTGGTCCGGCCGCTGGCCGACTCCGCCAACGACTTCATCAAGATGCACATCCAGGTGCTGGAGAAGACCGGCGACGTGGACTACTCGCAGCTGCCCGTCCCCGACGCGTCCTAAGGCAGCAGTCGCTCCCGGTGGTGTTCCTCGTGCAGGTCACGACGGCGCGCGTGCAGCAGCTGCGCCAGCGTGATCACGCCGAGGTGGTTCGCCGGGTCGTCGCGGTCGACGACCGGGGCGCTGGTCACGTAGGCCTCGGCCAGCTTGTTGGCCACCTCGCGCAGCGTCTCGTCCGGATGCACGACCACGCGGACCGGCGCCGGCATCTCCGCCTGGGGCTCCGGCGTCATCACCTCGTGCGCGAAGAACGTCTCGAGTGGATCGGTCGTGTACTCGCGGGTCAGGTGCAGCCGGCGGCGGGCGATCTTCTCCGTGAGCACGGATCGCTTGAGCAGCAACACCGACAGCGCGTACGCCGACACCGACGCCACCACCAGCGGCAGCAGGTAGCTCCACGCGTGCGTCAGCTCCAGCGTGAAGACGATGCCCGTCAGCGGGGAGCGCATCACGCCGCCCACGACCGCCGCCAGGCCGCAGGTCGCCCAGAAGCCGGGCGTGAAGTGCGGCAGCAGGCCGCTTTCCGCCGCGCCGAGCGAGGCGCCGATCATGAACACCGGCGCGAGCACGCCGCCCGAGGTGCCCGAGCCCAGCGACAGCGACCAGATCGCCGTCTTCACCACCAGGATGCCGACGATCAGCGCCTGCGTGGCGTGGCCGGTCAGCAGCTGGTCGATCACGTCGTAACCGACGCCCAGGGCCCTCGGCTCGATCAGGCCGCCGACGCCGATGACCAGGCCGCCCAGCGCCGGCCACCACATCCAGTGCACCGGCAGGCGGGCGAACAGGTCCTCGGCGAAGTAGACCAGCGCCGTCGCGCCGATCGCCAGCAGGCCGCCGGTCAGGCCCGGGACCAGCGCCAACGCGTCGAACGCCGGTCCCGGTGCGGACGCCGGCGCCGGCACTGCGAACACCGGGTCCGTGCCTAGCATGACACCTCGCAGGACGGTGCTCACCACCACCGCCGCCCCGACCGGGATCAGGCTGCGCGGCCGCCACTCGAACAGCAGCAGCTCCACCGCCAGCAGGACCGAGGCCAACGGCGCGTTGAACGTCGCCGCCATGCCGCCCGCCGCACCCGCCACCAGCAGCGTCTTGCGTTCGTCGGCCGACAGTTTGAGCGTCTGGGCCAGGATCGAGCCCACCGCCCCGCCGGTCATGATGATCGGGCCCTCCGCGCCGAACGGGCCGCCCGTGCCGATGCTGATCGCCGCCGACACCGGCTTGAGCACCGCCACCCTCGGCGCCACCCGGCTGCCACCGGTCAGGATCGCCTCGATCGCCTCCGGCATGCCGTGGCCGCGGATCTTCTCCGAGCCGTAGCGGGCCATCAGGCCGATCACCAGTCCGCCCGCCGCCGGCGCCGCCAGCACCAGCCACCACGGGTGGTGCACCGCGCCCGGCGCCACCAGGTCCGTCGCCAGCCGCTGGTAGAACACCGCGTTGGTGATCAGGCCGATCAGCCGGAGCAGCAGGAAGGCCGCCACCGCCGCCGCCCCGCCCACCGCGAGCGCGATCCCGGTGATCACCAACACCCGGGGCCGAACCTGGAAGTCACCGAGCCTGGCGGCTGACTGTTGCATACAGTAACCATTGCTTAGTGCAACAGATCGCGTCAAATCACGGTGGCCGAGCTCACGGTCGGGGTCATTCCGGGTCCAGCATCGGGAACAGGCGGGCGACCACCGCCACCGGCGCCGCGTCCGCCGGACGCGCGGCCGGCAGCGTTTCGCGGTGACGGAACAGGGCGATCACCGAGCGGATCGCGTCGCCCATCGCCGCCATCTCCTCCGGCGTCAGGTAGACGACCTCACTGAACGCCTCGTCGTCGCGCCACTCCACCGGGGCCTGCCCGCGGTTGTCGCGCCAGCGCTGGTAACTCTCGTCCTCCAGCCGCCGGTTCAGCTCTCCCAGCTCCGGGTCCGGCTTCGGCTTCGGGCCTTGGGCGAGCCGCCAGGGCCGGGCCCGTCCCGTCGTCCCCGGCACGTCCTCGACCAGGCCCTGCTCCGCCAGCTTGCGCAGGTGGAACGAATACAGCCCGGTGTTGCCGCCGAGCTCTCGCGCCGCGTCCGTGGACGTCAGCTCGTCACGGGTGCGCAGCAGCTCCAGCAACGCCTCCCGCACCGGGTGGTTCTCCATATTTGCAAACTCTAGCTTGTTTGCAAACTCGCTGCCAACCGCCCTACCCTGCTCGCCATGACCGTGCTGCCCGTACGCCTGTTCGGCGACCCCGTGCTCACCCAGCCCGCCGCCCCCGTCACCGACTTCGACCGCGAGCTGCACAAGCTCGTCAAGGATCTGCACGACACCCTCGAGTCCCAGCGCGGCGCCGGCCTTGCCGCTCCCCAGCTGGGCATCAGCCGCCGGGTCTTCGTCTTCGACATGGGCGACACCCGTGGCCACCTCGTCAATCCCACCCTGCGCTTCCCCGACGAGGAGGAGCAGGACGGACCCGAGGGCTGCCTGTCCATGCCCGGCCTCTACTTCGACACCAAGCGCCGTCTCAACGTCGTCGCCAAGGGCTACACCATGCACGGCGACCCTTTGCAAATCGTCGGCGCCGGCGAGCTGGCCCGCTGCCTCCAGCACGAGACCGACCACCTCGACGGCGTGCTGTTCATCGACCGCATGGACTCCCGACGCCGCCGCGCCGCCCTCCGCGAGATCCTCGCCGCCGACTGGAACTCCCCGCCGACCGTCAAGGTCTCCCCGCACTCCGGAGCCTTCTGGGGTCAGCGGTAGAGCCGCCGACGCGATCAGAACAGGCGGCCGAGGTCCTCGGCGGGCGGCTCCTCCAGCGAGAGCAGGAACCGCTTGCGGGAAAGGCCGCCGGCGTAGCCGGTGAGACGGCCGTCGGCGCCGACGACTCGGTGGCACGGCACGATGATGCTGATGGGGTTCCAGCCGTTGGCGTTGCCGACGGCCTGAGCGCCGCCGGGGTCGCCGAGGGCGACGGCGAGTTGACGGTATGTCCGCGTCTCGCCGTAGGGGATCTTGAGCAGCTGCTCCCAGACGGCCAGTTCGAACGCGGAGCCACGAGGGGCCAGTTCGAGCGAGAAGCGGGTCCGTGTGCCGGCGAAGTACTCGCCGAGCTGGGTGATGGCGTCGTCGAAGCCGGAGTCGTCGCGTGGCCCGACGGGCACCCGAGGAGGCCGGCTGTGCCCGTCGAAATACAGCCCGATCAACGCGGCGCCGTCGGCGACCAGCGTCAGGGAGCCGACGGGCGAGTCCGTGACCGTGTGCCGAACGCCCATGGCCCCACACTAGCGACCACCATCGCGACGGCGATCGCGCCGATGGCCAGCCAGTCGACCCACGCGAGCCGCTGCCCGAGCACGACAAACCCGACCAAGGCGGCCAGCACCGGGTTGACGCTCATGAACAGCCCGAAGAACTGGGCCGGCACGCGCCGCAGCGCGAACACATCGACCAGGAACGGGATGGCCGACGACAGGACGCCAGCGGTCAGCGCCTCGCCGAGCGAGTACGCGGTCGGCGGATGCAGAACCAGCACGATGAGTCCGATCGGCACGTACACGAGCGCCGAAACCAGTGCGGCGGCAGCGGATCCCTGGGCACCGGGGAGCCGCTGCCCGACAGTCCGGTTGAGCAGGATGTAGCACGCCCAGCAGGCGGCGGCGAGCAGCGCCAGGCCGATGCCGAGGTAGTCGGTGCTGGGCTGCGGACGAGCGAGCACCATGGCGGCGGGGGCCGCAACCAAGGCGCACCCCACGTCGGCCAAGCGCCGCGAACCGGCCACCGCCACGGCGACGGGTCCGAGGAACTCCAACGTCACGGCGAGACCGAGTCCGATGCGGTCGATCGCCGTGTACAGCGACAGGTTCATCGTCGCGAACACCAATGCCAGCGCCAGCACGGGCCGCCACTCGTACCCGGTGAACGACCGTAATCGCGGGCGGCCCGCCGCGAGCAGCACCGCGCCGGCCACCCACTGCCGCACCGCGACCACCCCGGCCGGCCCGATCACGGGAAATGCCAGCGCCGCCGTGGCCGCGCCGACCTGGCTGGACAGCGCGCCGCCCAGCATCATCGCCATTCCCCCGACGCGATCCGTCGTCATGCCGGCAGCCTGCGCCGCGCCGACGCATACGCAAAATGCATGCGACACGCCATCTATACGCTGGAGTCATGGATCTCGAACTGCGTCAGCTCCGCTGCCTGGTCGCGATCGTGGACACGGGCACGTTCACCGACGCCGCCATCGAGTTGGGCGTTTCGCAGGCGGCGGTGTCGCGCACGCTGTCCGCCCTCGAACGCGTGCTCGGCGTCCGCCTGCTGCACCGCACCAGCCGTTCCGTCACGCCGACGACCGCCGGCGTGCAGGTCCTGGCCCGCGCCCGGCAACTGCTGGCCGAGGCCGACAACCTGGTCCGCGAGGCCACGACCGGCCACACCCGGCTCCGCATCGGGCACGCCTGGTCGGCGGTGGGCCGGCACACCGGCGAGTTCCAGCGCCGCTGGGCGGCCCGCCATCCCGGCGTCGAGCTGATGTTCATCCGCACGAACACGCCGACCGGCGGCCTCGCCGAGGGCCTGTGCGACCTCGCGATCGTCCGCACGGCGATCGACCGCGAGCGCTATTCGCACGCGACCGTCGGCAGCGAACCCCGCTACTGCGTGATGGCCGCCGACGATCCGTGGGCCAAGCGAAGATCCATCACGCTGGCCGAGATCGGCGACCGCGTGCTGATGGTCGACCGCCGGACCGGCACGACCACCGCCGACCTGTGGCCGGCGGACAAGCGGCCCCGGCTCGAACCCACGAACGATGTCGACGACTGGCTCGCCGCCATCGCCGCCGGGCGCTGCGTCGGGATCACGCCGCAGGCGACGGTCACCCAGTACCGCCGCGACGGCATCGTCTACCGCCGGGTCCGCGACGCGCCGCCGGTGCCAGTGCACCTGATCTGGCGCCGGCACGACCCGCATCCCGCCACGCACGCGGCGATCGCTCTGCTCACCGAGCTGTACCAGGACTCACCAGGAACCGCACACCGATGACGCCGACCGCGCGGCGGACACGACAGCGGTCCACGGCGGCAGGCACTCGCCGAACACGGGCCGCTGCAACCAGCGCCGCTCCCCCGCGCCGCCCGCGTCGGGCAACGGGATCACGGTGCCGACGGGCAGCCAGCCCACCTGGATCCGCACCAGGTCGGCCCAGGTCGCCGGGCGCAGCTGGGTCCGCGCCTGGGTTATGAAGATCCACTCGCGGTGCCGGCCGACCGACAGGATGATCGGCGCGCGCAGCAGGCAGCGGGTCAGGATGCCGTTCACCTCGGCCGCGAAGCCGGCGCGCATGATCAGCGCGTCCGCGGTGTCGCCGACGACGATGTGGTCGCCGGCGAACAGTTGGACCTCGGAACGGGTGTTGGCGACAGCGGTCATGGTGCCTCTCCCAACGACCAGGGTTGGCTACCGCGTTGGTCGAGGATGCGCGCGAAGCAGGACCGCGTGATCACCGAACGCCGCGCGGAAGCGCGACCGGGGACTTCACTTGAGCACTCCACGGGTGCAGGGCTTGTCGGACCGGCAGAATCTAGGCCCGCGGCGGCGATGAAGTCGAGGCGAGCACACCACTACTCGGGGAATCCCTGGAAACACCGCTCCCCGGCGGCAGTGATCGGGTAGACCTGTGTCGTGGGGAGCATTCGGGTAGACCTGCTCAGGCCGTTGCTGACGTCCGTGGGCCACCACGACGCCGACCGCCCGGCGGTCAGCGACGGCCGCCGCACTCTGACCTACGGCGAACTGCGTGGCACCGGGTGCCTCGACGTCGAACGCGGCGACCGGGTGCTGATCCACATCGGGAACCGCGTCGAATTCGTCGAATACCTGCTGGCGGCGCTGCGGTCGGCGGCGATCGCGGTGCCGGTGAGCGTGCGGGCGACGGTGGCGGAACTCGCGCACATCGCCCGGGATTCCGGCGCCACCCTGATCGTCACCGAGGCCAGGAACGCGGATCTGGTGCGGCGCCTGAACTTGCGGACGGTGATCGTCGAGGACGGGCCGGCATGGCGTGAGCCGCGCGACGAGCTCGGTGTGGACGAACCTTGCTGGCTGCTCTACACATCCGGCACGACCGGCCGCCCGAAGGGCGTGCTGACCACGCAGCGCGCGATGCTGTGGTCGACGGCCGCGTGTTACGCGCCGACGTTCGGTCTGTCCGAACAGGACACGATCGTCTGGCCGCTACCGTTGCACCACGCGTACGCGCTGTCGCTCGCGATCGTCGGTTCGATCACGGCCGGCGCGCACACCAGGATCGTGGACAGCGACCTGGGCCTCGCCATCGCGCAGCACCCCGGCTGTGTGCTGACCGGCGTGCCGACGACGTATCTCCAACTGCGCCGGGACATCGCGGTCACGCCGCCCAGGCTGTGCCTGTCGTCCGGGGCGCCCTGCACGCCGGCCGCGCGATCCGCCGTGCGAGAGACGTTCGGCGTGCCACTGCTGGACGGTTACGGGAGCACGGAGGCCGGCGGCAAGATCGCGGTGCAGCGGCCGGGCGAGGACGGGCTGACTCCGTTGCCCGGAGTGGACGTCCGGATCGTGGACGACGAGATCCAGGTGCGCAGTCCCGGCCTGATGCTCTGCTACCACGGCCAGCCGACAGCCTCCATCGTGGACGGCTGGTACCACACCGGCGACGTCGGCCGGCTGACTGACGGCAAGCTGGTCATCGAGGGCCGGATCGACGATGTGATCATCTGCGGCGGGCAGAACGTGCACCCGCTGGAGATCGAGTCGGTGCTGCTGGAATCGCCGTCGGTGCGGGACGTGCTCGTGGCCGGCCGGCCGGACGACATGGTCGGCCAGGTGCCGGTCGCGCACATCGTGCCGGCGGACGACGGCTTCGATCCCGAGGCACTGCGTCAACTCTGCCTGCGGCGGTTGTCCCTGCACAAGGTGCCGGTGGCGTTCGAGATCGCCGACATGATTCCCCGCACCGCGTCCGGGAAGCCGCTGCGCCGGCAGTTCGTGGCCAAGCCTGGCCTCGTGGATGTGGTGCGCACCGAGATCGTGGCGCTGTGCGGTCACGACGGCGGCGACCGGTGGCGCGAGCGGCCGTTCACCGATCTCGGGCTGACATCGATGGCTGGCGTCCAATTGCGACATCGGATCGCCGCGCTGACCGGGGTCACGCTGCCGCATTCGCTGGTCTACGACTTTCCCACGCCCGGTGAGGTGATCGCCGAGGTCGAGCGAATCCTGGCCGGCGAGGCGGCGCCGGAACCCCAGGCTCCGCAGCAGGTCGACGACGAGCCGATCGCGATCGTGGCGATGGCCTGCCGGTATCCGGGTGGCGTCCGGTCGCCGGCGGACCTGTGGCGCCTGGTGGCCGACGGCATCGACGCGACCGGCGACTTCCCCACCGACCGCGGCTGGGATCTCGACGGCCTCTACGACCCGGATCCGGACCGCATCGGCGGTTCCACCACGCGGCGCGGCGGTTTCCTCTACGACGCCGCCGATTTCGACGCGGGGATGTTCCGGATCTCGCCGCGGGAGGCGCTGGCGACCGATCCGCAGCAGCGGCTGCTGTTGGAGACGTCGTGGGAGCTGTTCGAGCGCGCCGGTATCGACATGGCCTCGCTTCGGGGCAGCGACACCGGGGTGTTCGTCGGTGTGATGAACGAGGACTACGCGAGCCGGTTCGAGTCGCACGAACTGGAGGCGCGCCTGGGCATCGGCTCCTCGCACGCGGTGGCATCCGGCCGGATCTCCTACACCTTCGGGCTGAACGGGCCGGCGGTCACGGTCGACACCGCCTGCTCGTCGTCGCTGGTGGCATTGCATTGGGCGGCCAGGGCTCTGCGGTCCGGCGAATGCTCGCTCGCGGTTGCCGGCGGGGCGACGGTGATGGCGACGCCCCGCACGTTCCTGGCGTTCAGCCGCCAGCGTGGCCTGTCCCCGGACGGCCGGTGCCGGTCGTACGCGGCGGGCGCCGACGGCACCGCTTGGTCGGAAGGCGTCGGAATCCTGCTGCTGGAACGGCTGTCCGACGCTCGCCGCAACGGTCACCCGGTCCTGGCTCTGCTGCGCGGCTCCGCCGTGAACTCCGACGGGGCGTCGAACGGCCTGACCGCGCCGAGCGGACGGGCCCAGCGAGCCGTGATCCACTCGGCGCTGGCCGATGCCGGTTTGTCCACTGTGGATGTGGATGCGGTGGACGGTCACGGCACCGCGACTCCGCTGGGAGACCCGATCGAGGCGGAGGCGTTGATCGCCACGTACGGCCAGCACCGCGATCGGCCGCTGTGGCTGGGCTCCGTGAAGTCCAACATCGGCCACACCCAGGCCGCCGCCGGTGTCGCCGGCGTGATCAAGATGGTGGAGGCGCTGCGGCACGAGCTCCTGCCGCCCTCCCTGTTCGCCGGTGATCCCAGCCCACGCGTCGACTGGTCCGCCGGGCGGGTGTCCCTGCTCGCCGAGCCACAATCATGGCCGCAATGCGACCGCATCCGCCGCGCCGGCGTGTCCTCGTTCGGCATCGGCGGCACCAACGCCCATGTGATCATCGAGGAAGCACCGGCGACCGATGCCCCGCCACGCAACGAGTTCCCGCCGGCTCCGTGGCTGATCAGCGCCGCTGACGCCAGCGCGTTGCCGGCGGTGGCAGCCGGCCTGCTGGCCGCCGGGGATCAGCTGGATGTGGCCTACACCCTCGCCACTCGCACCGCGCTGGAGCATCGGGCGATGGTACCGGCCGGCGACCTTGCGTCGTTGCAAGCGATTGCGGCGGGCGAGACCGGCGGGCAGAGAGTTCGCGCCGGCGCGAAGGTGGCCTACATGTTCAGCGGCCAGGGTGCCCAGCGGGCGGGCATGGGCAGGGAACTTTCCCGGCTGTTCCCGGTGTTTGCCGAGGCTTTCGACAACGCTTGCGCGGCGATCGGCGGCCCGGTGCGCGAGGTGGCCTTCAGCGGGGAGCTGCTCGATCGGACCGATCACGCACAGGGAGCCCTGTTCGCGTTCGAGGTGGCGGTGTGCCGGCTGCTGGAATCCTGGGGTGCAAGGCCGGACTTCCTGGTCGGGCACTCGATCGGCGAGATCGCCGCGGCGCACGTCGCCGGCGTCCTGGAACTCGACGACGCGGCGGCGTTGGTGGCGGCACGGGGACGATTGATGGCGGCGCTGCCACCCGGTGGAGTGATGATCGCGGTCGATGCGACGGAGGCGGAGATCGAGCCGTTGCTGAGCGATGGAGTCTCCATCGCGGCGATCAACGGGCCGAGATCGCTGGTGCTGTCGGGCAAGGAGGAGGCGGTCGAGGCAATCGCCCAGAGGTGCCGTCGCGGTACGCGGCTCAAGGTCAGCCACGCCTTCCACTCGCCGCTGATCGAGCCGATGCTCGACGAATTCCGGGCCGTGGCGGAGAAGCTCACCTACCACCGGCCGGAGATTCCGCTGATCTCCACGCTCACGGGGCGCGCCGCCGACACCATCGACGCCGACTACTGGGTGCGGCACGCCCGCGAGACCGTCCGGTTCGGCGATGCGCTGACGACGCTGACTCCGGACACCGCGATCTTCCTCGAAGTGGGCCCGGACGCCGTGCTCAGCCGCGCCACGGCGCCGGCGGTCTCGACCACGCACTCCGGGGCGGGCCTGCTCAACGCCCTCGGCGCGCTGAACACCGCCGGCATCGCGATCGACTGGCGGGCCGTGTTCAGCGGCAGCGGCGCCCGGCTCACGGACCTGCCGACGTACCCGTTCCAGCGCACCCGCTACTGGCTCGACCCGAAGCCAACGGCCACAACAGCCGGCCTGCTCGGGCCGGCGTTGAAGGCCCCGGACTCGCCGAGGATCGTGCACGGCGGCTCGATCGGCCTCCGCAGCCACCCCTGGCTCGCCGATCACGTCGTCGGCGGCGAGGCCGTCGTGCCGGCAACGGTGTTCGTCGAGATCGCGCTGCAGGCCGGACAAGCCGTCGAGGAACTGACCATCGAGCGGCCCTTGCGCGTGCGCGACGAGATCCAGCTCCAGGTCGTGATCGACGACCGGCGGATCGACATCTACGCCTTGGCCGGCAACGAGTGGATCCGGCACTCCTCGGGACGTGTCAAGGACCCGGCTCCGGCCCCGAGCCGCGGAGAATGGCCGCCGGTCGACGCCACCGAGCTGGACATCGCCTACGACCTGTTCGGCTACGGCCCCGCATTCCGTGCGGTGACCGCCCTGTGGCGGCGCGGCGACGAGATCTTCGCGGAGGTCGAGGCCGACGCCTTCCCCGTGCTCCTTGACGCCGCCGTGCACGCGACAGCTCTCGCTGAAGGGCCAGCCGCGGCAAGGGTTCCGTTCCTCTGGACCGGTGTGGACCGCTACCGGGCCGGTGCCCGCCGGGCCCGGGTGCGCCTGCTGAAGACGGGCCCGGACACCATCCGGGCCGAGCTTCACGACGACGCCGGCGAACCGATCGCGGTGGTGGAGTCGATGCTCACGCGCCCGTTGCCGGCGTGTCAGACCATGCTCTACCGTCCACACTGGATCGAGGTGCCCCAGACGCCCGCGGACAGCAAGCTCGTCGAGATCACCGGCGACGACTTGAGGGCAATGACCACCAAGGCGCTGGAGGAACTACACGACTGGCAGCAGACCAACGAAAGGCTGCTGCTCGTGACGAGAAACGCCACCGGCCCCGATCCCGACCTCGCCGCCGCGGCCGTGTGGGGACTGGGCCTGTCCGCCGCGGCCGAACACCCCGAGCGGATCACGCTCGTCGACCTCGATGCGACCTTCCCGCTCGACCGCGTCCCCAGCCTGGTCGGCGGCAGCCGCGAACCCCAACTCGCCATCCGGAACGGCGTCCCGCGCGCCCTCCGCGTCACTCGAGCCGTTCCGTCGACGAAACGCCCCATCGATCCCGCCGGCACCGTGCTGATCACCGGCGGCACCGGCGCGATCGGCTCGCTGGTCGCCCGGCACCTCGTCGCCGAGCACGGCATCCGGCACCTCGTGCTGACCAGCCGAAATCCCGGCCCCATCGATGTCGACGCCGACGTCAAGGCCGTCGCCGGTGACGTCGCCGACCGCGTCTTCGTCGACCGCCTGATAGAACAGTGCGATCCCCCGCTGACCGCGGTCATCCACTCCGCCGCCATACTCGACGACGGCGTCCTGGCTGCTCAGACACCGTCCCGAATGGACGCTGTCCTGCGGCCGAAGGCCGACGGCGCCTGGGTTCTGCACGAGGCGACCAAGGACCTGCCGCTGTCGGCGTTCGTGCTGTTCTCCTCCGTTGCCGGCGTCTTCGGCAAGGCCGGGCAGGCCAACTACGCCGCCGCCAACCGATACCTCGACGCCCTCGCGTGCCACCGCCGCGCCCACGGCTTGCCGGCCGTCTCGATGGCTTGGGGCCTCTGGGATGCCGGCCTCGGCGACCAGATATCCGACCTCGCCCGCCGGCGCATCACCGCCGCCGGCATCGCCGGCCTCATCCCCGAACAGGGACTCGCCCTGTTCGACGCCGCCCTCGGCTCGGACGAACCCGTGCTCATCCCGGTCCGATTCGACGGCGCCGCCACGGAACTTCCGGCCGTCGCCGGCCTCCGCCGTGCCACGAAACGCCGCTGGCCACAGCAACCGTCCACAATGGATCTGAAAGCCCTGATCCGGGAGGAGCTTGCCGCCGTTCTCGGACACGACGATCCGACCGAACTCCCCGACGACAAGCCCTTCCCCGACCTCGGCTTCGACTCCCTGACGGTGGTGGAGATCCGGACCCGGCTGGCCGCGCTCACCGGCCTCGACCTGCCGGCCACGCTGCTGTTCGACCGGCCGACCGTCACGGATCTCGCCACCTACCTGGCACAGGCGCGTTAGCGGGTGCGCTCCAGCAGCGCGAACAGGTTCTCCCAGTGCCGCTGCTCGGCGGCGGCGTTGTGGGCGGCGGTGTCGGACATGGTGAAGCCGTGCTCCGCGCCCTCGTACAGCTCGGAGCGGTAGGTGACGCCGGCCTCGTCCAGCGCGGCCTCCAGCGTCTTGATCTGCTCCGCGCTCATCGAGTGGTCGTTGTCGGCGTGTCCGAAGTAGACCTCGCCGGTGATGGACCCGACGGCCAGGTGCGGGCTGTCCGGCTGGTCGGTGGCCAGCCGGCCGCCATGGAAGGACGCGATGGCCTTCACCCGGTCCGGCAGCGCCTCGATCACGCGCAACGCGTTGGTGCCGCCCATGCAGTAGCCGGTGATCACGACCGGCCCCGCCTCGACACCGTCCTGCGCGGCCAGGAAGTCGATGTACTTGGCGGCGTCCCGAACGATCGTCTCGGGCGTCAGGGCGGCGATCAGCGGCATGATCTGCCCGAACAGCGCGCCGCGCTTGTCCGGATCGCCCAGGTCGGCCAGGTCGAACTGCGGTGCCCGACCGCCACGGTAGAGCAGGTTCGGCGCCAGCACGGCGTAGCCGCGGGCGGCGATGCGCTCGGCCATCTCCTCGATCCGGGGCCGCAACCCGAAGGCGTCCATGAACAGAAGCACCCCGGGGCCACCGCCGTCCGGCACCACCAAGTAGGAATCGGCGACGCCGTCCTCGGTCGGCACGTCCACCATGCCCTTGCGCATGTGCTGTCACTCCACTCGCGATTCGGCAACCACGCTGTGCCACCAAACCTACCGTTGCGCGATCAGGACCTTGCCGACCGCGTCGCCGCTCTCCACGAGCCGGTGCGCGGCAGCGACCTCCGCCAGCGGGAACCGGGCGGCGATCGGATGCGTCAGCACACCGTCGGCGAGCAGCCGGTTCACGTGCTCGGTCCCGGCGCGCATCGCCGGCGCCGGCATGGTGAACACCTGCACGGCGCGAATGGTGACATTTCGTCGCATCAACGGGTAGAACGGCAACGCTGGCTCCGTCACGGCGTCCGAGCCGTAGGCGACGATCGTCCCGTTCGTCGCGATCACGGCCGACGTCAACGGAAGATTCGCCCCGAAAGCGACATCCACCACCCGCTGCACGCCGCCGCGGGACAACGCCAGGATCTCCGCCGCGGCGTCGTCCGAGCGGTAGTCGACGACGTGGTCGGCGCCGGCCGCCAGCGCGGCCTTCTGCTTCTCCGGTGTGCTGGCGGTCGCCAACACCGTTGCCCCGCCGTGCTTGGCCAGTTCGATGGCGTAGTGGGCGACCGCGCCCGCCCCGCCGGTGACGAGGACGGTCTTGCCGGCCACGGGGCCGTCGACGAAGACTGCCCGATGTGCCGTCAGAGCCGGCACGCCCAGACAGGCGCCCGCCTCGAAGGAGGTGCCGTCCGGCAAGGGAACCGCCCGTTCCGCCGGCACGACCACGTATTCGGCGGAAGTGCCGTACGGCCGGCCCTGGTTCGCGCAGTGCACCCAGACCCGGCTGCCGAGCCGGGAAGCCGGCACCCGCGGGCCGATCCGGTCGATCACGCCCGCGCCGTCGTCGCCGGGCACGACTCGTGGATCAATCATGGCTCGTCCGCCGGCACCGGCCCGCCGCTTCACGTCGGCCGGATTGACGCCGGTGGCGTGCAGCCGGACCCGGACCTCGCCGATTCCCGGCTCGGGATCGGGAAGTTCCCCCACCACGAGCACGTCCTCGGCGGCGCCGACACGCTCGTACCAGGCGGCCCTCATCTCAGGAACTCCGCCAGCGCCGCCGCGACCAGGCCGGGTTGTTCCAGCGTCTGCATGTGCGGCGTGCCGGGCAGCACCCGGAACTGCGAACCCGGGATCCTCGCCGCGATACCACGCATGATCTCCGGTGTGGTGGAGACGTCGTGCTCGCCGGCGAGCACGAGGGTCGGCAGCCCCAGCCCGGCCAACCTTCCTCGCACGTCAAGGCCCTTGAACGCGCGCCAGGCGGCGGCCCAGTCGGTCGAGTTGCCGCCGAGCACGCGTTCCCGGGCGTACTGCACGCTCTCGCCGTTCACGGCGAGGGCGTTCGCGGTGAACCACCGCGTCAACGACGGGGCGACCTGCGCCGCCATGCCGTCGGTCTCCCCGGACGACGCCCGCCCCTCGAAGGCGTCGAACGGGACGTCGGTGGTCGCCAACAGCGCCAGCGACGCGAACCGCTCGGGCGCGGCCACCGCCGCGGTCTGCGCGATGCCGCCGCCGAACGACAGTCCGACGACGTGCGCCCGTTCCACGCCGATCGCGTCCAGCACGCCGATCAGGTCGCGGGCGGTGTCGGCCATCGTGTACGGGCTCGGCGAACCGGCGGCCATGCCGTGGCCCCGCACGTCGTAGGCGAACACGCGGCGGCCGACGGCGAGGGAGTCCATCACCGGCTCCCACATCTGCCAGTCGAGGCCGAGGGCGTGCACGAGCAGCACCGCCGGTCCGCTGTCGCCGCGCTGCGCCACCACCGTGTCGTGGTCGGCGAGTCGTACCCGGTGCAGCTGGGGCTGGTCGTCGACCACCGTGGTGGTGTCGAGCTGGCGGGGAAAGCCGGTGTCGAGCGACATCCATGTGGCCAGGCCGCGCATCCGTGCGTCGGCCAGCGATGTGACGGTCATGTCTCAACCTTTGTCCCGCCGCCGTGATATGTCCAAGACATGATGGAGCTGATGGTCAGTCGTCGGAGATATCACCATCGACGGCGAGGTCCGGGTGCCCGACCATGAAGTCGATCAACGTCGCCAGCGCGGGGGCCGGTCGCCGGTTGGCCGACCAGGCCAGCGCCGGCGTCCACACGGGCTCCGGGGTCAGCCGGACCACCTGCACCGCCGGCCCCGGCGCCCGGGCCACCGACCTCGGCATGATCGCCGCCGCCAGGTCGACGTTCACCAGCGCCCGCGCCGTGCTGTAGTCGCGGGTCTCGAACCGCACCCGCGGCACCGCCCCCGCCGCGGCCAGCGCGCCGTCGATGATCTCCCCGACCGCCGACCCCGGCGGGTACTTGACCAGGTCGACGCCGTCGAGCTCGGCGACCTTCATCCGGTGCCGCGTGGCCAGCGCCGTGTTCAGGCCCGTCACCAGCACCAACGGCTCCGCGCCGAGCGGATGCGACACCAGGCTCCGGTCGCCCGCCGGCGGCGGGGCCGCCAGCGTCACCACGTCCAGCCGGCCGGCGTGCAGCCCGGCCAGCATCTCGTTGGTGTTCTGCTCCTGCAGCTCGATCTCCACCGCCGGGTAGGTGCTGGAGAACGCCGCGAACACCAGCGCCAACCGGGCCGTCAGCCCCCGCGCCGCCCCGAGCCTGATCCGGCCCCGCACGCCGCCGGCCCACCCGAGCATCTCCTGCTCGACCGCCACCAGATCGGACAGGATGCGCTCGGTGTGGGCCAGCAGGGCCGCTCCCGCCGGCGTCAGCGCCACCTTGTGGTTGTTGCGCTCGAACAGGTCGAGGCCGAGCTGCCGTTCCAGCTTGCGGATCTGCTGCGACAGCGCCGGCTGCGCGATCCGCAGCGCCTCGGCCGCCCGGGTGAAGTGCAGCTCCCGGGCCACCGCCTGGAAGTACTCCAGCTGACGCGAACTGATCATAAGCCGAGTGTCTCACCACCACCGTTGGTGAGATGCGAGCGGCGGCGGCCCTTTGTTCAGGACCGCCGCCGGTTGTTCGGCAACGCTGTCACCGGTTGTTCGGGCAGGCCCTCGCCCGCCGCCGGTCAGACGAGCAGCACGAGCTTGCCGCGGACGTGGCCGGCCTCGCTCTCGTCCTGCGCGGTCGCGGCCTCGGCCAGCGGATACGTGGTCACGGGCAGTGTCAGCTTGCCCTCGGCCGCCAGCGCCACGCCCTCGGCCAGGGCCCCGGGCACCTGCTCCTCCGCGCTGCCCGAGGTGAACCGGACGCCGAGTTCGCCGGCCTTGCCGTCGGCGATGGTGATCACCCGCTCGGTGCCGCCGGTCAGCTCGATCAGCGCCGGCAGACCGCCTCGCCCCGAGGCGTCCAGGGCGGCGTCGATCTGGCCGAGGGCGTCGACCCGGTCGATCAGGCCGTCCCCGTACAACACCGGGATGACGCCGAGCGACCGCAGGTACTCGTGGTTCCGCTCGCTGGCCGTGCCGATCACGGTCAGCCCCCGCGCGATCGCGACCTGGGCGGCGATGCTGCCGACGGTGCCGGCGGCGCCGTCGATGAGCAGGGTCTCCCCCGCGACCAGGTCCAGCAGCGCCAAGGCCCGATAGGCCGTGGTGACGCCGGTGTTCAGGGCGGCGGCGTCGGCCCAGGACAGCCCGGCGGGCTTGGCCACGAGGTTGTTCACCGAGGCCAGGGCCATTTCCGCGTACGAACCGGAGGCAGCGCCGAGCACCTCGTCGCCGACGGTGAACTCGGTGACCTCGGGGCCGACGGCGTCGACCACACCGGCGACGTCCGAACCCGGCACGGCCGGGAACGTGCCCGGCATCGACGGCCCGAACAGTCCCCGGCGGACTTTCCAGTCGAACGGGTTAACGCCGGCGGCCTTCACAGCCAGCCGCACCTGCCCGCGGCCCGGCTCCGGCACCGCACGCTCCCCCAGCGTGAGCACCGAGGAGTCGCCGTGCTCGCGGTACTCGACGGCCCGATACGTGTTCGACATCGACTTGTCGTCCCTTCCGGCTGACTTGCCATGGCCAACCCTGCCGGTTCCGGGCTTGTTCCGCAGTGTTCGGGGTTTGTCGTTCGCCACATCGCGCCCGACACCGAACTTGCCGCCGCGACTACTGCTTCTTCCAGTCGGACCGAGGTGGGGAGCGGATCGTGGACGATGGGCAGTTCGGCAGATCGCTGCGCTTGCAGCGGCAGATCGCGGGGTTGACGCAGCGGGAGCTGGCGGTGCGCGCCGGTGTCAGCGTGCGGACGCTGCGCTACTGGGAGAACGGCAAGATCAACACGCCGCGGATGGCGTCGCGGCAGCAGATCCAGCGGGTCCTGGACGGCGTGCCGCCGAGCAGCGGCGACCAGGTGCGGATCGGCGTGCTCGGCGCGCTGACCGTGCAGGGCCGCAGCCGTGAGTTGGGCATGCTGCGCCCGAAGGCGGCGGCGCTGCTGGGGGTGGTGGCGCTCCAGCCGAACGAGGAGGTCAGCCGGGACGAGGTGATCGACGTGCTGTGGGGCGACACGCCGCCGACCTCGTACCCACGGCTGCTGCGCGGGCACGCCGACGCCGTCCGCCGGATGCTGGGCCAGACGCCGTGGCTGGCGTCCGTCGGCAAGAGCGGCGGCTTCCTGCTCAGGGCCGAGCGCGGCCAGCTCGACCTGCTGGAATTCCGGGCCCTCGCCGGCCGGGCGGCGGCCGCCCGCAGCATGGGCGACCTGGTGCGGGCGTACGAGCTGTACGCGGCGGGCTTCGACTGCTGGCGCGGCGCCCCGCTCGTCGGCTTCGACACCCGGCTGCGCCACCACCCGGCCGCCGTCGCGCTGACGAATCAGCGCGCGGCGGTCGCCATGGAGTACGCCGACCTCGGCCGCCGGATCGGGCGGCACGCCGAGGTCGACGCCCGGCTGCGGCGGTGGGCCCCCTTCACCGCCCCCAAGGCCGCCACTACACCAATCACCCCTTCGAATACTGAGCAGAGAAGAGGAAGGGACGGGACCGAGGGAGCGATGGAGCAGGAAACGGGTAAGGGAGGCAGCGGAAGGGCCGGGGGCGAATAAAGGCGATACCGGAGGCCGCCCCCTCTCAGAGAATCTCGCGCCCCCAGCCACCCGTATCGCCAACCCACAAACCGGCAACCCCCACGCCAAAACCAGCGACCACGCCTCGGCAACTCCCCTACCAGGCCACCTCAGGCGACCGGAAGTACTTCACCCCCATGACGTCCCACCGCTCCCCCTGCGCCCCCAATCGAACCCGATACCCCTCCCACGAATGCGTGCTCCGCGCCGACCATCCGATCTCCGCGATCCCGGGCAGCCGGGGGAACGCCATGTACTGCACGTCGTCCCAGGTCGGGAACACGTCCGTCCACAACGGCGCTTCGACCCCGGCGACGTCGCCCGCCACGCCGGGAACGAACGTCGCCGGATCCCAGTCGTAGGAATCCTGGACACCGTTGTAGCCGGCCCAGTCCTGCCCGATGGGTGTCTGGGCGTCGTACTTCATGTCCAGGTACGTCTTGTCCGCCGGCGCCAGCACGAGCCGGTTTCCCCGCCCCTGCGCGACCTTCGCCAGTGCCTCGTCGTCGGTGGACCCGGCGGTGCCCCAGTAGTCCGCCACCGCCGACCCGGTGAGGTCCGCCGCCTCGACCTGGTGCCAGCCCATCAGCTTCTTCCCGTGCGCGGCAACGATTCCCTGCACTCGGTCCACAAAGTACCGATAGTCCGCCGCGCTCGTGGTCAGCGCCTCGTCGCCGCCGATGTCGATGTAGTCGCCGGGCGTCAGCTCCGCCAACTGCCCGATCACGTCGTCCAGCCACTGGTACGTGACCTCCAGCGGCACGCACAGCGAGCTCCAACCCGGGTTCAGCAGCGGCGGAGCCACGCCGTCGCAGTTCAGTTGCGCATACGACGCCAGGGCCGCGGTGACGTGCCCGGGAGTGTCGATCTCCGGGATGATCGTCACGTGCCGGCTGGCCGCGTACCGCACGATCTCCCGGTAGTCGTCCTGCGTGTAGAACCCGCCCGGCCCGCGGCTCGCGTCGGTGCTGCCGCCGTACCGCGCCAGCCGCGGCCACCCGTTGATGTCGATGCGCCAGCCGTCGTTGTCGCTCAGGTGCAGGTGCAGCGTGTTCATCTTGTACATGGAGATCAGGTCGACGTACTGCTCCACCTGCGCCACGGGGAAGAAATGCCTGGCCACATCGAGCATCGCGCCGCGCCAGGCGTAGCGGGGCGTGTCCTGCACGGTCACGCCACGAACCGTCCACGGTCCACTCTGGACGGTTCGAGCCTCCACCTTCGCCGGCAGCAGCTGACGCAGCGTCTGCACGCCGTAGTACAGCCCCGCCGACGCATGCGCGGCAATCTCAACGCCCAGCGCCGTCACCGTGAGGCGGTAGCCCTCGTCCCCCAAGCTCGACGGCCCGCCCAGATCCAGTCGGATATCCCCCGGCAGCCCAAAAGACGTCACCGGCAACCGGAATCCCGTCGACGGCCGCAGCAATCCCGCCAGGTACTGCCCCGTCTCCGCCGCACCCGCCGGCGCGACGATCCGCGTTGTCGGCCGCAGCGTGAACGTCTGCCCAGGCAGCGTGACGACCGAGGACGGCTCGGGCGCCACCCGAACCGGCGCCGCCGAATCGGGCGCGGCCGACGCGACCGGCGCGAACAGCAGCGCGGCCAGGCAGGACAGCGTCAGGCACAGGAGTTTTCGGGTCATCTCCGACCGCCGATCTCACGAGGTTCGCCACTCGGTCGCAGGTTATCGGCGTGATCGATTCACCGGAACCCGCCGACCGATCGGTCTCGTGTTCACGTACAAGAACTTCGCCGTCCGTATCCTGGACGGCATGACCTCCTCGCTGGCCCGCTGGGGTGGGACGAGCCGGTACGCCGACATCGGCGGCCAGGTCCACTACGTGGACTTCGGCGGGCCGGCGGACGGGCCGCCGATGGTGCTGGTGCACGGTCTCGGCGGCTCGCACCTGGACTGGAGCCTGCTCGCGCCCCGGCTGGCCACCAGGTTCCGGATCACCGCGCCCGATCTGCTCGGCTACGGCCTGACCACGCCGGATCACCGCGTATCGACGGTCGACGCCAACACCGACCTGATCGACCGGTTCATCCACCAGGTCACCGACAAGCCGGTTGTCCTCGTCGGCAACTCCATGGGCGGCCTGATCGCGGCCCGGCAGGCGGCGAAGCATCCCGAGACGGTGTCGAAGCTGGTCCTGATCGATCCGGCGCTGCCGCTGGTTCCCCGGTCCCGCCCGGACGTCGCGGCGACGATGATCCTGGGCCGGCTGGCGTTGCCGCTGCTGGGCCGAACCATTCTCGCATTGGGCCGGCGCGGACGCACGGCGCGGCAACAGGTCCGGGAGACGTTCGCCCGGTGCTGCGTCGACCCGTCACGAGTGCCGGAGAATCTCGTCGCCGCGCTGGTGGAGCTCATCGAGCACCGCGCCGGCCTGCCCGGAGCCGACGAGGCGTTCCTGGCGTCGGCACGGACCTTGCTGGCGATCAACGGCGGCCGTCGCACCGCCTGGGCCGCCCTGAACGACATCGCCGCGCCGGTGCTGCTGGTCCACGGCGAGCAGGACCGGCTCGTCTCCGTCGGCTCGGCCCGGGAAGCCGCCCGTCGCCTTCCACAGTGGACGGTCGACGTTCTGCCCGGACTCGGTCACCTGCCGCAGATCGAGGCGCCCGACCGCGTTGCGTCACGCATGCTCAGCTGGCTCGGTTAGGGCAGCACGCCCAGCCCGGCGACCGCACGGCTGCTGATCGCCTCCTCGTCGGAGACGGGCTTGTCCGGCCGCCACACGGCCGTGAACACCACACCCGGATCCACCAGGTCGTAGCCGTCGAAGAACGCGGCGACCTGATCGGGGGTGCGCAGGTTCAACGGATGCGTGCTCTTCGTGTACATCTCGACGGCCTCGGCGACCGCGCCCGGCCAGTAGTCGAACGACAGGCTGTGCGCCACCGCGAGGTAACTGCCCGACACGCACATGTCCCGGTAAGTCGCGACCACCCCGGCCGGGTCGTCGGTGTCCGGGATGAACGGCAGCACTTGCAGCATCAACACCGCCAGCGGCTGCGAGAAGTCCAGCAGGCGCCGGGTTTCCGGGTGGTTGAGCACCGTCTCGTGATCACGGATGTCGGCGTGCACCACCGCCGTGTACGGGTTGTCGGCCAGCAGCCGCTGCGACTGCGCCACCGCCACCGGCTCGTGGTCGACGTAGACGACCCGGTTGTCCGGGTGCACCGCCTGCACGACCTCGTGCACGTTGCCCGCTGTCGGAATGCCCGAGCCGAGGTCGAGGAACTGGGTGATGCCGGCCTCCACGGCCAGGAAACGCACCACGCGCTGCAGGAACTCCCGGTTGCGCATGGCGAACTCCCGGGTCTCCGGCAGGATCGCCAGCACCCGGTCGGCCGCCTCGCGGTCCACCGCGAAGTTGTGCGCGCCGCCCAGGTAGTAGTCGTACATGCGGGCCGGGTTGGGCCGGCTGATGTCCACGGGGTCCTGTTCGTCGTACTCGGGCATGGGCGACATTGTGGTTCACCGGCGCGCGCCCCGGCCAGGCGCGCGCCGGTGACCGTTCAGTTGGCGCTGGTCTTCTCGTGCAGCACCGTCGTCTGGCTCATGCCGTCCAGCGCCGCCCGCACGCCGCTGGCCACGGCGTCGGCCAGCTGGGCGGCGCTGAGCGAGCCGGTGCCGACCGGCATCGCCTTGGCCAGCCGGGCCGGCAGCCCCTCGATCGCCGCCGCCAGCCCCTCGATCGCCTTGCTCTTGTTCACCCGGTCGGTGAACTCCTCGTCGCTCAGGCCGATCTCGCAGCTCGCGCCCGGCCACGCCTTCAGCGTCGCCGCGCCGACCTCCTCGCGGACGCCGTTGACCAGCGGGCCGTCCTGGGTGGCGTACAGGCCAGGAACGTCCACGTTCTTCAGGAACACAGCCATGTCGTTTCCTCCCGGAGCTCCGGCGCCGTCCTGCTGGCCGAAGTCGCTCTTGCGTGCCTCGTTGACGTCACACTCCACGCCGTCCACCGTGATGGCCCCGACGCGCTGGAACAGGTGGATCCGCGGATCGACCTGCCCGCCCGACCAGGCGGCCGTCTGCCAGCCGTAGGTGGCCAGGCCGCTGTCCAGCGCGCGGGACACCGCGTAGAAACCGCCGTACACACCGGTTCTGCCGCGACCGAGCACGCTCATCGCGCCGGCGAGGTACTCCCCGCACGGGCCCAGCTTCGCCCTCGGGTCCGAGGAGCCCGGCGCGTAGTCGGGGATGTCGAAGTCGATCGCCATGTAGATCGGCCAGCCGGCGAGCCCACACGCGTCGGCCTGGGCGACCGCCGCCCGGGCGTCGGCGACGCCGGCGGCACGCCCCTCGGTGGCGCGGTCCGGCTGGTTCAGCAGCTTTCGCTCCCACACCAGCGCCACCGCGACACCGGCGGCCCGCAGGTCCGCCGCCTCGGCGGCGGTGAGGTTGGCCCGGCCGGACAGGCCGTTGTCCAGATACCGCACCACGAATCCGTACCCCGCCGCCCGTATCGCCGCGCCGCGGGGCCTACCGCCCGAATAGTCAAGTCCCAGCATCACGCATCACCGACACACACGTCCACAGCAGCCCCCTTCAATTGCAGTGGCAGTGAGAAGTTTGGCCTACGTACGCTCCCCCAGGTGGCCGTTATCGACGGTACCGCCCAAAGAGGCAACCCGACCGACTTTTCGAATAATTCGCGTGCGCGGTGAACGAAGTTGCCGGCGGTCAATCCGCCAACCGGGGCCACGTCTTCCAGTGCAGGCCGGGCGGTTCCTCGTCGTCGGTATCGGGCCGGTCGACGACCGGCAATGGCGGCAGGCCGAGCAGCGGGGCGATCAGGTCATTGGCATCGGACAGCCATGTGGTAGCCCAAACGAGTTCGCACGACAGTGCGCACAATCGGGCGCCATGGGCGGGATCCAGCCGAGTGAGCAGCGGATCCGGGGAATCGGTGTGGTAGCTCGAATATGTCACACCGCCGAATGGAATCAGCGTTCCGTCGACGTCGAGAAAGAGCAGCGGGCGCGGCACCTACACATACTTGCCCATGCCGCCGGCCACGTCGATCACGGCGCCGGTGATGTAGCTGGCGCGGGAACCGGCGAGGAAGGCGACGAGGCCGGAGACCTCGTCGACGCGGCCGAAGCGGGCCAGCGGCACCTCGGCGGCGGCGAGGCCGTCGAGGAACTCGGCGCGGTCCTGGTCGGGGCGCGGCGGGCGTGGATGTTGCCCCACTGCGGGGTGTCGACGAAGCCGATGTTGACGCTGTTGACCAGGATGCCGTCGGCGCCGAACTCCTGGGCGAGCACCTTGTTGAGGTTGAGGCACGCGGCGCGGACGACGGTGGTGGAGAAGAACGCCGGATCGGGCTGCCGGGCGTAGACGGCGTTGACGTTGATCACGCGGGGCGAGTCGCTGGCGCGCAGGTGCGGGAGGGCGGCGCGGAAGCAGCGGATCTGCGAGAAGAGCTTGACGTCGAGGTCGGCCCGCCAGTCCTCGTCGGTGAGCGTCTCGAAGTTGCCGGGATGGGCCCGGCCGGCGTTGTTCACGAGGATGTCCACGCCGCCGAGGGCCTCGGCCGAGGCGTCCACAAAGGACTGCACGGAGGCAGGGTCGGTGACGTCGGCGACCTGGTGGAACACGGTGCCGCCCAACGACGAGGCGGCGGCGGCCAGCTCGGTGGCGTTGCGGGAGCAGATGGCGACGGACGCGCCCTCGGCGATCAACTCGGCGGCGACGGCCAGCCCGATACCCTTGGAGCCGCCGGTGACGATCGCCCGGCGGCCGGTGAGCCCAAGATCCACGTCAGTCCTCGACCCTCGAACCCTCGACCTGCGTGGCGGCGTAGTCGACCAGCGTCGACCGCGGCGGCGTGAACACGTCGATCTCCTTGCACGTGCTGTCCAGCGTCCGGGCGCCGTGCGGCACCCACGGCGGCACGACCGCGACGTCCCCGGCGCGCATGGTGCGGGTGACACCGTCGATGGTGAACTCGAACTCGCCCTCGGTGACGATGACGATCTGCTCCTCGGCGTGGCTGTGCGTCGGCGCCTCGGTGTGCGGTTCGTACGAGGCGAAGTTCAGCAGGAGGTTCTCGCCCAGCACGGGCTGGAAGTCCAGGCCCGGCACGAGGGTCATCGCCTGGATGGCGTTCACGTCGACGAACCGCCCGGCCGCGGTGGGAGTCCCGCCGCCGTCGGTGGTGAAGTGCTCGGAGCTGGTGGTCATGACGTCTCCCGCAGTGATCGGACGGCGGCGGCCAGCCGGACGACGCCCTCCTCGATGTCGGACTCGCTGATCCTGCTGTAGGACAACCGGAGGTGCTCGTTGTCACGGCTCTCGGCGAAGAAGCCCGAGCCCGGTACGAAGGCGACCCTGCTTTCCCGTGCCACGACCGCGAGCGCCATGGTGTCGACGCCGGGCACGTGCAGCCAGCTGAAGAAACCGCCCTGCGGCACGGTCCACGTGGCCAGCCCGTCGAAGTGCCGCTCCAGGGCGCCGGTCAGCGCCGAGGCCCGGCTCCGGTACAGCGCACGGGCCAGCGGCAGGTGCTCGTCGAGGTGCCCGGCCCGCAGGTACTCCTCCAGCATCCGCTGCCCCAAGGCGCCCGCGCACTGGTCCGAGTTCTGCTTGGCGATGGACAGCTGTGCGACGACGGCCGCCGGGCCGACCGCCCAGCCCAGCCGCACGCCGGGGAAGAACACCTTGGAGAACGTGCCGATCTGGACGACCACGTCCGGCCCGAGCGACCACAGGCTGGGCCGCGGCGCGTCGTCGAAACCGAGCTGGCTGTAGGCGACGTCCTCGACGATCAGGATGCCGTGCTGCCGGCACAGCTCCACCAGCGCGGTCCGGCGTTCGACGGACATGGTGCGGCCGCTGGGGTTCTGGAAGTCGGGGATGGTGTAGACGAGCTTGGGCGGCGTCGGCAGTTCGCGCAGCAGCGTGGCCAACGCGTCGACGTCGAGGCCGTCGCCGTCCAGCGGCACGCCGCGCAGGGTCGGGTCGAACGCCATGAAGCCGGAGACAGCGCCGAGGTAGCTGGGCTCCTCGACGACGACCACGTCACCGGGGTCGAGCATGCTCTTGGCGATCAGCGTGATGGCGTCGATGCCGCCGCTGGTGACCATCAGCTCGGCGTCGGCGGGCCGCCGGCCGTCGGTGGCGGCCAGCCGGTCCGCGAGCGCCTCGCGGGTGCTGGCGATGCCCTCGCTCGACGAGTACTGCAGCGCCACCGCGGCGTCGTTCTCGATCAGCTTGCGGGCGATGTCGCCGACCACGTCGGTGGCGAACAGCGAGGGGTCCGGGAAGCCGCCGGAGAAGTTGATCAGGTCCCGCGCGCCGGCCAGCGCGAGAATGCCGCCGATGAGGTCCGGCGTGGTGCTCGCGCGCCGCGCCAGCCGTGTGGTCCAGTCGATCACACGCCACCCCCGCTTGACACCAACTTACATTTGCCAGGAGAGTTCCGTCATCGACCTTACATAGCGCGGGTCAGGACGTCCAGACACCAAACAAGTGACGGAGAGTAATCATGGAGTGGGTCAAGCCGCTGGGCGGCATCGGCGAGCACGCGGCGACGCCCGTCGAGCCGGCCCAACTGGACGCCGTCGACCTGCGGCTGTTGCTGCTGCTCAGCCAGGACGCGCGGATCTCGCAGCGCAGCCTCGCCCGTGAACTCGGCATGTCCGCGCCGGCCGTGGCCGACCGGATCGCCCGCCTGCACCGGCAAGGCGTGATCGAGGGCTACGGGGTGCGGCTCAACTGGAGCGCGCTGGGCTACCCGACGATCGCCTACTTGACCGTCACCGCCGGACAGGGCTTCGAGCAGGGGACGATCATGACCAAGCTCGCCGAGCTGCCCGAGGTCGAGGAGGTCATGATCGTCACCGGCGGAGTGGACATGCTGGTCCGGGTGCGCGTGCGCGACCACACCCACCTGCGCGAGCTGCTGATCAACGGGGTGTGGCAGATCGAGGGCGTCCAGCGGACGGAGACGTCGTTGTCGGTGGCCGAGAACAAGCCGAAGAACACGGCCAGTGAGCTGCTGGCCGACATGATCCGCCGCGCCGGGGAGAGCTGAGGGGCAGGCCGCCGACCAACCGGCCGGCAAGGTCGCATGGCCGACCCCGACCGACTACTTCGCGAACAGCTGGGACTCGTCGCGGAAAGCCTTGAACTCCAAGGCATTGCCGGCCGGGTCGTGCAGGAACATGGTCCACTGCTCCCCCGGCTCGCCCGCGAACCGCTGGTACGGCTCGATCACGAACGTCGTGTCGGCGGCGCGCAGCCGGTCGGCCAACGCGTGGAAGCCGTCGACGGTGAGCACGAGCCCGAAGTGCGGCACCGGCACGTCGTGCCCGTCGACGGGGTTGCGGCCGGCCTCGTTGCGGGCGCCGGGCACCACGTGCGTGACGACCTGGTGGCCGTGGAAGTCCCAGTCCACCCAGTGGTCGGCGGAGCGGCCCTCGGACAGGCCGAGCACGCCGCCGTAGAAGGCGCGGGCGCGGGACAGGTCGTCGACGGGGATGGCCAGGTGGAAGGCGGGGCGCGTGCTCATGCCCCCACCTTAGGCGCGGTACGGATCATCCTCGGGCAGCCAGCCGCCGAGCTCACACTCCACGCCCCGGGCCACGGCCTCGACGGTGTCGAACACGGCCCGGCGCACCTCGCCCCGGCGCCACACCAGCGACCACGTCCACAGCGGCGCCGGCTCGACGACCGGCCGCCGCACCAGGTCCGGCGGCAGCAGCACCTCCTGGCCCTTGGGCGAGTTCAGCACCGGCCGCCGGAGCCGCCGCACGTGGTCGACGAACGCCTCGCCGGTGATGCCGCCGTCGGAAATCCGCACGATCTTCGCCCCGGTGTCCCGGGCGAACGCCTCCGCGTAGACGTTCCACGACGACCAGGACGTCTGGTCGTCGTCGACCGGCACGATCACGTCCGCCGCCCGCACCGGCCGCTCGTCCTCGCCGACGCTCACGGCGTGCAGGCGGTCCACGCCGAGCAGCCGCGAGGCGAGGTTCAGCCGTTCGAGGTCCTGCTTGCGCACCCAGCAGATCGCCAGATCCAGGCTGCCCTCGGCGACCCGCGCCGCCTGCGCGTGCGACGGCACCACCCAGGTGTCGATGATCAGCTCCGCGACCGGCGCCGCCCGCGCCCGCAGGTCCGCCGGCCGCCAGTTCACGTAGCCGAGCCGCACCTGCTCGGTGCCGGCCAGCCGGCCCGCCCGCCGCTTGAGGTCGTCGGCCCGTTCCAGCAACGCCTTGGTGTGCGGCAACAGCGTCGCGCCGGCCTGCGTCAACGCCACTCCGCGGCGGTTGCGCTCGAACAGTGCCACCCCGAGGTCCCGCTCCAGCGCCTTGATCTGCTGCGACAGCGACGGCCCGGCGATCAGCAGCCGCTCCGCCGCCCGTCCGAAGTGCAGCTCCTCGGCGACCGCGACGAAGTACCTCAGCTGGCGTAGCTCCACTCTGGCGATCCTAGGAGGCTGCGCCTAGCACACGGGAGTCAGCCGGTCGTGGCATTTCCGCTGGCCACCGGCCCAACATGGCCGTATGAGGGAATTCGTCGTCACCATCACGACCACCATCCCGGACGGCACCGACCCGGCCGAGGTCGACCGCCGCCGAGCTGCTGAGCACGAACGCGCCAAGGAGCTCGCCGCCACCGGGCATCTGTACCGGATCTGGCGGCCGGTCGGCGAGAAGCGCAGCATCGGCATCTGGCTGGCCGACAACGAGCAGGACCTGCGGGAGAACGTGCTCGGCACGCTGCCGTTGTGGCCGTGGATGACCGCCGAGGTCGTCGAGCTGGAACCGCACCCGAACGACCCGGGCCGGTCGTGACCGCCGTCCTGCCGCGGACGCCGTGGCTGCACGTCGGGCGGTCCGCCGCCGCGCTGGCGGCCAGCATGGGGATCGGCCGGTTCGTCTACACGCCGATCCTGCCGCTGATGACCGCGCAGGCGGGGCTGTCCGCGCAGGGCGGGGCCGCGCTG